>NZ_JAPENX010000002.1 GCF_026341815.1 Streptomyces sp. NBC_00572
AAACGCAGCGGTTCGCTGCGCTCACCGCCCTCCCGCTTCGCGGAGGGCCTCCGCTGCGCTCCGGGGCCTGAAAGGGGGCCGGCCCGCTGCGCGGTCCGGGTTGAAAGGTGAAGGGGTTCGCTGCGCTCACCCCCGCCCTGGCGCAGCCGGGTGGTCCCCTCCGCTGCGCTCCGGGACCCGAAGGGAGCCGGCCCGCTGCGCGGTCCGGGGTGCAGGGTGAAGCGGTTCGCTGCGCTCACTGCATCTCCCGCTTCGCGGGGGTGGCCCCCTGCGCTGCGCTCCGGGGGCCTGAGGGGCCTGGAAGGAGGCCGGCCTTGTTGTACGGCCCTGATGGGGAGGCTCACTGCGCGAACCAGGGCACTGTATCCAGGGCGGGACGCTGCGCTTACCCGCCTCATGCTCCACGCGCAAATCCCATCCCCCGAGTTCCGTGCTGAACACCAGACGCCACTACATGAAGCGAAGAGAACCCCAGGGGTACTGCGCCTCCGGCCCACACACAGTCAGAGACCCCCTCCACCGTGCCTCAAAAACCCCAACAGAGACCCGGAACACGTCAACTGCCGGCAGGTCAACTGCCGGGCGGCAGTACTACGACCCTCCAGAGAAGGCCCCCACCACACCCCAGCCACCCACAAACCCCACCACCCCAAAAACGACAAGGCAAGGGGGGCTAGTGACGGACCATCGGAACGAAAGAGGGAAGCTGGTGACAGGTCGTCAGAACAAAGAGACACGGGTACCGGAACCCGCTGCCCAGACAGAAGAAGCAAACCCGGGAGTGACCCCTGAGGTGATCCCGGGGGTGATCCCACGACTCACACCACGATGTGCTTCAAAACGAACAGAAGATAACCTATGGAGGAGTCCACACCCACCTCACCCCACCCCACACCTACCCGACACCGGCGGGCCGACGAGCGGGCCGTCGCCGCCGTCCGTGAGGCACTGCGCCGCAGACGCGGGCGTTCCAAGGGCACCGTCAACGGCCTGCTCCCACTGAACACCCAGATCCTTCAGAACCGGCACGGCACAGACATCGTGCCCGAGGTCATCACGGCGAAGGCCAAGCACCGTACTCCCGCGCCGGCCAAGGACGAGGAGACAGCGGCGACCGCGCCGGTCGTCAACCCAATGGCCGCCCTGGAGAAGTCCGACGCTTCCGCCCGTCGTCACGGAATGCGACGTGCAGCACCACACGCCGACGATCCCACCGTCGGTGTCACCCTCACCCACTGACCAATTCCAACCGCAGGCCCACCGGCCGTACCGGGCCACCAGGAGCTCGGTGACAGGGTCCAGCGAGCGTCGACGGTGCTCGTCAGCAGCTTCGGGGGTAGGCAGCAGGGGCACGACAAGAACAGTCAACGTACTCGCCGCACCCTCGTCCAGCTCGGCCGAATGCCGTAGCGGATCCACTTCCGCCCAGGTCAGGGTGTGTGCCCACAGCTCAGTCATGACGCCACTCTGCCGTGCGCGGCCGGTCGAACTCCAACCCAATACCGAGCAGGCGCCTCAGGTCACCGGGGAACGATCTCCGGCCACACGGGACGCTGTCTTCATCCGCCTCCGTCATGCCTGGTGAGCGGCACGTGTGAACAGCTCTCCGCACAGCCAGCACTGCCCCACAGCTGTTGCTTCTCAGAGCTCATGCGATGCGGCTCTGGCCTGCACAGACGCCGTTACCAGGGAAGAACGTCAACAACAGGCAAAGGAAGCGAGATAACCCAGGAACTCGACCCGGTCCTAAGGGGCTTCGACGCCGGTTTCTAGGGCGACGACCTGTAGAAGTCGCGAGGACGTCGCGAGGGACGCTGCCCCACGCCGATGCATCACGGTCCCGGCCGAAGGGGTGGGGCGGCCCGACGGTACTGCCCCCGGGGTGTGCCCCTGGGCGCCGGACCTCACCCGCGCACGCCATATCGGCGCGGGCTGCGGCCGACCCTACAAGATCGGCGCGGCACCAGGGTCGGCCGGACCACCGCCGAGACGCCGCCGGGTGGGCCTGGGCTCCAGCGGTGTGGCAGCGGCCTGTTCGGCGGTCCAGTCACCAGCGGCGGCGCGTTCGGCGGCGGTCCGGGCGCGCGGGTCACGTGCAGCCGGCTCGGGGATCTCAAGGCCTGGACCGAGGGCGGCCCGCCGGCGTGCGGTACTCACCGCCCCTGTCTCCCCCTCGCCCGGTCTATTCGGGCTTCCCCGGCTCACAGCGGTGAAGTCGGGGGGCACCCGACGCTCTGTGCATCGCCTCGGACAGCTCCACCGGGCCGCAGCACGCGTCCCTGCCTGCCGTGATCGTCGCATGGCAAGGTACGGTGCCCGCGTGGCGCGTCGAGATATCTCTCCGCGCCACGTCAGGGAGGGATCAATTTTGCGCACATCCATACTCCAGCGCCTGGCCACGGTGGCCACGACGCTGGGGCTCACCGCTGCAGGTCTGCTGGGGGCGGGCGTATCGCCCGCGCAGGCCGCGACCAGCGACTGCCCGTCGGGCTACTTCTGCGCCTGGAAGACCGGCGACGCCACTGGCTCGATGTACAAGACGAATTCAACCGCGCTGTCGCTCGGCACCTGGAACGGTACGTTCCGGTCGGTCAATAACCGCACGTCCAAGTGGGCCTGCCTGTTCAGCGGCACGAACTACGGTACCTCCGGCGGCTTCATGGCGCTCGCGCCTGGCTTCAAGGAGACCGGCTGGTTCAACGGCTTCGGCGGATCGGTACGAATGGTCCCGACCGAGGACGACTGCTACCCGAGATCGACGCCGACCTGGACCTCGACCGAGACTGGCGGGTCCGGGTTCAGCGATTTCAACGGCAACTGGAGCCCAGACGTCCTCGTCCGCGACAAGCAGGGACAGCTCTGGTTCCTGCCCGGAGGCAGAACCGTCGACCTCCTCGGTACGGGCGGCTGGAACGCCTTCAACGCTCTCGTGCGTCACGGTGACTTCAGCCAGGACGGCCAGGAGGACGTGATCGCGCGCGAGGCGTCCACGGGCAAACTCTGGCTCTACCCTGGACAGAATTCGGGCATGAGCACGGTCGCCTTCGGCACTCGCAAGCTCATCGGCACCGGTGGCTGGAACGTCATGGGCCAGCTCGTCGGCGCCGGTGACCTGAACGGCGACACCCGCTCCGACCTGGTCGCCGTCGAGAAGTCCACGGGCAAGCTCTGGCTCTATCCGGGCACAACTGCCGGCACCCTCGGCTCTCGCAAGCTCCTGGGCAACGGCGGCTGGAACGGGATGAACGCCCTGACCGGCGTCGGGGACATGAGCAACGACGGCCACCCCGACCTGGTCGCGCGCGAGGCGTCCACGGGCAAACTCTGGTTCTACCCTGGCAAGGCCGGCACCTACGGTTCCCGCGTGCTCATCGGCGGCGGCTGGAGCTCCATGGCCTCGCTCCTTGCGGTCGGCGACTACACCGGGGATGGCTACAACGACCTGGCTGCGATCACCGGGGTCGGCACCTCCGCCACCCTGTGCCCCGCAGGAGACGGCTGCCTGCTCATCTACCCGGGCACGGGAACAGGCAAGCTCGGGCCCGCCGCTCGGAAGGCCAACGACTGGTGGGACGTGAACGGGGCCTTCTGACCGACACGGACCCCAGAGACCCCTTTCCGACCCGCACGACTGCCGCATAGTCCGACCTGCGGAAACCATTGAAGCGGGCCCTCCTCTGAGGGCCCGCTTCTGCTGCGTAAGGCCTGCCGGGAGGCGGGCCGGGTCAACGCCCCATGGGCGCGGCCGATGAGGGGCCGCGACCACGCGCGGGCGGAGGGCTGGATCGAGGAGGGTGTCGTTGGGCCGCGCCCGTCACCCAGCACCAGTAGGCCGCCAGCAAGACCGGAGAGAGGTACTGATGAACGACACCGCACTTACGCTGCTGCCCGCCGAGGAACACTTCCTCAGCGACCTCTTCGACCTCGATGAGCCGCTGTTCATGTGGCTCGAAGGGACCACCAGCGACGCCCGAGCCGGGGCGGACGACGTATACCGGCTGCCCACCGACCTGGACGGCGTGGCCGTCCGAGCCGCCTGGAACAGCGTCTACCACGCCCTGCCCAAGGGCCTGGTAGACGAGCGGTACGCCCAGCGCACCGGGAAGGAGGTCGCCGGGGGCAAACGGGTCTACAGCCCCGACGGGTACGAGCACACGCCGCTGTACGGGGCGTCCATCAGGCAGTCCGACGTCGAGATCCTGGCGGCGCTCCTTGGCCACTTCCGCCGGGCCCTGGAGATGGAGCCGGGGTACACCGACCTGTGCAGTCTGCTCTACGACGCCGGCGAGTGGTACGGCGATGAGAGCAGAGACCGGGTCCCGGAGAGCCCCGAGCAGGTCGTCAACCGACTCTCCCGCGCCCTCACGGTTCTCCAGATGGACGACGAGGACACGCGCGCCCTGCTACCTGCCGTCACCACGGCCGGGTCCGACGGGCGGATCCAGCTCACCTTCGAGCAGGAGCAGGCCGCGCGGCGCTACTTCGAGCGCGTCATCACCGTCGTCACCGAGGGGAAGGGCCGACTGGAGCGTGAGCTCGCCCGGTTCGTCGAGTTCGGCGGCCGCGGCTGATCTCTCCTTCTTCGCCTTTCCCTCCGGGGCCGGGACCTCAGCCCGCACCCGAAGCCCAGGCCCCGGTGCCGTCCGGCGCGAACGGCAGGTACCACCCCACGACCTGACCGCGCCGGTCGGTGCCGGGGGGAGCGGGGGTCCGGGGGGCGGCGAAGCCCCCCGCGACCACCGGCCTCAGCCTCAGATACGCCCCATCGAGCCGACGGCAGCCCCGCAACGGCAGCACCTTCACACCGGTTCGACAAGGCGCCTTCACGACGGGAGGCGCACGGCGAACGCAACGACCAGGTTCTCCATGACCGTCTGAAAGCGGATCAGGTCGTCGGCCCACCCGGGGACCGCCAGGTACTGAACGGTGCTGATAGCGATCCCGGCCTCACCAGCGGCTCCATGCGGAGCGAGACCGCCTACCCGGGCCCACTGGTCCCACATCACGTCGGACATCAGGCGATGCATGAGCTCCGGGTCCTCCACGGCCCGCGTCCACAGCAGAACCAGCGTGCCGGAGGCTTTCGTGCAGGCGTGCACGGCCGCGCACAGCCGTCGGTCGTCGGCTTCCTCGACCACCCGCATCAGCCCGCGAAGACCGTGTGCCATCGGTGACTGTGCCATCAGGTCGACGCCGGCGAGTTCGGTCTCTCGGTGGGCGGCCCTGATGCCGTCGATGATCTCCTTGCCCTCGGGCCAGGTAGCTCCCCACGACTCCATAAGGCCCTCGAACCCCACATCAGTCGTTCCACCGACCAGCATGCGAGCCCCGGGTTCAGTCAGTGCTCGGTGGAAGAGGTTCGGCACAGAGCGGCTCGGCCGTCGGCAGTAGCGCTGACGTGGCAGGAACGCTCATCAGCCACGGCAGCACTCACGCGAGGGCAAAGCGACCCCGTGGCGCCAGATCGATCTCGACTGGCTCCGTGTCGAACGGGCCGCTGGAGGCACCTGCCGCGAGCTCGCCGAGGAGACCGGCTTCTCGCTCGGAATGATCAGTTACCTGGGCCGACGACATGACCTGCCCGGTGGCCGACCCGCCTGGAAGGGTTGACCTGCCGCGTCACGCGGCGGGGTCGTCGTCGAGCGTCAGCTCAGCAACCCAGTCCTTGGCCGCGACAAGGTTCGGTGCGGTGCCGACCACCTGGTACGTGAAGTCGTCCCACTCCTCCAGGACCCGTGGCTCGTCGGCCCGGAGGTGGACCGCGTCGCACCCCGCGCAACGGTTGGTGACGGGGGAGATGCCCAGTGAAAACGATCTCTTCGATTCGCGTCCGAAAGGGTTCCGCTATACAGCCCCGGGCGCGGGGTGCCAGCCGGTACCGTTGAGGCAGAAGTAAACACACGGGGGTCTGATATGCGCATGCCTCTTGAGGCTGGGCTGGTCCGGATCTGGGACGGCGACGAGCCCGTCGGGGCCGGCTTCCTCGCCGGCCCCCGGCACTTGGTATCGGCCGCGCACGTGGTGGCCGGAGTTCTCGGGATATCCGCCGATGAGCCCCCGCCCGAGGGGGCCTCGGTCAGTCTTGACTTCCCGCTGCTCGCTCCCGGCAGACGGCAGCTCGCCGACATCGTCGCCTGGCGGCCTCCCATGCCGGAGCAGGGGATGGACGTCGTCGGGCTGCGGTTGCGGGAGCCACCGCCAGCGGACGCCCGGCCGCTCGTCCTGAGCCGGCGTCACGGGGAGTTGGACGGCTCGCTGGTCATGGTGGGCTTTCCCCGCGGTCTGGAGCTGGGCACCTGGGTGCACGGGCGCCAGGGCGGTCCCGTCGCCACGGGCTGGGTGGAGATCGAGAGTGACCCGGCACGGCAGGCCATGCTGGCCCCCGGCTTCTCCGGAGCCCCCGTATGGAGCACCGACGCGGACGCCGCTGTGGGCATGGTTGGCTACCGGGTTACCGGCGCCGGCACGAAGATCGGCTACATGCTCCCGGTGGACATGCTGCTGGAGGCGTGGCCCGAGCTGGCCGAGGTGATCGAGCGGCGCGTCCCGTACCGGGCGCTGCGCCCCTTCACCGAGCAGGACGCCGATCTTTACTACGGGCGCGAGGAGTTGGCCGGTCAGGTCGCCGACCGCATCCGCTCCGGAGCGCCGCTGATCAGCGTCATCGGCGGATCGGGCATCGGGAAGTCCTCGCTGTGGCACGCAGGCGTGGTGCCCCGGTTGCGCGCCACCGACTCCTCGGGCGCCGTCCGGCTCACCCTGGCGTTACGCCCGTCCGACGCCGCCACCCCGCTGACTGCACTGGCCTTCGCGCTCGACCGGCTGATGCGCCCCGACCTCACGGCGGCGGCCCGGCTGGAGTCGGTCGCCGCGACTGAGGTCTGGCTGGCGGGCGGACAGCTGCCCGACATCGTGGCGGCTATGCTGGAGCAGCACCATGCGGACCAACTGGTCGTGTGTGTGGACCAGTTCGAGGAAGTCTTCGCGGCGTCGGACAACGACCGCTCCGCATTCGTCCGCGCTCTGCTTCCCTGCCTGTCCGCCGGGTCCCGACTGTGTGTGCTGGTGAACCTGCGCGACACCTTCCTGGGGACGGCGCTGGCCGATCGCGCCGCCGCTGACCTCGCCCGGATGTGGCTGCCGGTCACTGTGGGCGAGATGACCGAGGCCGAACTGCGCCGGGTCATGACCGGGCCGCTGGAAAGCGTCGGCACGGTCGCTTTCGCTGACGGGCTGGTCGAACGCATCCTGGACGACCTGAAGCACACCCCTAACCCCCTGCCCCTGCTCGAATTCACTCTCGCCGAACTGTGGCAGCGCCGGAGAGCGGGCCTGCTGACCCATGCGGCGTACGAGGAACTGGGCGGCATCTCAGAGGCCCTTGCCCGCTACGCGGACCGGATCTGGGCTGGCATCGACCCGGCGACCCGGGAAGTCGCCGACCGGCTCCTCATCCAGCTGGTTCGGCCTCTGCCCGACGGCGACCTCGCCGTACGCCGCACCGCGTTGCGCGACGAGTGCGACGATAACCAGTGGACTGTCGGTCAACGCCTCGCCACTTCACGGCTGCTTGTGATGCACCGGATCGGCGGCGACCCGAGCAGCGCCTCGGGCATCGAGCTGGCGCACGACTCGCTCCTGCTGCACTGGCGTCATCTGCGTGAACTCTGCGACGAGCACCGCGCGTTCCGCCTCTGGCAGGACACCCTCAGACAGCGCATGGCCACCTGGTCCCAGCAGGGCCACCCGGGCAGGCGGCTGCTCGCCGGTGCCGAGCTGAGGGACGCCCGCCGGTGGGGGCGCACTCATGAGGCCCATCTCTCGGCCCAGGAGCACCAATACATCCTGGCTGGCCGGGTGCGCCGCTGGCGGGTGAACGGCACGGCCTCCGTCGCCCTGGTCCTCGCGCTGGTGGCCGGGACGCTGACCTACCAGCACCGCAGCGAGCAGGTGGCGCAGTCCCTCGCGGGGACTCTGCGCGCCAAGGCCGAAGAGCTGGCCCCCTACGACTCCTACGCCGCGATGCAACTAGGCCTACGCTCTTACCGTACGCACCCGGGCAGCGGTCTGCCGGACGTCTTCGACGGGCTGGGTCCCGTCGACCGGATAGTGCCGAACCTCGGTGCGACGACCACGGCACCACGCGACGAATCCCCGACGCCGACGCCGACCGCGCAGAAGCCTCCCCCGTTGTCGTACGCCAACCAGATGGCACTCCAGGATCTGACCCACCTGGTGGCGGCTGGCGGCCAGACCCTGGTCACGCTCGCTTCGAAGGGCCAGATCGTCCCGTGGCGGGACACCGGGCGCGGGCTGGTGGCTGAGCCCCTGGACGGGGTGCTGGTGGAGAACGACCTGGCCAACGAGGCGGTGATCAGCCGCGACGGACGGTACATCGCGTTCCCGGACCAGCCCTTCCCGGACCTGGATGGGAAGCGGAGCGTCCCTGGCTCCTGCCCTGTACCGGACCCCATGAGCACCACCATCAAGATCTGCCTGGTTGTCTACGACACGGTCGAACGCCGGGTCGTCTTCGGCAAGGAGTTCGACCCACTGCCCAAGGTCGGCCGGGTCTCCATGAGCATCGATCCGAACAACCGGGTACTCGGGCTGGTGCTGCCGGACAGCATGATGCCCACGACCGCAGCGGGCCAGCGCAACACGCTGTACCTCCTCGACCTGAAGACCGGCATGCTCCTCCGCAAGGCCGTCTTGCCGTGGCGGAGCACCGTGTTCGACTTTTGGCTGGGCCCGGACGGCGAGTCCGCGATCCTCGGCGAAGGCGAGGCAGACGAGTCCTCGATCCGTACCGACATCACCCTGACCCGGGTGAGCGTGGCCCCCGACCGGATCACCCGCACCCCGCTGGCCGATCCCACCCGGACACAGAGCTTCATCACGAGCCTGGACGGCCGGACCGTCGCCGCGGTGCTCAAGGGCGCGTCCGGCGCCCCAGCCGAGCTGAGGGCCTGGAACATCGCCACCGGCGCGCAGACGGGGTACGTTCCGCGCCTCGACCCCGCGGAGGCGGACGGGACGCTCGCCCTCAACTCCACCGGGACCGCCGCCTGGTTCTCCCTCCTCCCCGATTTCGACGCCATCAACGACAACGCCGACATCGCCGACTTTGCCGCCGAGGCCGGGAGCCGCGTGTCCATCCGGTCGCTTGCCACGGGAAAGCGCGTCGGCCGCTCCTCCTATCCGGGGGCCTGGCCGACGCTGATGCCGCTGGGTGACTCCCCAGACGGCCCGGTCCTGCTCGTCGACGGCACGGCGCTGGGCGTCGTGTCGGCAGCCTCCGACGGGCGAAGCCCCCTCCAGCGGGTGGCGGACGCGGCCGAGGCCGGCCCACGCGAAGCCATCAGGAAGCCACCCAGCATCGACCGCGTGTGCGCGCTGCTGGGCCCCCAGGCCAACGATTCGCGCAACATCAAGAATGCGGTCCCCTCCGGGGCGTACAACAGGTCCCTGTGCCCCTGACCCGGGAGCACATCCTACGAAGCATGCACATTACTCATGGATGAGGTGTCACATGGCTGAGATCGCTCGCTGGTCGCTGGACAACGGCGGAGAGGTGCTGGTAGAGATCGCGGAGGACGGCCCTGAGATCAGCCCGGTGTCCCGCTCCCGGGATGTGGTCCGGTCCGCAGCGACCTCGCTCGGGTCCGCACTGAGCAGTGTGCGGGACGCCTCGTCCACCATCCTCGGCCAGTTCCGCGATGCGCCCGTGTGCCCGGACAAGATCGAGGTGGAGTTCGGGGTGCGCCTGAGCACCGAAGCCGGTGCCGTCATCGCCAAATCCAGCCTCGACGGCCACTTGACGGTCAAGCTCAGCTGGGAGGGCGGACGAGCCGCCCAGGAATGAGCCTCCCGGTACCGGCAGGTCGCGCACCGCACTTCCCAGCCTCCGCCGAGGACCTTGCCGAGAGCCCCGCCGAGACCCGCAGCAGAGGGCGCAAGGTTCCGGGTTCACCGTTCAGGTATGGAGAAACCGGAACTATGGGGCGAGACACGGTCATCGTGCCCCGCCCAGACGAGCCCGCGTCTCCCACCGGCCCGTGCGAGTAACGGCAGCCCCCGGCCGGACACAGCCACCGTCGAGAGCGCGCTCACACCGGCCGGACCATGACCACCACCGCCTTAGCGTTACCCGCTGATGTTCCCCGAGGCCGATCGCACCCCTTGCCCAAGCGATACATCCCCGACTGCACTGCCCCTATGAATCGACGATTGGCTCCAGCCCTGTTCCTGCTGCCGATGCTCCTCACAAGCTGCGGTGAGGGAGGAGAGAAGGCAACCGGGCCTTGTGCCGAGGGTGAGGCCCGACCGGACTTCAAGGGCGTCATGACCGCCACGAGCCGGGGCAAGGACACTATGCAGGTGCAGATCCAGATCAAGAACCCAACCTCGGTGACCTGTGAATACGAGTTCAAATTCGTGTACACCGACCTGCATGGTCAGCAGCAGACACTGACCCAGGAGATGGGCTCGAAGGGCCCGGAGACCTGGTCCTCTGTCGCTCCGGGTGAGCGCCGCTCCCACGACGTCCCCGACGTTCCGCGGAGGAACGCGGAGAGCTGGAAAGACGAGGCCGGCAACATCTCCTCCGATCACCTCATTGAATTCGTGAGGAAGCCCGCGAAGGAGTGACCACCTTCCGTGTCGGCCCCGGCGATGTTCCCAGGCGTACCAAGCGGCCGAGAGCGCCTGTCTGCTCGCGGACGTGGTGAGCGCCGGCGGCTGGAGCACGGTGGCTGCCGACGACGCCCTGACCGCGATCGAGACCCTGACCGGGGCGCTCGGCGGCATCGGGCCGGAGCTTGCGGAGGTCCTCGCCGCGGTGACGGCCGCGACCGCCACCGCCCGCCGGCGCCTGGGCCTGCCCGCCCTGCGCCGGAGCCTGCTGCTGCAGGGAAGCCCTCCCCTTGTACCGGACGCAGGCCCGGCGCCGCGGACTTGGCCTCGGGTTCCAGGGCATCCGCTGAGCCGCCACCGTCGTTCTCACAGCATGAGCGCCCCCACGAAGCCGGACGGCTTCTCCACCCTGCAGTACGCGGCCGACGCGATCGTCGGCGAGATCCTGCGCCGCCGGATCGATGCCGCTGCCGCCCACCGCCAGGACAGGCGACAAGTTCTGCAAGCCACCGGTACGCGGACTTCTGGTCCCCGAGGATGGGGCAGGCGTCCCTACCCGCGAGTGGCAGGGACTGAGGCCGAAGGGGAGAGAGCATGGGCGGAGGGCACCTGATCTCCGACGACGAGACCCGCCAGGTCGCGGAGGGTTTCCTCACGGCTTCCCCGTGGTTGGGAGATGCCGAGTGGGAGAGGGTTGTGATCGCTCCGGACGCCGAATACTGCTTGAGGCGGTTGAAGCAGCGTTCGACGACGTTGCGCTTCTTGTAGAGCTGCTTGTCGAAGGCGCACGGTCTGCCTCCGTCGCGGCCTCTGCGGGTTCGGTCGGCCCGCTGGTCGCGGCGTTCGGGGATGGTGTGGCCGATCCCGCGTTTGCGCAGGTAGGCGCGCATTTTGCGGGAGCTGTAGCCCTTGTCGCCCAAGACGTGGTCCGGGCGGGTTCGGGGTCGTCCGGGCCCGGCTCTGTGGACCCGGATGGTGTCCATGACGTCCTCGAAGCGGGTGCAGTCGGCGGCGTTGCCGCCGGTGAGGACGAAGCCGAGCGGCCGGCCGCGACCGTCGCAGGCGAGGTGGATTTTCGTGGTCAGTCCGCCTCGGGATCGTCCGAGGGCGTGATCACATATTTCCCCCCCGACTCCGCCCCCTTTTTCGGGCGCCGGCGGCATGCTGGTCTGCCCGCGCGACCGTGGAGTCGACCGACACCAGCCAGTCGATGTCGCCGGAGGCGTCCTTCTCCGCCTGGACCGCGGCCAGCATCCGTGTGAACGTCCCGTCCAGCGCCCACCTGCGAAAACGCGTGTACAGAGTCCTCCAGGACCCGTACCGCTCCGGCACATCACGCCACGCCGACCCCGTCCGCAGCTTCCACACGATCCCGTTCAGCACCCGCCGGTCGTCCAGCCGCGGCCGCCCCGAAGACGACCGCGGCAACAGCCCGGACAGCGCTTCCCACTCCACATCCGTCAGCTCATGACGACGCACCATACCGACATGATCCCCCATCAGAACCATTTGAAGACACCCCCTAGGGGCGGGCGTGAACGCGCCCAGCTGGGGCAGGTCCGCGACCACCGTCGTCCACGAAAGACTGGGGCGCCGTCGTCCACACTGGAGCTCCGGCCCCGTCGAGGGCCGCGTCAACCACATCAAGATGATCAAACGCCAGATGCTCGGACGTGCCAAGCTCCCCTTACCCCGCAAACGTGTCCTCCTCACCGCGGCACAAGTCGGCCACCGTCCCCCTGCCCTTGATAGAACTGCTTCATGAGTTCGAACGATGACCAGATCGTGCAGGTTGAGCACCACTTCGGAGTCCGCTTTCCCCAGGACTACCGGGACTTCCTGGGCACTACCGGGAGTCTGAGCCAGTTCGTTCCCCCCGCTGACGACTTCCTGGTGATCGACGCGCTGGACGAGCTCATCGGCATCAACGACGCCGGTGAATTCCAGAAGCGCTTCCCCGGCGCCGTCGTCATCGGCGGAGACGGAAGCCGCGAGCTACTAGCCTACGACTTCCGCCAAGACATCCCGCCTCTGGTGACACTCGACGTCTCCGCGGAAGACTGGTCATCCGCCATCCACCAGGCAACGTCCCTCTCCGCCCTGCTAGAGAATTTCCCCCGAACCGGATGGAAATGGGACGACGTCGATCCCCCGCTCTGCTGACCACTGCCCTCACGGAATGTGTGCCAGAACCCCTAGAGATGAACGAAGCCACACCGCGTGATCGTCGACGCCGGACTGGTCGACGGGATGGATCTCCACCGCGGTGCCGCGGCCCCGGTTGTGGGGCGCGCCTGGACGGAGCCGGTCAGGTTCGGCGGCGCGCTGCTGGTGGGTGCCGTACCCCTGTGTGCTCTGGGCTGGCTGGGGGCTATCCGAGCCAGACGATGCTCAGGACCGACAGGCGGTGGGTGAGGCGGTTGACCGTGTAGACGACGGAGAGCTGTCCGACGGATGCTGCGCGAACGTCCTCGCCCTCCGGATCGCCGGGGTTCCACTGCGGCCAGCCCCACGGGGAGCGGACCGCGATGTCCAGCAGGTCACGGACCATCTCCCGGGCAGGGTCGGGGAGCGCGGTGAGCGACTTGGCGGCCTGGGGGGACAGGCGTGCCGCCCACGGCTGTTCGGTCACAGGCGGCCACCGAGGACGTCGTCAAGGTCCACGAAGTCGGAGTCGTCTTGTCCTGAGTCCATGAAGGCGTCGATGTCCGGAGCGACGGCGACGCGCAGCTGCCAGGTGCGTACGACCTCGTGCAGCGGGGTGAGGCTGAAGGTGTGACGGGCGTCTTCCAGCGCTTTGGCCCAATCCCGCTCGAACGCCGGGACCCACAGCTCTGCCCGGCGGTCCGCGCGCAACTGGGCACGCAGTTCGGCCGGCGCGCCCGGCGCGGGCGGGGGCGCGGGAGCGTGTGGCATTGGGGGTGCGTGGTCGGGCTGGGCACTCATCGGCTGTTCCTCCCGGCGGCGGGTCGTACCGCAACGGTACGCGCGTCGGGTCGCCGTGGATGCGGGCATGGGCCAGATCCTTCTACCGGGCCGGCGTTGCAAGCGAGAGGCCTGGCGTGCCGGAGCGATAGCAGGTTCTGCCTGTTCCAGGCGGTTGCCGCATAGTTGAGCAGTCCGGTCGCCGTCCTCTCCGCCTGGGTCGGGTCGCTGGTGTGACTGAGCGCCTCGATCCAGACCGGCGGACGGGGTGACGTCACGCAGGGACGCCGAGCGGCGGGTGGTCGAGCACGCGGGGCTTGTACTCGACCAGCTGGATGCGGCCGTCGAAGGTGCGGTGCTCGATCATCTCGAGGGCAACGTCCGGATAGCCGTCGTAGATGCGTTCCTCGCCCGTGGCCCCGGTGATCACTGGGAACATCACGACCCGGAAGCGGTCGACGAGTCCGGCTCGTAGCAGGGACCGGCTCAGGCTGAGGCTGCCGATCGTGCTGAGGGGCCCCGAGCCACTCGACTTCATGGCGCGGACCGCCTCGACAGCGTCGTCGCGGACGAGCGTGGAGTTGGCCCACGGCAGCGGCGCTTCGAGCGAGGAGGAGAACACCACCTTGGACGCTTGTGTGAGCTCGTCGACGGACGCCTCTTCCTCGGGCCTGAACTCGTCCTGGCCGTCCGGGACCTCGCCCGCGGCGAAGCCCGACATCAGGCGGTAGGTGTTCGCTCCCATCAGATAGGTGACCTCGGGCTGATCGCCGAGCCACGCCAGGTACTCCGGGCCCTCAAGGCCCCAGAACCCGGGCCATCCCTGTCCCGATGCACAGCCGTCGAGGGAGGTGATGAAGTCGACGAGAAGCTCCGACATGGCAATGTCCTTTCCTGGCGTGTCACCAGCTTGGACCGACCCGGAGCAACAAACTCATCGGCCGCGCCGTGGAGCAACGAGGAAACGGCCCGGGTGAGGTCTGAGGAACATCCGTGTCAGATCGTGCGCTCAGCGTTCTCTGGGTTGATTGGCGCTTTGACCGCCCAGAGCCGCGCCCCGATCCCAGCAAGCTCAGGCTGGGAGTGCAGGTCTACGCCGACAAGTTCGGGGTGGGCGGGGCGGTCGAAGCGGCCCCGCCCACCCCTGAGGGTCAACCAGTGGCGACGATCTCGTTCACGATCCCCGCGCCAAGTTCTTCGGTCATGGCGGTGTGGCCCTCACTGCGGCTGGCGCACGTGAAGGCGTCGAGTGCGCTGTCGTCCGGGGTAATCGGCCGGTAGAGCGCCTTCGGGTCGTTGATGTCACCGGCGCCGACGGCGCTGATGCTGGGAATGAAGCAGGACGTGGTGATGACGTCTGGGTCCACGGTGTTGCCGAGAAGGCCCATGAGGGCCGCGGCCAGGCCGAAGCTGCCGGTGTCGCCCGCGGGGGACGGCACGGTGAACAGGCCTCCGGGAGCACCGTCGATGTCGGGCAGCCCGCTGGTGTGGACCGATACCGGTTCTCCGCCGGTCTTCTGCAGGCGGGCGACTACCTGGTCACCCTGCGCCTGGGTCTTGAGCCACGTGTCGTGCAGCGTGTCACCGTCGCACCTCACCGCGGTTGCGTCGGCCTTGATGCCGTTGCCGGTACCGGTGTCCACGCAGTTGGCGACACCGACCTTGCGCGGGCTCCGCGGCCATCCCCCGACCTCGTCGAGCGCCCTGAGGAACGCGGTCCGCTCCGATGCCTGCTCCGGGGTGGCGTCGGCCTTCTCGATGTGCCACCGCGCCATCTGCTTCGCTGCGGGGCTGTTGAGCAGCCCGGAGAACTGGCGCAGGACGGGGCCGATGCCCGGGGTGTCTCCCCAGTTGTCCGTCGCGAAGTGCGTGAAGGCCTGAATGGCGATGGGGAACCATGGGCCCTGGTGAGGGGTGTCGTAGGAGAAGTAGAGGGACGTCTCGTGGTCGGGGAGGCCGGGGTCTTGCTCCATCTTCGCCAGGGCGTAGCGGGTGAGCCGTCCGCCCATGCTGAATCCGCCCACGGCCAGCTTCGCCCGGCCCACCCGCTCGTCGATGGTCCGGCGGATGCATTCGATGACGGTTTCCGCGTTGTCCGTGATCGAGGCCGTCCGGTCGGTGTAGCCGAGGATGATCACGTCCCGGCCTGCCGCGTGGAGCTCGGAGATGAAGCGGTAGTCGCCGTTCTCCTCCAGGCCGTGCCAGAGCTGGTCGAGGTCGCTCGACCCGTTCGAGAAGCCGTCGGAGAGGATGACCGGGCGGACGAGCTACCGACGGTTCAGCGGGCTGTAGTAGACCCAGGCCGTTCCGCCGGAGAGGGGCCATTCGTCATGCGGTTCCGGAGCGGGGGAAACGAGGAGCGGGCTCCGGGGGAGACCGGACCCCAGACGTCAACGACGGGTGCGGACATGATCAGTCGACTCCTTGCACAGTTCACGGGTTCACCGAATGGCCGGTCGATCACGCCGTCATTGCGAGATCACGACCATCCAGCACCTTGTCGTCAGCTCTCCTTGCAACCGTTGGGCATGTCATTCAAGATGTCCAGGTGGCCTTAGAGGTCGTTTCTTATGGTGCGATCATTCGCTGGTCCGTGCATGGCGGATCTCGTTGAGCGGTTGGTGCCGGACGAGTTGTGGGTGCTGTTCAGGCGGGTGGTGCCACCGACGGTGGTGATACGTCCGCAGGGCGGTGGCCGGCGCCGGGCGGGTGACCGTGAGGCTCTGGCTGCGATCGTCTTCGTGGCGACCTCGGGCTGCACGTGGCGGCAGCTGCCACCGGTGTTCGGCCCGAGCTGGCAGACGGTCTATCGCAGGTTTGCCCAGTGGAGCCGGGACCGGGTCTGGGCGAAGCTCTACCGCGTGATCCTCGACGAACTCGGGGCGCGAGGTGAGCTGGACTGGTCGCGGTGTGCGATCGACTCGGTCAGTCTGCGGGCGGCAAAAGGGGGCCGCTGACGGGACCGAATCCGACCGATCGCGGCAAGCTGGGATCGAAGATCCACCTGATCTGCGACCGGAACGGTTGGGTATCTCCGGCGCGAACATGCACGACAGTCAGGGCCTGGAGCCGCTTGTGCGGGGCATCCCGCCCATCCGCTCCCGCCGCGGGCCCCGGCGCCGAAAGCCGGCGAAACTGCACGCCGATAAGGGCTACGACTACGATCACCTGCGCCGATGGCTGCGTCAGCGGGGCATCCACCACCGCATTGCGCGCAAGGGCGTCGAGTCCTCGCAGCGGCTGGGCAGACATCGCTGGGTGGTCGAGCGAACCGTGTCCTGGCTGGCCGGCTGCCGCCGGTTGCACCGCCGCTATGAGCGCAAGGCCGAACACTTCCTCGCCTTCGTCGGCATAGCCGCAACCTTCATCGGCTACCGCCGTCTGAAGCGATCAAGTGCCTGTCACGAGCGGGAGAACACCGCCACGTCGTAGCGTTCGAGGACTGGTCGGGGCTTGCCCGACGTCTGGCTCCGGGCCGCGGCCTCCATACGGACAAGGCCCCGGTGGAACTCCTCATCGGTGAGATGGGTGAACTTCGACTGAGGCCGGACGACCAGCCGGGCCCAGTACTGCTCCAGGTTCGCCGCGACCGGCTGGGCGAAGGAGATGACCTCCTCCAGGTCGAACCCGGCAGAGACGAAGTCGGCGACCACTTCCTCTTCGCCCGGGAAACGCAGCTCGTCGATCGCCCGGAGCCGCGGCCAGTAGTCGTACACCAGCGCGTCCAGCCGTTCGCGGAACGTGGTGCGGACGACCACTTTCCCGCCGACGCGCAGCACGCGGGCCAGTTCCCGGGCCGCACGCGCGCGGTCGGGGATGTGGTGGATCACGCGGGACATCAAAGCCAGGTCGAAGAAGCCCTCAGCAGCGGGTACAGCCTCCGCCTCTCCCGGCAGATACCGCACCGCGGGATGCGGATGATGCCGACGTGCCTCGACGAGCATCGCCTCGGACGCATCGATGGCCACCACCTCGCTTCCCTCGATCCAGCGGGCCATCGCGGCCGAAAAGACGCCCGTTCCCGATCCGATCTCGACGATGGACGGCGATGACCGCCGCACATAGGAAGCGATCAGCTCGACCCAGGCCCGCAGCGAAGCTTCGGGCATCTCGTTGCCACGCTCATAGGCGCCGGCCAGTCGCTCATCGTCATAGACACGGCTCATGAGACCGATCCTCACCCAGGGATCACACCCAGACAAGAACGCCTCCGCCCACCACAAACACCAAAAGAAACGACGTCTTAGAGGTGATCGTCGGAGTAGTGGGCCTGCTCGGAGGCGCTGCCATCACCGCGTTCGGGACCGCGCCTGTACAACGCTCCAGCCGGCGGTCGGCCGAGCGGAGTAGGTCTCTGGACAGGCAGGCGCAGACCAGGGGGCAGGCGCTGGAATCAACGGCGGCCGCACGCACGGCTTCCAGGTCCTGCGCACTCTTTCTGGGACATGTCATCCAAGATCTGGAGGCCGACCGGCCGATCGATATCAGCCTCTTCGACACCACGCTTCGCGAACTGCTGGCCGAAGTGAACACCGCCTTCTTCCGGATGGCCGCCACCGAAGCCGAACTCGTCGACACCCGGCCCCTGGCAAGTGCCCGTACGTCCCTCACAGAGACCAGCACGGTGATCAGGAAGGTGCTCCTTCAGAAGGAAGCGGGCCGGTCGCTCGACAAGTCTCCGGCAGAACTCGCTGACCTCGTGGATAGAGCAGCAGCGGACCTCAACCTGCTGATGCACACGCAGGCAGTCCATCTCCGAGGCGCCGCCACGCCCGAGGTATTCGGCGGGGGCTACGGCTACCCCGGTGCGTCAGCCTCTCCAGTACCTCGCGCATACCCGTATCCGGATCCTGCGGCGCTTGAAGGCACTGGGACGCCCCGCGTGTACCCCCAGCTGCCGATGCCGCAGTCTTCGGCATACGAAGACATCGCGATGCCCCGCGTGTACCCCGCGCCGCCGACGCCACGTCCTGCGGCATCCGAAGACACGGAGGCGACCAGCCCGCACCCTGAGCTGCCTCCGGGTGCGTCAAACCCCTTCTGGTTCGCGGTGCCCACGCAACGCCGGCTCAGCGTGAACATCGGTCCGCCCGTAATTCTTGAACCTGGTACCTGGTACCTCGCTGTGTCTCAGCGGGGGGACACCCTGGACGTCCAGATCCAGGACGGCACTCGTGGAATCCTCTACGACACCAGTGGAATTCAGCGAGCCTGACTGACCCATCGGGGAGCGTTCTCAGTGTGCGTCGGCGACCGTCGCCTGGGTCAAGGCGGGCTGGACACCGTACGTCTGTCCACTCCAGAAGGACGCCTTGATTTCATCAAGCGTCGTTGGGCTTGCCGCGTAGGTTCCGGCCGACGTAGGCGCGGACGTTGCAGTAGCCGTCCGGGTAGCCCTGCGCCTTGATCTCCTCCCACAGTGTCCAGGCGTTGAGAACTCCTTCAGTCAGAGGATGGAGGGTCGGAGCGTTTGATGGCCCGGCCGACGAGCACGGCGAGCGGGATCACGACTGCGAAGTAGACCGCACAGATCACTGCTGCCGTAGTACTGAAGGACACCAGGAGGACAAGCCCTCCAAGGACGAGGGCCACGGTGAGGGCCAAGAGGAACAGGCGCATGGAAGGTTAACGACCACAGCTGCTTGGGGACTTTGAGGGCAACCCAGGGCGCCGGTCCCGTGCGAAACCGGCGGTGGCCGCCCATCCCATCACATAGCTGGTACCCACACTCAGATATGAAGCTCGGGAGGGAAACCGGTCCAGCGGAGCTCGGCCGGAAGGTGGCCTGTGTCATTGAATAGGAGGACGGACGGGAGTCGGCCGGGCGCGTAGCGGATGACGGTCAGTGCGGCATTGGCGTGGTTGATGCCCATCCAGCGCTGCTTCGGGGCGTCGAGGGCATCTCGGACAAGCCAGGCGATGAGGAAACTGTGGGTGACGACGAGTTCGTGGCAAGGCTCACCGCCGGTGACGGGTCCGGTGAACTGCGCGAGGGCCTCCTGCGCCAGCCCGGGTCCCTGTTCGCGTTCCTCGGCCGGGAACTGGGCCAGGTGCCCGAGCATGGCGTCGGCCGAGTGCGGCGGCAGCTCTTCGCGTTGCGGCATGTAGGGAATGTAGTCGCCAGCAGGTGCGAACCGTCGCAGGGGAACACCGTCAAGCTGCTCGCCGATGAGCTGAGCCGTCTGCTCTGCGCGTGCGAGCGGGCCGTGGTAGACGGCGGTGAGCGGGGCCTCGCGGAGACGTTCGCCGAGCAGGACGGCCTGGCGGCGGCCGATGTCGGTCAGCTTGCTCTCGTCCGGCGAGGCCTCACCGTGCCGCGTGAGGTAGAGATGGCGGGCAGCTGTGCCGGTCATGGAAGGATCCTCCGTCAGAGTTGAACTTGCGGACGTCTGAGCGGACGTTGGCAATCGGCATACGGTTCCGCCGCCGATGGCTACGTCACGCAAGGTACCTACCGGCATCGATGCGACTTGGTCCGTCGACGGTGCCGCGCCCCTTGCTGCCGGCCTCCGGCATGAAGTGAGCAGGTAACCGGGGGGGATCGCGGGCGAGAAGTGCCCGAGCCACCGCGCCAAGGTCGCGACGGACTCCTGATGCGGTCCGGTGCGGTCGGCCATGTGGATGGTGTGCGCCGCTGACCGGCGGACCCGCTCCACCGACACGACCCGACCCGCCGCGTCGGAGCAGACGAGGCTGCGGGACGATGAGGGCATGAACGCGGAAGAGATCGCTGCCCTCATCACACAAGCCGGTCACAAGGACCCCGATCTGCGTGCCGAGGTGGCGAGCGAGCTGCCCACGGCCCTGTCCGGGCAGGCGGACGATCCCGTACTGGCGGCTTTGATCCGGCTGACCTCCGACGACGAAGCGTGCGTGCGCGAGCAGGCCACCTTCGCGCTGGGGCAGCTCGCCGAGGTGGACGGTCCGGAGATCAGGGCTGCCCTGTGGCGGCGCGTCGAGGACGAGGACCAGGAGACGCGCGAGGAAGGCGTACGCGGTCTCGCCGTGCGGCGGGATCCCGGCGCCGTGCCGCTGCTCGCGGCGCTGCTCGACGAGCCGACCGCCTACGTCCAGACGTTCAACGCGGCGGCGGTACTCGGCGATCCGGGGCTGCTGCCTTCGCTGACCAAGTACGACCCGGCGGATCCCGGTGTCAGTGAGGCGCTGCAGGCCTGCGACCCGGCCGCCCGCGCCCTCCGCGACGCGGCGGCGGGCGCCCTGCTGGAGGCGGTCTACGCCCGGGTGCCCGAGGCGGACGCGGCACTGTACGCCTCGCGCTTCGAGGCGAACCTGACCCTGTCGCTCGTCACCGCCGCACACGGCGTGGTGACGTGGAACGCGGACGGCCTGCTGGTCCGCGCCGACGGAGACCCGCTGCGGGCGGCGGACCTGGTCGCCGAGAACGTCTGAAGGAGTCCCAGAAAGCACCGTGCCCCCGTCCGGCGAAAAGCGCCGGACGGGGGCACGGGGGTATGACGCGTGCTACTTCTTGCGCTTCTGCGCGTTTCGCGTCTTCTCTACGACCTTCTCGTTGAACTTTCTCTTCTGCCTCGCCGAATTCAGCACCTTCTGGTCGAGACAGGGCTCGTTGTTGTCGTACCTCTCCAGGGCTTCTTCCTCGGCAGCGGACAAGGTCTTGCCCGAAGTCTGCTTGCCGCCCTTCGACTGAGCCACGCTCGAGCTGGTGTCCCACGAGGTGGCGTCGTCGTTGGTCGAGTCGTACGTCGTTCCGTAACTCTGCGAGTCACGCCAGCTGTTGATTCCCTCGCTGATGGCGTAGGCCACCGCGACGACGACGACGACCACGACCACGGCCACCACGAAGACGACCAGCGCCTCGGGTGCCGCGAGTACGGCCACGACACCGCCCAGGAGGGCTCCGAAGAACCTTCCGCTGGGGTCGGCGTGGTTGAGCGGGTTGTTGTCCACGTACCCGTAGGCGCTGAGGGTGCTGCGCACCTCCGGGTCCACGGTGAGGAACTGCGCGGTCGACGGGTCGTAGTAGCGGGCCCGCAGGTAGGTCAGGCCCGTCTCCGCGTCCGCGTACTGGCCCGAGTACTGCAGCGGCGTCGACGTGCCGGAGTGGGCACTGACGGCGCCGTACGGCGTGTAGCCGTAGGTGCCGGCGATCGCACCCGCGGCGTCGGTCAGTGCGCGCGTGGAGCCGAGCTGGTCGTGGAAGTACCACTGGCTGCCGGCCGCGGCGATCTGCTCGACCGGGGTGCCGCCGGGACCGTAGAGGTAGCTGGTGGTCCCGTCGTAGAGGAGGTTGGGGTCCTGGTCGGCGTCCCACGAGAAGGCCGTCGTAGTGGTCCCCACGGTCTTGGAAGCGCGCAGGCCGTTGCCGTCGTAGGCGTAGGTCGAAGTGGCGCTGCCGATGGTGGCCTTGGTGAGCCGGTTGGCCTGGTCGTAGGTGTACGCGCTGACGGCACCCGCGCCCGTGGTGGCCTTGGTCCGGTTGCCCTGGGTGTCGTAGGCGTACGTGGTGGCGCCGGAAGCGGGGGTGCCGCAGACCGGGTTGACCGGCGCGGCACCGGTGGTGGACCAGCAGAGCTGGCCCGCCGCGTCGAAGACCTGGTTGGTGGTGCCGATCTGGATCGGATTGGCCGCCGCGTCGTAGCCGAAGGTGGTGGTCGTGGAGCCCGTGGCGGTCTTCAGCTGATCGCGTGCCGTGTAGGCGAAGGTCTGCGCGCTGCCCGGTACACCGGTCGGAGTCTCACCGCTGAGCTGGCCCGCGAGATCACGGGTGTAGGTCAGAGAGGCGAGTGTGGTCGTGCCCTTCTTGAGCGTGTCCGTCATCCGCTGGCCGGAGTCGTTGAATCCGGTGGTGGAGACGGTGCCGTTGGGGTAGGTCGTGGAGTTCCAGTGGCTGTCGGCGTCGTAGCCGAAGGTGGTGGACTTGGTGTTCCAGTCCACCAGCCCGGTCAGCCGGTCGGCCTTGTCGAAGGTGCGGGTGAGGGTGCGGCCGGTGCCGCCGGGGTAGACGATGGAGGTTTCGTTCCCGTTGGCGTCGTAGCCGAACGTGGTGGTCGCCCCCGCGCCGTTGGTCTGGGAGGACAGCTGCCCGAAGGCGTTGTAGGAGCGGGTCGTGGTGCCCGTTCCGTCGGTCATCGACGTCTGCCGGCCCGCCGGGTCGTAGCTGATCGCGGTGACGTTCGGCGTCGTGCCGTCGGAGTACGTGACCGACACCGGCTTGTTGGCCGGGTCGTAGGTGTACGTGGTGACACGACTCTGCGGGTCGGTGGTGGTCAGCAGGTTGCCCGCGGTGTCGTAGACGGCCGTCGTGGTCCGGTTGTCCGGGTCCTTCCTGGTCGTCTGCAGACCCTGGGCGTTGTAGCCGTAGACGGTGGCCGCACCGGCCGCGTCCACGGTCCTGGCCACGGTCCCGTCACCGTTGTAGACGGTCGTGGGCTTGCTGTTGTCCGGGAGGGTGACACTGGTCTTCTGGTCGAAGGCGTCGAACCCGTTGACGGTCTTGTGGTTGTTTCCGTCCGTGGACGAGGTCATGTTGCCGTTGGCGTCGAACGTCGCCGACACGGTCCGGCCGAGCGGGTCCACGGTCTTGGTGTGGTGGCCCCACACGTCGTAGGTGAATGCGGTGCAGCCCTTGGCGGGCGGCGTGCAGCCGGGAACGGTACCGGCTGCCACACCCGCGGGGCTGACTTGAGAAGTCATCAGCCCCCGGTTGGCGTCGTAGCCGTATCGCGTCTTGTTGCCTTCGGCATCGGTGGCGCTGGTGATGTTGCCGGCCGCGTCGAAGGTGTTCGTGCTCGTGTTGCCCCGCGCGTCCACCGTCCGGGTGGCGTCCGAGGGGTGGGCGGCGTCCTCGTAGTTGATGTTCACCTTGCGCGCGGGAGCCGTGCCGCTCACCGGCTCCTGGGTGACGCTGGTAAGGAGCCCGAATCCGCTGCCGGAAGCCGTGACGTGTCCGGATTCGTCGTACCCGTAGGTGGTGTGCAGACCGGACGGGTCGATCTTCGAGATCAGGTGATCCGCGTCGTCGAACGCCTGGCTCGTGGTGAAGCCACGGGCGTCGCTCGCCGAGATCTGATTGCCGTGGTCGTCGTAGGCGAAGGTCTGGAGGTTCCCCTTCGGGTCGCTCGCCGACGTCATGCCCATGCTGACCGGGTCATAGGTGTACGTCCAGGTCCCGGCTTCGGCGGTGCCGAACCCTCGGGTCTCGGACGTCAGCATCCCGCTCTGGTAGGTGTAGAGCGTCTTGTGGCCCACCGGATCGGTGACCCGGGTCTGCCCGGCCGTCAGGCCCGCCGCGGCATCCGGACCGTACTCGAAGCCGGTGATGCCGCCGAGCGGATCGGTCTGCTTCGTGACGCGCTCGGAGGCGTCGTACACGTTGGTCGTGACCGGGGTGGGGGTCGCCGTGGAGCCGAACTGCGCGGCACTGCGCATCGACGTCATCAGGTGCGCCGCGTTGTAGCCGAACGTGGCGTGGTCGTCGTCCTTGAGCGACGGGGTCCGCGTGGTCCCCGCACCGTAGACGTCGGTGAGGTTGCCGCCGCCGTCGTAGCCGTAGGTGACCTTACGGCCCGCCGAGTCGGACAGGCCCGTGATGTGGGTGCCGGTCCAGGTCAGGGTATACGCGCGACCGCCCGGGTCCGTGATGGTGCTCAGCTGGCCGGAGCCGTTGTACGCCATGGTGGTGGCGTACGGCGGGGTGGCCTTGCTGCCGACCAGGTCGGTCGCCGAGAGCAGGCGCCCCGTCGCGGTGTCGAAGGTGAAGACCTCCTTCGACTTGCGCGTGAAGGTGTACTTCGTACCGGACTTTGTCAGGGACGCGTTGTAGCGCGGGGCGCTCGGGGCATAGGTGCCCGCGGTGTTGATGAAGGTGACCTGCGAGCCGTCCTCCTGACTCACCGTGACATCACCGCTGGTGCCGTTGGTGGCGGCGGAGAGATTGTAGGAGTACGTCCAGCCCCAGCCGAAGGCCCCGTTGATCGCCAGGGAGGCGTTCGGGCCGGCCGGGCTGGAGAGGGCGGAGGCGTAGGTGCGCGAGAAGTTCAGCGGCGCGCCGCGTCCGGGAGTGTTCAGGTCGGTGATGGTCTCGCCGAAGTACCCGGTGCTGGTGTCCACCGGGTCACCAGCGGTACGTCGCACACAGCCGCACTGGGTCCAGGCCGGGTTGCTGCCCTTGGGTGCGTCCTTGATGCCGGGCGGTCCGCCGATGGGCTGGCCCGGGGTGCCGCCCATCGGGATGAAGGCCACGGCGTCGTAGGCGACGTCGTAGTCCGCGTAGTTGATGTTGCCGGAGCCGGTGATCTCACTCTGGTTGGTGAGCTTGACGTTTCCGCCGTTCTGCATGGCGAAGGTGCCGATGGTGACCCATTCCTCGGATCCCCAGTCCTGGTTCACCCGGATCTTCCACGGGCTCACCCCGCCGCCCGGATTGATCGTGTAGACCACGTTGGTGGCCGAGGCCGCGGTCGACGGGAAGTGCAGCTTGATCTTGTAGTACTGCAGCTTGGGCAGGTTCGGCGTCCAGGTACCGGTGTTGATCAGGTCCGGGTTGGAGCCGTCCTCGGTGTGCGTGAACAGCACGTGGCCGCCGAAGCCCGCACCCAGCTGGTGGGTGTCCAGGGCTCCGATCGGGTCACCGGCGCCGTTGGTGCCATAGGAGTACGAGAAGGTGCCGCCCTGCGACCAGTTCGAGGAACCGCAGCCCACCAGGTTCAACGGTGGCTGGCTCTGGGACTCGTCGACGATGATCGGCGAACCGTAGCCGGCGTTCGGGACCTTGGAGGTGTCCAGGGTGCAGGTCGGCGGATGTGGGTGGGGCTTGACGACGGCCGGTTCTGTGGACCCAGCCCCAGCGGTGTACGCGCTGGTCGCGCACGTGGTGGCGCAGTCCGAGATGAACGTCACCGGCGAGTGCCACCAGCACTGGAGGCTGGCCAGGGTGCAGTTCTTGGGGTTCTGCGCGCCCGTCGGGTCGCACAGGTTCTCCGCCGTGCAGAAGGCGCCGACCGGCGGGATCTGCAGCCAGGTCTTGCCGCCGTGGTAGTCCGGCTTGGGGTACGCCGGCTGGTTGAAGCGCAGGATGGGCTGGCCCACCCAGCCCATGATGCGTTCCTGGTACGGCCAGCTCGCGGGGTGCGAGGCGTCCGCGTAGGAGGAGCGCAGGTAGGGGGTGCGGGTCGGCGGGTAGTCGGGGTTGGCCGGGTTGTTGGACCAGCCCAGGCCCCAGGTGCCGTCCGCACCGACGCAGGTGGGGCTGGGAACGCAGCCCGTGGTGTTGCCGAACTTGGCGTTGGGCTGGATGCCGGAGTTGTACGCCCAGGCGGCCAGGTACCAGTTCTCCAGGTAGCGGGGGTTGCCGCCGTTGACGGTGATGCCCGCGTCGTAGAGCTGGTTCCAGGTCCTCTGCAGGATCTGCAGGCCCGCGGACACGTTCTCCTGGTAGTCGACCGCGATCTTCGTCTGGCCGTTCACCGAGTAGGTGGTGTCGCCCTTGGACATGCCGGTCGTGACCTGGCCCAGGCCGTAGCCGCAGTCGCCCTTGGCATAGTCCATGTGGCTGATCGAGCCGCCGGCGCCGTAGTAGTCGCCGACGAGTACGCCGCCCGCGATGCCGGGCAGGGCGTGCCAGGAGGCCTGGCTGTAGTTGCTCTCCTGCGCGACGATCGCCTGGTAGATCGAGCGGGGCACCGTGTCGAAGGTGTCGCCCGCCGGGTGCTTGAGCGCCACCCTGCCGAAGTCGCTGTTGGGAGCGTACGCCGCCAGGCCCAGGTTCGAGAACCCGGCCGGGCGGGTGTAGGCGGAGCCGGTCAGCAGACCCTGCTCGGCCATCTCGATGCCCCAGGAGACCTGCGCCGTACCCGGCTGGAGGACCTGCCGGTTCTCGGCGAGCCGGTCCACCGCGCACTTGGGGGTGGTCTGAGCCGCCGCCACCGCCATGGGAATGACCGGCTGCGGCGACTTCGTCCACAGGCTGCCGGAACCGGAGCTCGGCGCGGTGTTCAGGGACTTGTCGCCCGCGGAGGGTGCGGCGACGGGCTTCACCACGGGGGTCGGCAGTGCGGTGACCGCGGACCTGGCGGACTTCGCTGCCGGGCGGTTCAAGAGCCCGCCGCTCTTGGTGGCCAGCACCAGGGGCGCGGACGAGGTGGTCTTGGCGCCGTCGCCTATCAGGGCACCACCGTCGAGGGAGACAGCGGTGACGCCGTTCGGGAGGCCCTTGGCCTGTGCCCGGGTGATCCCGGAGCCGGAAGCGACATCGCTGGCGCCCACCGCGATGGCATGGCCGGAGCGGCCCTGCATGAGGCGCAGCGACTCCTTGGGGCCCTGCCCCAAGGAGGAGAGCTTTCCGGAGCGCAGCCGCATCAGCTTGGACGGTTCGGAGCGCTCGGACTGGACCGCGAAGTCCACCGTTCCGCCGGCCGTCGGCCGCAGGTCGTACGCGTCACCGTCGACCTTTGCGAGCACCTTCGGCGCGGCGGAGCCCGCCGCGGGCGAGGGAATCCGTACGAGAGAGGCACCCATCACGCCGACCGGGCCCTCTGGTGTGGGGACCACGGAGGTCACCTGCCCCTGCACAGTGACCGTGCTGCGGATCTCGCCCGTGGGCAGATCCACCGAGAGGACCTGTGTACTGCGCTGGTTCTCACCGGGGTTGACGACGAACGTCGCGTCTCCAGCGAGGCCACAGCCCGGCGAGTGGTACTTCATCGCCACACCGCTGGCCACCGGCTTGACGGCGCCGCTGCGCAGATCGACCGAGTACGCGAACGCCCCGTGGTCCCGGGCTTCCGCCCGGTTGACGGCGGACGCCGGCAGTATCGTCACCGCCGCGTAGCGCCCGTCGCCCGAGACGCACTGATAACCCGTCCAGGAGGCATCGTCGATGCCTCCTGGACGCATGACCGCCAGCTCACGCCAGGTGTAGCCGCCGGCGCCGGTGCCCACGGCCAAGTGGTAACCCGCGCTGTCACCCCACCCGTTGACGAGAACGTCTGCCGCCGGACCCGTCGATTCGGCGGCTGTCCGCGCGGCGGGCGCCTTTGCGGCCGTCGGACCGGACGCCGCGGACGCGAGGCCCGGTGGAGCCGCCAGCAGGGACACGGCCAGGAGCAAGGTCCCTGGTACGCCCAGCGTTGGCCTTCTATATCGCGACACAACAAACTCCCCCTGAAGGGGTGCGCACGGTGCACACTCCACACGCCGCACCGGATCCACCAGCACGGCGAAACCCCGGCCGGATCTGGACCGATGGAACGGCCGGACCGGCAGGGAAACCTTTGGACGACGGCAAGGCCGAGACCGGCGGCGGTGCCGGAGTCAGGGACAGAGGAGGGGCCCACCGGCCCGGCGGCGGAGACGATCACGCCAACCGCGACGCCATGGATGTACCCCCAGCCGGACCACGTCCGACACGCCCCTCAACGCGTCGGGCTTTTCCGGCAAGCGGGTGTAGTCGAAGTGGCCCCTCCCACGTCGAACCTGATTATTAGATCATCCTTAAATCTAGACAATTGGCACATACAATAAATGGGACAGTAAAGATTTGACATTGCCACAGGTGGCACCCGAACACGCTTCGGCCCCGTCGGGGGAAGTGCATTCCAGGGCCGGGGCGCCATGCGCCAAGAGGTGCCGGTGCGGAGAAGTCCAGACTGGGTGACATGTCGGTTATATGCACACTGGAGCAAGTGGAGAATCGACTCGCTCACCACCTTTATGTCCACCTTCTTCACATTCGGGATATTCGGGTCTCGCCGAGCATGGCCACCAATCCGGTGAATGGCTTGATTCAGACTTGCAGAACGAACCGCGGCCATGGCATATGCACGAGAAATCTGGTCGACACCTACAACGAGAACACCTCACAGCGGCAAACGTGAGGTGAATGCTGAACACTCGTGCAGGCGGCCAGTCGAACGGTCGACTGGCCGCCGATCACACTCACGGAAAGGAAGATTCGATGAGGCGCAACATAATTCTTGCCAGTGCTGTGATGGCCTCCCTTTCCCTGGCTTGCTTCGCTACCCCGGAGAAGGCCTGCTTGATGGGCCGCGGGACTCCCGGTACCTCCGGCTTCCGGCACCGAGGTCGACGCCGAGAAAACCGCCACGAACATGGACCGACGCCACGGGGTTTATGAGGCCTGCCAGGTGGCGGAGTACGAATACCAGACGGCGGCGTCGTCGTCCCAGCCGTCCTCGCGCTGCATGTAGCCAAGCATCGAGCGGCGATGGCGATGGAGTCGCGGCCGGCGCGGCGGGCGGCGGGCGGCGGGCGGCGGGCGGCGGGCGGCGGGCGGCGGAGGCCAGACCGATTTGCAGCGAATGCCCGATCCAGGTCATCGGAACCCCAGACCTTCCTTAAAGTTCAATCTCCCGTCCTGGGAGCTCCTGCTCCTCCCAGGGCAGCTCGGATGGAGGGATCAGGAAGGACTGAGTGGGCTCGTGCCGCCGGACCCGTCCATCCCGCTGCAGGAACCTCCTCCCCGCCGCCTGGCGAACGAGTAGCCTCGGGGGCGGGATCTGCGCTTCGAACCACGGGGACGAATGCAGGTCCTTCACCTCAATGGCCTTGCCGTCAACGACGATGTCCCTATCCTCCGGACGAGACCGCAGCGCCCGGCTCCACGCCGTGGTCCGGACGTCCCAGTCAGCTTCGGGAACCTCGCACGCCATCAGGAACCCGACGAACTGGCTCCGGCTCCGCGGAATGAGCTGCCGGGTCACGAGGCGGTGCGCCGCACTGCGCCGAAGTACCCCGTACCCGCCGGCCCGCGACTCCATCAGCCGCAACGACAGCGACCCGGCCCGCCGGTACAGGTCCACCAGCGCCTCGATAAGCTCCGCCACATCCCAGATCGCCTCCGGCTTCGGCGCAGGACGCCTCCGGCGCGTACCAACCACCGCCTCGCGCCGGGCCGCCTTCCACAACAACAACGCCGTCTCCAACGACGCGTCACATGCCCTGGCGTACGACAGGACCGTCGTACGCGTCGGCACCGAGTCCCCCGATGCCGCCCGCTGCAACGCCGTCGCCGTGCACTTCGTCCTGGTGGCCAGCTCCCGGTAAGTCCGGCCCGACCTTGCGCGCTGTCCCGCAGCCAGCGCGCAAGGTCGGCCAGAGCCCCCTTGCTGGTCGTCACCGGACCCGCAGATCACGGCCGCACTCAAACGAGCCGGCCGTAAGCGCGGCAACGAGGCCGAAGCCGAGCGGCTCCGCGAGGCCTTCCGCCAGGACTGGGCCCACCAACCGCCCCTGGTCGAGGACGCGTTGGGCAGGCAAATGCTCGCTCTCCTAGGCCAGCTCACAGCCGCTTGCGCCGCCGCGGACGAACTCGCCCAGGCGGTGGAGGAAGTCTTGCCGCAGCATCCTGACGCGGAGATCATCCTCAGCTCTCCCGGCCTTGGCACCCAGCTCGGGGCCCGTGCGCTGGCCGAGATCGGAGACGATCGCACCCGGTTCGCCGACGCCCGTGGCCTGAAGGCCTACGCCGGCGCCTCACCCATCACCCGGGCCTCGGGGAAGAAGTCGAGCATCACCCGGCGCTGGGTGAAGAACGACCGTCTCAACCATGCGGGATACCTCTGGGCTTTCGCCTCTCTGACGGCCTCCATGGGAGCCCAAAGCCCACTACCGACGCCGACGCGACGAGCACTCCGACTGGCACGCCGCCCAGCGCAATCTCTTCAACCGGCTGCTCGGCCAGCTCTACCGCTGCCTCAGGAACCGTCGGCTGTTCGACGAACTCGCTGCTTTCCCACCTTCGGGCGAAGCACTTGGTGCGGTGGCCGCATAGGTTGCGGACCGATCAAGCCGGAGGTTTCACCCAGGGAGCCAGACGTTCCCCGACCGTGAGGTTCTCGCACCAGTACCGGAAGACGGTCCCCTGGACGATGTCGAGCTGCCCAGCCGCGACCAGGCCGGAAGCGAGACTCGGCCCGCCCGCATCGGCCTCGAAGGCAACTAGTACGGGAGGTGCCTCGCCGACCTGCCGGGCAATGAGCCGGACCTCGTCAGGCGTCGGCGCACGAAACACAGGATCCTGGAAGGCGGCCGGGCACATGACAAAGACCGGGTCGCTGAACACCAACTCCAGGCCGTGGGCATACGAGATGTCGTGCCCGGCGCCCAGACGCAACCGCCCGGGGTCGCAGGCGACAATGTCCCAGTCCCACCAAGACCCTTCGGGAAGCTCAATCACAGCTCGTTGCCGACCCTGGACCGCGCCGTCAATCGTGAATCACCAAACCAAACTCACGCAGCCGCGGAAGGCAGACTTCCAGGCACGCCTCCAGAGAGACGGCGTCCACGCGGACCAAGAGATCATCCCGAAGCGGAGCCCCGCTCGCGACGACGGTCCAAGGCTTCATCGCATCGCGCATGCGCTCGGCGTCGGCCTTGAACAGCACTGTCACACCCTGCTCTGCCAACGACTCCATGACCCGCACTACGTCCATCGCATCCCCACCCCCTGCCCGCAATCGAACAGCCAGAAGGCTACACCGGGGCTCTCACGACCCCGGCTTGACTGCTTGGCACCGTGAGGTGTCTACCGCCTCGCCAGCACCCGAGCACGCGCCGAGGAATCGGCCAAGGCCGGCTGATCTTGTCGTAACTGCCTGCCGGCCCCGAGATCCGGACGAGAATCGGAGCCCAGGAGGACTGATGAAGGGGGATGGCCGTGAGGCAGACACTGAACCTGTGGCGTCAAGAGCTCGGAGAGGTGCCTGAGTCGGTCTGGCGACAGACCGAGCTCCGCGTGCTGATCCTCGCGGACAACGGACTTACGGCCCTCCCTCCAGACATCGGGCACCTACACCAGCTGAACACCCTGGACCTGGGACACAACGCTCTGACGTCGGTGCCCGAAGAACTCGGCAAGCTGACCGAGCTCAGCGACTGTCTCTACCTCCATGACAACCAGCTGACACGACTTCCGGACTCTCTGGGAAACCTGACCCGGTTGCGCTACCTCAATGTTGGTGAGAACTCCCTCACCACCCTGCCGGAGATGATCGGTGGGATGAGCGGCCTCATCGAGCTCAGGGCACAGCACAATCGGCTCACCACCTTGCCCGTTGCCATCGGCCAGCTCCACAACCTGCGTGAGCTATGGCTCAGGGGGAACGCGATCGAGCACTTGCCGATGTCGGCAGCCGGCCTGCGCGAACTACGCCATCTGGACCTACGCGAGAACTCTCTGAACGGGGTGCCGGAGTCACTGGCCGGCCTCCCGCGCCTGCGTCAGATCGACCTGCGGAGCAACCGCCTTGGCCAGCTGCCCGACTGGCTCGCCCTGATGCCATCGCTGGAGAAGCTGGATCTGCGTTGGAACGAGGTCGACCCCTCGCTACCGCTCCTCGGCGAGCTGGAGCGGCGGGGGTGCGTCGTCCTGACGTGACAGAGACGACACCACCTCTCGCCACAGTGCCGCCATTTCTCGGGTTCTGGCTCAGGTTCCGTGCAGCAGTGACTCAGCGTTGCGCCTCGGGAGGTACTGAACTTGATTGAGTGATGTCGGGGCTGGCCCCCTGGCAGGAGTTGCGCGTCTCGTGAGCCTGTGGGTGTTGCCGAGCAGTCCGTCGGGAGAGGATTGTCCCGTGAACCAGCCCCTGCCGCAGTTGCCGAAACCCGAGTTCGTCTGGATTCCTGTTGAGGCCCCGCCCGAGGTACCCACCCAGGTTGCGCTCGATCTCGGGAAGACTGGCATCCCAGGCGGACTGATCGGATACGAGTACCGACCACTGAGCGAGCCGGTGTACCTCGCGAAGCTCGGTAAGCGGGGGCTGGTAGGTATCGCGATGAGCGGCCTGTCCGGACGTATCGCCATTGACGTGGCCAGCGGTCACGTGGTGGAGACTCCCTCGATCGAGTCAGCGGCGGTCAGTCACGTGAACAGGGACCTCGCCTCGTTCAACCGAAGCGTTGCGGCCGTGATCGCACGCTTCCCGTTCTACGCCGAGGGCGACGAAGAGACATACAAGGTGGCGGAAGAGTTGCGCGATCTCCTCTCCGGCATCGACGAGACCGCTCTCGTGCCCGATGGGTTCTGGGAGACCTTCTGCGACGACGTGGAGATGGGGGACTACGCGGGCTGGGATGCATGATCCGGGACCGGTCCCGGATGCGGTCAGCCATCCAGACTCAGGTCGGTGGCAGCGATGCAGCCGTCGAGGGCAGGGCGGTACTGGATCTGCTTGAGGCTGCGCTTCACGGCCCTGGCCATCTGGTCGACGCGCGGCGAGTCTGTCCCGGGAAGCGCGCGTGGCCGGCCGGGGAGAGCATGGGGGTGTGGACGCGGGGCTGGAAAGGAGTCGTCGCCGACGGGTGTCCGAGCCCTTATCGCGGGCGCCGGTTCCACCGGCTCGGTTCGCCTCTAGTGCCTGCTGAGGCACGGTCCTGACACCGCCGCGCAAGGAGGAGGCGGATGAGCGAGCCTGTGGAGGAGCTGGTCAGCGGTGCCGCGCGGGATGCCGGGGGGTGGATGGGCGCGCTGGCGGTGGCGCAGGTGGCCACCAGCGCGGACGGCATCATCGTGCGGTGGAACCGCGCAGCCCAGGAGCTGCTGGGCTACACCCCGCACCATGTGGTGGGCCGGCACATCGCGGACCTTCTGCACCCCGGCGCGGACCGGAGTCTGGGACGGTCACTGTGGGAGGCCGCGGCCTCCGGCCGGGGCGTGATGGGCACGGTCACCGCCTGGCACGCCAAGGGGCATCCGATCGAGCTGGAGATCTGGGCGAGCCCGCTGCCCGACCGCCATGAGGACACGGCCGCGGTCATGGTGTTCGCCGCTGACGCCCACGCCGCACGCCGTATCCGTGGCTCGTCGGCCGTGTGGGACGGATTGTTCGCCCGCTCGCCGGTCGGCATCGCGGTTCTGGACACGCAGCTGCGGTTCCTGCGGGTCAATCCGGCTCTGGAGAGGATGAACGGCCTGTCGGAGTCCGCCCACGTCGGCCGGCGCCTGTCCCAGCTGCTGCCGGAGGTCAACGCCCGCGACATGGAAGAGGCGATGCGCACCGTCCTGGAGAGCGGGCAGCCGGTGCTCGATCGCCGCCGGTCCGGGCGCACTCCGGCGGCCCCCGATCGCGACCGGGTGTGGTCGTGCTCCTATGTCCGCGTCGAGGACCCCGGCGGCCGGGCGCTCGGGGTCATCGCCACCCTGCTCGACATCACCGACGAGCAGCGCGCCCAGACCGAGGCCGAGGCCGGGCGGCACCGTCTCGCCCTGCTCAGCGAGGCATCGATTCGCATCGGTTCCAGTCTGGAGCTGGAGGGCACCGCCCAGGACCTGGCCGACCTCGCCGTCCCCCGCCTTGCCGATGCCGTCACCGTCGATGTTCTCGACTCCCTCGCCCGCGGCGACGAACCCGGTCCGGGTCTCTCTGCCGGCGTGGGCCTGCGCCGCCTGGGCAAAGCCCCGCTGACCGGCTCCCCGGTCATCGCCGCTCTGGCTCCCCTCGGCCGCACCCTCGTCTTCCCGGCCGGAGCCCCCTACACCCAGGTCCTCGCTGGGCGCGAGCCGTTCTTGCTGGCCCACCTCGACGCGAAAGCGATCGCGCCCGCGGCACGCCACACCTCCCGGCCGGCGAAGCTGCTGGAACTGGGCGTGCACTCGTTCATGATGATCCCGCTCGTCGCCCGCGACCTGGTACTGGGCATGGCCACCTTCTACCGCACCCGGCCCCTGGGCCCATTCGACAGCGACGACGCCGCGCTCGCCGCCCAGCTCGCCGCCCGCGCCGCGATCAGCATCGACAACGCCCGCCTCTACCACCGCGAACACGACACCGCCGTCACCCTGCAGCGCAGCATGCTGCCCCAGCACATCACCCCTCCCCCGGGCATCGAGGTCGCCCACCGCTACCTGCCCGCCAGCGACGCCAACGAGGTCGGCGGCGACTGGTACGACGTCCTGCACCTGCCCGGCGGCAAGGCCGCCCTGCTGATCGGCGACGTCATGGGGCACGGCATCGCCGCCGCGGCAGTCATGGGCCGGCTGTCCGCCAGCGTGCGCGCACTGGCCCGCCTCGACCTCGACCCGCAGGACATCCTGGCCCAGCTGGAAGCAGCACTGGAGGACATGACCGAGCCGATGCTCACCACCCTGCTGTACGCCGTCGTCGACCCGGCCACCGGCCACTGCCGCCTCACCCGCGCCGGGCACCCCCCGCCCGCGCTCATCAACCCGGACGGCGAAGTCCAGCTCCTCCATGTACCGCCGGGCACGCCGCTCGGCGTCGGCGGCACCCACTACACCACCACCGACCACACCCTCCAGCCCGGCAGCATCCTCGTGCTGTACACCGACGGGCTCATCGAATCGCGCACCAGCGACATCGACGAACGCCTTGCCGAACTCACCGACGCCCTGGCCGAGCCCTGTCCGTCCCTGGACGCCATGTGCGACAGTCTCCTGGCCCGCCTTGTGCCCGCCTCCGCCGACGACGACATCGCTCTCCTCATCGCCCGCACTCCGCCCGCCGGGGCATGAACGCCGTCCGCCCGCGTTCGAAGAATCTGACAGGTCAGATGCATCGTCGGACGTCCGGGGCCGCAGTGCCGATCTCGTAAGTTGATCAACGAAGTGCAGGCCGCGACGCAAGGCCATCCGCCCCTACGCCGAACCGAACCGAGCCGCCCGCAAAGCCCCTGGGGGTACCGCGATGACGTCCGCCCGTCGTGTCCTCGTGTCGTCGCGGGGAAGCGGCGAGGATCCTGTGACCCTGAAGCATGGACGCCGCCGCACCCGACTGGGAGCCCACCCAGTTCCCGGGCCTTGAGGTCCGCAATGACGCGACGGGAAGCGTGCCATGCCGATGAGAGGTGACGCGCGGGCCGAGGTCACGCCGAGTGCGGCGCGGATCGCCTTGAACTTCTCAGCGGTTTGGCCGACGGTGAGGGAAGAAACGCCGTCACCGGCCGCGATGGACAAGTTCCGGGGAGCAAGGGTCTGTCGGCACTCAGCCGGCCAGAGAGTTTCCGCAGGTCGGCAGCGTCGGCAACCCGTCAACGTCGGCAAACAGCGGCGCCAGCAGTCCTACTCGCGGGTGACTTGTCCGCTGGTGTCCGAGGCGGGAGTCCGGGGCGAAAGCCGCCGCTGCCTTTCACTGCCCTGCCGTAACCGCAGCGAGGCGGGTGGGCCGGGCGCTGAAATTGCAGGGCCGACCGGGCGCGCGTCACCCTGGTAGTCGAGGGCAGGTGCTGACGTGCACACCAGCGACGAGATCTACCACCGGGTGCTCTGGGACCCGCGCTTCGACCCCGAGCGGTTCGTGATGGGGATCGCCGAGCGCGGGGCCCCGCCGAAGCGGGTCCTGCTCGGCGACTTCGTACCGGGCGGGGAGATCCCCTGGCACCGGGTGGCGTTCTTCGAGGCGGACGGCCAGGTCGTCTGGGACCGCGCCTCCGGCGTCGACCGGCTCGACGAGACTCTCGTCGGGCAGGTCGGTCCCGTGCCGGACCCGGCACCCGGCGACGTCCTCGCCGTACCGTCGACGAACCGCACCGCCGTCGCCTGGCTGCCGCCGGCGGAGTTGTGGCCGCCGATCCAGCACATTCGCCGCGAACACGACCGGCAGATCCGCCGCTGGCCGCCGCACGTCAACGTGCTCTTCGGTTTCGTCCCCGAGGCCGAGTTCGCCCGGGCCCTGCCGCTGGTCGCCGCGGCGCTCGCCGAGACGCCGCCGTTCACCGCCCGCCTGGCGGGCGTCCACTGGTTCGGACACCGCGAGGACGCCACCGTCTGGCTCGACCCGGCCGCCGCCGGCGACGAGCCCTGGGCGCGGCTGCGGGAGTCCCTGGAGCTCCGCTTCCCGCTCTGCGGATGGCACGCGCACGGCTTCACCCCGCACCTGTCCCTCGGCCGTACCCCGGACCCGCACCTCCTCGCCCGCAAGGTGCAAGCCCTCCTTGGCCCCATGACGGCCCGGGTCGACGAGCTGGTCCTGCTCTCCCGGCGAGGCGACGAGCCGATGCGGGTCCGGGCCCGCGTCCTGCTCGGCAGCGGCGGCGTACGCCACCCGGAGAAACCGGCCCTTCCGGGCAACCATCCGTCGTCATCGCCCGTCTAGTCAGGTGCGGCACGATCTGACGCCGACGTTCCTCAGGCCCCGGTTCGGAGGGGGACGAGCCCACCCTGGCGAAGGCACCGTCAACCAGCGGTTGAGGTACGCCCCAGGGCAGTCCGGGTGACCGCGACGCGCCCCATCCGTCCGCGCTGCGGATGCGGATGCGGATGCGGATGCGGATGCGGATGCGGATTGCAGAGGTCGTCCACTGTTTCCTGGCGGTCCTGCCGTCCCGGTGCCCGTGGACAACCGCGGCCGGGTCGGCGAGCTCGGTCAGGGCGTGAACGGCGGCGTCCTTGCCATGTCTTTGACCGCGCTCTTGCCCGACCTCCACGCCATGCCCTCGCTCGCTCGTCGACATCGAGTTCTGGGGCTGGCGCCTGCCGACCTCGGTTCGGCAAGATTTCCGGCATGGGGATGCGGCGAGCGATCCAGCGACGCCTGCTGTGGTCCGGGGCAGGCGCGGTCGGGGTGTGGCTCCTGGCGTTGGGGTTCATGGGCGGTTGGGACGTCGCAGATCCCGTCGCCAGTGTCGTGGGAGCCCTCGCAGGCGTGGCGGGCCTGTCCTACGCCCTGGTTGCTCCGCTGGACACGGAGCAGTTGGCCGACCGGCTGGCGGGCGAAGTCGTGCGGCAGGAGCAGGGCGAGTATGTGCGGTGGCTGGACGGGAGTACCGGTGGACGTATCGACCTCGCCTACACCGTGCTTGTCCACGGCCAGGTCGAAGGGGCGCCGATCGATGGGCGACTGAGTGAGCTGACTGCACTGCACGATCGCCTCTCACCGTCGCGCATGGTCATCACCAGCGCCGACATCACGGACGATGCCGGGACAGGAAAGTCCCTGGCAGCCCTGTCGATGGTGCTCGACCTCGCACGGGACAGGCAGCCCGGACAGGCCGTCGCCCTGCGCATGGCAGCCACGTCGTGGACCGGCCAGGACCTGGAGGACTGGCTTGTCCGGCACCTGGTGACGGCCTTCGGCGTGGGCAGCGGGCCGGCGCGACGGTTGGTGGAGGCACGCCTCGTGCTTCCCGTCGTCGACGGCCTCGACGAACTGGACCCGCCGGGTACCGCCCCATACTCCAGCCGGGCCGCCTCACTGGTGCGCCTGTTGAACAACTGGCAGCACGGCACGCAACCGGCCGCCGTGGTCCTCACCTGTCGACGCGGCGTCTACGACGGCCTTGTCAGCGCGGAGGCGCACCTGCGGGCCGCCGTCGTGGTGCGGCTGGCGCCGGTCGACGCAGAGCAGAGCCGAGCATTCCTCCGCAGGAGCGTGGCCGACACCGAGGCGGGACTGAGCCGCTGGCAGCCGGTGCTCGATGCGCTGGCCGCCGCCCCGCAGGGGTCCGTAGCTGCGCGGACGCCGGCCGTTGCCCGGCTGCGTCAGGCATTGGCGACGCCCTGGCGCCTGTCGCTCGCAGTGGCGGTCTACCAGGAACGGACCGCTGAGGGCCACTATCGCCGCAATCCCGCAGAACTTCTTCCGCTCGCCGAGTCCGGCACGCTTCACCAGCACCTCCTCGACCTCTACATTCCGGCGGTGCTGGCCGCGCGGGGAGATGAGACCGTGGACCCCAACGGTCCGGCCCGACGCTGGCTGGCCGTACTGGCCTCCTACCTCGACGGCAACCGCCACGGGCGACGGGCGGAAGACCGCACGCTCTCCGCCACGGACCTCGTGCTGCCCGAGCTGTGGCCCATGGTCGGGGCGCAGCGCACCAAGCGTGCCATTCGGTGGGCCTGCCTCGTCTGGGCGGCAGCGATCGAGCTCGCGGTGGTGGTCCGAGCGGCCCTGACGTCCTGGGATCAACTCGGCTTCTCCTTTCTACCGTTGTTCGCACTGCTGTTCGCGTTTGGGCCGGACCTGTGGGAGGGCGATGACCGTATGGTTCTGCGGCCGCACCGCTTCGCGCTGGGATGCGCCTTGGGTTCCGTCCCTCTCGTGCTCGTCGGGTTGTTCGTTCCCTCGACGGGTTCGCCGGCCGGCTGGGTGGCGGCTGCGGCAGCCTTCGGGCTGATGGCCGGTGGTGCCATGGGCGTTGCTGTCGCGCCCGACGAACGACGAGACGGGCCCCGCGCCCTTGTGCGCAGCGACGCGGTTTCCTGGGTCCTGTTCCTGGGAGACCTCGTGGCGATCTTCGCTCTGCTGGGCTATGGGATAGCCGGTTGGCAGGGCCTCGTTTTGGCGCTTCTGCCTCTCGCGCTCTTCGGTGCGCTCAGCTTCCACACGTTGTCGTTCCGGTACGTGGTCTTTCTCGTGCTGGCCCGGGGGATGCTGCCGTGGCGGCTCGGCCGCTTCCTGCACGCGTGCCACCAGGCCGGGATACTGCGGACGGCCGGTGCCGCCTACCAGTTCCGGCACCACGAACTCCAGGACCACCTAGCCGGCCAGCGGGATCGCGCGGACATGTGAGGCACTGGACGCTGTGCGCTCCTCGGTACGCCTCCGCGGTGCACCTCAGCGTTGGGCAGCCGATCGGGCAGTGGCTGTCGAACCTGCGCCGCCCGGGTGCTGTCGTCGACAAGCCGGAGTGGGAAGCTGCGCTGCGGGAGCTCGACGAGGACTTGAACCCGTCGTGGCCGGGCGGGCGGCAGCGGCATTTTGCTGTGGTGCGGGAGATGCTCGTGGAGGAGACCGTCCTTGCCCACGTCGAGCCGGGCGTCACCGTGCATGGGGTGGACATCGGGGCGTGGCTCGTGCAGCAGCGTCAGCCAGCCCTGTGGGCCGGGCTGATGGACGGGTGTCGGCGTACACATCAACCGTGCTCAGCCGCCCGCGGACGTACAGGGTCTGTCGCTGATCTTGTGACGCGGCGAGGCCGAACGTCTCGCGAGACACGGATCCCGGTCATACCAGGGACGAGGCGTCGGCTTCGACCGCGCCGACGGGTACACGGACCTGGCCAGGTCTTCCTCGCTGACCCTGCCGGGATGCTGCTGGATCGCGCGGGCGGCCATCCCCGCCCCGAGCTCGGGTCAGCCGCCGGATCACCTCAGCCGCCTGACCCGCCGCCGGTCGTAGCCCCGGTGATGGCCTGTGTCTCCCGCCCGATCATGTCCTGCAGCGGCACGCCGTCGATGTTGCTGAGGATGACGCCGACCCAGCCGGTGTACGGGTAGATGTCCCAGTTGGCGGCGACACCCGGGTTGCCTCCGGCGCGCTGGTACTTCCACTGCCCGTTGACGATGGAGACCGGAATCCCGTACGTGCCGAACGACGCCGGTCCGTGGGGGATCTTGGCTCCGGTGAGCACGTCGGCCCAGGGCCGGTCCAGAAGTGTGCCGTCGCCCAGCGCGCGTGCGAACCGGACCAGATCCGGCGCGGTGGCGAAGCCACCGTCCCCGGGGGCATCGATGAAGGCGCGGCCCGGGTTCCTGCCGAATACGTTCGGGTTCGGACTGCTCTTGTCCAGGTTGCGGACGGCGTCCACCTGGCTGCCGTCGGCCAGCGTCATGCACGGGTGCGCGATGTGCTTGTCGGTGAGCCACTGCGGCCTGGTGTAGAACGCCGAGCCGGTCATGCCGCAGCGCTTGAAGATGTGTTCCTCGACGTAGTCCCAGTACGTCGTGCCGGCCACGGCCTCCACGATCAGCGCGGAAATGGTGACCTCCACCTCCGCGTGAGAGGTGTCGGGGGTGCCCGGGACGCCCACCAGTTTCGCCTGCCGGGCCCGCTGCTCATAGTACTTGTGCACCTCATCCCGGCTCTGGAAGACGCGTTGCACGTCCTCATCCGGGCTGTCCAGCCCGGAGGTGCCGGAAAGCAGGTGATGGATGGTCACCTTCTCGGCGACGTCCTTGGCGAAGCCCTTCAGATGGGTACCCACCGTGTCCGACAACTTCACCTTGCCCTGCTGCGCCAACTGCAAGATGGCCACCGCGCCGAACGGCTTGCCCGCCGAACTGAGGCTGAACGCGACGCCCTCGTGATTGCGGATCCCCTTCTCCTTGTCGGCCATGCCGTAGCTGCGCGACAGCACCGTCCGGCCCTGGTGCGACAACAGCACCACGCCGGAGAACTTGCCCTCGGCGGCCAGCTTCGCCACGTACCGGTCGTATGCTCCGCCAGGCCGGGTGTCCGGTGGGATGCCGGGGTCGGCTGGGGCCGGACGGTGCTGTCCCGCAGCTACGGCATGGCCGCGTCGGGCGCCCACCAGCGGCACGCCGGCGGCCACCACGCCGGCGGCCGCCAACCCGCCCCACCCGAGGAGCCGCCGCCGGTCAATACCACGTACGGAATCCGAGTCCATGATCACGGTCCATTCTCGATCGCCAGCCCGACCGTTGCAGGTCTGCCGCTGTCCATGCCTCCACTGAAGACGGAAGACTGTTGCGGTGGCGTATGCGATTTTCGATACGCCCGCGAGACTTCGAAGCCCCGGCATCAAGGAACTGTCGCAAACTGGCAGTGAGAGGGCCCTGTCGCTGATGATCGCGACAGCCCGGCTACTGCAGGTGCTGGACGACTCGTCCTAAAACATCGCGCTGCCGAGCATCCAGGACGAGCTCGTCATCACGCCCGCACGTCTGCTGCCCTGGACCATGAACGCCTGGGAACCGCGGCGGCGGCACGCGCATCCACCCCGGTGCGCCGGTCGGCCGGGAGCGACAGTCGGCCAGCACCGGTGGTGTCAGTGACAGCTCGTAGGGTGCGCTGGGATTCGACGAGGAGGTTCCATGGGCTTTTCCGGTCATCTGGTCTTTGCGCGCAGCGAGCGCCCACTGCTGGAAGCACCCCTGTTCGGCAGCACCGGTCCAGAGCTGAGGGACGACGTGCACGAGTGGCAGCCGCGGCCGGGTGGCTGGCAGACCCTGCAGTTGGAACAAGGCATCTGGGAGGACGAGCACCTGTCCACCTTGGTCGATTGGACCGGAGTGCCGGCCTGTGTCGCCGATGTCTCCGACAGCAGCGTCGCCCTCGTGACCGGCCTGGACACCATCGGGCACCGCTGGCAGGCATGGCTCAACCTGGACAACGCCGCTGCTCTCCTCGTCGAGGAACCCGAGGACATGGACGACGTGAGCCTGTGGATGGCCACCCCGGAGTTCGAAGAGGTCATCGGACGTAAGCGCGCAGAACTCGATGCGGAGGTACCGGCCGACGCCGAAGGCGCTCTCATATGGGCGTCAGCAGCTGGTGTCCAAGCCGCGGCGCAGCAGCCGCGGATCGAGGAACTGCTGCGCGCACAGGAGACCTTCGTCGAGGAGCTGTTCGACGCGCTGCTGGACGAGCTGGGCTTCTCTGAAGCTGTCCACTCCGCACCGCAGCCATAATAAACGACGTCTTACGAGTTGGTGCGTGATAGCGGGTGAGGTGTGTTCGGCCTGGCCGCGGCCGGTTTTCAGACGTTGGCGGTGCGGTCGGAGACGAGGCCGGCGATGGCGCGGTAGGTGTCGGGCAGGACATCTCGCCGGTGTGTCCAGCGGGTCAGTTGCTTCCAGCGTTTGTGATCGGCAAGGGCGTGTTCGACGGTGATGCGGTCGGACGAGTGCCCGTGTCGGTCCCGTTCCCACTGCTCGACTCTGCCGGGCAATGCTCCCGGCCGTGGTTTTCTGGGCGGTGTGATCGCTTGGCCACGGTGGTCGCGGCTCAGGCCGAGATAGCCGTCGTCCAGGAGGACTTCGACGTCGGGGAAGTGCCGGAAGCAGACGGCGATGCCTTCGTTGCGGGCGGCCGTGGCGTCGTGCATACGCCCAGGTCGCAGGGCATCGGTCCATAACGTGCGGCCTCGCCAGTCGGCGATCACGGTGGCCTTCATCGTGTTCTGCTTCTTCTTGCCCGAGACGAAGGCCCGGCGTCCGCCGCGGCTGGCCGGCGGCCGGCGGACCTGGATCTCGGTGGCGTCCAAACGCAGCTCGACGCCTTCGGCCTGGGCATAGGCAAACACATCCGTCAGCGTCCGAAGCCGCAGGCCGGGACGGTCGGGAACCGCGCACCCCCGCTCCGCCAGGAGCGTGCGCACCTCTCCGATCGCCCGGGTGACGGTGGAACGGTCGACACCGAACAGCAGACCCAGCACCGAGTGCGGCAGGTCGTGCCGCCGATGGATCAGCGTGGCCACCAGCCTGTCGACGAACACCAGCTGATGGCTGGCGCCGGCACCCGCGGCACGCTTCCTGGCTCCGCCCCGCGTCGCATGGCGACGACCTTCGACCCCGGCCTGCCACGGCTCGGCCAACTCTTCGACCAGACACGCAAGATGAGACCGAGAGAGCCCCGTGAACAGCCGATGCGCCAACACCGCCCGGTTGACCATGATCGCCACAGCGGGATCATGCCATCCACCTGGCACGACACCTCACCCGCTATCACGCACCAACTCGTAAGTCCAAAGTCTTCGGGTGCATGAAGCGAGGGTCTCGTTGATCCGTTTGTGACGACAGATCTCGAAACCCTCGCGACAGCACTGTACGTGAGGTTGATGACTCTCTGACAGGAACGCGGCGTTGGGGCCGTCCGCCGAGGCTGACCGATGCCGAGGGGCTGCGGTCGAAAGCCCGGCGCCTGGCGGAGCGCGGGTGGCTCCTCCTGGAGGCGTCGGGGGCGTTCAGTGCCGGTCGGCGGCCCGAGGCCGTGCCAGACGTCGGCTCATTCGCGTGACCATCGACCACTGGATCACCGCTTCACTGGTGGCGGGCAGGGTCTTGTAGTCCCGGGCCAGGCGGCGGGAGTTCATCAGCCACGCGAACGTGCGCTCTGCCACCCACCGCCTCGGCAGCACCACGAACCCTGCCAAGTAGTCGGGGCGCTTGACGGTCTCCAGGGTCAGAGCGAACTTGTCCCGACACCAGCCGACAAGGCCGCCGGTGTAGCCGCCGTCTGCCCACACGAGGGTGATGTCGCGGTGCAGACGGCGCAGTCGCATCAGCAGGCCCGCCGCGGCGTCCCGGTCGCCGATGTTCGCCGCCGTGAGCGCGACGACCAGGAGCAGGCCGAGGGTGTCGGTCACGATGTGCCGCTTGCGGCCCGGCACCTTCTTCCCGCCGTCGTAGCCGCGTGAGGCGGCCGGCACCGAGGCCGCGGCCTTCACTGACTGCGCGGCGATGATCCCCGCCGGGGGCTCGGCCTCGCGGCCCTCGCGCTTACGGACCGTCCCGCGCAGCCGGTCGTGGAACTCGGCGATCAGCCCGTGCTCGCGCCAGCGGCGGAGCAAGGTGTAGACCCGGCCCCAATCCGGGAAGTCCGCGGGCATCGCCCGCCACGAGATCCCGCCCGCGACCAGGTAGCGGATCGCGTCCAGCACTTGCCGATGACAGTAGCCCCCGGACCGTCCACCCCGCCCCTGGAACCAGGCAGGCACCGGCAGCAACGGCCGGACGGCCACCCACTCCGCGTCGCGGAAACCGCCGCAGTCACCCGATCGGGACTCCCGTTCGACCGACAGCCTTCGAGATCGGTACGGGCAACAACCACTTACATGTCGGGATGCTGCGGCAGGGCGAGCCAGTCCGACCAGGAGATCTCACGGCCGAGGAAGCGCGGCCGCTCGAACGGCCAGTCGGCGGCAATCCACTGCGGCACCAGCGCGTCGAGGGCCTGCTCGACCTTGCTGCCCACCAGCTCGTCCACCACCCACCAGGAGATCTCGCCGTCCGCGCCGGCCCTCTCCGGCGGGTCGATGTAGACACAGCCGAGCAGAACTGTCTCCGCCGCGTCGAACAGCGCGTAGTTGAAGGACTGGTGCGCGGCGATCTCCTTCTCGTGCCGCAAAAGGTCGGCCTGGTCGGCCTCGTAGGTCATGGTGGCCGCGGGCCAGCCCCAGGCCGGGCCGAAAATGGTCCACAGCCGCTCGCGCGAACCCATCACAGCCGGATAGTCGAGCGGGGTGTCCACCTCCCGGATCGGCCGCAGGTGATGACCACCGCCCGGCAGCGATACCAGGACGGGGTGGACGAAGTCATCGGGAAGCCAGCTCATGGCGCCCGACCGTAGCAGCGCGCGGCCGTCGGTTCCCCTGGATTTTCCCCGCATACCGCCAGGCCCCGCTCTCATGCCGGGAAGGGCCCGCGATCACCCGATCGAGACTCCCGTTCGATCGACAGACTCCATGATCGGTATGGCAACGGCTTCTTGAACCAGCGAAACGCGCTGGAGACGCGTAGGGAGCAGATCGGCGACACCAGGCCCGTGTGAACGTTTCCGCACTCCGGCTGGCCGGCCAGCCGCGGCGGAGAGATGAGGGTGCTGGCGAGGGTGACGGCGGCGAGGTGGCGGTCAGGGCGTTTGTCGTAGCGGGTGGCGATGCCGCGCCATTGCCTGAGGCGGTGGAAGCAGCGTTCGACGACGTTACGGCGCCGGTAGGCGGCTTTGTCGAGCCGGCAGAGGGTCTCGCCGCGGCAGATGCGTCCGTTGATCTGGTCGATCCGCTCGGGGATCGTGGCCTTGATTCCGCGCCGGCGGAGATAGGCCCGGAAAGTGCGGGCCGAGTAACCCTTGTCCCCGACCACGCGGTCGGGCCGGGTCCGGGGTCTTCCCGGACCCGGCCGGGCCACGCGAATGAGGCCGATGACGGCCTCGGCCTGCGTGCGGTCGTTGCGGTTGCCCGCGGTGAGAAGGAGGGCCAGGGGCCGGCCTCTGCCGTCGCAGGCCAGGTGGATCTTGCCGGTCAGCCCGCCGCGGGAGCGTCCGAGCCCACGTTCTTCGAGCCCCCTTCAGCAGCCGTGTGCTGATGCGCTCGCACGATCGTTGAATCGATCGCGACCAGCCGGTCCACCTCCGCCCGGGACTGGGCCGTGGCCAGGAGGCGGTCGAAGGTGCCGTCGGCGGCCCAGCGGGCGAACCGTCCGTGGACGGTCTGCCAGGGGCCGAACCGCTCGGGCAGATCCCTCCAGGGCAGCCCGGTGCGGAACTTGAACACGATGCCCCCAAGGACCTGGCGGTGATCCCGCCACCTGCCACGAGCCCGACCAGGTGGCGGCAACAACGGCTCGATCACCGCCCACGCAGCATCAGAAATCTCCCCATCCCTCACGACCAGACCAACGATCCGATGATCGGAAAGACACTCCCTAGTGCCTTCCGGACTCGCCGACGTCGCGCGTCTGCGGAACGGGCTGCAGGGCTGCGCGCCGACGGGCCCCGTCTCGGGCGGCCTCGGCGGCCGTTGTGTGCTGCCCAGCCCCTGGCGGTAGTTTCGTCAGGTGGTGAGGTTGTCCAGGCAGTTGCGGTAGGTGTCGCGAGCAGCGCGCACGCAGCCGGTCAGCCGCTCTGGACGCTGCTCAGCCGATCGACCTGCTTCTCGATGAGGCCGACCGGCACCAGGCCGCCGCCACGCCCTGTCAGCATCAACTACCAGGCCACTCGGGGCCCACCGCTGACAACCAGATGACGGCTCTTCCCTGGCGCTCCCCCGCAGACCATCACGCCGGTCTGGGTCAGCCCTCCGGTGAGGCGACGGTGGTCGGCTCGATGATTGCTCCGGCGTCGCGGGGGAAGACGGCCGCGCCATTGCCGTACGGGGGGGCTCGCTGGGCGGCCGTACAGGTGGACGTCCTGGTAAGTCCGCCACCTACGGGGCACGGTAGGTGTCCTCGGCGGTGGGGCCGGGGCCAGGGGTCTCACGGGGTGAGCGGCGGGGGCGGCTCGCCCCCGGCGCGGGTCCCGCCAGGCCGTGCAGCAGCAGGGTGGTAAGGGTGTCGACGATCTCCTCGTCGGTCGCCTTCGGGCCGTCCGCTCGTGCCGTGATGACGGCGAACCCGAGCATCGAGACCATCGCCCCCATGGCGGCGGCGACCAGCGCCGGGTCGCCCGGCAGCTGGTGGCCGCGCCCGCGGAGCCACTCCAGGTGCTCGCGGAGGGTCGCCGTCTCTGCGGCCAGACTCGCCCATGCGCGGCCCTCGCCGGGCGGGCCGGCGAAGTTGGTCTGCATCAGGGCCACGACCACCGGCAGGTGTTCGCGCACGACCCGCCAGGTGACGGCGAGATGGTCGCGCAGCTGGTCGGGGTCCGTCAGATCGTGGTCGACCGGGTGGCCGCCTGCGCCGATGTCGGCGTCGGCCTGTGCGTTCAGATTCTCCATCAGGGCCCGGAGCAGGGCGTTCTTGTCCGCGAAGTGGGCGTAGAAGGAGCCGGTGGCGCGCCCTGCCTCGCGGGTGATGTCGGTGATCTTCGTGTCGAGATAGCCGCGCTCGGCGAACAGCCGCCGGGCCGCGTCCTTCAGCGCCGCCTCGGTCTCGGCGGCCTTCTCCTTGCGTACGCCCATCACGTGAGTCCTCTCGTCGGGCTTGACGTGCGTCCTCCCCCTGCCTCATTGTGGACCACAGTTCAGTGAATGCAGATTCACTGAATTTCGATTCAGGGGGTATGCATGAACGTCATCGTGGTCGGCGGAGGAGTGGCGGGTGCGGCAAGTGCCCTTGCGCTACGACGGCTTGGCATGGAGGTCACGTTGTACGAGGCGTACGCCGAGCCGGCGGGCCAGGTCGGCTCGTTCCTGAGCCTGGCGTCCAACGGTCTGCGCGTACTGCGCTCCCTCGGCGTACTGGACCGGGTACAGCGTGCCGGGATCGACGTGCCCGGCCAGCGCATGTGGTCGAGCTCGGGCAAGCTGCTGGGTGACGTGCCGCGAGGTCGGCGGAGAGGCGACACGCTGCACAGCGTGACTCTCATGCGGGGCGACCTGGTCGAAGCGCTGCGCGCGGAGGCGCTGGCGGCCGGAGCTGCCGTCGTCACAGGTGAGCGCCTGGTGGATGCGGTCACCACCGGGACGGGCGTACAGGCAGTCTTCGCGAGCGGTCGTACCGAAGGGGCGTCACTGCTCCTCGGCGCGGACGGCATCTGGTCGGCCACTCGGTCGGTGCTCGACCCGCACGCGCCCACTCCCGAGTACGCGGGCATCTACAGCATCTCGGGCATCGCCGAAGGCATCGAGACCGAACCCGGCTTCTTCAACATGACGTTCGCACGGAACGGCGCCTTCATCCACCTCGCCGCCCCCGGCGGCAAGGTCTGGTGGTCGGCCCAGGTCTCGTGTCCCGCGCAGCCGGAGCTCGGACTCACCGAGAAGGAGTGGCATCGCCGCCTGACCGGGCTCTACCGGCACGAGCAGGTGCCGCACGCGATCCTTGCGGCGACTGTCGAACTGCACCGCCCCACCCTGATGCACAAGCTCGGCGCGGTCCCGGTCCGCCACAACGACCGCATCGCGCTGCTCGGCGACGCCGGACACCCCGTCGGCGCGGGTCAAGGCGCATCGATGGCCCTGGAGGACGCAATGGTCCTGGCCCGGTCACTGGTCGCGGAACCCTCGGTGCCCGCCGCCCTTTCGGCGTACGACGCCGCCCGCTCGGTCCGCATCGCCAAGATGGTCAAGGCGGCCTCGGGCAACCGTGACGCCAAGACGGCCGGCCCGCTCGCGCGGAGGATGCGCGATCTGGTGATGCCGGTGGCAGTCCCCCTCTTCTTCGACAAGGCCACGGCCTGGCTCTACACCCACGACTGCGGCGAACTGCCCACCAGCCGAATGGACGGAGACTCCCAGGCCCGTAGCTCACGGCTCTGAGGGACCGCGGCACCGCGTGTGCCTCGCCCCGGATTCGTTCGGCCCTGGCCGTCCCCGCCCGCCGCTTGGGCGGGGACGGCCAGGGCATTCACGCGTGCCGACCGCGGGTGTCAGGCCCCGAGTCCGGCGAAGAAAGCGCGGACGTCGGTGACGAACTCCTCCGGCTGCTCCAGCGCGAGGAAGTTGCCTCCGCGCTCAAGCTCGCTCCAGTGGGTGATGTGGTGGTCCCGCTCGGCGAAGCGGCGGATGGCGACGTCCGTGCCCAGCGCGACGGCCACGCCGGTCGGGACGGTGCCGCGCGCCTTCGGGGCCCAGGCACTCGCGTCGTGGCCCGCTTCGTAGTAGAGGTTCGCCGAGGAGCCGGCGGTACCGCTGAACCAGTAGACGCTGACGTTCGTCAACAGTCGGTCGCGGCCCACGGCGTCCTCGGGCAGCTCAGCTGCAGGGTCCGTCCACTCCTTGAACTTCTCCACGATCCAGGCGAGTTGGCCGACCGGCGAGTCATGCAGCCCATAGGCGAGGGTCTGCGGGCGGGTGGACTGGATGGCGTTGAAGCCCATCTTGTCCTGCTGGAAGTTCTCCAGCCGGGCCAGCCGCTCCTGCTCGGACCCGGTCAGCCCCTCGAACTCTGCGGGGTCCCCGGAGGGGAAGGTGATCAGGCCGTTCACGTGGACGCCGACGACCTTGTCCGGTGCCTGGCGCCCCATCTCGGTGACGATCCAGGCGCCGCCACCCGTGCCCTGAACGCCGTACGAGTCGTAACCGAGCCGGCCCATGAGCTCCACGAACGCGCCCGCGATGCGGCCGGTGTTCCAGCCGGCCTCACCCAGCGGACCGGAGAAGCCCGTGCCGGGCGTGGACGTCACGATGACATGGAAGTCCTGCGTCAGCGGTCGGATGACATCGACGAACTGCATGAACGAGCAGGGCCAGTCGTGCACCAGAAGCAGCGGGACAGCCGCATCGTTCTGCGAACGGACATGCAGGAAATGGATGTTCTGGCCGTCGATCTCGGTGGTGAACTGGGGGAACTCGTTGAGCTCCGCCTCCACCTTGCGCCAGTCGAAACCGTCGGCCCAGTACGCGGCCAGGGCTTTGAGGTAGTCGGTGGGGACGCCACGGCTCCAGCCGGTCCCGGGAATCTCGCTGCCCCAGCGGCTACGGGCCAGCCTGTGGTGCAGGTCGTCGAGCTCATCCTGCGCAATGTCGATGCGGTACGGGTGGATCCGGGCGTCGATGCTGCTGCTGATCTCCATGCATGCAACAGTATTCTCGATGTAGGCACGTTACATTCCTAATTACACAACAGGCTGGCCCTCATGCTCGATACCTCCGCACGCCTGCTGCGCCTGCTCTCCCTCCTGCAGACCCCACGGGCTTGGCCGGGATCTGAACTGGCCGAGCGCCTGGGGGTGAGCGGCCGCACCATCCGCAACGACATCGACCGACTGCGCGAGCTCGGCTATCCCGTGGACGCCACACGCGGATCCACCGGTGGCTACCGGCTCGGTGCCGGGGCAGCCATGCCCCCGCTGCTTCTCGACGACGAGGAGGCCGTCGCGGTGACGATCGCGCTGCGCACCGCCGCGCAGGGCGCTGTCCCAGGCACCGAGGAGAACTCCCTGAGGGCGCTGGTCAAGCTGGAGCAGGTGCTGCCCTCGCGGCTGCGCCGACGGGTGCGGGCCCTGCAGACCCACACCGTGGCCGTGCCCGCCGACCATCCGGCGCCGATCGTCTCCGCAGAGGTGCTCACCACTCTGGTATCCGCCTGCCGCGACCGGGAACAACTGCGCTTCGACTACCTGGACCACGTCGGCTCGTCCACCCGCCGCGTGGTGGAGCCGTACCGAGCGGTGAACTGGGGACGACGCTGGTATCTGGTTGCGTGGGACGTCGAGCGCGAGGACTGGCGTACGTTCAGGATCGACCGGATCCAGCCCCGCACCCCGACAGGACCGCGCTTCGCTGAGCGTGAACTGCCCGGCGGCGACGTCACCTCGTACGTTTCCCAACGGGTGTCGAGCGCGGCCTGGCGCTACCACGCGCGCGTGACCGTTCATGCGCCGGCGACGGCGGTGATCGAGCAGATCAACCCTGCGGTCGGCACCGTCGAGGCTATCGACGCCGACACCTGTGTCCTGACCACCGGAGCCGACACACTGCAGACCCTCGCCGTCTACCTGGGCATGCTCGACTTCGACTTCGACGCCACCGAGCCGGAGGAACTGGTCACCCACCTGCGCTGGCTCGCGTCGCGCTATGCCCGCTCGACTCCGCCAACCCACTGAGGCGAGCCCCAGAAATCCCTCGACCGACCACGATCGGCACCATTGAAGTGACCTCACGCGTGCGCCCACGGCCCCGCCAGGGCAGCAAAGACCAGTACCGCCCCTTGCAGGAAGCGGCCGGGCCGGAGTCCCGCCATGCTCTCGCCTCCGCGGTGTTGCCGGGCACCGGCCGGGCTGCGGCGATCACCAGCCTGGTGCCGGCGTCGATGATGACCTGCACGTGCACCGAGAACCGGTGGTTACGTGAGGACGCTCCGACCTTCCGGTCACGGACCGGGATCAGAGTGCCGCCCACGATCCACAGCCGGTTCCACCGCGGCGGCCGAACAGATGGCCGGCTCGATCGCGAGCAGCGGCCGCAGCCGCTGGATCACCCGGCACACCGTCGCCGGCGAACAGCCGAACAGCAGCGCCAGCTGCCGCATCGTGAGTGGGCCGAGACCAAGAAGAGTCCACGCCGGCCACCGAGGGCCGCAGGTTCCCAGCAGCGGCGTCACCTTGCCGTGACGACACCGAATGGGTCGACCTGACCGGCCCCATGCCGACCACGAACCGCCGACAGTCGCAGCACAACCACGACCCGCGGAACACACACCGAGCTGCACGACCCCTGGTGGTTGGTGGAGTAGCGGTAGTCCTTGGATTGCACCACCACCGCGTTGGCGCGAGCGGGTGGTACAGGTGCAGGAACCCTCAGACGGAGCCAGGGCCGTAGGCGTCTGCAATCTGCTTGTCGTCGGCGGGCAGCGGCATGCCGAGGGACTGCTCGACGGCCGGCCAGTCGATGACCGACACACGGGCGGGCGGTGGGCAGAGTCGCAGAAGGTTGCCGGTCGTGGTCATAGAAGGAGTCCTTGGCGGCGTCGCTGCAGTGAGACTTCCCTCGCGTTCCCCCAGAGAGTCCAGCGAAGCGCATCGTCACCGGCTGCTGCCGGCATTGCTCAGTACGGGGAGCACCCCGATGCGTGACATCTGGATTCAAGGGATTCGTGGGGAGTCGAGCCTGCGGCAGGGGACTTCGTCGGCAACGGTGCGCTCGAGGTGTGGCCCAGGGCCGGTCTTGATCGAAGTAAGGTGCTCCGTTGGGCGTGATCACTCAAGAGGGAAGACGGTCAAGGATTTGAATCGCATACGTACGACGGTGGCACTCGGTCTGGTGCTGTCCGCAGGGCTGGTGACCGGGTGCTCCGGAGGGGCGGACTCCGATGCCAAGCCCGGCGGCGGGGAGACGGGGAAGGTCACGGAGTCCGCGCCCGCGACGCCGAAGACCCCGGTCTACCAGGGCAAGCCGGTGCCCGGGCTGGCCGCGAAGCCGGCCTGGAGCCTGCCGAACGAGGGGGGTGGGAACTGCGCGAGCAAGGCGTCCGAGAAGGAGACGTCGCAGCGCGACGTCTGCACGGTCGGGGACGCCGTCATCGTCACCGGCTACAGCGACGGGCAGTCGGGCACGAGCACCTTCACCGCCCGGCTCCTCGACGCCAAGAGCGGCAAGCTGCGCAAGAAGTTCGACTTCGCCCTCCCCCCGGAGGACGGGTCCACGTCCTCCTCGGCGGTGGCCCTCGCGCAGGTGGGCGAGTGGCGGGACGGTTCGCCGGCGCTGCTGATCCGCAACCGCGTCGACACCCCGGCGAGCGGCCTGAAGAAGGCCTCGACCCAGACCGTGCTGACCATGTACGCGCCGTCCGGAGAGAAGCTGGGGAGCTCCTCCTTCGACGATGACACCCACATGTCCACCCCGGTCCGGAACGGCTACCTCGTGGACGCCGGCAGCTCCGGCGGCTCCAGGTTCATCCCGATCGGTGACGGCGAGACCCTGACCAGCGAGGCTTCGCACGTCGATCTCCAGGGGACGGTCGGCTCCGGTCTCGGCTACTTCTCGCAGCAGGACATCTCCTACCAGCCCTCCGCCGATTGGCTGACCGCCACGGACATCCGCACGGGCAAGAAGGCGTGGAACACCAAGGACCTCGCGCCGCCGGCCGCCATCGCCAAGCTGGTCACCTCGGACAAGGCGACCAGTGCGCGGCTGATGCCGTACCAGGGCGACAAGGCCCTCCTCGAATGGTCCTCTTACGGCGATTCCGAAGCGGTCATGACGCTGATCGACGTCAAGAGCGGCCGCCGGCTCGCCGAGGGGCCGGGCATCGACACCAACGGCACCATCGATGACGACGGCCTCGCCATCTCCCCGGACGGCAAGACCGCCGTGGTGCAGTACGGCAAGGGCGCGGTCGCCTGGAACACGGAGACCGGCAAGGAGCTGTGGCGCCAGGCCGCGGACGAGGTGACGATCACGCCGCGCGCCCTCCCGGGCAACGGCGTCCTCTACGCGTATGTGGACGGCACCGGAGCCGCGCTCGGCGCCAACGACAAGAAGCTGCTGGCCTCCGGTATCGAGGAGATGCCGCAGTTCACGACGAACGGGTACGCCGCCGTCCGCAGCGCCGGGGGCCTCTTCATCTTCGCCGCCCAGCCCGTCTGACAGGCGCCCCGCCCCGGTTCAGGGGTCCGGCGCCGGGCCCGGCGGGGTCCGGCGCCGGGCCCGGCGGGGTCCGGCGCCGGGCCCGGCGGGGTGGCCGGAGGCGGCGGACGGCGTACGCGGCGATCGCGCGGCGGCGGAGACCAGCCCGCCCAAAGGCCCGACCGGGCGCCGAACTCCTCGGTCAGTCGGCCGACCAGCACCGCCCCGAAGGGCGTGGAGCCCTGCAAAACCAGGGCCTACACGGCCTCGATGCCCGGGCGGGACCGTGCTGCAGCCCCGCTGCGGGGCGCTGGTCCAGGACAGGTGGCCGGACCTGGTGCCGGCCGCTGAGGCGCAGCTGCCGCACCGGTCCGCGCCAGGTTCCGCATGGCTCCCGGCACCGTGGCCGTAGAGCCCGGCGGGGTGAACTGCCTCGGGGGCCGTCAGCCGGTGCAGCCCGGGACCGCCCCGGTCGGGCTGCAGTTGTTCGGCTGGTTGTCGCGAATGACATCACCGTCCAGAGTGAGAGTGCCGGAGGCCTTGAAGATGCCGCCGCCGTCGCCCGCCCGGTTGTGGGTGATGGTGTTGTCCTCCAGCGTGGTCGTGCCCAGCCCTGTGGTTCCCCCGGCGTGGTAGAGGCCGCCGCCCTGGGCGGTGCCGTCCTTGGCGGTGACCGTGTTCCGAAGGACCTTGTTGCGCCTGGCTGTCAGGGTGCCGCCGTCCGGGTTGTCGAGGCCGCCGCCTTGAGCTGTGCCGTTCGGTGCGTCAGCGGTGTTTCCGGTGATGTGGCTGTCGGTCAGGTCGAGCGTGCCGAAGGGGCCCACGCGGACGCCGCCACCGCGCGCGGTGCCGTCCTTGGCTACCGCCCGGTTGTAGCCGACCTGCACCTTGCTGACGGTCATGAGGCCGTTGTTCGCGATGCCGCCGCCTTGGGCGACACCGTGCGGCGCGTCCGATGTGTTGTGGCTGATGGCGCCACCCGTCACGGTCAGCCTGCCGGGCGCCGGGATGCCGTTGGAGACGGCGGCACGCGCGAATCCGCCCGGGGCGAAGGAACGGTTCTTGCTGATGACCGTGTCCTCGACGGTCGTCTCGGCGAAGCTGATGATGCCGGCCGCGAAGGCGGTGCTCTGGGTGTCCGCGGTGACGCTCGCGGTGTTCCCGGTCAGTCGGGAGCGGGTGACCGTCAGCGGGCCGTCATTCGCGATGGCGCCGCCGGCGGCGCCGCCACCGGCGGCGCTCCCGCTGTAGATGACGTGGTTTCCGGCAACTTCGGTCTCGCTCACGCTTCCGGTGCCGGGGCTGTCGATGGCGCCGCCCTGGGCGAACACGTCGGACCGGGCTGTGTTGCCGATGAATTTGCTGCGGGTCACCTTCATCGTTCCGGTGTTGGAGATGCCGCCGCCGCAGGCCAGGCCCGGGGGGTCGGGGAAGGCAGGGCAGTCCGTGGCGAAGCCACCACTGATCGTCGTGTGCGTGAGCGTGAGGTTTCCCGTCGGTCCGACGAACAGGATCCGGAACTTCGGCACGTTGTTCACTCGCCCGTCCCGCCTGATCGTGGCTCCACGCCCGTCGATGGTGATGTCGCTGGCGATCGCCGGCAGCCCGTTGCCGGGGTTCACGGGGTCCGGCGCTGTCAGCCTGTACGTGCACTTGCGCGTCAGGCGGAGCGTGTCCGGTCCAGGTGAGCTGTTCGCGGCGTTGATCGCCGCGACGAGATCCGGGACCGAGCAGCGAACCTGCACCGTGGCAGCTTGAGCGGCCGGGACGGGAACCGCCACCAGGGCGCCCGCCACGAGGCCGAGGACGGCCGGGACATACCGACGAGACATCGGGGACTCCTCCTTCTGCGCGTACAGCCGGCCGTCATGGGACCGCAACCAGCCGAGCACAGCCGACCACGCGCCACTGCCGTCGGCTTCCGGCGTGATCCGTCCGGGCTGGCTGACAGCCCGGACGGAGCATGAAAACGCGCGAACGGGCCAAGGCGCGCGAACGGAGAGGGAGTGCGCACGAGAGCCCGGGGGACGAGGCCTGCTCTCCTGCAGCTGCGGCATACACGGGGTGGGTGCCGCGTGGCTTGCTATGCGGTCTCGGCCGGCGGGGGCGTCGGGATGTGGACGAGTTCCTGGAAGCGAGGGTCCGACCGGAGTTCCTCGAAGCACGGGTCGCCTTGAGCCTCCGACTTGTCACCGTCGGTACCAAGGGCGTTCCGCAGGTCGTCGATCGCGTAGCCATGAAGTTGTCGGCTAGCTCGGTGAGCGCTCACCTTGGGTGGGGGAAGTCACTCGGCATCGTGTCGCGGCCCTGTCCGCCGTCGGCGATCAGCCGGCAGACCCTCGCTCTTCCCGTCAGGACGGGACAACAGCAGTGGCAGTACGGCGAAGAGTTCGGCCACCGCGCCCACCCACAGGGCCGTTCGCGCGCCGAAGTGCTCGCCGAGCAGGCCTCCGACGAGCGCGCCCAGCGGCATGGTCCCCCACACCACGAAGCGGACCGTCGCCGTGACCCGTCCCAGCAGATCGGGCGGGCACACGCGCTGCCGGAGCGTCACCGCGCCGATCTTGAAGGGCATGAACGCCGCCCAGCCGAGGCCCTGGAGCGCCACGCCCACCGCGAACCGCCAGTCGGCCTGGAAGGACGGGACCGCCGCCAGCCACAGCACCCCGCTGAGCAGGACGGATCCGCCCATCGCCAGGCCGGTGCCGAAGCGGGCGGCCAGACGGGCGGTGAGCAGCCCGCCGAGCAGGCCGCCGATCGCCTCGGCGGTGAAGACCAGTCCGCACCACAGCGGCGACAGCTCCAGCTCGCCGGCGAGCAGCACCATCAGCATGGCCGCGCCAATGGTGCCGCAGAAGTTCGAGATCGCGGAGGCGAGGGTGACGGCCCTGAGGAGCGGGTGCCGGAAGACGAAGCGGAGCCCTGCGCCGATCTCCGCTCGCAGGCCCGCGCGCCCCTTGTCCCCCGGATCCCTGTCCCCCGCACCCGTGCCGAGCGCGGCGTCCGGGCCCGGCACGGTGTCCGCCTGCCGGATGCGGGCGAGCAGAAGTGCCGAGGCCAGGTAGCTGAACGCGTCGAGCGCGAGCGCCACGGGTGACGCCACCACGGCCAGCAGCACGCCGCCGACCCCGGGTCCGGCCGCCTGGACGAGGTTGCGGGTGGTCTCCAGCCGTACGTTGGCCTCCACCAGCCGCTCGCCGTCCACCATCCGGGGCAGCAGGCTCTGCGCGGCCACGTCGAAGAACACCGTGCACAGCGACAGCCCGAAGGCGACCGCGTACAGCTGCGGCAGCGTCAGGACGCCCAGCAGAGCCGCGACCGGGACGGACGCGAGCAGCACCGCCCGGCCGAGGTCGCCCGCGATCATCACGCGGCGGTGGCGCGAGCGGTCCACCCAGGCCCCTGCGGGCAGCCCCACGAGGAGGAAGGCGAGGTACTCGCAGGTCACCAGGAGACCTGCCTGGAAAGGCGTGGCGTCCAGCGTCGCGATGGCGACGAGCGGGAGGGCGAGGAGCGTCACGGCGGTCCCTGCCTGGCTGACCGTGTCGGCGGCCCACAGACGGCGGAAGGCGGGGAGCGAGGCCGGGCGTTCGGCGTGTTCGGCCGGCGGCGGGGTTTCGGCGTGCGAGGCCGATGCCGGGCTCGCCGGCTGTTCGCGGGGGTGAGAGAGCGTCATGAACCGTAAGATCACCGGTCCGGGAAGGGTCCGACAATTGTTTTAGTCTGGGCTGAAAGTTGATGCCGCGAGGCGGGGAGGGGTGATGACGGACATGGGCGCCGTGTGCTTCGAGCTGGACGACCTGGCGAACGTACGATTCGCGGTCTCACCGCTGTGGGAGACCGTCGCCGGAGTGCGCGCCGTGGCCGATCCCGGGCGGTACGCCCTCCATCTGCCCTGGATCAAGGAGTCCCTCGGCGCGGCCGGGGGCCATCCGCCCGTACCCGGCTTCGGGATCGGCCTGGACCTGGACACGGTGCCGCCTCCGCGCTGCCCGCTGGCCGGGATCGAGGAGGAGCTGGCCGCGGCGGCACCGGAGGCCGCGGAGGTCGTCCTGCCGTGGTGGCGGACGGCGGTACGGCCGCACTGGCCGCGCATCCGGGCCCTGCTGGAGGCGGACATCGCCCATCGGACCCGGCAGTTGGCCGAGGACGGTATCGGGGAGGTACTCGCCGGGTTGCACCGCACCCTCGCCTGGACGGGGGACCGGCTCGTCTCGGCCGAGTTCCCGCCGGGCGAACTCGGACTGCGCGGGGGTGGGGTGACCCTGGTGCCGAGCGCCTTCACCGGGCGCTGCCGACTGGTCCCGGGCCGGGGCGCGGTGCCGCCCTGCGTGATCTATCCGGCGCGGGCGGTGGGGACGCTGTGGGGGTGCGCGGGCGGGGCGGGCGACGGGCTCGCCCGGCTCCTCGGGCGCAGCCGGGCCGGCCTGCTCGCCGCGGTGACCGCCCCGGCCACCACGACCCAGCTGGCCGCCCGCACCGGGCTGACCCCGGGCGCGGTCTCGCAGCACCTCGCGGTGCTGCGGGACGCGGGCCTCGTCACCGGACACCGCTACGGCCGCGAGGTCCACTACGTGGCCGTGGACCTCGGGCGGGCGCTCCTGGGGGACGAAGCCGGCCGGTGAAGCGTGTTACGGAAGGTGCGTCAGGAGCCTCGCTCGCGCCGTCCCCGTACCCGGCTCGCTGCGCTGCGCAGCTCAGGAGGCCTCAGGCGTCCGTGCCCTTGTCCTCGCGCTCCGCGCTGATGTGCGCCGGTGCGGACGCTCCGGCAGCCGCTGCCCTGCGCGTTCGCTCCGCCTGCAGTGCGGCCCTCGCCGCGGCCTTCTCCCGCTCGATGTGCCGCCTCAGCTCCTGGACACGAGCTTCTCTCTCCGCGCCGGTCAGGCCCGTCAGGCCCAGTCTGGCGTCACGTTCCTCCTGGGACACGACGTCCCTCCTTCCCGGAGTCGACCAGCAGGCCCTCAACGGGCCACTGATGACCGGTCGTTGCGTCATCATCACACCACAGGCGAGAAGCAGCGCACCTCCGTCTCTGAGCGACTGTCGTCCACCAGACGGGCAAGATGGGACCGTGATCGGCTACTGGAATCCGCTCCCTACAGCGCGACGGGTGATGGAGGACCTCGGGGAGTGTGCGGAGCAACTCTTCACGGGCGCGTGGGAACAACGGAACTGGCGCAACGTTCCGGGCCCCTTCTACGCCGGTGAAACCGACAGCATGGCTGTCGGGCGTCTGGCTGCTCCGGATCACATCGCCTATGACGATGATCTGGGCGGCGGTTTCGGCTCCGAGTTCGTCTATCGCCAGCCGGTCGGCGAGCACGAGACCACGGCGCTGATCCACGGTTGCCGGATGGAGTCGTACCGAGGCTACAACGGGGACGGTGACGACCATTGGACGGTGGAAGCCGTCCGCGACTGGTGGCGAGACCGAGCCCGCGTTCGGGAATGGGCTGTCGCCATCGCCGCCGACTGGGGCGCGGACGCCCACCCCCACTGGAGCTTCAACGCCGACCCGCGCTACCTCGGCCACTACCACGATGCAGCTCAGGGGCATCGGGATTTCGTCGCCTACATCGATGACGGACTGGAGAACTACCTGCGCGGCTACCTCTTCTGGCTCGAACAGCGCCGCGAGGCGCGCGATGACGAAGCCCTTCCCCACCTCTAGAAAGTCCGTCAGGACAATCTTGACAGGTGGATCAGGACTCCCGATGTGGGCGTGACACCTCGGCGGCATGCCTAGGACAGCCGCACCCGCGCCTCCCTCTCGTCCTGGTTGGGGAGGCCCAGGAAGGTGTCCAGGAGGCGGCGCTCGATGTGGTGCGCGTCCCAGACCTCGGCGCGTTCCAGGCCGACGCACTCCTCGGGGGTGGCCGGGTGCATTCCGCCCTCCGAGTCGAAGATCACGCACTTCCGGAAGTCGGCGAGGTCCTGGGTGAAGCGGACGACCGGGCGGGCCGCTTCACCTTCGAGCGGGCGGCTGCCGATCGGCTGCCACCTGTCGTCGTCCGGCAGCCGGACGGCCTGGGCGAACAGAAACGGTCCGGCGTCGAGGTCGGCCAGGTCGGCCGACGGCTGTGCCGTGCGGTAGTCGTAGAAACCCGTGTACTCCTCCGAGAGCACCCTTCCGTAGCCGTACGAGCCGTCGGGCAGTGGAATCCGTACGTACGTTCCCGGTTGTGTCACCGCTGCCTCACCGCGTCCTTGACCAGCTCCTGGAAGGGCGTCCCCGTGAAAGGTGCCAGTTCACCGAACTCGACGTCCGCCGCCAAATGGAAGATCTCTCCGAAGACGTTGTCCTTGCGGACCCCTCGCTCGTCGTTCTCCGTCAGCCGAGGACCCGGGTCCGTGTCCGACCACGCTCCGCCGCTGAAGCCCGTGATCCCCAGCTCGGACGCGCGCTCCGACCCGTGGTGGTCCATCAACTGCTGCTCCCTTCCCCTGATGGCGAGGTACCCCAGGTCGCGGTAGCGCTCCCGGTAGTTCACCGCGAAACCGACCGCGAACTTGTCCAGCCGCGCCGGGGTGAACTCCGCGCCGTCCGGCTCGTCGCGCTCGTCCACGTGGTGGTTCCGGTCACGCAGCTTCATCGCCGCCTCCGCCTGCGGATACCAGGGGCGGTTGAGATCGATGACCGCGCTCGTGCGGCCGGAGTAGACGCGCCCGGTCTTCGTGTTCGTCTTGGTGTACGTGACGTACACGCGTCCCATCCTCGGCTCACCCTGCTTCCGGTTCGGGGCCGACTCCGGAATCGGGAAAGGCGCGTGCACCAGTTTCTGGGCCTGGGTCAGAGCGGGGAACGCCGCACCTTGGGCCGGTACACCATAGGGATTGCCGAACCGCGCGATCGAGCCCGCGCGCTGCATGTGCATGCGCACCGCGAGCGCCATCGCCAGGCCCGCGACCGCCTGCGCGGCCGCCAGGACCCCCGCCGCCGGGGCGGGTGCTGCGGCGGCGGCCGGTGCCGCGGCCGGTGCGGCGGACGCACCGGCGCCTCCGCTCAGCAGGGCCGCACTCCCCCACCGCGCGGCCGCCCGTTCCAGCGCCGAGGCCGCCTGCCCGAGGACCTCGGCAGTGAGTGCCTCGGCCGGCTCGTGTCCGTCGCGGTCGGTCAGGGTGATCGGGTTGCCCCGGGCGTACCGGTAGAGGTTCGGACCGTCGACCAGGCCGGACGGGTCGGCTCCTGTCCATCTGCCGAGCCAGCAGGCGTAGTAGCGGGCGCCGTGCTGGGCGAGTCCCGTCTCCTCGTCCCGCTCCATGCCCGTGGAGCGGTAGCGCTTAGGCGCCTCCGTACGGCTGCGTACCGCTTGGTACGTCGTGCTGCCGTACGGTGCGTACTCCTCGTACGAGATGATCTGCGCCCGCTCGTCCAGTTCCACGCAGGCCGAGCCGAGGTGGTTTCCCCCCTGGTAGCGGATCAGCCGGGGCGGTGCCGGGTCCGAGCCCTCGGTGTCGCGGGTGCGCAGTTCGGTGAGGACGAAGCGCTCCTCGCCGGCGCCGGAACCCGCCCCCGACTCCGCCCCGGTGTGCACGGTCTCCCGCTCGAACACCGCGGTGTCCGTGCCGATCGGGCCCCGGTGCCGCCGGAAGACCTCGAAGTCCCCGAGGTAGATCCGTTCCTCGATCAGGCCCGGCGCCTTCTCCCACACCTTGCGGACCCGCCGGCCCTCGGCGTCGTACACACAGAAGACCGTGCCGCCTCCGCCCAGGTCCGAGCGCCGCAGCCGGTCCGTATGGTCCCAGTGCAGGTTGGGGCCGGGGTCGCCGCCGCCCAGGTGCGGCATCCGGGTCATGTTGCCGTGCCGGTCGTGGGCGTACGGCTCGACGAGCGGCGGGTTGGCGCCGCCGGGGTTCAGCGTCGTGTTGCTGAGCCGGTTGCCGGTCTTCGCGGCCGTCCCCGCCGTGCCGTCCTCCAGGAGGCTGGTCTCGGCGTACGTGTAGCCGCGCGTCCAGCCCGCCTGCGCCGGGTCGCTGCCGCGGTGCTGCATCCGCGTGATGTTGCCGACGAGGTCGTGAACGTAGCGCTCGACGTATGTCCCCATCGTCTGTTGCGTGTTGGGGTGGTCGAGCCGGGTGTGGAAGGCGTTGGACGCGTCGGGTGCGGTGGGCGCCCGACGGGTGCCGTCGGCCTGCTGACCGAGGTGTTCGCGGCCGGTGGCCTGGATCAGGCGGTAGAGAGCGTCGTGCACGTAGTCGTTGCTCGGCTCCACGCGCTGGTTGCGGAAGAACACCGTCTGCTGGGCGTCGTCGTGAATGTGGGTGACGTTCCCGGCCGGGTCGTAGGTGTAGTGCAGGTTCTGCAGGCCACAGTTTCCCGCGGGCGGTTGGGGGTTGTCCGGATTGTCGCAGTCCTCGGGGAACGACGGGCCGCGGCCCGTGACGAGGTGGACCAGCCGGAAGGTCAGCGGGTCGTGCCGGTAGCGGGTGGTGGCGCCGTTCTTGTACGCGACGCGGATCCGCCTACCGTGGGCGTCGTAGTCGATGTCCGCGACGCCGACCGGGGAGGGCGGTTCGCTGCTCGGGTCCAGCAGTCCGGCGGGTTCCGTGGCGTGTTCCAGCCAGACGTCGACGCGGTCGAGCAGGCCCGCCTCGTTGAAGACCGGCTGGACGATGTGGAGTCGGCCGGGACCCGGTGCGGAGGCGGCGGCGAGGTCGCTGTGCGGCAGGGTCGCCTGGACGGTCCGGTTCAGCGCGTCGTAACGGACGCTGTTCTCGAAGGACTCCGCCGCCATCAGTGGGGCCGCCGCCCAGTCGGGCAGGGCTTGGTAGTCGGCGGTCAGCGTACGGGTGTGGTGGAGCGCGTTGCCCTTGAAGTCGTACGCCTCCAGCGGTGCGCCGGTCGCGTCGAGGCGTGCGTTGACCGCGGCACCCGCGCCGTCGTAGTGCCGCAGGACGCGGGTGCGCAGGTTGAGCCGCTGCGCGCGTGCCTCGTCGGCGGGTGACGCGTCCGCGGCGGGCTCGCCGTACTCGATCCGTTCGATCCGCACCTCGTGGTCGAGGGTGCGCGGGTCGGAGGCGGCAGCCCCGTCCGCGACGGTGCCGCGCACGGTCCTGGCGACGCGACGCCGCAGCGCGTCGTAGGTGGTGGTGAAGGTGTGGCCCCTGCTGTCCCAGTCCCGGACCGGGTTGCCGAGGACGTCCGGCAGGGTCCAGCGTGCCCCGGCTTCCATGCCGCTCTGGTGGATCCGGTTGCCGAGCATGTCGTGGGCGTAGCGGACGACGACACGACCCAGCTGATCGCCCGCCTGGGTCACGGCGTCGCGCACCAGGCGCTGGTTGCCCTCGATGTCGAGCTCGGTGCGGGTGGCGACGGTGTCCTGGGTGCCGTCGAGCTCGTGGCCGGGGCAGACGACGCGGTTGCGTTCGACTGTGAGGAAGGGTCTGCCCAGCGCGTCGAGGTGGGTCGTGGTGGGGGTGTCCGCGTGCGCGGCGGCACGGACGGCCGCCGTCTGCTCGTACGGGCCGAGCGCGCCGTCGATCCGCTGGGCGTGCCAGGTCTCCCAGGCGGGCGGCGTGACCGATGGGGACGCGACGGCCGGGGACCTGACAGAGGTCGACGTGACGGCCGGGGACGAACCGACCTCGGACGGTACGGCCACGCTCTGTGCCGCGAAGTAGCGTGCGAGCAGGCCGCGGACGTCGACGTCGGTGCGCGGGTCGCCCGTCTCGGCCCCGCGGGGCGCGCACGTGTCATTGGCGTCGTAGGTCGCCCGTCCCCAGGGGCCGAACACAACCTTTTCGTACGTGTGGTGGGGATGCAGGGTGGCCACGACCCGTCCGACGGGGTCGTGGAACAGCACCGGGCTCACGCCGACCGCCACACCGAACTCGAACTCGGGCGTGGCGCCGAAGAACGGCTCGTACTGGCGGACCGGCTTGCCCTTGTTGTTGTGGACGACCCAGCCGCTGCACACCCATCGCGGGCTGACTGTCGGGCCGCCGTCTGTCAGGGGGACGGACTCGGCCAGCGTCTTGCGCTGGATCTCTCGGCCGAAGCCGTCCGAGTAGCCGTACGCGGTCTGGATCCTGAGGCCCTGCGGCGGGAGGGGGTCGTGGTGGTGCGTCTCGCGGGTCAGCGTCACCACCACGGCGGGACGGCGCAGTCGGCGGAACCGGTCGAGGTCGTACACGACGCGGCTGGTGGCGTCGGCGAGCAGGTCCGCCGCCGCGTCGGGATCGACCGCCGTCAGGAGGGCCTCGACGCGCTCCGGTACGGGGTCGGCGGTGAATCCGTCCAGGGTGTCGCCCTCGGCGGGCGCGGGCGCGGCCTTCCCCATGACGGCCGTGCCGGTGACCATGCCGAGGGCGTCGAAGGCCACCTCGGTCCGGTTGCGGTTGGCGTCGGCGACGAGGCGTGGCTGCAGGACCCGGTAGTCGTTGGACTCCACCGTGGTGCGGTTGCCGAACGGGTCGCGTACCTCGACGGTCAGCAGGTCGTCGCCGTCGAGGTCGACCACGGTGTCCTGGCCGAACGGGTCGCGCTGCCGCCGGACGACGAAGTGGTGCTGAACGGCCTCCGCCAGCTCGATGGCCGACGGGTCCGCGGGGACGGCGGAGAAGTACGACCGGCCCGACGGCAGCCACCAGTGGTCGTCGGGGTCGGTACCGGGGAACCGTCCGTCCGCCTTGAGGGTATGGCCGGCCAGGTAGCCGCCCCCGTCCCCCGCCGCCCCGGCGAGGACGCCCGCCGGGTCCGGCAGCAGCTCCTCCATGGAGCCGTCGGGGCGCGGTCTGCGGAGGACGGCGGCGAGGAGGCCCGGGGTGAGGGCGAGCGTGTACCTCTCGCCCGTGGTGGCTCGGGGCTCCAGCTGTCCCAGGGGGAGGATCCGCGTGAGGTCGTCGCTCCGGTGGTGGGTGCGGACGTGCTCGATCGGCCGGCGACAGGGTTCGGGCGTGGGCTGCTCCTCGTACGCCACCTCCCGCGCGTACCGGTGCCGCAGCCGTCCGACGGTGTCGGGGTCGCGCTCCACGAGGTCCTCCGCGAGGAAGCGGCCACGCGGCCCTGTGGGGGCGTACCCGGTCAGCTCGAAGGTGCGCGTCTCGCACGTCACGGGGTGGCGCCACGCGGCGGCGATGTCGATCGCGTTGGTGACGCGGCGCTCCGTGTACGTGACGAGGGACGTGGTCTGCCGTGCCTGGTCCGCCGGGTGAAGGGCGTCCAGGGCCGGGTTCGGGACGCTGGTGACGCTGCCGTCCGGGTCCACCGTCACCAGGTGGGTGCGCCGGCCGTAGCCGACGGTTGCCTCCTTGAGAACGGTGCCGTACGGGTCGACCTCAAGGGCGATCGTGTGCTGGGTGCGCGGGTCCGCGGCCTCCCGCTCGTACTGGTGGGTGAGCGTCTCGCGCGGCTGGACGTCGAACACGGCGTCCGCGTGCGCGCCGCGCCCCTGGAGGCGCCGGACGGTGAAGTTCTGCTCGGTGACCGTGTACGGGGTCCGGGCCCGCGTCAGCTCGGCCGGTGTGGACTCCGGTACGGCGTCGTCGGAGTAGATCTCACGCCGCAGCAGCGATCCCTTCAGAGCGTGGCAGGCCTGTCGTTCCTCCTCGTCGGCCAGGCCGGGGGGCAGCGGGGTGTCGTCGAGCAGCAGTTCCCGGGCGGCGGCCGGGGTCAGTCCGGGCTCGCGGTAGTACTCCCCCTCGTGGTGCCGCGAGACGCGCTCCCGGCCCAGCCGGTCCCCGGTGTGGAACCACGACTTGGTGTGCGCCGGCGGCACGTACGAAGCGGGGGCTTCATCGGTCGCTCCGCCACCCGTACCCGCGCCGCCGACGGCTTCGAGTTCCTCGGTGTCCCACTGCTCGACCATGCCGAATCCGCAGAACTCGCGCTCCACACCGTCGTAGCGGCCGTGGTGGTACCGGTAGCGCGTGGTGAAACGGTTGCGGCTCACGTGGTCGTACGTCTCCACGCGTTCGACCACGTGGACGGGGAAGGCAAGGCGGGCGATCCACGGCCTGCCCTCGTGCTTGTCCTGGAGGTAGAACTTCGTCGACGGCGCGTAGCTCAGCCGCGTCTCCGCGCCGAGGTTGTTCACCAGGCCGACCAGCAGATGCGGCTTGGCGCCTCCCATGAGGTTGACGAACCGCATGGGCCGGCCGGCGTCCGAGGCGAGCGGGGAGGACCAGACGAGGCAGGTCGTCCCGTCGCCCAGGAGGTCGGCCGTGGCGACGCTCGTGGCACTGTCGATCCGCGGGAAGGCAGCCAGCGCGCGGGGCGAACTCCAGGCGTTTCCCGACTGATTGAAGTAGAGCCGCACGCCGTCGCGGTGGAGGTAGAGGAGGTCGGTGGTGCCGGAGCCGTCGATGTCGGCGAGCCGGACGCGCTGCTGGTCGAAGGCGTCCGGGTGGTCGAACCACGGCGCGTTCTCCATCGTCACCTTCGCGCCGAAGCGCCCGTGGCCGAGGTTGGGCCAGTAGGAGACCTCGCCGTTGCGGACGCGGACGAGGTCGGGGAGACCGTCTCCGGACAGGTCGGCGAGATGGAGGGCGTGGGTGCCGTCGGAGAAGACGGCCCGGGGGCCTTGCTCCTCGTCGGCGGCGACGGCGAGTTGCCGGGCTGCCTCGAATCCCTCCTCCGCGAGCGACCGGTACCAGACGAGGGAGGTGTCCTCGGTGACCAGGACGTCGGCGTGGCCGTCTCCGTCCAGGTCGACGACGCGGGCGTTCGAGGCGTTCAGCGGCGCGCTCGGAAGGGAGGTGAACGGCCGGAACGGCTGCCAGCCCTCGGCCTCGTCGTGCTCGTAGAGGCCGGGAGCGGACCCGCTCGTGACGACGACGTCCACGAGTCCGTCCCCGGCGAGGTCCACGAACTCGGCGCCGCTGCCGGGCGGGAGCACCGGCATGGTGCCGACGTGCTCGACCGGAGCGAACCGGACACGGGGGGCCGTGCCGTCGCCGGAGGCGGCGCGCGAACCGCTGCCGTCCGCCGGCGCGGACCCCAGGGCAGATCCCGGGGCGGATCCCGAGGTAAACCCCGAGGGAAACCCCGGGGCGGATCCCGGGGCAGCCTCCGGCAGCGGGCTGATGTTGCGCTTGTAGAACCAGGCGCCCGACTGTTCGACGAGCGCGCCGGGGATGCCCTCGCCGTGCAGGTCGGTCCAGCGGTACGTCGTCCCGTCCATGCCGGCCGGAAGGTTCTCCATGGACCGGGCCTCGACGGTCTCGGCGATGTCCCGGATCGTCGGCACGGAGTAGGTGAACTCCACCGGCGGCATGCTCCGGCGGGCGTACCCTGTGCCGTCGCGGCGGTGGCCGTGCTGCGTCACGGCGCGCAGGAACGCGTACACGGGCCCGTCGGTCGCCACCGGGTCGCCCTCGCCTCCGTGGACGAGTTCGGTCGACCGCACGAGGCAGTCGACGCCGACTCCGGCCGCCTCCGTACCGGGGAAGTGGTGGAACATCAGCACCCGGCGGCAGAGCCGGCCGGTCCGCACCTCGAAGCCGGACCGGTACGACGAGAAGGCGTCCGGGCGGAGCGGCCACGGGAACCGCAGGGCACCGGTGGCGTCGACGGCCTCGTCGTCCCGGGGCCCGGGGGTGTCCGGATCGTGATCGCCGTAGTCGAGGACGGCCTCGAACATCCAGCCGCCCTCGACGACCCGGTCATCGAGGAAGTGGGGGCGCCCGCCCGACTCGTCCAGGGCGGGCCGCCGGTTGCCGTAGAGGACACGCTTCAGATAGCGGTTGGCGGTCCTGCGGACGTCGTCGCGGTCTCCCCTGTTCCGTTCCTGCGGCTTGCCGAGGTCGACGCCGGTGCCGTCCTCGGACTTGTAGCGGTAGAGGACGACCTCGCCCTTGTCGTCGCGGGTCTCGGAGATCAGCCAGCTGAAGACACGGCCCGGGTCGCTCGGGTCGGCGATGCGGTGTTCCGGGGCGAGCCCGTACACGGTGAGGACGTTGTCCTTCGACACCGAGCGCCAGTGCACGTCACCGACAAGCGACCCACCCGGCCCCGCGGGCACTCCCCCGGGTCCGGCAGGAGCTCCCCCGGGTGCGCCGACCGCCGTCCAGCGCTCGATCCGGGCGAAGGCGCCCTCGACGCGCGGCCGGTAGCGGCGGATCCGGTAGCCGTCGATCTCGTCCTCGTGTACGACGAGCTCACCCGCGGGGTCGCGAACCCAGTCGCCTTCGAGGTCCCGGGTGTGGCCGGGGTGGGCGGCGATCCAGTCGCCGGCGTGGTCCTGCCGGTGCGCGGGGACGAGGTCCTCCTCGCCGGAGAGGACGAACACGTCGGAGTCGACGGCGTCCAGGTAGTGCGGCAGCCCCTTGTCCGTCTTCCGCGTGACCGACGGGCCCGACATGCTCCAGCCGAAGCCGAAGGGGCCGTTGCCCGCTCCGGAGTCGTACGTCAGGGCCAGGCGCGGGCCGAATCCCGACCGGCCGGGGCTTGTGGCGACGGGCACGGAGACCGAGCCGGTGCCGGTCGCGGGGTGGGCGGTGAACGTCTCCCCGATGCCACGGATCGCTCCGCCGCCCTTCGGGAGCGTCACCTGCGGTGCGGCGACGACGAACTGCCGTGCACCGGAACCGGATCCGTCTCGTTGGTCAGTCACCACGCCCGGTCGCCTCCGCATCGAACCCGCTTGCTCACGGGCCTCTTGGTCATCCGACCGGAATGGTCCGGTCCGCTGATCGTCCGCCGCATCACCCGAACGGTGCCGTGCCCCGTCACAGAACGAACAGTTCGCTCGTGGCGGTCAGCAGATGCGGCGCGCCCGTGGGCGTGGCGGGTCCGGAGCGGACCGTGCCGCCGGCCACCAGGACCCTCCCGTCGGACAGGGCGATCGCCGCGAAGTCGGTGCGGCCGACCGTCATTCCGGGCACCTGCGTCCAGTGGCGCGTCTCGGGGTCGTACCGCGCGGCGCTGCGGTAACCCGCGTCGGCCAGCAGGTCGTTACCGCCGCCCATCACCAGGACCTCTCCCGTGCGCAGCCGTACGGCACGGTGCTGGGTCCGGCCGCAGGGCATGTCGTGCTCCCGGCTCCATCGGCCGCCCCCGTCCTCCGGGTACCAGCGCTCGGCCGTCGCCTTGCTGTACGGGTCGAGCCTGCCGTCGGCACCGCCTTCGCCGTCGCTGCCTCCCGTGGCCAGGACGGACCCGTCGGCGAGTACGGTCAGCTCGTGACCGGCGCGCGGAGCGGTGAGGCTGCCCGTGGGCGTCCAGGTGTCCGTCGCCGGGTCGTAGCACTCGCCGTACGCCAGCGCCGAACCGGCGCGCCCGTCGCGGCGGGTGGCCACCCAGCCTCCCGCGACCAGGACACGGCCGTCCGGGAGCGCCGCCGCGGGGTGGAAGGACCGGCCGTCGGTCATGTCCCAGGCCTTCGACCATCCCGGCAGCAGCGGGTCGAACAGCTCCGCCGAGTACAACGACCGCTCCGAGTCGGCCGAGCGCCGGCCGGTACCGCCGGCCACCAGCACCCGGCCGTCCGGCAGCAGGGTCGCCGAGTGTCCGCAGCGCGCCTCGCGGAGCTCACCCGCCGAGGCCCAGTCGCCGGAGGCCGGATCGTAGACCTCGGCGGTGGCCAGCGGCCGGACGGGATAGGCGTTGGGGCCGGTGAAGCCGCCGGTCACCAGGACCCGGCCGTCGGCCAGCATCGTGGTGGAGTGCATCCGTCGTGGGGTGGCCAGCGGCCGTCCCTGCGACCAGGAGCCGTCGCGGGGATCGAAGAACGCGGTTCCGTCCTGGGCGGTGAGCGCCGCGTCCGCCCCTCCGGCGAGCATGACGCGCCCGTCGGCCAGGCGTACGGCGCCGCTCGCCGCCCCGGAGAGGATGCGCTCCCAGGGAAGTGGCCCGGCGGGCGACCAGCGGCCCGTGCTGCGTCGGTCGTCCGTCACGGGGAGAACACCTCCGTCGTGGTCGCGGGGACGTGGGTGCCGAGGATCGGGGCCGCGGCACCGCTGCGGGCGAGTCCCCCGACCGCGAGGACCCTGCCGTCGTCGAGGAGGACCGCCCCGAAGGCCCAGCGGCCGGTGCCCATCGGCCCGGCCACGGACCAGTCCCGCGTGCGCGGGTCGTAGCGCAGCGCGGCAGCGTGGCCGACGTCCTGACAGGCTTGGTCGGCGCCGCCGCAGACGAGCACCTCGCCCGTGCCGAGGAGCAGGGCGCGGTGGTGGCCGCGGCCCCACGGCAGTGGTGGCTCCGGGCTCCACTCCTCGGCCACGGGGTCGTAGCGCTCGACCCCGGCCAGGCTGTACGGGTCGTAGCGCCCGTCGTCGGACGCGCGGGGCCCGAAGCCTCCGAGGGTCAGCACCGTGCCGTCGGCGAGGAGCACGGCCTGGTGGGCGTATCGGGGGTCGCGGAGGACTCCGGTGGGTGTCCAGGTGCCGGTCGTCGGGTCGTAGAGCTCGCACAGGCCGAGGGGCGCGGACGTGCTGCGGCCGGTGTCGGTGAGGCCGCCCACGACGAGGACCCGGCCGTCGTGGAGCAGGACGGCCTGGTGGTGCCAGCGGGCGTCGCCCATCTCCCCGGTCGGGGTCCAGGTGCCGGTGTCCGGGTCGAAGAGCTCGGCGGAGGCGAGGGTGCGTGGTGTGCGGGCGTCGCGGGGCCGCTGACCGCCCGCGACGAGCACCCGCCCGTCGGGCAGCCGGGTCGCCGTGTGGCTGTGCCGTGCTTCGTGGAGCGCGCCGGTGAGGGTCCAGGTCTCGGCGGCGGGGTCGTAGAGCTCCGCTGTGGACAGGGACGGGGGCGGATAGGCCTGCGGTCCGGTGATGCCGCCGGCCGCGAGGACCCGGCCGTCGGCGAGCGGGGTGAGACTGAGCATGCGCCGGGCCTTGCGGAGCGGGTCCGTGACGGTCCAGCGGGCTTCGACCGGGTCGAAGAGGGCGGCGCCGTCCAGGGTGAGCAGGTTCGGCCCGGCGCCGCCGGCGAACAGGACGCGCCCGTCCGGCAGTCGCACCGGTCCGTCTTCCTGGCCGTGCAGCATCACGAACCGGAAGGGCAGTTCGCCGGCCGGCGTCCACCGGCCGGACGGTGTTCCCCGGCGGGACAGCGTTCCTCGGCCGGTCGGTGCATCGAGTGCGAACCGTGACTCGTGGCCGGACCGTGACTCGTGGTCCCACCATGGCTCGTGCGCGGACGGTGTCCACGCGGCCGAGGACGTCCCTTGACCCGACGACGCCCGCCCACCCGACGCGGTCTCTCGGTTCTGCAACGTCTCTCGGCCCGACGCCGTCTGTCTGCTTGACGCCGTCTCCGTGGCCGACGACGTCTCCGTGTCCGACGACGTGTCTCGGTCCGAAGGCGTCTCTCGGTCCGAAGGCGCCCGCTCGCCCGAGGGCGTCGTTCGGGCGACGGACGAGGAGCCCGGCCGGGTGGTGAGTTCGCCGCCGTCGGCGAGCAGCGTGCGCATCGGTGTCCTTCCCTCCCTACGGCCTCTTACGGCGCGTAGATCTCCGCGGTGGCGGTGACCCGGTCCTCGCCGGGCAGCGGGGCCGCCGGGCCGGACTCGTCCAGGCCTCCCATGACGAGCACCCGGCCGTCGGCGAGGCCGATCGCGGCGGGGGCCCAGCGGCCCCGCACCATGGGGAGCTCCGCGGACCATGTGCGGGTGGCGGCGTCGTAGAGCGTGGCGTTCGGGTAGCCGACGGCCATCGAGGCGTCGTCGGTGCCCCCGAGGGCGAGGACGTCGCCGGTGGCGAGCCGGACGGCCCGGTGGTGGCTGCGGCCCCAGGGCAGCTGCCCGTCGGCGGTCCAGCGGTCCGTCGCGGGGTCGTAGCGTTCCGTGGCCCACTGGCTGTACGGGTCGTAGGTCCAGTCGTCGTTGTCGAACCCCGGCATGTCACCGCCGGTGACCAGGACCGCGTTCCCCGGGAGCAGGGTCGCCTGGTGGCTCTTGCGGGCGGTGCCGAGGCCGGCGGTGGGCGTCCAGGCGTCCGCCGCCGGGTCGTACAGCTCGCAGTGGGCGAGGGCGGTGTGGCTGCCGCGGCCCACGGAGAGGATCCCGCCGACCATGAGGATCCGGCCGTCGTCGAAGCGGACGGCGGGGTGTCCGAAGCGGGCGTCGGTCATCGGCCGGGCCAGGGTCCAGGTGCCGGCGACCGGGTCGTACGCCTCGGCCGACCGCAGGGTGCGGTGGGAGTCGGCCGAGCGGACGGCGGCGCCGCCGGCGACCAGCACCCGGCCGTCGGGCAGGAGGGTCGCGGAGTGGGAGAAGCGCGGCTCGCGCAGCGTCCCCGTGGTGGTCCAGGTGCCGGCGACCGGGTCGTACACCTCGCACGAGCCGAGGCCGGTGGCCGGGACGGGTCCCGGCGGCTCGCCGATTCCGCCGGCCACCAGGACCCGGCCGTCGGCCAGCAGGGTGGTGCTGTGCAGCCGGCGGCCGGTCCACAGGGCCCCGGAGGAGGACCAGGTGCCCTCGGTCGGGTCGAAGAGCGCGGTCACGTCGGTGGGGACCCGGCGCCCGTCCTCCCCGCCCGCGAGGAGGACGCGTCCGTCGGTCAGCTGGACGGCGGCGTCCGCCGGTTGGGCCCAGAAGCCGGCGAAGGGCATCTCCCCCGCCGCCGACCAGTGGCCGGGCGCCGCCGCCCGTCGCTCGCTGTCCGCGGCCAGGGTCGTGACGGGCACCGCTCGGCGGTGCGGCTTCCCGATCACGGGGTGACCGCCGGATCCGCGGCGGGCTCCACCCCGTACTGCCACACGAGGAGCAGATCCTCGTAGGCGTCCGGGTTGAGCCGGCCTTCGTGGAGCAGTTCGGGGGCGAGCGCCGCGATCCCGGCGGCGGGTACGGTGACCCGCCACTCCTGGTCGGTCTCCGTCACCGTGCCGTGCACTCCGTCCACGCCGGCCCGGGGCTGCCCGGCCAAGGCCGGATCCGCCGCCAGTGTCAGGTCGCCGTGTGCACCACCGGGCCCGCTCAGGGTGACGGTCAGCGGGCCACCGCTCGGGTAGCAGTCCCGGTAGCGCTTGGCGCCGGGCGCGAGGTCCGTGGAGAGGATCAGGACAAGTTCGGGCCGCTTGAGTGTAGTGGTCCGGTCGTGGAAGAGGTACGGGAAGTGCCTCTTGGAGAGAGAGAAGGAGAGCATGGCCGGGGAGCCGGCGGGGGTGGCGAGGAACCGGCTCCACTGGTCGGGGAACTCCCGGCGGGCGCTGAAGTGCCGGTACAAGCCCGTCCCGCCGCCCGTGTGCAGCCATGATCCGAGCGCCTTGTGGAGCTCCGAGACGGCGGCCGCGGCCAGGGTGGCCCCGCCGTCCCGCGCGGTGTAGCGGAGCTGCATGACGACGTCGCTGATGGTCTCGTAGTCGAACCGGCGGAAGGAGTCCGGCAGCGAGAGCTGCCACTCCCCGATGGCTCCCGCGCCTTCGAACGGCAGGAACCGCTCGTCGCGCAGCGTGCCGTCGAAGAGTCCGGCGTCGTCCTGTCCGGTGCTGGTCACCACCGACTCCACGGGGCCGATGTGGTCCCGGAAGCGGATGTCCCCGGGCTGGCGGCCGTGCTTGCCCCCGTTCAGCCTGGACACGAGCCGCACACTGCTCTTGAGCAGCGTGGCGGTGAGGTTCACCCCCGTGTACGGGCCCACGACACAGGGCACAGTGAAGCTGACCTGCTTCAGGCGGCGCATGTAGTGGCCCGGCGTGTCGAGGTCGAACAGCGCCTCGGGGAGGGAGACGTACGCCCTGCCGGTCTCCTTCAGGCTCCGCAGCGCACCGGGGTCGAGCTGGGCGAGCGAGATCCGCTTGGTCAGTTCCAGTTCACGGGCGTTGGCCTCGTAGTAGGCCGCGTCCATCCGGTGCAGGTCGGTGAGCAGGCGCTCACCGGCGAGCAGTCCCCTGTGCAGGCTGTCCCAGTGCCCGAAGGAGACGAAGTCGGTCTCCTCGGTGCCCAGTTCGTGGCGCAGGGCTCGTTCGGCACGCTTGGCCACGTCGTAGGCGAGCTGGTACGCCTGGAAGTAGCTGGTGCCGAGCTGGCCGGCCATCCAGTCGTAGAGCTCCTGGTTGGTGTACTTGCCGCGCAGCAGCACGTCGGCGTCGTGGGAGTTGGTCATCAGGCGTACGTGGCTGTCCACCTCCTTCTGCGCGGCGCTCCGGTGGGACTTGGCGGCCTTGATCTGGGCGGCGAACTGCTTGGCCTCCTTGTCGGCCTGCTTCTTCTGGAACTGCCATTCCTCCAGGCGGTGGTCGTATCCGCCGACGGTGGCGGACTGCTGGGCCTGCGAGGCATCGGCGCTGAGGTAGCCGATGATGCCGTGGGCCATGCCGATCATCGCGTCGGAGAGGTTGTTGCCGCCGAAGGTGGCGCCCACCGAGGTCGGGGCGCCGATCTTGAGCTCCGGGATCAGCGACAGGTAGCTCGCCAGGGTGTTGATGGTGGCGGAGACCTTCTGGAGCTCGACGGACTGCGCGCTCAGGTCGGCGGCCGTCTGCTCCTTGGGGTTCATCCGGTTCTTGGCCTTGCCGGCGTAGTAGAGCTCCTTGTCCTTGGCGATGGCCTGGGACGCCTCCAGCGCCTTGATGGCTCGCCTGGCTTCCTCCAGCTGCTTCTTGCGGACCTCGAGCGCCGCGTCGAGGGCGGTGTACTCGTGGGTGGACCGGAGCCGCGCGAGCTCCTCGGCGTCGCGCTTCTCCAGGGCCGAGAGCAGTGCCCCGCCGAAGCTCTGCACCTGCTGGGCGAACTCCTTGGCCTTGGCGAGCATGGTGGCGAACCGGTAATGCGGTACGGGGGCGTTCAGGTCCGCCAGGACGGTCGACAGGTCGAGTCCGGACGAGGCCGCGCGGGCGAGCAGCCCGGGGTCGATCTCCGCCCCGAACAGGGACGCGGGCCGGGCGACGCCGTCGATGTTCTGGCCGTGGCGGATCTTGTACAGCCGGTCGTCGACCGTGTCCCAGTACCCGAGGAGCTTCTCGTTGCGCGGGATGCCGAAGTAGTCGAGCCAGCGGATGCCGACTCCGGGCACGATGGACTGCGGCGCGTGCCGCGGTGCGGGGATCAGGCTCTCGGTGGCGGAGACCTCGGGGGCGGGAGGCTGCTTGTCCAGCTCCCGGAAGCTGAGCACGGGCACGGGCTGCTGCCGCGTGACCTCCTCCGGCCGTCGGCCGAGGAGTTCGGCGGCGAGGATGTACAGCTGGGTGGCCTCGTTGACCGACTCCAGGGTGTCCTGACGGAACAGCTGGTCGCCCCAGGCGATGAGGTTGTCCAGGTACTTCATCACCACGGCCTTCTGGTACGCGGTGGTCCGCAGCCGCGCGACGACGTCCGGCTGGAAGGGGTGCCGCAGCCAGGCGTCCACCTTGGCTGCCTCCTTGGCATTGCCTTCGGCGAGCCGCCGCAGGATCTCCTCGATGCGCTGGCTCTGGTAGCTGTCCGGGTCTGCGGGGTCCGTGGAGGTCTCGAAGAAGGGCTTGGTACGCCAGTAGCGCGCGGGGCTCGTCTCGGTGGAGCGGTCGGTCGGGTCGAAGATCCGGTGGAACCACCGCTGTGCCTCGGCGAAGCGCTGGTTGGTGGAGAGGCGTCCGGCCATGAGCAGGGGGGCGTGGAAGAAGAGCTCCCAGTTGTAGACGGCGTAGGGCTTGTCGGCCGCGAACTCGACGTTCTCGGTGGGGTAGTCCGGCCCGAGCGCACGCTCCGGGTCGGGTGAGTAGCGCTCCTCGAAGCTCTGGGTCGTGCCGGTCGGCGTGAACCGTTCGGGATGGAGCTGGAGGTCACGGTCGAAGAGTCCGTCGATGCCGAAGAGGCCCAACTGCGCCTTGAAGACGTCGGTGAACGGGTGGTAGAAGGTCGAGAACTGCTGGCAGTAGTAGTTGCCGTGCTGCCAGTCCGGGGTCACCAGATAGGACCGTTCACTGTCCGTGAAGAACAGGACGTCTCGCTGCCACAGGCGAGGGAAGGCCTGGTGGGGCGTCACCACGCGGAAGGGAAGCGACAGCGGGGTCTGCGTCAGGATCGCGCGGGCGTCGTGCAGGCAGAACTGCCGGCCGAACTCCCCGCCGATCTGGTCCTCGACCCAGGAGTTGTTGAGGACCTTCTGCCCGGGCGGCGGGATGAAGTACTGGTACTGGGCGGCCCCTTCGACGCCGGTCTGGCCGTCGGGGTCGGTCGGGGGGCGCTGGTCGACGCGGACGGCGGAGAAGCCCATCGGCTCGGCGAGCATCGTGCCACGGCGCCTGCTCAGCCTGAACCGGCCCCACACCGTGGAGGAGTGGGAGTTGTGGGTTTCCGTGTTCGTCACGTTGAAGAGGCGGCCGTAGTTGCACCAGACCACCGGTTCGCGGCTGTAGAAGTCCGACCCCGGCACGAACAGGTACGGATCCTTCTCGGCCGGGTCGAAGTAGGTCCAGTAGCGCTTGTCGGGCTCCCATCCCGACGGAAGTACGGGGTTGGTGTGCAGGGACTCGCCCGACACCCGCTTCGTGGTCCACTGCCCGTGGCGGTATTCGCTCCAGTTGAGCTGGATCTGCCAGTACTTCGGGCTGGGTACGAGCTTGTGCGCTTCTGTGTCGTCGGGCAGGGCCCTGATCTCCTGTGCCTCACCGGCCGGGATGAAGGTCGGCCAGAACGCGTACAGCTGCCTGTCCCACATCCCGAGCGACAGGGCCTCGCCGTCGATGTCGAGGTTGACCTTCTGCCACGGGGTCCAGTAGAGCCGGTTCACCCACGTACGGAAGTAGTGCGTCCGAGGCGCTGACTCGGTGCGGGCGAGCACGTAGACCGTCTCACCGCTGAAGTCGGTGGGCGGGCTGTTCAGGTCGTAGTCGACGTACACGCCGCTCGGCTGGAGCCGTGCGACGGCCGACAGTCCTTCGAGGTAGTTCTGCAGAGCTCCCCGCGCCGTCTCGTCGACCAGGTCCTTCTGCGTGAGGTCCGTCTCCAACTGTCCGAAGAACGACGACTTGTCGGCCCGCAGCTCCGGCTCGAAGTAGTTCTCCGGGTACAGGAAGATCTTCTGGTTGGCCTCCCACAGGCGGTAGCGCTTCATCCACTCCCACTGCTCCCACAGGTCGGAGTCGGAGGTGCTGACCTGCGGTTCGAGGTTCAGGAGGCAGCGCTGGACGAAGAGCTGGATGCTGTACGCCGCCTGCGCGACGCGGGTGGTCTGCTGGCCGGCGCCCATCTCCACGTCGAGCAGGAAGTGGTCGTGCAGCCCGTTCGCGTCCCGCCACAGCGGGGTGGTGCCGACGTGGGCCGGGTGCGCCACGAGGTACGCCACCAGGGCGGCGCGCCCGCGCTCGCGCAGGGCGTCCTGCATGGGGCCGGCGACCGCGAGCCAGTCGGTGGCGGTGTGGCGGGCCCTGGCCGCTCCCCAGGCCGCCTGCGCGGCCTCGGGGGTGAATTCGGCACGCAGCCACAGGTTGGCGCGCTCGGCGGAGACGCCGAGCCGGCGGTACATCGCGACGCCGCGCCGGAGCCGGTCGAGGTTGGTCAGGCTGAGGAACCGCTCGGCGATGTTGATCTGGTAGTTGCGGGCGACCATGTTGACGTCGAGGAAGGCCCAGCCGGTGAGGCGGCTCAGCTCCCGGATGATCTGGCTGTCGGAGGTTCCTGGGGTGGTGGCGAGCCGGAAGACCGCCGTCAGGGTGGCGATTCCACCGGGCACTGCGGTGCGGAGCCGGGCCAGGGCGATCAGCGCGGAGAGCCGCAGCACGGGCACGTGCGAGGGCGGGGTGGGCGGGGCGGCGGGCAGTGAGCCGAGGTCGAGCCACTGGCCGACGGCCGCGTACCGGAAGACGAAGGGCAGTTCGTCGGCGCTGAAGCGGAGGGTCTTCAGGACGAGGGCGATCCGGTGGACGAGTTCGAGTGCGATGAACTGGGGGCCGAATCCGGCGCGGCTGATCACGACGGCGGGATCGCTGCCGGTGAACGCCGTGTCGAGGAACTCCTCGAACACCGGCTTTCCGCCCGCGCCCGGCAGCCAGGTGCCGAGGAGCGCGTCGGAGAGAGCGGGGTCGAGGCCGGCTGCCCGGCCGATCTGCTGGACGACGGCGTCCTTGCTGAGCGTGCGGCGCAGATGCGGGGTCAGCCGCTCCAGTACGAGGCGGAACCGGTCTGCGGGGAGGGTGTCCTTCGCGTTGAACAGGGCGTCGGCGTCGGCCGCGCCGAGGAAGGCGTTGCCCTCCTCCGGAGCGGCCTTCTGGGCGGTGACGAGATTCTCGACCGCCGTCGCGAGGAAGGAGTCCGCTCCCGGCGCCTGCTTCAGCAGGCGCACCTCGGCCTCGCTGAGATAGCCACGCGACCGCAGGGCCTGGGCGGTCACGTCGTGGAAGACCTTCCCGGCCAGCGCCTGAGGGACGGCGTACCCGGGAGGCAGGGCGGCGAGCGTCGCCGCGAACACGGGGATACGCAGGGCCTTCATCCGGGCGGTGACGAACCGGCGCGGCCCCTGGTACAGCGCCTCGACGGCAGTCCGGAAGGCGTCACCCTCGGGGCCTGCGGGGGCCAGGGCGAGCAGGATGCGGTGCTGGTCGTCGTTCATCGGGCCGGTGAACGACAGCCGCCGGTCCTGGGCCGCCTCACTCGGCGGGGCAGATGGCGCGGGCCGCACCGGTTCTCCCTCGGCCGGCTCGGCCGGCTCGAAGCGCACCGGCAGATCGGTGGGCAGGGACACTCCGGCGGGCAGGGCCGCCAGAGGGGCCGTGTACACGACCGTGCCCAGAAGAGTCGCCACCGTCTCCTGCACCAGGGTGGCGTCCCAGCCCATGAGGGCCAGGTTCCTGCGGGTGAGTTCGCCCCGGTCGTCGGTCGTTCCCCGGGTCTGCTGCTGGATGGTCTGGAGCGCGGCACGGAGGGAGGTGAGCGCGGAGACGAGAGCCGCGTCGTCGGGGAGGGGCCCGTCGAGCGGGGGCCTGCGTGCGTCGAGGACGGCCTCGATGGCGTCCGCGTGGAAGCCGACTCGGACGAAGGTCTCCATGAGATCGACGAAGCGCCCGAGCACATCCATCTCGGAGGCGGCGGGCAGCAGCGGCGGTCCGGCCGCGGCCTCCGTCCCCGGTTGCCGCATCCGGTCGCCGCCGGCCGGCTCCGTCTCGGCGAACGGGGACGTGGATGCGGAAGGCGCTGAAAGGGCCGAAGGGGTTGGAGCGACGGCTGTGGAGGCGGCCGCGGAGGCCGAAGCGACCAGATGGGACCAAGGGTTGGCACTGCTGCGTGGCGCCAGCCTCAGCAGGTCGACGACGGGCAGCGAGAGGGTGCGGGCCAGCGTCACCACGCAGCTGAGGACCGTCAGGTTGACCAGGTTGAGGGACTTGTTCCGCAAGGGCGTGTTCGGCCCGGTCACCAGCTCGGCCAGCTCGGCGTCGCTGACCTGGAGGGCGGCGAGCAGGGCGGCCGATACGGCGGGGGTCTCCAGGCTGCCGATGACCTTCAGCTCGCTGCGGTCCGCGTTGAGCTCGAAGGGACTCGGGGTGCCGGGCTGTGGGCTGACCGCCGCCGGGTCCAGGAACAGCCGGTCGTACAGCGGCGGCTGGTCGTCGGAGGGGTACCGGTGGGTGTCCAGCGGCCGGCAGAAGCCGAGGACGCGCTCCGCCGGCAGGTCCAGCCTGGCGCACATTGCACGGACGGCGGCGATGGACCGCAGGGTGAGCACGTCCAGACGGCCGTCGTTGTTGGATCCCTGGATCAGACGGTCGAGCTCCCGCGGCTCCACGCCCAGGACGTGCTGGAGGCGGACGAAACGGTGGAGCCGTTCCAGTACGGAGGCGTCGAGCCCGGAGAGGGTCATCTTGTCGGTGTCGTTCGGGAACCGCGCGTCGGGGACGAACCGCACGACCCCGCCGGGGTCGACGAAGCGGGTCTCCAGGACGGCCGCGAGCTCCGTGAAACGCAGTCCGGCGGTGTCCAGGAGCGGGCGGACGTGGGTCATGGCCTCCGTCAGCGCCGCGTCGGTGGTCGCGGCGGGCCGTCCGTAGAACTCCGCGAGGGTACGCGGCGGGGTGAGCGTCTCCCCGGCGATGATCTGCTGCGACACCTTGGAGAGGCCGAGCCGGGCCGCCGTCAGCAGCCGGTCGAAGTCGGTGGGGTGCGTGGCGTCGTAACAGAGGTCGAGGACGAGGGCCTCGCGGGTGACTCCCAGCCGGCCGAGGTAGGTGGTGGTCTGCTCGCCCCAGAGGTCGAAGGGCAGCTGCCAGGGGTGGACGGCGGTGCGCAGCTTGTCGTACGCCCCGGTGTTGACGTGCTGGGGCTGCACGCGCAGTTCGTCCGAGCTCCCTCGGCTCTGGCGCTCGGCGGCCGGGACCGCGGTCTCCGGGGAGACGGCGGATTCGAGCAGCTCGTTGACGAGGTCGACATACGGGATGCTGAACTCGGTGTTCTCCTTGCTGAGTTCGATGTCCCACAGGTCGCGCCTGCGGCCGTGGAGCACTTCGGCCACCGGGCCGCAGCGGGACTCTCCGGTCTGCTCGCCCCCGCCGAGCCGGCGCAGGTAGTACAGCAGGTCCACGAGGTAGGCCGCCTGGCTGTACACCGAGCGGCTCTCCTCGACCGGCGCGTAGTCCGCCGAGCCGAACAGGTCCTCCCAGTCGGGAATCTGCGTGGTCTGCGGCTGGATCGCGGGGAGCCAGGGCACGTCGAACTGGCCCGCGGTCCGCAGGTCGGCGACGAGGTTGACCGCCTCGGCGTGCACCTGGGTGGCCCGGGCGTGGATGGCGCGGGCCTCGGCCTCGTCGACATCGCCGGACACCTTGCGGGCGAAGTCCGAGACTCCGATTCCCGCGACGGCGTACGACGAGTGGAAGCCGTTGTCCCGTAGCGCCTGCATCGCCTCGAAGCGGGGGGCGATCTTGAAGGTCCGCTGCACCACGGCCAGTTCGCGACGCTCCTCCGCGTCCGGGACCGTGGTGGCGTCGACGCGGGTGGCCGTGAGGTCGAAGTCGGGGTTGGCGGCCAGGAACCGGGTGGCGGGGGCCTCGGCGTGCTCGGGGTGCCCGGCGAGCCGGAAGGCGAGGTGGGCGGTGGGGTACGCCTCGGCCACCCGGGTGCGGATGCCGTCGGCGTACTCCCGTACGGTGTCGGGGGTTCGTACGGAGCGGGGGCCGGTCTCCGGCGCCGACCCGGGCCCGGTCTCCGGCGCCGACCCCGGCCCGGGCCTCGGCCCTGCCCCCGGCCCCGGCCCCGGCCCCGGCGAGGACTCCGGAACGCCACCCGCTTCCGTGACCAGTTCGGCCCAACGGCCGTCCAGGCGGACGAGGTCTCGGCGGTGGGTGAACTCCCCCGTGTCGAATCGCGCCAGAAGAGCCTTGACCAGCGGCGCGTTGTCACCGGTGAGCCGCCCGAGCTCCAGCGCCAGCTCCAGCCGCTCGGCGTGACCGTCGACCTCGCCGGCCAGGCTCGCGGACATGCCGGTGCGGTCCAGGTGGGCGGTGTACAGCCGGGCGCGAACGTCCGGTTCGGGTACCGCCACGGCGAAGATCCGCGCCAGCGGGGAAGGCACCACGCCGTCCGGCGCCGACCGTGTCACACCGTCCGGTGTGACACGGTCGGCCGCCTCGGCGGCCTGGAGTTCCCGGACGCGCAGAGCCGTCAAGAACTCCGCCGCCCCGTCGGCCGAGGAGATCACCCCTTCCGCAGCAGCGGCGGCCAGGGCGGCCGAGGCTTCCACGACGCTTCGCTGGGCAAGGGCGGCCAGGTCGGCGGGGAGTCCACGGGCGAGCAGCCCGAAGTACCGCTCGGCCGAGAGACCGGTGCTCCGCTCGTGCCTCGCGGCCTGCGCGGCATGTCCGATCTCCTGCGCGCTGTGGCCGGTGGCGCGGGAGAGGTAGGCCAGCTCGTGTCCGTCCGCTTCCTCGCCGACCTCCGCGAGGCCCACTCCGTCGAGGTGCGCGCCGACCGCGCTGAGCAGGGCCTCGTAACGGCTCGGACCGCTGCCCGGCAGCCGTAGATCGACCGTCTCTCCGGCCGCGGCGAAGGCCCGTACGGTCCGGGTGGTCCGGGTCGTCCGTCCGTCCGTGGTCGCCGCGATCACCAGCTCCGCGGCGGTGTCCGGTAGCTCACACTCCAACCGGTACGCACCCTCGTCGCCGGTACGGGTCTCTCCCACCGGCTCCGTGGAACGCAGCCGTCTCGCCGACACCAGGACTTCGGCCCCCACCACAGGCGTGCCGTCCTCGCGGAGCACTCGGCCCTGAACGGTCACGGAACGGGGGGCGGCTGCACTGGTCATGGCCTCACCTGATGACGGGGTTCGTCGCCTTCTGAGCTGGCGTTCTCCGCTCGGGAGCCTAGCGACGAACCATCGCAGATCACCTTGATCCAGATGTAAACCGCTCATCCAGCCGAATCAGGCGCACACCCTCCTTCGCCACCACCCCGAGTGCGCGCCCGCAGCCCGAACGAGCCGGTCAGAACGCGATCGAGCCGCTGATCACGCAGCGGTCTTCGGCGTCGATGGTGTCGAGGTCGTTGCCGTGGGCGGCGATCGGGTCGGGGAAGTGCCGCAGGGCGGAGCGGGTTCGGCGCAGGGCGTCGCGTACAGCGGGTGGGTAGATGCCCTGTCCGCAGGGGTGGACGGTCCAGCCGCGTGCGCGCAGAGCGGCTGCCACCCGCCGTTCGTGCGCATCGCCTACCGCCTTGCGGTCCTGCCAATGCCTCGCTGCGGTGCCCCCTCGACCCATCGCCGGGAATCAGCGTCGCCGGAACGAAGGGGCTGTCTACTTGCCCGCCCGTTCGGTGCAGACCGACCAGATCTCCTCCAGCAAGTCTGGGTAGTGCTCTCCGTACGTGTGCAGCGCATGCCACACCGCGTCCAGAGCCGCATGAAGCGGGGTGGGCTCGGCGGCGGCGAGGACGGCGGGCAGTGCGAAGTGCGGCTGCGAGATCTCGCCGGGGACGTACGGTGTGCTGGCGGGGTACGTCAGCAGCGCGGCGGCGACGCGGACGTGCCCGATGTCTGTGGGTGCTGCCGACAACTTGCCGTCGGACACGGCCGGTGGGGGGCTGCCCGGTAGCCGGCCGAGTTCGTACTGCTTCGACCCGTCGTCATCCTGCTGTGCGGCCGGGACCCATGCCCACCCGGCGGGCGTCGGGGGAAAATACGGCGATCGCTCGGGGGGCATCGCCCCTCGTACCGACGGCCCCGGCGCGAGCGGGGTGGAGCGAAGGGTCTCCCACATCCGGGCCTCGTCGTCGAAGGGTGGCGGCAGCGGATGCCCCTCCGCCAGCGCGGTGAGCGCCCTGGCGACCCACGGCACAGCGGTCAGGCCGGCCGTCTCGCATGCCCGGCGCACGGCCAGCAGCGCCACTGAACGCTGGACCTCCGCCCCCACGGCGTCGAGAGCGTGCACCAGGTCGCCGTCGAAGGTGAGCAGACCGAGGACGTTGCTCCCCCGGATACCGCGTAGCCTCGCGCTCGGCAGCCTTCCGCCCCACTGCCATTTCTCGTAGTGCCGTCGCCGTTCCTCGGCGGCCCTTTCCTCGTCCGTGACCGGATCGTGCACAGAGCGCCCCCCTTGTTTGGCCGGCCTCGCAAGTCCCCGTCGGACAGGCCGTCGCATGCGTCGCATCATGCCGCAGGGCACTGACATGACGGGGCCGAGGCCGCTGCGGGAGCGACGGTGACATCGGTGATACGGCGCTCGGCGAAAGCCGGACGGTGTACAGGTCAACGCACGTCCGCTTGGGGAATCCAGCTGAGCAGCTCCATCAACGCCTGGTCACGCCAGTTCTGACCACGAGGCTCCCGGCTCTCCGCATCCGGCTCCGCAGCTCCGGGTACGGCTCCGCCCCCGACGACACTCGTCGGGGGCGGAGCCGGTCGCATCCAGAGCCTCGCGACTCCTCGCCGAGGACCGTGCGACGTCGTCCGCCGTACAGGGTCACCGTCGGTCCCGGTCGTCGGGCCGCTCGCCCCGAGGACCGTGTTCCGCGGCGTCGCCGACGGCCCCGGTCAGGAGCCGTTCGGCCCCAGGACAGTCAGCACACGGCACCTCCGCACGCCGTCGCTGCCGTCCACGAGGCCGGAGCGGCTCCCCCGGCTCCCTGGTGTGTGGGGTCAGCGGCGGATGCCCGCGTACGCCGACGGGGAGATTCCGCCCTCCGCGCCCTGGGCGCCGCCGACCGTCCAGACCCGGCCCGCCTCGTCGGTCGCGGCGCCGTAGAGGTACCCGGCTCCGCGCGGGTTCTCCGTGCGCTTGAGCAGGCCGTCGGGTCCGAGCGTCAGGACGTAGTTCCCGGCCGGGTTGACGTCGGGGTTCATGGTCTCCCCCACGATCACCGGGCGGCCGGAGCCGTCGAAGGCGATGTCGAACAGCTGGCCCGTCTCCGCGGGCGTGCGGACGGTGGACCAGGCGCGGCCGTCGAAACGCACGACGACGGGACGGCGCCACAGGTTCTCGTCCCGCATGTGACCGACGGCCCAGATGTCGTTCGCCGACCGCCGCTCGATGCCGTCGTACATGGCGCCGTCGAGCTCGCTCGGCAGCTGCTGCTTCGTCCACGACGTGCCGTCGAACCGCGAGACGCCGTCGCCGATGGCGAAGACGACGCCGCCGGGTCCCACCTCCAGCTGGGAGACCCAGGCGAGCCCGGTGTCGGCCGGCAGCCGGGTCCAGCCGCCGCTGCCGTCCGCCTTGCCACGGAACAGGGCCGGCCGGTACTCGCCGGTCGCGTCGGTGTATCCGCCGTGCACCCAGACCGCACCGCGCGCGTCCACGTCGACGGCCGACAGCGACGTGCCGTCCGCCCCCTTCGGGAAGGGCAGCTCGACCGCGCTCCAGACCTTGCCGTTCCAGCGCTGGAGCAGCGCGCGCCCCTGGTCCCAGTCGTCCTCGCCGACGGCTTCGTGGCGGGTGCCCACGGCCCACACCTGATCGGGCGCGCCGACAGCGAGGTCCTCCAGGCGGCCGTGCTCGGCCGGCTGCGGGGGCGCCTGCCAGCGGGTGCCGGTCCAGCGCAGAGCGACCGGCGCGAAGGGCCGGGTGGTCGCGTCGTCGTGTTTGCCGACGGCCCAGGTCGCGCCGCCCGCGCTCTCGACGTCGAACAGCACGGTGCCGGTGCTGCCCGGCGGGCTGACGTTCCGCCAGTTCTGGGTCTCCGCGGCGGCGGGGGCCGCGGCGACGGCGACGAACGAGGCGAGGCCGGCGGCGACGGCGGTGGCCGCACGGGGCAGGGAAAGTTTCATGACGGGATTCCTCGCAAGGAGTCGGGTGTCGTACGTGCTCTCACCCCATTGACGCGCCGACCCACGGGAGACGTTTCAACATTCTTCGAAACAGCTCAGGGCAGGGCGCGAGCACGATGACCGCAAGTCCGTTTCACACCACCGCCCTGAGGGGGCGTCACCAAGGCGTACGCACTCCGCCCAGAGGGGTCCGGGCGCCCTGCGCTGCTTCGCTTCAGCGGCCGTACACACTGCGGCAGAGACCGGCGGCGCCCACGGGGCGTTCACGCGCCGGCTTCGTGGCAGAGCCGGCGCATGTCCGGTGTCGGCCCCCGCTCACGATCCCGGTCCATCGCTCCGCGCGGTCGCCCGAGCCGGACCTGGGGCCTCGGGTCCGGAGCCCGGACCAGCAAAGGACCTTGCGGGTGTGTCCCACGGCGGCGAGGGCCGTGGCGACAGCCGCCGCGCCCGGAGCGGCCCACCACCAGTCGTCCGTCATCCCGGCCAGCGTGAGGCTGACCACCGCGAACGCGCCTGTGGCCGGCACGGTGACGGCCAGGTGGGGCACGGCCTCACCCTGCGGGCGCGCCAGGTCCGCGTCGACCCGTTCGGTCGCCCGCGCCCGCGCCTCCCGGCGCATCGCATCCATCGCCCGGAGGGCCTCGGACTCGGGGCGCCTCTCGTCACGACGGACCTCGGCATCGTGGCCGCCGTCCTCCCGTGGCTCGTCACCCGACGGTGAGTGCCGTCTCCCTGTCGTCTGCTCCGCCTCCTCGTATGCGGCCGGACTCCCCCGGCCACGGCCCTGATCAGGGCGTGATCAGGGCGTGATCAGGAGCGGAGGTCGGTCGCAGGTGGCTGATCCTGCTCGCCGTCCCGTCCACCACCCCTACCTGGCCGACGTCCAGGATCTCCGTCCTGATGTGGGTGCCCCCGGTGCCGCCCCCGGGGATCGAGGAGCGCGGCGACGGGGCCTGCGGTGGGTAGAAGCCGGTGAGTCGGAGGTCACCGGCGGCGTCCAACTCGTCGTACGCGCTCCTCGCCAGCGCTGGGGACAGAGGCGTGAGGGGCGGCACCGTCAGGTTCACCGCGGCTTCCCAGCACCGAAGCAACCGGGACGGCGAACCCCGCCGCCCATGCCGGGTCCGAGGACGTGCCGGCGGGTGTCGGGTTCAGTTCCATCCGCCGGGAGGCCTGTGTCCGGAGGCTCTTGGCGATCGCCGGGAGCACCGTGGTACGCAGCAGGGCCAGTTCGGTCTCGGCCCTGATCGCCCGTTCTCGTGCCCGTACGCGGGCTCGCTCGGCCAGGTGGTTCTCCACGAAGGTCCCGAGCGCCGCCACCGCGGCCAGCGACATGCCGACCACTTGGATCGCGCTCTTGTCGTCTGTCCTGCCGAAGCCCTCTCCGTAGGTGCCTACGGCCATCAGCCCCGCACCGGCGAGCGCGGATATGGAGACGAAGAAGATGACCTTGCGCCAGTGCGTCCACCCCCGCGCCGAACTTCCCCGTGCTCGCCCCGCCCGTCCCCAGCGGGCCGAGCACTGTCCCAACACAACGGCCGCCGACAGCCGCACAGTTCCAGTGCGGGGCGATGCGGGTACTTGTCGGCCTCACCGGCGTACGGTCGGCTCCCCAGATCTCTGTCCGCTCCCTGCCCTGGACCGCGGGTGGGCGTGGGGATCGGCGCCTCAGGGGCCGATGTCCACGTGGTTCCCCAGAGCAGCGGGTTCATGGGGTGGGCCTCCCGCTTCCATGGGGGCGCCCGGAACTCTGCGTGTGGTTTGCCGCCGAGCTGGCAGCCCTCAAGTCGCCACCCGATCCCCATGGCGCACTCCGCCTGGCCGCCCGGCACCGCGCCCGCTCCACATACATGTGGGTCGACGGCAGACGGGATGGGAGTTGAGGGCGGGTGGTGGGTTGGTGAAGTAGGTCAGCTAACCGTCACTCGGGTCGAACACCGCCCGGCTCTCCTGGCGGTGCAACAACGATCTGGTTCTCGTCCTCGTAGATGATTCTGCCCGGGTTCGAAGACTCCAGGCGACAGCACTCCACACCATGCGCGGCAAGAAGGCCCAAGTACCCGTCAACACGTCTGATGAGGTCGACGGCGGACGATTTGAACCAGGCCACGGCCCCCGGATGCACCTGAGGGCTGTATACATCTGGGTCAACGTCAGTTGGATTGGTGTAATGGGTGTCGTACCAGTCGTTATTGGACCTCCAGAACCGGTACTGGTCCTCAGTCAGCTTGCCCCGTGCTGCAAGTTCGTTTGCAAGCACGAAGACGCCAGGAAAGTGTCCTCGCGGATGCCTCACTGTCCCCTGAAACCGGACGTACAACGCTTGGTCCACGAGTGCCCCTTCACACAGATCTGCACTGCCAACGGCGAATCCTAGTGACCGCCCCCAGTGCCCCTCACGCGTCCGAGCCATCGGGAAGCCTCAGGGAAGGGTGAGTGATGGCGTGCCCCAGGGCGAGTGTCTAACTGCGTGACAACGGCGACGAACAGCGGCGGACGAGCGCGGACGATCAGCACAGGTGAGGGGCATCCCGGCTCAGCGCCAGGGTCCCAGTAGTGGGTCAGCCCGACGCTGATCGGAGGCCCGGGAAGAGGGTGTGTGCGCTCTCGTGGACGATTGACATGGCTTCCCGGCCATTGAGCGGCGTCTTCTCGTCGATTGCGGGCACTATGGCGCCCAGTTGTCCGACGAGGGCGAGGTAGCCGTGGAACAAGGCGGTGGCCAGTGGGTTGAGTGGCGCGTCGGGCGGCACCAGGTCTTGGTCGAAAGCGGGGACCTGCTGGGCGGTAACGTCGGGCCAATCGTGCGGGTCACGCGGCTGGTCGAGACTCAGGAGAGCGGCCAGATCGGGGGCGTCTGCGTCTCGGGCCGTGAGGGGCGGGCCCAGGTTCCAGCGTTCACGGAGAGTGCGGACGACCGACGTGTGGTGGTGGACACCGGTGACGACGGTGCGGGCGGGCAGCCAGGCCGAGATGGCGATCGCGGGCAGCCGGACGCCGAGCCGGTCGAAGGCGAAGCCCATCTGCCCGGGCGGCGCGCCGGGGTCCGGGGCGACGGTGGCGGGCGGGGGCACGTGGTCGTACGTTCCGCCATGCTCGTCGAAGACGACCATCAGCAGCGTGTTGAGCGCGTTCGACCCTTCCGTCGAGGTCGACGAGCGGACGGCGTCGTAGATCTTCGCCAGCAATGCCTCGCCGCCCAGCAGGGACGAAGGGGCGTCGAAGGGAATCCCCTGGAGCAACGCCGATTCGGGCGGGTGCATGTCATTGTGGCCGTGCCACAGGTTGGGCTCGATGAAGGAGTAGGTGGGCAGCTCGCCGGCGGCGGCGTCCTCCAGGAAGCGGTCGGTGGTGACGAAGTGGGTGGCGAACCGATGACGCAGCCGCGGGCCGTGAATCAGCCCGGTGAACGGGATCGAGCTCGGCGCGTCCACGTAGACCCGCCAGGTCAGACCAGCGGCATCCAAACGCTCGAAGATCGTCTCGGCGTTGTTCTCCAGCGGAAAGGTGGGGTACGGAGCGTTGACGACGAAGCCTGACGCGCTCGCGGCGTGGAAGAAGGAACGGTTCGTGAATGTCTGAGACGGCACCTCGGCGAACCAGTGGTCGAAGGTGCCGAAGCCGCGTGCCAGCGCGGACATCACCGGCAGCTGGTCCGGGGTGTACCCCGCCATGATCTGCGCGTACTCGTGGTACTTGGGCTGTCGGCCCATCTCGGCCCAGAACGCACTGATGTAGTCGGTGACGAACCCGTCCATCGTCGGGGCTCGCCCGGCCGGCGGAGTGTTGAAGGGGGCGGCCATCTTCTCGGCCAGCACTCCGCGATTCCCCTCAGGGTCGATCACTCCGAAGAGCTGGGTGTTGACATGCTGGTACTCCTCGCCCGGATCCGGGTTCGGCGTGTCCATCGTCTCGGCGATCCCGTACGGCACGGTCTGCCCGCCCAAGCGGTCCTCGGCCCAGTCCGGGATCGGGTTCGACAGCTCCTTACCGAGCACACCCTCGAAGGCCGCGACCTCACCCGGCTCGTACAGTCGTCCGAGCAAGTTGTCGAACGATCGGTTCTCGAACATCACCACGACTACGTGGTCCAGTGCGCGACTACGGTCAGGGGTGGGCATCGGTGACCTCCGATCCGGGTCCGTCCCCCGCCCGCACACTCTCGACTCTTCTCCACACCCGCAGTGCTGTCAAAGCGGGGCACCGAACCGGCGCCCGGCGGGGCCCAGCCGCACCACGAAGCGTCCTCCCCGGCTACAGGTCCCCGTGCCACATCGATGCCAGATCGCATGGGGACTCACGAGGAACCAGGGGCGTCGAGAGACGCCTGCGCGGTGGATCAGCCAGCTCAACAACTGTGCAGGTCAAGCCCGGGGGCGCCCTCCCGCTCTCGCAAAGCGGAGGTCATCGGTTCGAACCAGACAGGGGCTCAACTCAATAGGCCGGCGCAGGGGCATGGATCCCCGACTCCGCCACCCGTGCCGTCACGCGCATCTTCACCCGGGCCGGGGTCCCGCTCGCCTGGACCGGGCACTCCCTGCGCGTCAGTCTGGCCTCCGTCGCCCACCGCCTTGCGTAGATCGTTCGGCGAGGGGTACGGCGAGGCCTTCGCTCGCCACCTCGACCCGGTGTATCCCGGGTGGCCCGACCTGGTGTACGCCTATCAGACTCATCAGATCTGCCTGGATCAGATGTACAACATTCTGCTCCTGGGCACGGGCGCGGTTCTCAAGCTGATCGCGCACGCCGATACCGTGAACGAGGCAAGCGGGAACGCCCCCTTCTGGCGGGCTACTCCGACCATCCGGCGGTGAGTGAACCCTCCGGCCCGAGCTGGGAGCCGATCCGCAGGGTGCTCGACTCCAGCCCCTTACTGCCCACGCCGGCGGAGTTCGTGGCCGTCCACCGGGCCATTCAGGGCGCCGGCAAGGAACATCGTTGACATGTGGGCCTCGCTGGGGAGTGACCGCCCGCCTGACGGACGATGGGCAACGCTCTACGTGTCGGTGGCTTGAACACACTGATCTGCCCCGGCATCTGCCATTGCTGGGGCAGGTTGGGGGCCGCGGTGGACTGCGCGAGAGTGACATGGCTCATCGTCACCCATGCCGGCGTCAGTCCCCCACGGCCTGTCAGCACCAAGTACCCGTTCGCTCGGCCATCCGGCCGCCGAGTACCCAGCTCGTCACTCCATGGTGGCCAGGAGTGCACGGCGTGCGATGTCAACGTGCTCCTGAACATATTCGGTCAAGGCCGGCTCATCGTCGCCGCGCAGGAGGTCGGCAATCTTCCGGTGTTCTTCGACGACGCGTGCACGGTAGTCAGTTGCGGCGTCAGCGATGCGGCAGAGGTGGAAGAGGCGAATCTGAGACCGGATGGTGTGCCACGCGGCTGTGAGGCGGGCATTGCCGGCCATGCGGTAGATCTGGTCGTGGAAGGCGAGGTCTGCTGCCGCCAGGTCGCTGTCGCTCGCGCCGCCGCGGGCCTTTTCCTCCATTGCTGCGATGAGACTGTCCAGCTCATCGAGGCCGGCTTCGGTACCTGCCCGACGTGCAGTGATCGCTGCGAGGCGATCGAGTGCCGCGCGCAGGTCATAGACCTCTTGCACGTCGTGAGGGGTGACATCGATGACAGTGGTGCTGCGGTGCCAGCCGCTGCGAACCAAGCCTTCCTTCTCCAATTGGGCCAGACCGTCACGGACGGAACCGCGACTGATGCCGAGTTCCTCGGCCAGACCGACCTCCCGCAACTGCGCACCAGGAGGGAAGCGGCCCGCGAAAATGGCATCGCGCACCAGGTCGGCTGCCTCGTCGGCAAGTCCCCGTCGTGTGACTTTGGGCAGTACGGAGGCACTCATGTCCCAATGTTGACATTTGGGGATCGCGCGCGGCAAGCCTGGCGCGGGGGCCGCCTCCAGCGCTCGGCGACCACTCGACCACCCCAATGTCGAATGTTGACATTCGCCTGTCGGGGTTCCACGCTTGAGGTACTCGGGCGCTGCGAGCCTGGGAAGAGAACGGTTCCTCGATTGTCTCCCCTACCGGACTCGCGGCAGGGCGGATCGTGGCAAGCCAGATCGCCACGAGAGGCGCGGGCCGCTCGATTCCTGGCATGCGTCCCCGCAACGCCCGGGCCCGCTGCCAGTAACTCCGCGAGAAAGGGATACCCATCGTGACCGATCGTCCTGCCGTCCATCTTGCAGTTCCTGTCGACAACCTGGCCGCCGCCCGCAGCTTCTACGGGCAGATCCTGGGGCTGCCCGAAGGCCGTTCAACCGGCCACTGGATCGACTGGGACTTCGACGGACATCAGCTGGTGACACACCTGGCTGCCCGGCCGTCGATCCCAGCTGCGCTCAGCTCTGTGGAACAGCACTCGGTTCCCGTGCCCCACTTCGGCCTGCTGCTGACCCATGGCCGATTCCGTGACCTGGCCGACAGGCTGCGTGCTGCCGGGGTGGTCTTCGATATCGAGCCCTATCTACGCTATGCCGGAGAGCCGGCGGAGCAGTGGACGATGTTTCTTCGCGACCCTGCGGGCAACGCCCTGGAATTCAAGGCGTTCACCGACGAGTCGGCGGTGTTCGCGCTGTGAGGGGCGTCCTGGTGACCGGGGCCTCGCGAGGCATCGGCCGTGCCGTGGCATGGGCGTTCGCGGCGGCAGGCGATCGTGTGGCCGTGCAGTATGCCAGCCGCCGCGAAGATGCTGAGGAGACCCTGCGCCTGCTTCCCGGCAGCGGCCATGTTCTCATTCGCAGCGACTTGAGCGAGGCCGGCGCAGCCGAGCAGGTAGTGGATGAGGCGGTGTCCGGACTGGGTCGGGTAGATGTCCTGGTGAACAACGCTGCCATGGCGCCGTCGCTCTCCAACCACCACCCTGTCGCTACGGTCTCTCTCGACGCATGGCGCACGGTGTGGCGCCAGATGATCGACGTCAACCTCCTGGCTGCCGCAGATCTGACGTGGGCAGTGGCCCGGCACCTGATCGACCGTGGGGACGCCGGTCACGTGGTGAACATCGGCTCACGGGGGGCCTTCCGGGGCGAACCGGAGTACCCCGCCTACGGAGCGAGCAAGGCTGCGCTGCATGCGTTCGGGCAGTCGATGGCTGTCGCCCTGGCCCCGTACAAGATCAGCGTCACCGCTGTGGCGCCGGGCTTCGTCGCCACCGAACGCCAGAGCCCCAAGCTGGCGGGTTCCCAGGGGGACGGACTGCGTAGCGAGAGCCCCTTCGGCCGGGTCGGCACCCCTGAGGAGATCGCCACCGCTGTGCACTATCTCGCCTCACCGGGAGCGACATGGGCCTCGGGGACGATCCTTGACCTCAACGGCGCCTCCCACCTGCGTACCTGACACCGGCCGAACCGGGAGAAGGCTGCCGCATGACCTCGACCGACCTGACCGCGCTGGCCCTGCACCACCTCGACTTCGAGGATCTCGGGCTCCTCCAACCCCTCCTGGCCGCTTAGGAAACTGGCCGCCCTACGGACGCGGATAGGGGCCCTGCACCCCACCATGGGTATCTGTCTGGGAGCCCAGCTCATGGCGCGAGCACTGGGCGCGGCCACCGTCCTTGGCCAGGTCACGGAAACCGGAAAGAAGCACCCCGGCGCGCGCCACGGCATTTACCACGCCCCTGGCGCGCACCGAAGGTGCGCTGGATCGCTGACCTGTCATGGTGGATACGTCATCACCCCTCCGCCGGACCCTGGTCCGCGGTGATGCCGGTGGCGACGGCGAGGACGGCGAGGCGGATGCGGTTGTCCCGGCCGGTCTTCGCCATCAGGTTCGCCACATGCGTCTTGACCGTGGAGACCCCCAGGTGCAGGCGGTCGGCGATCTCCTTGTTGGACAGACCACTACCGATCAGGCCGAGCACCTCCCGCTCGCGCGGGGTGACGGCGGGCGCCGCGGGGAGATCGGCGCGGGCGGCGGGAGACGCCCCGACGCGGGCGTCGACGGCGCGACTGACGAGCCGGTCGAGAGCGTCCCGACTGAACGGGGCCTCACCGTCCGCGGCCCGGCGTACGGCCTCGATCAGCTCGGCCGGCGGGGTGTCCTTGACCAGGAAGCCGCAGGCGCCGGCCGCGAGCGCCGGGTAGAGGTGGTCGTCGTCGTCGAAGGTGGTGAGGGCGACGACGCGGGTGGCGGGGCGGGCGGCCAGGATGCGGCGGGTGGCGGTGATGCCGTCCATGACGGGCATTCGCAGGTCCATGAGGACGACATCCGGAAGAAGGCTCTCGGCCAGCCGCACCGCCTCTGCGCCGTTTTCCGCCTCGCCCAGGATGTCGATGTCCGGGGCCTGCTCGAAGAGCATGCGCAGGCCCATGCGGACGAGCTGCTGGTCGTCGACCACGAGGATCTGGATCACGGCGTCTGCTCCAGGAATCGTACGGAGGCGGGCGGGGCGGGGAGTTCGGCCGTGAGCCGCCAGCCGCGGGGTGTCGGGCCCGCATCGAGGCGGCCGCCGAACAGGTCCACGCGTTCACGCATGCCGATCAGCCCGTGCCCCGAAGGGCCCGGGGCCTGGCCCTCCGGGGCCGATGGTCCGGCCCGGCCCGCGCCGTCGTCCTGGAGCGTCAGGTGCACGGCGTCGTCGTCGGCCAGCCGTACGGTCAACTCGGCCCGCGTACCGGGGCCGGCATGCTTGGCCGCGTTCGCCAGGCCCTCCTGGGTCAGACGGAGCACGGCGAGGCCGCGTACCGCGTCGAGATTCGCGAGGCCGGGATCCACGGCGGCGGTGACAGCAAGACCGGTGCGGCGGCTGCCCTCCAGCACCGACTCCAGCGCGGCCGGCAGCGCCCCGGGCGTGACCAGGGCGGAGGCCGTCCCAGCTCCCGCGACACTGTCCGGGTCGCGCAGTACGGCCACCAGGCGGCGCAGGTCGGCCAGGGCCTCGCTGCCGCTGGAGTGCAGGTCGTCGAAGACCTCGGTGACCCGTGCATCGGAAGTGGCGGGGATGACGTGCCGGGCGATACCGACGCGCAGCACCATCGACGAGACGTGGTGGGCCACCAGATCATGCAACTCGCGTGCGATGGCGGTCCGTTCCACCGCGCGGGCGGCCAACAGCCGCTGACCGGCGCGGGCCTCTTCCTGTTCCGCGTGCGCGCGTGCGGTGCGGGCGGCGTCGCGGGTGGCTCGTACATACGCGCCCATGAGCAGCGGCAGGCCGGCCACGATGCCCATCTTGTAGAGCACCGAGGGGATTTCGCCAGGTAGGTCGGCAAGGCGGTTCACGGCGACGGCGAGCGCCAGTGCCGCCGCTCCCGCCGCCGGGCGGCGGCCGTACTCCCGTACGGTCAGCTCGAAGAGGGTGACGGCGGCCAGCACCTTCAACGCGGGGACGATGTCCGAACCGAGCGCGTGCGCGGCGACGAGGAGGCCGGACAGCGCGAGCACCGCGCCGAACGCCCACCGGCCTGCGACCGCGCACAGCGCGAGCCCGGCCGCGGCGAGGCCCCAGTCCCGTGCCGCAGAGGGGCGGTGCAGCAGCAGGAGATCGCCGACGAGGACACCGGCGAGCACCAACATCCGTAAGAAGGCGAACCGTTGGTCGAACACGAGCTCAATCCTTGATCGATTCACGTCCCTCACGATAGGCGTGTGCCGGATGCCCCGGGTCCTGCCATGGGGGGAGGGCGTCTCCTCCCAGCGGCCGCGATGACCGGCCCGCGGGGGGAGCCGGACACCCGCCCCGCACTGCGAGTGTGATCGCCATGGACACGAACACGAACGACAACACGAAGACCGGTTCCCTGGGTCGGCGGTCCCTGCTCGGCGGCGCGGCCGCCCTCGGGGTGGCGGGCGCGGCCCTCGGTACGGGCGCGAGCACGGCGAGCGCCTCCGCTCAGGCCAGGTCGCACGCCGAGGGCGGGCGGTTCCGGGGGAAGTCGGTGCTCATCACGGGAGGTACCTCGGGCATCGGAAGGGCCGCCGCCCGCGCCTTCGCGGCGGCCGGGGCCCACGTCGGATTCTGCGGCAGGCGGGCCGAGTCGGGGCGCCAGGTGGAACGGGAGATCCGGGACGCGGGCGGCGAAGCCACGTACGTCCAGGCCGATGTGCGGGTGGCCGCCCAGGTGCAGAGCTTCGCGGACCGGGTCGCGAGCCGGTACGGCGGCATCGACGTGGCCTTCAACAACGCGGGCATCGGCAGCGGCAAGTCGCCGCACGAGCTCAGCGTCGAGGAGTGGGACGACGTCCAGGCCACCAACGCCCGGGGCGTTTTCCTCGCCATCAAGTACGAGATCCCCTACATGCTCAAGGCCGGGTCCGGAGTCATCATCTGCACCTCCTCCTCAGCGGCCGAACAGGCACGCCCGACCAGCGCCGCGTACACCGCGAGCAAGCGGGCCGTGCAGGGCATCGTGAAGGCAGCCGCGCTCGCCTACGGACCCCGGGGCATCAGGGTCAACGCCCTCCTGCCCGGCACCACCGACACGGCCTTCGTCCGCCCGCCCGGCATTCCGGACGCCGACTGGGCGGCGTACAAGAAGGCGTTCGGCCCGCTCAACATCGACGGCCTGGAGCGGATGGCGGAGGCCGAGGAGATCGCCCGCGCCGTGCTCGGGCTCGCGTCCGACGACTTCCCCTACATGACGGGCGCGTCGGTCGCGGTGGACGGAGGAAGCACCGCCGGCCGGAAGATGATCCAGCCGAGCCGCCCCTGAGGGCGATGCGGAACCGCCGGCGAGGGAACTCGTAGACGGACGGCCCGTGCAGCTGTCGACCAGTTGGGAGCCGTACGACCTCACCGGCGGGAGCTTTATTGTTCCGCCTGAGGTACGAACTCCCGGTCCGCGTCGCCAGGTAGTCGAGGGGCCGTGCGATCACGGGCCGGGTCCGCATAGCCTGAGGGCACGCCCAGGGGGCCTGGAGGAGCGCGCATGCCCCGTTCCCTGTGGGCCGGAGCCATCTCGTTCGGTCTGGTCAGTTCCCTCAACCACCAACTACGGTCCGTCGAGGTAGTCGGCAAACCTGTGGCACAGACGTGCCGTACAGGGCCAGGATGCGGCTATGCGTCATTTTCAGAGCGATCCCGATTTGCCGGATCTCGCTCGGCGGATCGTCACGCCTGATCGGCGCGAGACCGCTGAGGCGTTCACCTCGCCGGACTGCGAGAGCTGATCATGACCGAGCGAGACATCATCCTCAACGAACTCGCCCAAGGCCTGCGCTCGATGTCACAGGGAATCGAGTGGTTCGACACCCACGGCCCGGAGGAGCAGGCGGAGGTACTCCTGTTCCTGCGCCATCACTGCGTGCAGGCCCGCGCCGTCACGGAAGACGGGGCAGAGAGCATCCGGCGTGCCGGACTGCGCCCGACGCACACGCCTGCGGTTCTGATCACCCGCGGCCCGATAGACCAGCAACTGGGGAAAATCGCCGACCTCACCCCGGTCGATGAACGCCGCAAGGCGTTCCGGCTGCTGGTGGCGGTACTTGCGGTCGCCGACGAACGGCGCCGCGAACGCTTCTGCTCCGGCGGATGCGGTCACTGGTGGCACAACCTGTCCGTCGCCAACGAGTGATGACGAGTTCCTGCGCCGCTGTTCTCCAACCCGGACAGACCTCGGGGTCGTGATCCTTGACGAGATCCCGCCGCACAGGGACGGCTGCAGCCACGAAATCGCGTGCTGGGACGGCACACTCACCATCGTCTGCCGTGACCTTCAGGCGACCTGGACTGAGACCATCTGCTCAGGCAAGTCGTAGGCGAGACAGTCGGTGGGGATTGTTGAGCGGCTGGTGCCGGATGATCTGTGGGAACTGTTCCAGAGGGTGATGCCGGAGGCGCCGTCGCGGCTTCAGGAAGGGGGTCGGCGTCGGCATGGTGACCGGGAGGTTCTGGCGGCGATCGAATTCTGTGGCCACGTCGGGCTGCATGTGGTAGCAGCTTCCGACAGCGTCCTTCGGGCTGAGGGGCGGGCTTGCACAGCGCTCCACTTGGCCATTCGGAGACACGGCCGTCTCGGCCGGCCCCACGGCTGGGTCAGCCCGGCTTGACCGCCAGCGTCGCAAAATAGTGCGACATGTAGGGAGCGGATGCGTTGGATTGGTGCGGCGCTTCGGCGAAGCCGGTGAGGACGAACCCCGCGGCGATTTGCCCGCCGATCTGGTCGGTGAGGGTGTGGCTGTATTCAAGAGGGGCATCCGCGCCGAACTTCGTGGCGCGTTCCTCGGCGGAGTAGTGCGTGACATCGCTGTAGGGCAGCTTGTGCACGACGATCAGCTCGCCGCGCTCGTCGAGCGCCTCGTGGTCGAACAAGTACACATCAGGGTTGAGGAAGCCCACGAGCAGAGTTCCGCCCGGTCGCAGGGCGCGGAAGCACTCACGCCACACCGCCGCCACGTCTGGTACGAACAGGTTGGAGACCGGATGGAATACGACGTCGAATGTTGCGTCGCCGAAGGCGCTGAGGTCGCGCATGTCGCCCAGGACGGTGCGCAGTTCGAGTCCGTCGCGCGCCGCCACCATCTGGTCCTGGCCGAGCTGGCGGGGTGAGTTGTCGAACACGGTGACCCGCGCCCCTGCGGCGGCGAGGATCGGACCCTGCTGGCCACCGCCGGAGGCCAGGCACAACACGTCCTTGCCGGTCAGGTCCGTCGGCAGCCAGGAGCGGTCGACTGGCTCATGTCCGATGAGAACAATCGACCAGTCGCCCATGCGGGCGCGCTCGACATCCTCCGCACTCACCGGCCTCGACCACTCGTTGCCCTCTTGGACGCACTTGTCCCAGGCTGCCCGATTGTGGGCAACCGGGTCGACACCAATGTCCTGCACGTTTGACTCCCTGCTACAGCCGAGCGGACACCTGCGGTACTGACAGTTCGGTGCCACTAGCCAACACGATTGCAGGGTGCGGGCTCAACGAAATTAGCGGGCATCGAAGTGTCCGCGGGCTCGACGGGTGGTCGCACAGCGGGTGCGTAAGCGCTGGTTGCCGCGCCCGTGACCGCCGCAGCGGCTACCGTAACGGGATCGACAGACCCGGCCATGATGTAGACGTCATCTCCATTGGTGGGTCTGTGCAACGATTCGTCGGCGGTAGGCGGCGACCTCATCGAGAATCTCGTCGGCGGGCTTGGTTCAGACGAAAGGCCACCCCCTCCCCTGCCTACCCCTCGACGCTGATCGCCCGGACCGGACAGGCGCGGGCAGCCTCGCGGACCAGTGGGCCTCCGCCCCCATCCTGGCCCGGAACCACCGTCCCGAACCCGTCGTCGTCCTGGGTGAAGACGTCCGGGGAGGTCAGGGCGCACTGCCCGGCTCCGATACAGAGGTCCCCGTCGATGGAGATGCGCATCTGTGCGGTCCTTTCACCACGTGACGGGGAGCTCGAGCATCCCCTGGATCGTGTCGCCCGGCTTGAAGGGGATCTCATCGGCGGGGATGGCCAGCCGCAGCCCCGGCAGCCGGCGGAGCAGCGTCCCGAGCGCGATCTCCATCTCCGCGCGCGCCAGGTTCTGCCCCAGGCACTGGTGAATGCCGAAGCCGAAGGCCAGGTGGTGCCGTGCCGACCGCGACCAGTCCAGGCTGTCGGGATCGGCGTAGGCGGCGGCGTCCCTGTTGATGACGGAGGTCGAGAAGATCACGCCCTCGCCCGCGCGGATGACCGTTCCGTCGACCTCCACGTCCTCGCGCGCGACCCGCAGAAGCCCGTCCGCGATCGACAGGAACCTCAGCAGTTCCTCGACGGCTGCCGGTACGAGACCGGGGTCGGCCTGGAGTTCGGCCAGCCGCTCGGGGTGGCGCAGCAGTGTGTACGTACCGAGGGAAATCATGTTCGCGGTGGTCTCGTGCCCCGCGATCAACAGGATCGTGGCGAGCTGTACCAGCTCCTCACGGTCGGGCCCTCCGACCTCCAGCCGCCGCGCCACCAGGTCGTCGAGCACGCCCTCGCCGGGCTTGCGCCGTTTGCGTTCGACCAGGTCGCCCAGATACCCCTCGAGCTGGGCGAGCGCGTCCTCGGTGTCCCCGCCCGTCGGTCCGCGGAGCAGCCGACCTGACTGTTCCTCGAAGAAGTCGTGGTCCTCGTACGGTACGCCGAGCAGGTCGCAGATCACGATCGAGGGCACCGGCAGCGCGAACGCGCTCACCAGCTCGGCCGGCGGGCCCGCAGCCTCCATCGCGTCGAGGAGCCGGTCCACGGTCTCCTGGATGCGCGGGCGCAGCCGCTCGGCACGCTTGAGCGTGAAACTCGGGATCAGCATCCGGCGCTGGATGTTGTGCTCAGGGTCGTCCCAACCGAGCAGCGCGGCGCGTCGGCGTCGGCGCAGGGCTGAGGCCCGCTCGGTCGTGAGCGGGAAGTCGGGCCGGGTGGAGTCCGTGGACAGACGCGGGTCCGAGAGCAGCGCCCGGCCGGCTGAGTGTCCGCTGACGAGCCACACGGAGCGCCCGTCCCACAGGGTCACCCGCGAGAGCGGGCGCTCCTCGCGCAACGGGTCGTAGGCGGTGGGCGGGTGGTAGGGGCAGGTCCGGTTCTGGGGGAACGCCACGGCTTCCGTCATGGGGGCCTCGCAAGGGGCGAATCGGTGGCTTCGAGATTGACCTCGCCCCACTACATGCCTCAGGCACCTATCTGGTCTACGCACAGTTCGGCCAATCCACCGGAACGGGGTCATCCATTCGGCAGCAGCCCGGAAGGAGGTGGCCGGCGGGCGCCACTCGTGAGTTCGACAGCCCTCAATACCCTCCCTGCATGCAGGCGGAAGCCGAGTAAGCCGCTCGCGGGGGCCGAGCGGGGCCGCACAACCCATACGGGCAGCCGTTTTGAACGGCAGACGTCGTTCAAGGGGTCAGACGCGCCGCAGCGGCGGCCCGGAATGGGCGGGGGACATCGTGGTCAGGACGAAGGCGTGACCGCCGGGGTCGGTGTAGCGGCGCAAGTCCGTGCGCCGGTCGGTCCGAGTTCCGTCGCGCTCGGCGGCGATGGGCCGAGCCCCGAGCGACACCGCCTCACGCTCCGCCTCATCGAGGGCGTCCGGGGCAACGAAGATCTGCAGATGAGCCTGCTGGGAATCCTCGGGTCGCGGCCAACTCGGCGGCGCCTGCCCAGGGTCATGGCGGATCCCGAGTACCACTCCGGCATGGCCGGAGACGAGAAGCAGGCCGTGGTCGTCTCCCGCAGGGTGCACGGTGGCGCCGAGCAGGGTCGCGAAGAAGCGCGCGAGGGGTTCCGGATCGGTGGAGTCGAGGACGAGGACACTGGTCTTGGGAACAGGCATGCATCCCGTCTGCCCCGCGGGTCCGTGGCCATGCCCCAGCTCCTGTCCGGAAAGCCTCGGGAGGCAGAGGCAGGCGAGGTGCATGGCCTGGTAGTGGGTGGCTCGTTTGCCGTAGCGAGTGGCCAGGGCCCGGTTCTGCTTGAGCCAGCCGCAGCAGCGCTCGACGACGTTGCTCCGTCAGGAGGCCGTCCTTTCGATCCGTCGGGAGGCCGTCTTTTCGAGGCGGGGGGGGGGCGATACGGGTCCGGCTCCCTGCTGAGGGTTCCGGAGGCTCGGCGGGGACGGTGCCGGCGTCTTCTTCTGCGTTGCGGGCTTCTGGAGCGACGGCGTCCGCCTTCCCCGGTCTTGGGAGCGGCGATGAGTCCGGGGAGCGGATCTGTCACCACGGACTCACCAGATGAGATGAGTCAGGCTCCGCGACTCCCGTCGACCACCCGATCGCGCCCGGTTGATCCTTCCGCGGCGGGGTAGCCAAGCCGCATGCCCCTCGACAACACATCCACCAGTGCGACCGGCTACGTGCAGCCCGACGTCGATGTCCAGGCACTGTCCACCGTGCTCGACGGCGAGTACGCCGAGATCCGCAACCTCGTCCGGACCAACCTGTCGACGTATGCCTCCCTCCTTGAGGAGGCCGAGGAACTCGACGTCGAGGCGTTCCGCGAGCGGGTTCGTGAGGTTGTGGTCGAGATGGCTGCGACGGGCCAGACCGGCATGGGTTTCCCGGCCGCGTACGGCGGTGGCGGCGACGTCGGGGCCTCGATCGCCGCGTTCGAGACGCTGGCCTTCGGTGACCTGTCGGTCCTGGTGAAGGTCGGTGTGCAGTTCGGTCTGTTCGGCGGCGCGATCCTGCATCTCGGCACCGAACGCCATCATGACGCCTATCTGCCGGGCCTGATCACAGGTGAGCTGATGGGCTGCTTCGCGATGACCGAGACAGGGCACGGCTCCAACGTCCAAGCCCTCGGTACCGTCGCGCGGTACGACGCCACACGCCAGGAGTTCGTCGTCACCACCCCCGGTGATCAGGCGCGTAAGGACTACATCGGCAACGCGGCCCGCCACGCCGAACTGGCGGTCGTCTTCGCCCAGCTGGACGTGGCCGGCAAGTCCCACGGCGTCCACGCCTTCGTCGTGCCCGTCCGGGTCGGCGGCACGTCGGCGCCCGGCGTCCGTATCGAGGACGACGGCCGCAAGATGGGGCTCAACGGCGTGGACAACGGCCGCATCTGGTTCGACGATGTGCGGGTGCCGCGCGAGGCGCTCCTCAACAGGTTCGCCGACGTCAGCCCGGAAGGTGTCTACGAGAGCTCGATCGAGAACCCCCACCGGCGTTTCTTCACCATGCTCGGCACGCTTGTGCAGGGCCGGGTCAGCGTCGGCGGTGCCGGAATCAGCGTCGCCAAGGTCGCCCTGGCGGTCGCCACCAAGTACGCCGTTCGGCGTCGGCAGTTCGGTGCGGCCTCGGAGACCGAGGAGCAGCTACTGCTCGACTACGGCCTGCATCAGCGCCGCTTGCTGCCGCTGATTGCCCGGACGTACGCGCTGCATTTCGCTCAGGACGGCGTTCGCTCGCACCTGCACGACGTCTTCTCCGGCATCGCGGATGACGCGGAGGCGCGGCGTCGGCTCGAGTCACGGGCCGCGGGCCTGAAGGCTCTCGCCACGTGGCACGCTACTCGGGTCGTCCAGGAGTGCCGCGAGGCGTGCGGCGGCGCCGGATATCTCGCCGTCAATCGGTTCGCCGCGCTCAAGAGCGACAGCGATGTCTTCACCACCTTCGAGGGCGACAACCACGTCCTGCTGCAGCTCGTCGCCAAGGGATTGCTCACCGATCAGGCGAGCGCGTTCGAGGACCTCGACCAGGCCGGCATGGTCCGCTACGTCACCAGCCTCGCACTCGAGACGCTCCTGGAGCGGACCTCCGTCCACAAGATGCTCGAGCGAGTACGCGACCTGCTGCCCGGTGGCGACGAGTGGGACCGGGAAGCCGGTCTCCTCGACTCGGAGTACCAGCTCGCCATGGTCCGCTTCCGTGAGGAGCACATGCTGGCCGGCCTGGCCCGTCGGATCAAACGCGGGATCGACCAGAAGCGCGATCCCGGTGTGGTCTTCTCACAAGTGCAGGACCACGTCGTCGCTCTCGCCCGCGCCCACGTCGAGCGGCTCGTGACGGAGGCCTTCGTGGATAAGGTACGCGCGATGCCCGAGGGCGACGAGAAGGTCGCGCTGGCATTGCTGTGCGACCTGTTCGCCCTGTCGACGATCGAAGCGGACCGGGCATGGTTCATGGAACACGGTCGACTGACCGTACAACGTTCTAAATCGATCAGCCGTGAGGTGAACGACCTCTGCCGCAAGGTCCGCCCCCTCGCGGTCGACCTCGTTGACGCGTGGGGCATCCCGCCCGAGATGTTGCGCGCGCCCGATCTCGTGGGCTGAGCCGTGCAGCCTCCCGAAACCGCCTGTGCCGGCGGGGCTGCTCGTCGGTGACGATCCCAGGAGTTCGTGCGCTCGGCGGCAGCCGCGGGACTCGCTCCGGCGACCTGCTCGAAGGCGGGCGTAGAGCCGCCACGGCCGCCACGGCCATGCGCAACAAACAGGTCGTCGATTCACCTGCTGCCGAGTACTCGCACAGCCTCCACGATCAGCGCCCAGAACCCGTCAGTGTCCACCTCCATGCCGACCTCGGTGTCGGCGGGCCTGCCGGTCACACCGTGCAGGTCCACCACCGTCGCGCCCCGTGTGTGGGTGCCGGCCAGCTCCACCGTCACCGCTGCCCGCACCAGGCTGACGAGCGAGGGGTTGATCAGGTGGGCGACGGTGAGCGGGTCATGCAGTGGGGGCGCATCGAAGCCGTAGACCTCTCGGTAGGTGGACGCGAAGTAGGTGAGCAGGTCGACGCAGAGCCCACTCAGCGGGGTCCCGAGCCCGGCGATCCGGGCGACGACCTCGGGGGTGGCCCGCACCTGATGGGTGGCGTTGAGACCGAACATCGTCACCGGCAGCCCGCTGCGGAAGACGATGTCCGCGGCTTCCGGGTCGCAAAGGATGTTGAACTCGGCCGCGGGCGTGGTGTTGCCGCGCCCCGTCGAGCCGCCCATGAGCACGATCCGCTCGATCCGCGACGCGAGCTCGGGGTAGGCGAGCAGGAAGACCGCGATGTTGGTGAGCGGTCCGGTCGGCACCAGCGTCACCGGCGCCGGGTGCGCGAGCAGGGTCTCCCGGATGAGGGTGAGTGCGTCGCGCGGGTCCTGCCGGACCTCCGGTTCGCTCGCTCCGAAGCCGGGCCCGTCCAGGCCGGAGGGGCCGTGGATGTTCTCGGCGATCCGGCACGGTCCGTGGAGAGGTCGATCCCTTCCCGCCGCGATCGGTACACCCCGGATCCCGGCCACCGAACACACCCGGCGGGCGTTGAGTGTGGTCTTCTCCAGGGTCTGGTTACCCGCGACGGTGGTGATGGCGAGCAGCTCGATGGCGGGGTTCGCGGCGGCCAGCAGAATGTTGAAGGCGTCGTCATGACCGGGATCGCAGTCGAGGATCACGGGGATAGGCATGTCTTCACCGTCCCACATGGGGACCGTCGCGCGAAGGGGAGGCGACGCCGGTCGTGTGAGGCCCTCCGGATGGGCGAGTCGATCACCGCAACCGACCCGCCCGGGTTCCCAGCCGCCTCCGCAACGAGTTCAGGGGAGGCGACTGCAGGATGCGACGCCGCTCGGCCGGCATGTCCCCCATGCGAGCACTCCTTCGTCTGGTTCGTCCGAGGAGGTCAGCGCCGCCCCGCTGGGAGCAGCATATTTTCATGGCTTCCCCCTCCAAGATCGTCCCTCCTGAGACCGAGCTGACCGAGCTGACCGAGCTGACCGAGCTGACCGAGCTGACCGAGGACGATATCTACGGCGCGCTCGGGCTGATGGAGACGATGACCGTCGGTTCGATCACCGACCTGGACGTGACCGATCACTACACCGAGGCCCTGGGTCGGCGTACGCGTCCGGGGTGCTCAGTCAGGTACGGGGGAACGTGCCCAGCGACCGGCCGGCTCGGGGCTCGAAATCGCCGTCAGGGCTCAAGGGGTGATGATGACCTTGCCTCGGGTCCGTCCTGATTCGCCGAGGTGGTGCACATCCGCGAGGTCGGCCAGTGGACGTGACTCGCTGATGTCGATGCCGAGCGCGGCCGCGTCGACGAGTTCCACGAGCGCTGCGAGATGTGCGACATCGTTGCGGGCGACCATGTGGATTGCGCTCACCTCGGCATCGGCAGCCGGTTCCACCCGGGTTGCGATCGAGATGATCCTCCCGCCCGGGCGTACCAGAGCCGCCAGAGCTGCGGCGTCCGGCGGGCTCAGCGGGACCAGATTGAGCAGAGTGTCCACCGGACCGTCGAGCGCGGCGCCCACCGGCCCGGAGGTGTAGTCGATCACTTGGTCCGCCCCCTGCCTCAGGACCGCCTCGGTGCTCCGAGGACTGGCCGTGGCAATCACCTCAGCCCCTGCCTGCTTGGCAAGCTGTGTCACGAAGCCTCCGACGCCGCCGCCCGCGCCGTTGACGAGCACCCGGTGACCAGCGGCAACCTTCCCGTGCTCGAAAACCGCCTGCCAGGCCGTAAGACCGGCCACGGGAAGGGCCGCAGCGTTCGCGAGAGCGATCGACGTCGGCGCCGCGACGAGCAGGGCGGCGGGCGCCCTGACGTACTCGGCAGCCGCACCCCCGCTGTCGAGCCGCCCGATGACCCGGTCACCGACGGCGAAGCCCTCCGCCCCCGCGCCGATCTCGGCCACGGTGCCGGCGACGTCCCAGCCGAGCGCGTAAGGCAGGTCCACGGGGAGGTACGCCTGCAGCATCCCGGCGCGCAGAGCGGCCTCGCTGGGATTGAACGAAGTCGCGGCGACATGGACGACTACTTCGCCGAAGGCGGGCTGCGGACGGGGAACGGAATCGTGGCGGATCACGGAGGTATCGCCGAACTCGTGGATACGCGCGGTCTTCATCATCGTCATGCCGCAAACCTACGGACCACGCAAGGAGACGATCCATGCGTCAGGCTGCCCACTTCATGCGCGTACGTCTCGCGCCCCTAGTCTCAGCACATGGATGTACTCAGCGATGTGGTCGCGGTGACACGGACCGGTCGGCCCCGGTCGGCGCACGTGCGGTGGCATGCCCCGTGGGGACAGGAGTTCGCCTCCGTCCCCGGGTCGGCGGGCTTCCAGGTGATCCTGCAGGGTTCCTGCTGGCTGCTGCCCCCGGACGCTGAGCCCGTCCAACTGAGCCCGGGCGATGTGGTGTTCCTCCCCCACGGCAGCGGGCACACCCTGGCCGACAGCCCCGAAACCCTGGTGACAGCCCCTGCCTGCGACCCCGACGACCACGAGCTGTACGACGCCTACGCCTCGGACAGCATCGACCGGAGCGGAGACCTCGGTCCGGCCACCGTCGTGCTCTGCGGGGCCTACCGACTCGACCCGTCCCGCACTCACCCGCTGCTGCTGACCCTCCCCGATCTGATCCACTTGCCGGCGCAGTCGGACAGCCATCCCGAGTTGCGCTCGGCAGTGGCACTCCTGGCCGCCGAGTTGGAAACACCGCGCCTGGGCACGGACGCGGCCGTCCCCGCGCTCCTGGACGCACTCCTGCTGTACATCCTGCGCATCTGGTTCAAAGAGCAGCCTGCTCGGGAGAACACCACGGGATGGGCCGCCGCACTGAACGACCCGCCTGTCACCGCCGCCCTCCACGCCATCCACCGAGACCCGGCGGCACCCTGGACCGTGGCAAAACTCGCTGCGGACGCCGGGCTCTCCCGGGCACCCTTCGCCAGACGCTTTGCCAAGCTGGTCGGCCAACCGCCCCTCGGCTACCTGACCTGGTGGCGGATGACCACGGCGGCGCGCCTGCTACGGACTTCGGACGCACCGCTGAGATCCATCGCCACCCAAGTGGGCTACACATCCGAGTTCGCCTTCGCCAACGCGTTCAAACGCACGCACGGAACCCCACCCGGCATGTACCGGCGGAGACCTGATCCGGAACGGCAAACCTGAGCAAGTTTCAGTGGCTCTGTCGCTGATCTTGTGGTGCTGGGCGGCTGATCTGGGCATTCTCCGAGTGTGCGGTTCTGGGGGTTTGACGCGGTTGTTTCCGCATCTTTCGGGTGTGGTGGTGGAGTCGATCTCGCGGGACGCGGGTGTGGTCACGTTTCGTACGCGGGCCCGGGCAGACGTGGCGAGATGCCCGCGGTGCAGGTCGCTGTCGTGGCGGGTGCACGGCCGGTACGAGCGCCGCCTGGCGGACTCCGCCGTGGGCACGACGCCGGTGGTGATCCGGCTGATGGTCCGTCAGTTCACGTGCCCCAGCCCCGGATTCCCGACAGTGACTTCCGCCGACCAGACTCCGGGCCTGACCAGTCCTCATGCCCGACACACCCCAGTACTGCGCAAGCTGCCGGCGCGGGTCGCTGTGGTGCCGGCCGACCGGGCCGGAGCCCGCCCGGCCCGGTGGATGGGGATGCCGGTTGCGGAGGACACCCTGCTACGGCTTCTGCGTACTCCGACGGTGAGGAACCCGGGGCGGTGCGGGTTCTGGGGGTGGACGAGTTCGCACTGCTCAAGGGTCACAACTACGCGACGCTGCTGGTCGACCTCGAAGCCCGCCGCCCGATCGACGTCCTGCCCGGGCGGGAGGCCGAGACGGGCGCCCGGTGGCTCGAAGGCCCCCGGAGGTGAAGACCGTCTGTCGCGACCGGGAGCTTCGACCCTGACTACTACCGGCGCCGCAACGAGGTCGACCGGACCATCACCGCCTGAAGAACTCCCGTGCTGGCCACCACGGGGGCACGCCGCCAGGGCACGCAGGGGCGGCGGTGCCCTCCCAGAAGATCGAGATGGCGCACCAGGCAACACCGAGGAGCGTCACCGCGAGGGCAAGGGCACGGAGAAGCGGAAGGGTCCCGAGAATGGCGCCCACCGCGACCCAGACCAGCAGCAGGGTTGTCCAGAGACCCGGGATGAACAGCCAAAGCAGGAAGCCGCTGTTGGCCGCGTTGTTCACTCCCACGTCGCAGGCGTTCCACGACCTGCCCAGAAGCATGGCAGTGGACACCGTGAGCACCAGCGCCACCGCTGCCCCGAGGCGACCATGCAGCCGTCGACTTTCCACAGTTCCCCGTTCGCCGTCCGCTGCGGGAAGTACCCGACCCGCAACGCTCGTCACTGCCGCGTCCGCTCAGTCCGCTCAGTCCGCCAGCGCTGACCAACAGGGATCGGACACTCCGTGATCCTAGTAATCACATGATCCGCCTGGCAGTGCCTATAAGGGCTGTCCCATAACTGGGCGGCACCCCCTGCCGATACCGGATCGGACCGTGTCAGTGGCTGGTGACAGGATCGAGGGGTGCTGATCAAGGGATACGACGTCGGCCCGTTGGTGCCGGGCGAGTCACTGCTGGGCCACCCTGGCTTCTGGTCGAATTACCTCTTGGCGATGTGTAGCGACGGGGAGTGTGCCGAGCGCCCGGTTCCGGAGTGGTTCGGTGAGGACGGCGCCGATGCCGATGCCCTGTCCGAGGTCCTCTTCGATCCTGAACACTGGCCAGTGTTCAGAGTGCCGGCAGAGGACGGCCCCGGAGCCGTGGTGATCTACCGAAACGTGGATGGCGACTACGGCACCGACTACCTCCTCACCCATCCGGGCAGAAGCCACGTCGACCAGATCGCAAGGTGGGACGGAGACTTCTCGGGCACTGGGCTGGCATGGCACGAACTGATCCGGATCGCTGACAGCCCGTCCCTTGCGGCCGAAGGCGTCCAGGACACGGCCACCCGCTTCCTGCTGCTACTTCCCCTCCTCACCGACCCGGACGTGCCCGACACAGCATCGGCAAGGCTCATCGCCGCCCTGACCGTGGTCGGTGCGCCGCAGGACACTGCCTCCATCGCGGCGGAGCACCTGCTGGCCCACCTCACCAGGAGATCACGACACGACCCCACGTGGGCGTCTCCGCTGAGCGGCAGCTGAGAGGCGGACCGAGCCGCCGGTCACCCCATGGAACGATCTTGGTGTGACTGGTGTGATCACGGTGTCGGAGTCTTCCTGGACAGCCCCGATCTCCGGGCTGAGTCCTCGGGCCATCGGGCAGTTGGTGACCGTTCTGCGCCACCAGGGTGGGACGCGGTCCGCAAGGGCCGGCCGTGGAGCCTTCCGCTGGAGGATCGGGCCCTGCTGGTAGCTGCGCGCCGGCCCACGAACCTCACGATGCGGCAGCTCGCGCCCTGTTCGAGGTATCCACGTCGGCGGCAGACCGGGGCATCGATCGCCTTCCGCCGATCCTCGCCCTTCACCGCGCAAGCGGTTCGCAAAGCGGCCGGTGCAGGTCAAGAACCCGCTTCGAGGTACCGCGCCCTTGTCGTCTCTTGGGATCGACGTGGTGCTTGGGCTGCCGGCGTGGCAGGAGCCCGCAGGAGGTCTCGCCAGTCGGCTGGCCAATTGGCCAGCGCGAGGATGCCCATGATGACGAGGTGGGTCGGTGCGGCCCAGCTCTCCGCTGCCGGGTCGTGGTTGACGATGTGGGTGGTGGCCGCGCCGGTGAGCACGAACATCAGGGTCGTGACGCCCAGGAAGCGTGCTCGCCTGTTGGGGATGACGAGCAGGACCGCGGCGGCACCTTCCAGGGCGCCGACCACGAAGCGCATCCAGGCCGGGTAACCCCAATCGACGAATTTCACGGAGTACGCCGAGCTGAATACCGTGTCGCCTGGCCAGAACTTGGTCACGGCGCCCAGCGCGAACTCACAGGCCATGAGCCAGTACAGACCGGTCATGAGGCGTTTCGACATGCGTGTTCCTTCAGGAGGAAGTGGGCAGGGTCAGGCTTCCGTACGGCGATTGCAGTGCCGCCGGAGTCTTCGCTTTCGGGGGTCAGCCCCGCAGGGTGACGATGGCCTTCTCGATGCGCCGCCGGCGCGTCTCGGGCTTCTTCGCGCTCTCGATGGCGCGCACATGCTCGCGCTTGCGGCTGTACGCAAGGTTGTCGTACGCGGCGCGGGCGACGGGGTCGTCGTCCAGAGCGCGGGTGAAGTCCTCCGGCTCGACGACGACGCGCGGCTCGGTGTCGAGCTCCAGCTCGACCTCGACCTGCTCGCCGATCGCGACATCTGCGGCCTGCCGGTTGGCGTTGCTGAGGCCGAGCAGGTGGCGGCCTCGCAGGAGGGCGACCCGGCTCTTCCAGGAATGCCCGTTGACTGTGATCGTCACCGGAGGCCGTGGGCCCCCGCCGAGCGCTGCTACCACCTCGGACGGAACTTCCAGGCCCCGCATGGGCTCAGGTGGCTCGACGTAGGCCGAAAACTTCATGATCTTGCTCCTGTTTGTTCTGGCGGCTCACTGCGGATCCGGCCCACCCGGCTTCGATGGCCGCTCACCCTTCCCCACCGGGGCCCTTGGCGGTGCCCTGGACGGCGGTGAGGCAAGAAGTCGCGGCTACTCGGCGTAGGGCTGGTCGGTTCCCTGGGTGCTGTAGCCGAGACTCCAGACGTAGCCGTCCGGGTCGCCGAAGGTACCGCCGTACCCGCCCCACGGCAGAGCACCGGCGGGCTTGAGGACCGTGGCGCCGGCCTTCGCGGCCTCCGCCATGATCTCGTCGACCCGCCTCTCGCTGCGGACGACATACGTCAGAACCAGTCCGCTGAAGCCGCTGCCTTCCGGGTTCGTGCCCACCTGCTCGGCCAGGCCTTCGCGGCTGTAGAAGCCGACGGGCGAGGCGCCGTCCGGTTCGAAGAACACCGAGATGCCGTAGTCGTTCTTGATCTTCCAGCCGAGTCCCTCGGTGTAGAACTGCTTGGCCCGGTCCATGTCCCGGACGCCGAGAAGGATCGAGCTGACGTGTGCCTTCATGTCTTACTCCTCGCAGTGTGGATGGACAGGTGCCTGGCATCCGGGCCAGGTCTCGGATGTCACATCTGCGCGTGCTTGCCGTTCGATCGGTAGGAATGGGCCGGAGGTCAGGACGGCGTGGGGGCGAGCGACGCGGCGGCCTCCCAGGCGAACCCGTCCGGGTCGGTGAAGGCGTCGGCGGTGCCGCCCAGGACGACACGGTGCGAGCCGGTGCCGTCAGCGGGGACGCCGAGGTCCTTGGCAAGGGCACGGCGCTTGTACAGCGCCAGCTTGACGGGGCTGGACTGACCGGGGGCGAACTCGACGTACTTGCCACCGAAGCTCTTGGCCACGCTCAGGCCCCGGCCGGCGTAGAGCTGCTTGGTGGCCTTCACGTCCTCGACGCCGAGGAGCAGGACGACCTCGTCGATCTCTCGGGTGGCGGGGCCGGTGTCCTTCTTCTCCGAGGTCGCGATCTTCCAGATCGTCCCGTCCGGGGCCTGTACGACGCCGCCGTAGCCCCACAGCGACTTCACGGCGGGCTTCAGGACCGTGGCTCCGGCCTCCAGGGCGGCGCCGACGAAGTGGTCGACGGTGGCCGGCCCGGACACCGTGAGCGCCAGGGTGAAGCCGCGGAATCCGGTGGAGTGCGCGTCGGACGCCCGCAGGCGTATGTGCGTGTCCACGCCGAAGGCACTGTAGAAGCCGCGAGCGGCCTCAAGGTCGGCCACCTCAAGGATGACGGACGCGAGGGACGTGTGGGCTGCGGTGGAAGTGTTGGTTGCCATGACCATCACGCTAGGGGCCGGGCGCAGCCGGAGCTTCTCGATTCCTGACCGGTCGGTCGACGCCCACCTGATCCGGGTCACCGCGCGTGCCGGTGCCCACGGCAACCCGTCCCCCGCTGGGCGTCACCGCGACGGATTCGACTGCATGGCGTATCTGGACTGCGGCTTTCACCTAGGGCGTCGACGGCCCCCACTCCGCGGTCCTTCCTGATCCCGTCGGCGCCTTCTCAAGCGCCACCGCGCTTTTCCGTGCCGTCTCAGGGAAAGACCCGTGTATCGGCCGTCCTGGCAGGGCCCTCTTGGGGCTGGAGGGTTCCGGCCGTGGTGACGACGATCAGGGTGTCCTCGTGCGACCAGCGGCGCGTTCCGGTCTTCGGCGGGTTGAGGAGCGGGACCATGGAGTCGCCGGGGCGGTAGCCGAGGGCGGTGGCGTCCTGCCGGCCGGCCGCCTCGACGAGTGTGGCGAAGGGCGCCTCGGTCCCGGCGGGGACGTAGTCGGTGGCGGGGCGGAGGCGGACCGCGTTGCCCGCCGGGGAGAAGAGCTCGTCGAAGGCCGCCGCGAGTTCCGTGGTCTGCGAGACCTGGGCCATGAGCAGGCCGACGAGCCGCCCGCCGACCACGAGGTCCGTGTGCGGGCCGGCCGGGGCGAGGGGGCAGTGCTGGGCGTCCGTCAGTTCGGCGACGGTGGGGCTCCGGCGGCCCGACTCGCGTTCGGCGGCGCGGAGCCGGAGGAGGGTGACGAGGGTGTGCTCGTCGGGGTCGGGGTGGCCGTCGGGGCCGCCGAGGACGAGGACGTGGTGGGCTGGGTCAGGCGCGGGGAGGGTCGTCTCACGGACCGCCTCCCAGCCGTTGCGGGCGAGGCCGTCGACGATCTCCGCGCCGCGCCGGTTCCAGCCGAGGACGAGGACTCGGCGGGGGGCTGCGTGGACGTCGGCCGCTTCCGTTGCCTTCACGTACGGGGGCGGCGGGGGCGGTGTTGCCGGGGTCGCCGTCCAGGTCGGTGGGGTCTCGTCCTCGGCCAGGACGACGACGGCGTCGCCGGGGCCGAGGACTGTCTGCGGCGGCGGGTTGAGGAGCGGCGAGCCGTCCGGGCGTACGAGGCCCACCACACACGCGTCCGCGCACGCCGCCCGCAGGTCGGCGAAGGTCCGGCCGCCGAGCCCGGGAACACGGTGGACGTGCAGCTCGGCACCGGCGAAGTCGAGCAGGTCCTCCAGGACGCGCGACAGTCCGGGTTCGAGGACACACTGGACGAGGGTCCGGGCCGCGATGCCGTCGACGTCGAGGACGACCGCGCCGGGCCCGGCGGCGAGCCGAGCGGTGGCGACGTTCTGGGTCTGCCGGACCGCCGCCACGACGCGTACCGGGCTCGCGTCGCCGACCACGGCCCGCACCGCGAGCAGCGTCTTGACGACCTGGGTGTCGGCCTCGGGGGTGTCCGGCGGCAGCACCACGACCGCCCCGGCGGCGGCCGGGCTGACACGGGCGAGAGCCGCCGGGTCGGCGGGGCGGCCCCGGCGGCAGAGCAGCCGGACGTGTCGGCCGCCGACGGCGGTGAGAACCGCCCGTAACTCCCGTTCCATGTCGAGCTTGTCACGGTCGGCGAGGACCACGACCGCGCTGTTCCGCCGCTGGGCATGAGCGGCGAGCAGTTCGGCGACGAGCGTCGGGGTCTGCTCGGACCAACCGAGGACCAGTGAGTGGCCGCGCTCCACGACCGTCGACTGGCCACGCTGAAGCTCGGTCAGCCGGTCGGTGATCGCGGTGGTGACGAGGCCGACGAGGGTGGAGACGTAGAGCAGGGAGACGAGGGCCAGCAGGACGGAGAGGACCATCCGCAGCGGCGGGCCGACCTCGCCGCCGAGCCGGAGGGTCTGGCCGACGGTCCGCCAGACGGTCGCCACCTTGCCCTGGACGGTGTCGGGCGAGCGATTGTCGGTCCAGACGAGGAGGGCGCTCGCCGGCGCCACCACCGCCAGACAGACCACCGCGAGCCAGCCCGCGACCGTGGTCATGCCCTTCACCACGGTCCGGTCCACCCAGTACCGCGTCCGGTCCCTCAGCGAGGGCGCGGGCCGGTGACGGGGCGGGCCGGGGGCAGGCGGGGCCGGGACGGCGGCGGGACGGGACGGCCGCTGGGGCGGGACCGTGAATTCGAGCTCCTTGCGCACGTCAGCAGGGTGACGGCGACACCGGGGCGAAACGCCGTCGACGGGCGCCGTTCATCCTTTCGGGCAGGCGGCCGGGAGTCAGGCGTTCGACCCGCGGGCGCCGTTGTCGGGGTACTGGTGGCGGGAGGTCGTGGCGGTCGCGCCCCGACTCGCCCTACCGGCACCGTGCGCCGCAGCGTCGTCGCCCACCCGCGCAGAGGTCGCACGGGGACGCCGACCCTGTAGCCGCGCTCGTGACCGCGCCACCGGAAGACACGGGCAGCGATCCGATGCTGTGAGGGTCTCAGGGCGCCCGTCGCCCGGCGCCCGTCGCTCGGCGGACTGCGGACTGCGGACTGCGGACTGCGGACTGCGGACTGCGGACTCAGGATTTGGGCTTCGGGCTTCGGGCTTCGGGCTTCGGGCTTCGGGCTTCGGGCTTCGGGCTTCATCATGGCGAGCCTCCGACACGCGGCGCCTTGTCGTCAGGGCAACTGCTGTTCGGTCCAGATGATCTTCCCGGTCTCGGTGTACCGCGTCCCCCACCGCTGGGCGATCTGTCCGACCAGGAACAGACCTCGCCCGCCCTCATCCGTTTCCGCTGCCAGCCGCAGTCGCGGCGAGGTACTGCTGGCGTCGGCGACCTGGCAGATCAGCGTCCGCGCATACACCAGACGCACGCCGATCGGGCTGCCACCATGCCGGATGGCATTGGTGACCAGTTCACTCAGGATCAGCTCCGTACCGAGGACCAGTTCCTCCAGACCCCAGCGGCGCAGCTGGGCCGTGGCAGCGGCCCGGCCGACGGCCACCGCCGAAGGGTCGGGCGGGACGTTCCACTCGGCGATCCTGTCGCCGGGCAACGCGCGGGTACGCGCGACCAGCAGGGCAACGTCGTCGGCCGAATCTGCCGGAAGCATCCCCCTGAGCACGGCCTGGCAGGTCTCCTCCGGACTGCGCCCGGGGTGGGACAGGAGTGTGCGCAACCGCTCCAGGCCCACGTCGATGTCGTGGGTCCGTGACTCCACCAACCCGTCGGTGTAGAAGACCAGCTGACTGCCCTCGGGGACGTCGAACTCGACCGTGGTGAAAGGCAGCCCGCGCAGACCCAGAGGCGGTCCGACCGGCGTTTCGGGGATGTCCGTGGTGCCGTCGGGGCTCACCAGCATGGCCGGCAGGTGCCCGGCGCGGGCAAGCTGGCAGCGGCAGGCGACCGGGTCGTAGATCGCGTAGAGGCAGGTGGCGCCGACGACAGCGTCCTCGCGGCCGCCGGCCGACTGCTCATCGTCGATGCGGGCAACGACCTCGTCGAGGTGGGTGAGGAGTTCGTCAGGCGGCAGATCGAGCATGGCGAGGTTGTTCACGGCGGTGCGCAGTCGTCCCATGGTGGCGGCGGCGTGCAGGCCGTGTCCGACGACGTCACCGACCACGAGTGCGACGCGGGCACCGGACAGCGGGATCACGTCGAACCAGTCTCCGCCCACCCCCGAATGTGCGGGAAGGTACCGGTGGGCGGCCTCGACGGCGTCCTGCGCCGGCAGCCCACGCGGCAGCAGGCTCTGCTGGAGAGTCACCGCGAGCGGATGGCCGCCGCTGATGGCGCCCGCGAGCTGCTCTTGGCTGGTGTACCGGGATTCGAACTCGCCTCCGTTGCAGCCCAGCCGGAGCACGGTGATGCGATCAGCGACCGCTTGAACGTCGTCGAGGTTGTGGCTGACCATGATCACCGCGTGACCCTGGTCCCGCAGCCGGCGGATCAGGTCAAGCATGCGCGAGGTCTGTTCCACGGTGAGCGTGGCGGTCGGCTCGTCGAGAACGACCAGCTCAGGCCTGCCCAGCAGCGCCCGCGCGATGGCGACCGTTTGACGTTGGCTCAGGGTGAGAGCCTTCACGGGGGTTCGGATACCGGGAAGGCTGATGGCGAGTCGTTCGAACAGTGCAATGGACCGCTTCTCTATCTCGATCTGCCGCAGAACTCCGAACCTGCGCAGTTCGCGGCCGAGGTAGAGGTTGGCGACCACGTCCAGGCGGTCGACCAGCGACGGGTCTTGGTAGACGGTGGCGATGCCGAGCCGTTGGGCATCGGCGGGCCGGCGTAGCTCGACGGGAACGCCCTGCCACTCGATGGTCCCCCCATCCGGCGGGACCACCCCGGAAACCGCCTTGACCAGTGTGCTCTTGCCGGCTCCGCTGTCACCCACCAGACCGAGCACCTGCCCCCGGTCCACCTGGAGATCGACCGAGTCGAGAGCGACGACCCCGCCGAAGTGCTTGGTGATCCCGCGCAGGGACAAGAGCGGCCCCCTGGGCACTCCCCCACCTCCACCCTCTCCGCAGCCATCAGACGGCACCCGGCCGGCCGCCCGACCGGGCGAGCAAATCGAGGAGCCTGCAGCAAGGGTTGCCCACCCCCGCGCCTGCCTGGTGAACGGTGATGACGGGACACGCGAGAAGGCCCCGTTCGGCGGCACGTTCCATCCACCTCGTCCCACTCTCCAAGGGCGTCCTCGCTGTTCCTGTCGCACGTCCGGCTCATCACGCCGCTACCGCCGCGGTCGTCGCAAGCGCTCCGGCAGCCGGGTCAGGTGAACAACCGTCACCGCCTCCCCCATCGCGCCTGCGGGCGCACCACGTCGATGCCTTCGTCGTCGGCCGGGCCGGGAGCTGGGCAGGATCGAAAGCCGCGTGGGCCAGGTGATCACGGGTGGTGATCGAAGGGATTCGCGAGGTGAGAAATTAGGTGAATCCTTCACTGAATTCGCGTCAATAACCATCGGCGTTTATTTCAATTACATAACGTGATCACCGGAAAGGCCTGGACCAAGCCTCCCGAGCGAAGCCAACTACCCTTATTCTAAAGTTAATTGAGTGTTCATCAGATACGGAAGCGTAGGTAACGGAATGGATTCTTTGAGCACTCTCCCCTTTGTCCGAATTCTTCACCGGGAGGTTCTGACAGGCTTCCGCGCACCCAGTCTTCTGACCAAAGAGTTGAGGTGTGCATGTCTAGACATAGAAAGCCGAAGGAGAGTCAGGCACGCGGGGCACGGCCTCGCAGACCCTTCATAGGCGTGACCGCCGCGATGGCCATCGCGGCGGTCATAGCCGGGGGGATCGCCTACGGAGCGGGGCGCGCGGACTCGGGCAAGGCTCCGCTCGCCCGCCTAGAGACCCCCGTCACCGACATCGCGGAGATCGCCGACACCCCCGTTCCCGCCGCCGCGCCGGCCAGGAGCGTGGAGCCCGAGCCGATCCAGAAGAAGCCGACGAACCAGCCGGCCAAGGGCATGGTGTACGACGGGCTCAAGGTGGCCCCTGAGGGAGACCGCTGCGCGGGCGTCTACGCCACAGCCACCGGTTTGTGCACCCACGGCCCCGACGCGCCACCCAAGGGCGTCGACATCAAGAAGGACACTCCCCCCGCGGTCAAGTCCGTGACACCTGCGGCCGATCCCGCCAAGCCGGCCGCGCCGCAGCCCGCGCCCCGTAAGAGCCAGGGACCCTCGCGGGACACGCCCGCCGTCGACGCCCAGGGCCCGCGTACCCCGGCCGCCGGCGCGTCGCCGAGCCCCTCCACCGCCGCCGCTCCTGCCGCCACCGGGAGCACCACGGCCGCCGCGGGGCCCGCCGGGCAGACCGTCCAGTGCGACAGTGACGGCAGCTCCGGCAACCGGGTCCAGGTCGTCTACGTCCACGGCCCGGGACGCGACCGGTACTCCGAGTACCTCGCCTCCTTCCGCAAGTGGGCCGCCGACGCCGACCTCATCTACTCGGTCAGCGCCGAAGAGACCGGCGGCGTCCGCCACATCCGGTACGTGGCTGCCGCGGACTGCACGCCCACCGTCCTCAACATCGAACTCCCCGACTCCGCACTGGCCGAGTTCAGCGCCACCAACCGCGCGCTCGCCGCCAAGGGCCTCGACCGACGCGACCGCAAGTACATGATCTTCGCCGAAGCCCAGGTGTACTGCGGCATCGGCACCTTCGCCGGGGACGAGCGGCCGGGCCAGTCCAACCTGAGCAACTTCGGCCCCTCGTACGGGCGTACGGACAGCGGCTGCTGGGGTGGCCACACCGCGGCCCACGAACTCGGCCACAATCTGGGCGCGGTCAACAACAGCGCGCCCAACACCAGCCGGGGTGCCCACTGTACGGACGAGTGGGACGTGATGTGCTACTCGGACAGCCCGTACTACCCGCAGATGCGTAACGTCTGCACCAACCGGGCCTCCGAGAACATCCTCGACTGCAATCACGACGACTACTTCCACACCAGCCCGCGGGCCGGCAGCTATCTCGCCACGCACTGGAACATCGCCGACAACCAGTTCCTCATGCGGACCAAGGGCGGCGGAACCGGGCCGGACCCGACACCGAATCCCACACCCAGCCCGACATCCACCCCTACCCCCACCCGCACGCCCACACCCACGCCGACCGGGCCGCGGCCGGGCGCCGGACCGGACGTGACGGTCGGCCAGATCCAGGCGGACTCCGTCGTGGTGAGCTGGCCGCGGGTCAGCGGAGCGTCCTGGTACCAGGTACTCCTCGACGGCAGGCACCTGACCTGGGTCCAGGGCACCGCGCTGCGGATCTACAACCTGCGGCCGGGCACCTCGCACACCGCCGCCGTCTCCGTCCGCGACGGCCAGGGCCGTGACAGCGGACCGGGCCGCGCGACGAGCTTCCGTACCGCCGGAGCGGGCGGCACCACCACCCCCGGCACCCGCTATCTGCTCTCCAACGGCAGCACCGGGCTGAGCGCCCAGCTGTGGGGCGGCCGGAGCGCCGACGGCACGGTCCTGGTCGGTGCTCAGAGCAACGGGTACGAGCAGCAGCAGTGGTACTTCGACGACGCGGGAAGTGGTCTCGTACGCGTCCGGTCGGCGGCCTCCGCCAAGTGCCTGCAGCCCGGCGGCACGCCCGCCCCCGGCATGTGGGTGGCCCAGCAGCCCTGTGCCGCCGGTTCCTCTGCCCAGCAGTGGCGGATGACGGTCGCGAACGGCGCCGTCACGCTCACCGACCGGAGCGGGTCCTACGCCCTGACCGTCAGCAGCCGCCCGTACTACGGGTCCTGGCTGCTCGACCTCCAGCGCGTGGACGGACGACAGGCACAGATCTGGACGGCCCGCCCGGCCGGCTGAGCCGGCCCGAAGGTCGCATCCGCGTCGCTCGCGAGGGCGGGCCGCCGATCGGCGGCTCGCCCTCGCGAGCCCCCGCGCCTCGCGGGCGCCACGCTTCGTCAGCCCCAGCGGCGCAAGCCCACGCCCCGCAACCCACGCCTTCCCTCCAGCACCGGACCGGAGCACCGCCATGCACACCGCCACCCGAACCGCACGCGTCGTCACCGCAGCGCTCGGCCTCGGCCTCGGCCTCGCCGTGCCGCAGCCCGCCGCCGCACACGGCGACAACCTGGACGTGGTCATCACCGGTCACCGGGACGGCCACGTCCTGACCAAGGTGACCTGGGAGAACGACGGCGACGCCGTCGACGAGCAGGTCGCCGCCCTGGTCAGCGCTGTCAGCGCGGACGGCCGCCATACGGCGGGCCCTTGGAAACTCGTCCGCGGCGCCCGCCCGACCGACTGGACCACCACCGAAGCCCTGCCGACCGGCATCTGGAAGGTCACGGTGGCAGCCGGACAGCCCGCACTGGGGCACGCCGAGCGGCAGTTGACGGTTGCGGCGGTCCCCTCATCGCCCGGTGTCTCGTCGGTTCCGGGCGGGACCGCAGCCACCCCATCCACCCACACTCCTCCGGGGACGCAGGAGACGCCGTCGGCTCCCGAGGCTTCCCGGTCCACGTCGACGTCTCGCTCCGCGGCCGAAGACGTGGACGACCAGACCTGGGGTCCCTGGCTGACCACGGTCGGGCTCGCGGTCGCCTCACTCGCCGGAGCCGCCGCCGGGATCTGGATACGACGCAGGCGGGGAGGACGGCGCTGACGGCGGCCGGGTCGCCGCGCCATGCTCGAACCTGTCCGCTCGGAGCGCCTCCGGTGCTGAAGCAGATACGCTCGCCGCTCAGCCGAGGCGGCGCAGCAGTGCGGCGCAGCCGAGTGAAACCGGCGGCCGGCTCCTGCAGTCGCCAGTCGCCCATGGCCCCGGGCCGGCAGGGCTCCAGACCGCCAGAGCGCTAGACCGGCGGGCCCTCGACCGCCAGGGCCCGCCGCAGGCAGTCGGTCAGGCGGTCGGCGATCGTCCCGCCGGGGTCGAGCCGCGGGTTGAAGATCGTGACGTCGAACCCGACGGCACGCTCGTGACCCAGGGCCGTCCTCAGCACGTCCTCCAGTTCGGCCCAGCTCAGCCCGCCGGGCTGTCGGTAGTCGACGGCGGGCATGATCGCGTCGTCCAGGACGTCGACGTCGAGGTGGACCCAGTACCCCTCCCACTCGGCGATCCGGGTGACGGCGCCGCGCGCGGCCGCGGCCGCGCCGGCCGCGCGCACGTCGTCGAGGGCGAGGGCGTACAGCCGCGGCGGGAGCGGCCGGCTCCCCGCCGCGGCGGACTCGTCGGCGTCACGGAACCCGAACGCGACGACGTCCTCGTCCTGCACGAGCGGCCCCCGGCCCTCCAGGTCGGCGAGCGGCCGGGGCCCACGTCCGGTGGCCAAGGCGAGTTCCATCGACGCGACCTCGCCGGTGGGCTCGGCGGACGGCTGGTAGAAGTCCGTGTGTCCGTCGAGGAACAGCAGCCCGTACCGCCCCCTGCGCCGCAGAGCGAGCAGGTTCCCGAGCAGAATGCTGCAGTCGCCGCCCAGCACGACGGGAAAGCGCCCGGAGTCGAGCACCTCGCCGACGACGTCCGCCAGCTCTGCCGAGTACCGCGCGATGCCATCCGGGTTGAGCACCCCGGTCTCGACGTCCCTCACCGGGTCGTACGCGGGTGGTTCGACCCGCGCGACCCGCGCCACTCCGCCGAGCACGGCCTCCGGTAGCTCCTGGACCCCGGACGGCCGCAATCCGAGCACGGACGGCGCCTCGACGACGGCGAGGCCACGCTCGCCGGGCAGCGTAGGCAGCGTCATAAGTCCATGGTGTCCCCATCGGGCAGACCGTGCGCGCGTGCGTGAAATCCGCCTGCTCAGCGCGTTGACGGGGCAGTAGCATCCCCGGATGCGAAGCATCGAGGCTCTGATCCCTCAGGCCGGATTCGACGACACCGAAGGCCTGCGGGAGGTCGGCGCGGAGGAACTTGCCCGCTACGTGGCGGACCCCGGGCACCCGTGGTGGCGCCGTAGGCCGTGCGTGATCGCGCTGACCGGCCGGGTCCCCGAGCGGTACGTCCCCGGGCTGATCGCGCGCGTCCAGGACCCCGGGGACACCCCCGAGGTGCGCCGAGCCCTCCTCGACCTGCTCGCCGACCGGACGGAGCTGCTGCCCTGGCTGCGGCACGAGGACCGCACGTCCGACACCTCGTACGGCATGGGCGCGGCCTTCCTGAAGGCGCGGGGCCTGCTCGGCGACCGCTCGGCCGCGCGCGAACTGGCGACCCTCGCCGCCTCGCCGGGGCGGCGAGACCGCGACGCGGGCGATGCCGGTCTGGACGGGCTCGTGGACCGGTACGGAGCGGACGCGATCCTGGCGCAACTCGGCGAGGAGCGCCCCGAGGACCGGGAGTTCCGCGTCTGGATGCGGTACCGCGCCGACAAGGACGTGACCTACGCGCTCGCGGACCCGGACCGGCGGGTCGCGTACGCCGCGCAGTCGCTCGCGACCGGCGCGGACCGTCTCCGCGCCTACCTCGACGAGGCGCCGACGACGGAGGCGAAGGTCTGGGCTGCGTACGCGCTGTACGGCCTCACCGAGGACAGGGCCGAGGCCCGGGTGGTCTACGAACGTCTGGGACGCCCCAGGGTCGAGGTCGAGGGCCTGGACGAGGAACTCCGCCGTGCGATCGTGCACGAGTACGGTCTCTGTTGTCAGCGCACGAGCGACCCCCGGTGGCGCATCGAGGCCGTGTGCGCCGAGCCGCCCGCCCGCCCCGACGTGGAGGACCTGCTCCGCCGGGCGACGGCCGCCCTCACGGCGGCCGGCCTGGAGCCGAAGCCCCCGGTCTCCTGCGGTGAGGACAACCAGCAGGGGGACGGGACGTATTACGTGATCGAGGTCGGCGGGGAGCGGCTGCTGATCAGCACCCTCGGCCCGTTCGCGACCGCCGAGGAGGACGCTCCCGACACCGCCTGCCGTGCGCTCGAAGCAGCGGGCTTCCGCTGGATCGACGGGGAGACGGGCGCGATCCGGGTCACGGACCTCTGTGTCTACTACTTCGGCGGACGGAACTCCCTCACGGTCGACGCGCTGCTTTTCTACTGGCAGGACTAGGGGGTGTCTTGTCGATCAGGCCGGATCAGGGAGCGGCGTCTGGTGCCGTGCATCGCAAGGCGGAGGAGGGAGGCATGGCGGAGCCATGCCGACCGACGACAACGCGGCGAGGCGCGGTGCCAGACGCCGCGAGCCCGGCCTGATCGACAAGACACCCCCTAGGGTCTGTCCGGCGGCGGATGCTGCCGGACAGACCCTGGTCCCCTGGAGGGCTCAGCGCTTGAGCAGGAAGGTGAAGTCGCCGGAGAGCCGGCCGCTCAGCCGGGCCGCCGAGACGATCCTGTCCTCCGCGATCAGTCTCTTGACCTCGGCCCGTGACATACCGAAGCCTTCGGCGATCAGCCGGACCGGCCGTACGGGAATCCGGGCGGCGAAGCGGACCGAGACGTCGACGGCCTCGCCGACCAGGTGATCCGATCCGCCGGTGTCGAGGCGCCAGGCACCGTCCCAGTCGAGTGCGACGTGGTTGCGGCGCCGTAGGCCCGGATCCTGGAGCAACTCGGCTGCCAGACGCAGGTCGTTGTCGTGCATCCGGTCGAGCAGCTCAGGTCGTACGGAGCGGACGTTCGCCCGCTCCAGGACCGTGAGCTTCGCCGTCTCCCCGCAGGAGGTGCAGAGCACGAGGAGCCAGGCGTCGAGGAGCTTGTGGTTCGCGTTGACGCGGAACTTGCCGTTCGCCCGGAAGCGTTCGGATCCGCAGGTGTGGCAACGGCGGAGGACTGCAGGAAGGCAGGTGGGCATGACCACCCAGCTGTTGAGCACAGGAGTACACCGGTATCAGTTGGAAATCCGCAGCAAGAAGGAGCGCGGCGCGCAGGGCGCGACGCGCGACGATTCAGCGCTCGGGGGGTCTCAGACGGTGTACAACGGCCTGCCCTTGGCTCGACGACGTGGCTCGGCAGCACGGTACGGGCGCACGGTGCCGCCGTTCCACAGGTTTTCGCGGGGACGTACGGGCCCCGCTGCCGGCCCCGGACGCGGAGGGAGCCGAGGGTCAGGTCGGTGATCGACCTGTGTCCGGGCGCTCAGCGACCCGGCCGTCAAGGCAACTGCCTTGTCCCTACGGGGCCCCTTCCTCCGTTCATCCCCCTCGGAGACACTGACACCATGCCCGTCGTACTCCGCCGCCCCGCCGCCACCCTGGTCTGCGTGGCCGTCACTCTCTCCGCCACCGCCTGCAGTCCGCACCTGGGCGACCTGCCCCAAGCCGAGATTCTCGGCAGGGCGATCAGGGCGACGGAGTCGGCGAAGTCCGTGACCGTTCACACCGACGCACTCTCTTGGGGAACACCGATGAAGGGCCACCTCTCCCACGACAGCCGGGGGAACTGCACCGCCACGATGTCCTACGGCCCAGCGGGCACGGCCGAAATGATCATGATCGACAACAAGGACGTGTACCTGCGCCGGGACGAGGCGCTCCTGCGCATGCAGGAGCGACACCGTAGCCCGAAGGACCTGGAGGCCCTGATCGAGGACCTCAGGGGCCGCTGGACGAAGCCGCCCCTCGACGGCCCCGACGCCCCGGACGAACTGGCGCTCTGCGGAGGGAAGAGAACCCCCGGCGAGGAGAGAACCCCCACCGGTTTGGAGAACGGCTGGGACGACGCCTCCGCGAAGGCCGAGGCGACCACCATCGACGGGCAAAAGGCGCTGAAGCTGGCGAAACCGGTCGGCAGCGACGGCGAGACGACCACCGTCTACATCGCCGCGGAGGGCCCCCCGTATCTCCTGAAAATCGTCAACACGCGCGGCGAGATGCCGGGGACGACCACTTACTCGCGCTACAACAGGCCCGTCGAGGCAAAGGCCCCGCAGGCCAAGGACGTCGTCGTCACCGACTGATCATCAGAGGGCACGCCGGACCCCGCCAACCCCGACCTGCCACCGGAGACCCTGGAAACCCTCCTCACCGCCCCACGCACGGCGCAGCGCGCGGCGGCCAACCCGTCCCTCCCCGTGCGCCATATGAACGATCTCCTCGACCACTGCCTGAACCATGTCGCCACCCCGTCGACGGCAGCCCCGCCCTGTGAGACGACGCCTGGCGTGTGACGCGGTACCAGGGGGGCCTTCCGGCCTTCGGTCGTTCGCAGCAACTGGTCAGGTCGACTCGCGCACCACCAGCTCGTTCGGCATGATCACGGGTTCCCTGGGACCGCCTTCGATCAGTCCCAGCAGGAGCCGGACCGTCGCTCTGGCCTGGTCAGCCATGGGGCTGCGTACGGAGGTGAGTGCCGGAGTGGTGTACGAAGCGGCTTCGATGTCGTCGAAGCCGACGACGGCGACGTCCTCGGGGACCCGGCGGCCTGCCTCCCGCAGGGTGCGCAGGGCCCCGATCGCCATCAAGTCGTTGCTCGCGAAGACGGCGTCCAACGCGGGGTCGTCGTCGAGGAGTTGGCGCATGGCCTCGGCCCCGGAGGCCCTGGTGAAGTCGCCCAGCGCGACGATCGACCGGCGCCCGGTGTCGCGCAGCGCGTCCCGGTAGCCGTCGAGGCGCTCCCGGGACTCGTAGAGCTCCAGCGGTCCGGTGATGACGGCGATGCGGCGTCGGCCCCGCTCCAGCAGGTGCCGGACGGCCAGGGCCGCGCCGCTCGCGTTGTCCAGGCCCACGTACGGGACGTCCGGTGCGTTGGTGCGGTTGAACGAGGCCGTGGGCAGGCCCGTCCTGGCCAATGCCGCCGGCAGCGGGTCGGTGCCGTGCAGGGCGATCAGCATGACGCCGTCCACGTGCCCCCCGGCGACGTAGTGCTCGACTCTGGCCCGGCTGCGGTCGGACTCGGCCAGCATCAGTACGACCTGTTTGCCCGCGGCCTCCAGTTCCCGGCTCACGGCGCGCACGACGGTGGCGAACAGGGGATCGTCGGAGACGACGCCCTGCGGGGGGTCGGAGACGACCACGGCCACGGCGTCGGTCCTGCGCGTCACCAGGTTCCGGGCGGCGGCGTTGGGCACGTATCCGAGTTCGCGCACGGCCCGCATGACGACGTCGCGGATCTCCGGCGCCACTGTCGCCTCGCCGTTGACGACGCGGGAGACGCTCGACTTGGACACCCCCGCGCGCGCGGCGACCACTTCCAGCGTGGGTCGTTTCATCCCAGTCCGTTTCGGTCGGCGGTGCCCAGGGTCTTTCGGGGAGCGTTTTCTGATGAGGATGGCGTCCGAGCGACACCCATGTCAACGCCCACACGGAGGAGGGCTGTTGCGCGGGGGCTGGGTGATCGACCGCTGGACGCAACGGAGTTCTTTGCCCTGGCAGGGCCCGTTCCGGACCGCCAGGAAGTCGCATGACGGGCCGTCGAGAAACCGTTCCATCGTGCGACGCGGCGGAGTTCGCGCCGTTTCCAGCGTGTGAACGAAGCCCTTGACAGCCGTTGCGGACCGGCCCATTCTCACCCCTCAGGGAGCGCTCCCCCGACTTCCCCCCTCCTGAGGAGCCGCTGTGCGTCCACTGTTCCGCCGCCTCGGTTTATTCGTCGCCGTCGCGGCCACCCTGCTCAGCTTCACCGCACTTCCCGACCCACCCGCCCAGGCCGCCGCCGTCTGCGGCAGCGCGGACGCCGCGCGCGGCAGACCCGCCACCGCGTCCAGCACCGAGGGCCCGTTCGGTGCGCAGAACGCCGTCGACGGCGATCCCCGCACCCGCTGGTCCAGCGAGTTCTCCGACCCCCAGTGGATCCAGATCGACCTCGGCTCCGCGAAGAACGTCTGCGGCGTGGGGCTGGCCTGGGAGGCCGCGTACGGCAAGGCCTTTCGGATCCAGGTGTCGAACGACGCCGCCACCTGGACCACGGTCCACGAGACGACCACCGGTACCGGCGGCACCCAGGATCTGACCGTCGCGGGAACCGGCCGCTACGTCCGGCTCGCCGCGACCCAGCGCGGCACCGCCTACGGCTACTCGCTGTGGTCCTTCACCGTGCGGACCGCCGAAGGCGACCCACCCGGCGGCGGGGACACCCTCCTGTCGTACGGCCGGCCGGGCGCGGCCTCCTCCTCCCAGGCCGACTCCAACTGCTGGGAGTGCACACCGGCCCGGGCGTTCGACCGCGACCCCGCCTCCCGCTGGGCCACCAGCCCGACCACGGGCTGGAGCGACCCCGGCTGGATCTCCGTGGACCTGGGCGCCACCGCCCAGATCCACAAGGTCGTCCTCCAGTGGGACCCGGCATACGCCAAGTCCTTCCAGATCCAGGTCTCCCCGAACGGGACCGACTGGACCCCGATCTACTCGACCACCACGGGCACCGGCTTCAAGCAGACCCTGTCCGTCTCCGGCACCGGTCGCCACGTCCGGATGTACGGGACCGAACGCGCCACCGCCTACGGCTACTCCCTGTGGGAGTTCCAGGTGTACGGCACCGGTGGCGCGCCCATCCCCGCCCCGCCGCTCCCGGCCGATCCCGCGAACCCGCCGCGGCTCGTGTGGAGCGACGAGTTCGACGGCGCCGTCGGCGCCCGGCCCGACCCCGCGAAGTGGCGGGCAGACCCGGGCACCGGCCAGAACGCCGAACTGCAGTACTACACCGACCACCGCAACGCCGCCCTGGACGGAGCCGGCCACCTCGTCATGGAGGCGCGCAAGGAGGCGACCCCGGGCCAGGGGTGCCCGCCCGACCCGCTGACCGGCAGCACCACCTGCCAGTACACCTCGGCCCGGATGAACACGGGCGCCACCTTCCAGTTCACCTACGGACGGGTCGAGGCCCGCGTCAAGGTGCCCAAGGGCAACGGACTGTGGCCCGCCTTCTGGATGATGGGCGGCGACTTCCTGACGGGTCGGCCGTGGCCGTACAACGGGGAGATCGACATCTTGGAGATCCTCGGCAAGGACGTGAAGACGGCCTACTCCACCGTCCACGCCCCCGCCTACAACGGCGGCGGCGGGATCGGCGCGCCGTACCGGCTGCCCCAGGACGCGGACTTCTCCGACGACTTCCACACGTGGACGGCGGACTGGAGCAGCAAGGGGATCGTCTACAGCCTCGACGGGCGGACCGTCCTCACGCTCGACAAGGAACAGATCGAGCAGAGCCGCGGTCCGTGGATCTTCGACCACCCGCACTACATGATCCTGAACCTCGCGGTCGGCGGCGACTGGCCCGGCCCGACCGACGCCACGACGCCGTTCCCGTCGAAGATGCTCGTCGACTACGTGCGCGTCTACCAGTAGCCGACCCCTCCGCCCCGCACCCCACGTCCGTAAGGAAGTGACATGCGCAGACATCCCGTCCCCCTCTACACCCTCCTGGCGGGGGCGCTGGCGGTCGTCCTGGCCGCCGCCCTCAGCATCACCCTCACCACCAGGCCCGCCTGGGCCGCGACGGTCGTCGTCCAGGCCGAGTCGTACGCCGCCCAGTCAGGTGTCGGCCTGGAGGTGACCGCGGACACCGGCGGCGGGCAGAACGCCGCCTACCTCGCCGACGGCGACTGGATGCGTTTCGACGGCGTCGACCTCGGCGCCGCCGGCCCCCTGACGGTCTCGGCCCGGGTCGCCTCCGCCACCGGCTCCGGCTCCGTGGAGCTGCGTACCGGATCGCTGACCGGACCGGTGCTCGCCACCGTCTCCGTCTCCCCCACCGGCGGCTGGCAGACGTGGGCGACCTCGGCCGCCGACGTCGCCACGCACCCCACCGGACCGCAGACCGTGTTCGCCGTACTGCGCAGCGCCACGCCCGGCGACTTCGTCAATCTCAACTGGCTCTCCTTCGGCGGCGGTGGCGGTGGCGAAACGCCCGGTTGGGTCGCCGTCGACCAGGGCGCGTGGAACGCGCAACTCGCGCAGTTCCGGGCGATGACACCGGCAGCGGTGCCGGCCGACTCGGTCCGTGTGCCCGAGTTCAACGCCACGTGCACCTACAGCCACTCCAAGCCTGACGACCCGATCGTCGTTCCGGGCCTGCCGGGCGCCTCCCACATGCACAGCTTCTTCGGCAACAAGAGCACCGACGCTTTCACCACGGCGCAGAGCCTGCGGGCCCACACCGGCACGAGCTGCACCCCGGCCGAGGACCTGTCCGCCTACTGGATCCCGACCCTCTACGAAGGAGGCAAGGCCGTCGAACCCGACGGCGTCATCGTCTACTACGGGTCGAGGCTCCTCGACCCCTCGGCGACGGTGCCCTTCCCCCAGGGCTTCCGCATGATCGCGGGCAACGCCAAGTCTCAGGTGCCCACTCCGGCGGGCTCGGCCAACCAGTTCTACTGCGCCGGAGAGGGCGGCGAGATCGGCCGCAGCGCCGACGGCAACTGGCCCGTGTGCGCCCCGACCGCCAAGCTCGTGTATCAACTGCTCTTCCCCGACTGCTGGGACGGCAAGCACCTCGACAGTCCGGACCACAAGTCGCATGTCGCCTTCACCCACAACGGCAAGTGCGGTGGCGACCACCCCGTCGCGATTCCCTCCGTCTCCTTCGTCATCGGCTACCCGACCGGTGGCAGCCCGGCCGGGTTCTCCTTGTCCTCGGGCCTCGCGTCCTCCATCCACGGCGACTTCTTCAACGCCTGGGACAACGCGGCCCTGGGACAGCGAGTGAAGGACTGCGTCGTGCAGAGCGCCAAGTGCAACTCCGCCGGCACGTTCTGATCCTGCGGACGGCGGCGGCACTGCTCGCGGCACTGCCGGCCGTCGGCTGCACCCAGCAGCCGGCGGTCGGCCCACCCCGCACAGCAATGTTCAACGCCACCGACACCGCCTGGATCCAGCTGATGATCCCCATGGACGAGCGAGCCGAGCAGCTGACGGCCCTCGCGTCGTCACGAACCGCCGACCCGGCCCTGGCCGAGATCGCGTCCGCGTCGGAAGCCGGGCTCAAGGACGAACTCTCACGCCTGCGCGCGCTCCTGAAGGTGTCAGGGGTCCCGGACACCCGCCCTCACGAGGGGCACAGCATGCCGGGAATGGTCTCCCTCGACGTCCTCGACAGGGCGACCACGACGACCGGCAAGGAGCTCGACCGGCTCTTCACCGACAGCATGCGCGCCCATCTCGCCCAGACCCGGACGCTCTGCACCGGCGAACGCGCTTCGGGCTGGTCCAAGGCTGCGATGGAGCTGGCGAGCGCCATCGAGAGGAGTGCCGCCGATCAGCTCGCCCTGCTGAACGCGCCACGGTGAGCGGCCGGTACACACCCTTGACGTCGGCCTCCGTTCACTGCCGACACCCATGACCGATCTGACAAGTCCTCAGCGGTGGAACCGATGCAAGGCCGCCGGAATCGATCGTGAGGTCCTCGTCCGACATCCACCCCGGTGGCCCGGAACCGTTCGCCGGGCGCACATCCCGTGCGGGAGCGCTCCCATTCTGGGATCGTCGGCCACATGACGACAGCACCGTTCACCCGCCGCTACCGGACCTCGGACCGCGCCGAACTCGCGGACATCTGTGTCAAGACGGCCCACGAGGGCGGTGACTCCTCCGCCCTCTACCCCGATCCCGAGCTGATGCCCGTGATCTTCGCCTATCCGTACGTGGAGCTCGAGCCCGACTTCGCGTTCGTTCTGGACGACGGCGCCGGGCAGGCCGTCGGCTATGTCCTCGGGGTGCCGGACACCGCGGGCTTCGCCGCCCGGTTCCGTGAGGAGTGGCTTCCCCGGGCGGCGGAGCGGTTCCCGGCGCCCGTCGGTGCGGCCGTCACGCCCGCCGAGTCGATGGCGTTCCTGCTCCACACACCGGAGCGCATGGTCCGCGACGAGTTGGCCGGACATCCCGCGCACCTGCACATCGACCTCCTTCCCTCCTGGCAGGGGCGGGGGTACGGGCGCGCCCTCATCGCCACTCTGCTCGCGGCGCTGCACGTGCACGGCGTGCCCGCCGTGCACCTGTGCATGGTGCGGGCGAACACACCGGCCCGGGCGTTCTACGACCGCCTGGGGTTCGAGCAGCTGGACGTACCCGACCCCGGACCCGTCTGGTACCTGGGCCGCCCGACGGCCCAGGACGCGCGGTCCGGGCCCCCGGCGACCGTGGAGCAGCCGGACGCCGGAGGCCCGGGCGGTCCTCGGTCGAGCCGCAGGGCGAGCCAGTCGGGCCCGCGTCGGTGACGGCGGCGATTTCGGCCTCAGGCCCCGGCTCTGCATGTCGGATGCGACGGCCACTCCGCCGATGCCCACCACCTCACTGGGACCAGGCGGCTCCAGGCGGCTCCAGGTGTACGGCGAGGGCGGCGATGTCGTCGTCGAGGCGCCCTTTGGTGTAGTGGAGGAGATCGCGGTGCAGCGCCGTGAGCAGTTCGCGGGGTGGTGTCGGGGGCTGCCGCCGCATCCAGGCTGCCAGCGGGAAGAACTCGCCGCTGCGGTCGCGGGCCTCGGCGATCCCGTCGGTGTAGAGGAGCAGCAGGTCGCCGGGGGCGAAGGCACAGCTGTCGACGCTGTAGTGATCACCCAGCAGGTCGGCAAGGCTGAGCAACGGCGAGGGGGACTGCGACTCGAGGACGCGGAGTGTCGTGCGGTTCAGGATCAGCGGGGGCGGGTGTCCGCAGTTGAGGACGTCGATCCGCCCGCCTTCGTTCGGGATCTCGACGAGCAGCGCGGTGGCGAAGCGCTCCATCGTTCCCTCGGGAGGAAAGGCACCGTTGTACCGGATGCAGCTGGCGTCGAGCCTGCGGGCGACCTCGACCATGTCGGTCTCGCTGTAGGCGGCCTCGCGGAAGGCGTTGACGATGGCCGCGGCCGCTCCCACTGCCGGCAGTCCCTTGCCCCGTACGTCGCCGATGAGCAGCCTGACGCCGAACGGCGTGTCGATCGCCTCGTAGAAGTCCCCGCCGATGCGCGCCTCCGCCGCGGCCGCGAGGTACAGCGACTCGATCTCGATGTCTCCGAAGCGGCGTGGCATCGGGCTCAGCACCACCTGCTGCGCCGCATCGGCGACGAGCCGTACCTGCAGGAGCGTGCGCTCCCGCTGGAGCCGGACATGGCTTCCGTACGCCGCGGCCACGGTGACCGCGATGATCCCCGCGACCGTCCACCACGTTCCGAGGTCGGGGAAGACGAGGCTGAGGCCGATCATCAGGAAGAGGCAGACCGTGCCGAGCAGGATGGTGGGCAGGACCGGCCACATGGCGGCGGCCAGAGCCGGGGCGGCAGGCAGCAACCGGCTGAAAGCCAGCTCCGGCGGAGTGGTGTAGGCCAGTGCGGCGATCACGACGGTCAGAATGACCGGCGATAGCCGTACAAGCAGGCCCGGGCTGTAGCGGCGGTGAAGCCACAGCCGTCCAGACTCGATCACACCGGATAGAATATCCACACAAGAGGGACATAGCGCTTCAGGGCGGCGACTGGACCGGGGCGGCCCTGCGTGTGTACGCACGTGTGTACGACCCCCTGTCCCGGCAAGCCCCACTCGCTCCACCTCCACGCAAACGGGCTGTGACCCGTCGCCCGCCGTCCCACTCCTCACCCGCCACCCGTCGGATCGGCGGCCCTGCGTTGCCGGCGAGGGGCACACTCCACGCACACCGGCCCCGCGAGGTGCCGCCCCGCCGACGCGGCCGTTCCAGAAGCTGACAGTCCTCCGCGACCACTGACTGGCGCACGCGTTCGACTCCTGAACAGTCGACCCCTTCGAAGTGTCTCCGTAGTACGTCAACTCCCCTGTGCGAGGGCGTTCCCGGTGTCACTATGTCCTCCCGGACCAGTGGTGGCACCACTCCGCGGGTCGTGCACGAGGGGGAATGGCGATGGCTGACGGGCTGCCCGCACCACTGGACGTCGGCGCCCTGGTCAGCGGGCCGAGGCTGTCGATGGGCCCTGACCGGGCCGTCGCCCGGCAGACGCTCCTCTCGGCCGCACAACCCGCGCTCGGGTACCTGCGTGCGCGGGTGGCCGCCGAGGACGTGGCCTCCCTCCGTGTCCTTCGGGACGGAAGGACGCAGCTGCACGCGCTCCTCACGCCCCGAGCAGCGGCGCGGACCTGTGTCCTCGCTCTGGCGGACGATCCGCCGTACCGCCCGGCGAGAGAGTCGGAACCGGGCGTCTCCCAGGCGCTGCGGGCCTCCGCCGCGATGGGTCTTGCCATGGTCGACGATGCCGACCGTGCCTCGCAGGAGCTCGCCACCGGTGCGCGCTGGCTGCGGCACTCCTGGGCGCAGTTACCCTCCGCCGACGGCCCGGCGTCCGGCCTGCTCGACCTCTTCCTGTCCGGCCCCGCCCCGCGCGCGGCGGTCGGGCACCAGGCACGGATCCGGCGCCTGGTCGAGGGGCTCGGCGCGGAGGACCGGGACCTGGCGCTGCCTCTCCTGCTCTGGCTGCTGACACTCGACGGAGCCCTGCCCGAACCGGAGCCCGTGGCGTCGGCGAGCGTGCTCTTCGACGGCGGGAACATCGGGGTGCGCGGCACGCTGAGCGTGGCGGTGTTACCTGAGGGACCGCCCGCGCTCGTCCCCGACCCCCGCACCATGTCGGGTTTCCGCGCCGACGAGAAGTTCCACGACTCCCTGCGGAACGCCTGGACGGCAGCGGGCGATGGAACCGGCGGAACCGTCCTCTGGTCGCTCACCGACGACGAGGGCGTCACCGCGATGGCCGCCGATCCCTCGCTTGGCTGCGCCTTCGCCGTTCTCCTGGACGAGGTCCGGCGGCAGAGCAAGGGCCGCTTACGGAGTTTCGTGACCGTCCGGAGGCTCAACCCGCGGACCGCGCTGGTCGGCGCGCTCGACGGCACCGCCGAGGGCCGGCTGACCAGCGTCGGCGGCTACGACAAGAAACTCCGCGCCGCCGACAACGGGCAGACCGTCATCCTCCCCGAGGACGACCTGCCGAAGGCCCGGGAGGTGTGGAAGGACGACCGGGCAGCCCGGCTGCAGGGCGTCGAGACCGTCCCCGACGCCGCGAAGGCCGCCCGTACCGTGGACATGCACGCCCTCGTGCGGTCCGGGGCATCCGTCATCGGCATCCTCATCGCCCTGGTCATGATCGGCGGTGCGGCGGGGTACGCGCTCTGGGACCGCGGCGAGGAGCGAGCGCGCCGGGCGCTGGCCGCCGACCTCGTCACCGAGGCCCTGACTCGGCGCGCCACCGAGCCCAGGCTGGCGGGACTCCTCGCACTGGCCGGGAAGCGGATCGACTCCGACACTCCCAACGCCGAGCAGGCCATGCGGGACGTCCTGGAGACCAACTCCGGTCTGCGCATCGCCTGGAAGGCGAGCCCCGGCGCCGTCGACAGCATCGCCGTCGACGACGAACGGAACCGGGTGTACACCACCGGGGACGACCCCTACCTCAAGGCGTGGGACCTCCGGACCGGAAAGGCTCTGGGCAGGATCCCGGCCGAAGTCGGCGGCCTGGTGTACAGCGCGCCCGCCGGGCTGCTCGCCGCCGAGGCCGAGGACGGGATCCACCTCTACTCGGCGCAGGGCCCCGTGCCCGCTCCCCTCGGAACCCTGCCGGAGCCGAGCTGCGCGGCCCCGGGCACGCACCGGGTGGCGACCGCGTTCACCGAGCCCGGGAGCCGACTGATCGAGGTGCGCAACGACGGCACCATCGCCCAGTTCGACGTGCTCACGCGAGAGGAGTCCGACTGCCGACGCGTCGGCCCCGGGGGCGCCCCGCAGGCCCGTTGGCGGATCCTCGACGCCGCGGTTGCGCGGGCCCCGTGGGCCTCCGGCCAACTGCCGGGCGAGGAGCGGGCAGTCCTCCTCCTCGACGACAACCAGGTGGTCTCCGTCGGCCTGGACACCCACAAGGTCACGTCCGAGATCAAGGACGAGGACATCCCGGGACAGGCCTTCGCCGTCGGGGCCAACGACGCGCTCGTGGTGCTCGCCACCCCGCGCGGGGTGTTCGCCTGGGACCGACAGCGTGGGCGCCCGCTCGACTACCCCGTGGGCGGACTGGCCGATCCCCCGAAGGCCATGATCGAACACAACGGAAGCGTCGTCATCGCGGGCGACGGAGGCACCGCGCTGGTCCCGCTGGGCACCGGGGGCGACGCGGCCACGAGCCGGGGAATGGAACGGCCCCGCGGCGGAGCGGCGAGCGCCGCCGCTGTCGGCGACCTGTTCACCGTCGTCGCGGCCGGCCGGGACGGCTGGATCGGCGTGCTGGACCGCCGCCCGGGGCCGCTTGGCCTGCTGCCCGGCGGCGCGTCGAGCGCCGCCAGTTTCGCCACGGACGGATCGCTGCTGCTCACCAGCGTCAGCGGGAGACTCTCCTACGGTCTCCGTCAGGTGCGCCCTCAGCCGCTCGCCTACAAGCAGAACCCGGCGCTGTCGGAATACCCGACCCTCGTGACGTTCGATTCGGCGGGCCAGTTCATCAACGACGCGGCCTCCTCCCCCACGTACGTGGCCTCGGCCGGCCAGTTCAAGGGGGCCGCCAAGATCGTCGTATGGCGGAAGGACGGGACCTTGTTACGTGACCTGGAACCGCCCGGCGCCGACCAGGGCACCACCTCCAGCGCCCACCGCGTCGCCGTCGGCGTCGGGTTCGTGCCGGGCGAGGACCTGCTCGTGGCACGGCACGTCGACGGCCCCCTGTACCTGTGGTCCACCCGTACGTGGAAACCGCTGGGCGCCATCTCGCTCGGCGCGAGCGAAGGCCTCGGGTTCACCCTGCACGAGAGCCGGCCGCTCGCCCTCGCCCTGGAACGGGCCGGCGCCGACGACGCCCGTCTCGTCCTCGTGGACCTGCACACCCGCGCCACCAAGGCGGTCGCCGCCCCGCGGGTCCTCCGGTTCGCCTGGAGCCGGGACGGGTCGCGGGTGGCCCTCCTCGGCCTCGACAACACCGTGCGGTTCCTCGACGCCGACCTCCGCGAGACCGGCCGACCGCTGCACCTCACCGGCGCCGTGACCACGCCGTCCTCGATCGCGCTGTCGCCCGACGCAGGTCGGGTCGCGGTCGGGTACGCCGACCGGGTCACCGTGCGTGACACGGCCACCGGCGACCTCGCCCTGCCCGAACTACGGGTCTCCGGAACGGACGAGATCATCCACTTGCGCTGGTCGCCGAACGGCGAGGTGCTGGCAGGGATCACCCGGTCCCCGCGCGGCCGGGAGGGCGACCGGCCCTCCGGACCGGTCGAGTTGTGGCGGGTGGGTGCCATCGACTGGGGCGAGGTGCTGTGCCACTGGACCGGTTCGGGGCTCACCCGTGAGGAATGGCTCGACCACGTCGGCCCCACCGAGCCCTACGTCGATCTGTGCGCCGAGAAGAAGTGAGGCCGTCACCATGCCATGGGTCCGTCCGCCCCGTCTCCTTCCCGCCCGCCCGTCGGGCGCGCGAAGGTCACCCGAGGTACCACCAGCCCGGCCGTCCGGACCGGCGACGGGACCGGCGAGGCCCTCGGTCCGCCCGTACAACGGGGTGCCGCCGTGCGAGGCCGCGGCGGCGGGCCCACGACGTGAGGGTGGGGCGGGCGCACCACGTGCGGGTGGGACGAGTCCGTCCTCGGGCCTCTCGCGCCGGACCGGTCGCCGCGCGGTGGCCCTCCTCGTCGCGGGGATGATCGCCGCCGTGGGATGCACGGCCACCGACGACGGGGCCGCCCCGGCCGGGACCCGCCCGTCCACCGGCGCCGCCGGGTCCGGGCCGGACCGGACCCGCCCGGTCCTCGCCTTCGTCCAGCCCGAAAAGCGGGCCGTGATGCTGGCCGATGCGGCAGGTCGTACCTGGCGCGCCGCGCCGACCGACGACGCGCCCCCGCCCTCCGAGGTCGTGTGGTCGCCCGACGCGCGCCGCCTGGCCTGGCTCGACGAGACGAACATGAGCGGCACCGGCGAGATCCACATCTACGACGTGGCCAAGGGCACCGTGCACTCCGAGCCCTGCCCCTGCCGTGGTGTCGGTTTCCTCGGCCAGGACGTGGCGACGCTGGCCGCGGACGGCACCTCCCTCGCGCTCTTCCCGCCCGGCTACCCCGCCGAGCGCGCGCATCGCGTCAGGCTCGGCAAGGCGCAGGGGGCGTACGCCGAACTCGCCGTCGGCGGGCCCGACGACGTCATCGTCTTCTCCGTGCTGCCCGAGGGCCCGGGCGTCACCCGCGGTCAGGGCACCGTGTCCGCCGTCGACCGGCGCGGCACGGTCCGCGCGCTCCTGCCGCCGACGAAGCCCACCACGTTCACCGACGCCCTGCGGGCCCCCGACGGCAAGGCCCTCGCCTGGGGCACCTCCGACAGCGGCGGTGCCTGCTGGACGAGGTCGACCCTGCTCACCCACTCCGGCGACACCGCCGAGGAGCCCCTGCGGCGGCTGCCGGACGATGCCGCCTTCCGGCGGGCCCTGATCGGTGAGCGGCAACGCTCCCTCGGCTCCTTCGCCTGGGCCGGCGACGGACTCACCGTCACCTACGGTCCGCTCGTGAGCTGCCAGGTGCTCGGCTCCGACCGGTTCGTCTCCTACTACGTGCGGGGTGGGGTCCACACCTTCCTCGGCACCGGCATGATCGGGATCGCGCTCGGCGCGGACGGGCGCGTGGCCAGACTCGCCGTGGACCTGTCCTCCACCGGTCTGGCCCGGGCGCAGCCCGGCATCGCCGGATACACCGGGACCCTGACCCTGACCTCGGGCGGCCGGGAACAGACCCTGGGGAAGGGGGTGTCCACCTTCGCCTTCACCCCCTACGAGAGCGCCGCGGCCAAGCCGCCCGCCGCCGTCCCACAGCCCCAGGACACGGCCGTGACCACCGTGGACGACCACGGCGCGCGACTGCCCGAGGGCGTGGTCCGGCTGGCCCGTCAGATCGAGGAGGCGGCCGCACGCGGGGACACCGATCGGCTCGTCGCCCTGTGCGGGACCTGCCGGCCGGGGGTGCACCAGTGGATCCGCGGAAAGGACGGCGCGGCGGCCGTCCTGCGAGCGATCCGCGCACACCCCGGGCGCAACGGCGCGGAGGGGCTGATGTACCCCGGCCTGAGCAGTTGCGTGGACCAGCCCGAACAGGACATCACGTGTACACCGCAGCAGCTCAGGGACGTCGCCCTGCTCGGCCTGCGGCCCGACGAGGCGAACGTCGACTACGGCGGCGTCGTCTACTACAGCTGGAGCGGCGGCCCCGCGATGGTCCCGCTCCTTGTACGGACCGACGCGAAGGGGGCGGCAGTGTGGACAGGCCTGGCGGCGGGATGAACGACCCGACGGTGACGGACCCCGCCGCGGTCCCGGCGCCGAGGAAGAGCGGGCAGGAAGAGACCGAGGGTCGGGAGCGGAAGGCGGGCGCTTCGACGCGGGAAGCGGCCGTCCCGATGCGAGAGGCGGGCAGCCTGATACGTGAAGCAGGCGGCCGGATGCGGGAAGCCGGGGTCCCGGTGCGGGAAGTCGGGGATCCTGAGGGGCAGGCCCGGGGTGGCTCTCGGCGGCCGGGCGGCGGACCGATCATGACCGGCGACCTCGTGGGCGGCCGTCGGGTGCTCGGCTTCGGACATGTCGAGGGGGCCGCGTCCTCCGCCGACTCCAGGTACTCCGCGTCCACCACCTCCTCCGCGAACGGCGCCGAGAGAGCCGTCGCCCCCTTCGGGGACCGGCTGCTGCTCGACGGCGACCAGCACGCCGACGGGCCGCCCACACGGAGCGCCGACCCCACCGACCATCCCACGCTGGAACGGACGGGGCCTCCCCCGTACCGCCAGCTCGACGACCGGCACGTGCACCACGCGGACGACCTCGCCCCCGGTCTCGTCACCGCCTTCGAAAGGCTGCTGTACGGGCCGGACGCCGCCGGCTACCTCGGTGTCCTCGTCGACCGGCTCACCGCCGACGGCCACGGAGTCTGGCTGGCCGGTGGAGTGCCGCGCGACCTGGTGACGGGGGCCGTCTCCGACACGGCACGCGACGACGGGACGGCAGCCGTCCCCGACCCGGCACACGATCCGCCGACCGGAGCCGGCCCCGCCACGGCACACGACCTGGACGCGACCGGCACAGCACCGGCCGGCGCCTTCCTCACCGTCGTCGACGAGGTGCTACTCCTCGACGGCGACAGCGCGGAACTCCCCCGGCTCTTCAGCCCGCGCTCCCTCGTCTGCTCCGTGCTCGCCGTCCGCCGCGACCGGCGAACCCTGGAGTACCGGGGTCTCGGCCTCACCGGTATGCCGTATCCGGCGACCGGAACCGACCTGCTCCAGGACGCCCGGCAGCGCGACCTCACGGTCAACACCCTGCTGTACGACCCCGTACGACGGCTCGTCCTCGACCCGCTGGGGCGGGCCCTCGCCGATCTCGGACTCCACGCCGAGGCCGCACCACGTCCGCTCCGGCTCGCCCTGCCGGGAACCCCGGAGCGGCCCGACGTCTGCGCCGAACTCCTGCTGCGGGCGGCCAAGTTCCGGATCCGCTGGGACGCCCGGGCCGGCCTGGACGACACCGCGCTGGGGGCCTGGGCCGCCGGCCTGCCCGCGGACCTCGCCGCGCGGCTCGACGGCGGCCCGGAGGGGTTGCCGCGGCTCGCGGGCCTGTGGGAGGCGTGGGTGCCGGGAGGGCCGACAGCCGCCCAGGCGGAGTCGCTCCGAGCATACGGACCGGCCATGTCCGGCCTTCTCGACCGGCTGGCCGCGCCGACGCGACGGGAGAGCCCCGGGCACCCGGCCGAACGGGCCCGGTCCGACGAGAGGGACACCTGATGACCGGAGCCGACGCCCTCCCCGCGCACCGTCCCTTGAGCGGCTGGGTCGCCCGGGTCGAGCCGGGCGGCACCCCCGGTGCACCCGGTCTGCTCGGCCCCATCAACGACGGTGACGAGCGCGCCGACGCCAGAACGGCTGCGCGTTTTCGCACCACCGGCTGGACCCGGGTCGACGCGGCCGTGCGGCGGCCGACCGGTGTCCCCGTACGGGCGCTCGCCCTGCGGGCGCCGAACGGGGCCCTCGTGGTCGAACTCGACGACCAGGGCGCCCCCGTGGAAGTCTCCACGGACGGCGCGGAACTTGTCGCACTGCTTGAGAAACGGTGGGCCGACGTCCCCGCCGACCCCGCGACCGTGGACCGGCTCGTCGGCGAGAGCCTGGAGCTGCGGTACTTCCTGCTGCACCGTCTCGCACTGGAGACGGCGGCGCCGGCCGCCCTCTTCCACTGTCTGCCGTGGCACCGGGTCGAGGCCGCCGCCCACGCGGCGGCCGCCCTCCTCGCCGGACCCGAGCCCGGACACGCACCCGAACCCGAACACGTGACCCCTACAAGACAGGAGCCGCGCCCCGCTCCGTACGGTGAACTGCGCCATTGGTTCACCCCGGCCGCCACCTCGCTCGCGGGACCCCTTTCAGTCCTGGAGGCCGGGCTCCGCACCGTACGCCCCGGTCCTTGGTTCGGCCGGGAGGCGTCGGCCCTGCTCGCCGGGCTCCTCGCGGTGGATCCGGAGCGGCTGCCCACGTCGGCCCGCGGCGCACTGGCCGGACTCGCTCTACGGATCGGGGCGAGCCCCGCCCTTCAGCACAGTGCCCGGCTCGCCGCCGCCCGGCTGACCGCCCCGGAGCCCGGCGCCGAGGCCGAAGACCTCGCGCTCACCGCCCGGATGGACTCCACCTTCGTCCTCCGCGCCGCCGACGGGGAGGACGACGAGCCGACCGCCGCGTCGCTGGGGCAGGGGCCCGTCGAGGCCGAGGTGACCGTCACGCGCGCTGGACGGGTGACCGTCGAGATGGAGATCGACATCGTCGCGGCGGAGGCGGCCGCCACCGGTGGCGGGCGAGCGCCGGACGCCGCTGAGGGCCCTCCGTGTCAGCCCGTGCTGCTCGGGCCGGCGGGCGAGGCCACCGGAGCGCCGGGAGGTGAGCGCTACTGGATGGTGCTCGACGATGTCGGCCCGATGCTCCACGGACGGATCGCCGCCCCCGCTCCGCCCGGGCAGTTCGACGTGGACCTGGACGGACCACCGGTGCCGTTGCTCTTCCTCGACCGGGTGTCCCCCGCGAAGCTGCTCGCCTCTCTGCGGGCCAACGAACGGATCGGCCCCGCCCGTTGGCACGAGCTGGTCGACGGGTTGCCACCCCGTCATCCCGCGCACGCCGCCCTGACCGCCTACGAGGAGGAACTCCCCACGTAGAAGCGGACGTTCCGACCCCTCGATGCACCCGGCCCCGCTACCGTGGGCGGGTGGACGCCACACCGACCGACGCGGCATCGAACCCGGCCGCCCCCGCCTCGGCCCCCGCCCCGGAAGCCCCTCCGGGAGGGGCATCGGAGACCGGTACCGACGGCGAGGCGAACCGCCGCCAAGCTCTCGACGCCGAATTCCGCCGTCTGGAGGAGAGCGCCATGTGGAGCGCACAGTGCCAGTTCGAAGAGGGTAAGCGCTGGCGGGCGACGCACTGGGCCCTCGGCCTTCCCGCGACCCTGCTGGCCGCCATCGCGGGGACGACCGCGCTCGTGGAGTCCACGGGCGCGACCGCCGCCGGCATCCTGGCGCTGCTGTCGGCGGGCCTGGGCGCGATCCTCACCACGGTGAACGCGCCCCAGCGGGCGAGTCAAGCCGTCGCCGCGGCGAACGTCTACCTGTCGATTCAGACGGCGGCCCGACAGCACCGCGAGATCGACCTGCCGGCCTGGACCACCGTCGAGGCCCGCGAGGCCCTGGCCGCGTTGACCACTCGCCGCGACGAACAGAATGCCGGTGCCGACCCGCCCAGCCGCCGCGCCTACCGCAAGGCACACGCCAACCTGAGCGCCGGGGGCCAGACCTACACGGTCGACGGACCCGCACCGCTCTGACCGGAGCCCGCTGCACGATCCCCGACAGCGACGGAGCACAGCCGGCGTGCGGCCACCCGTGGCCCTTCGATCTCTCCGCGACGATCAGCCGGCGCCCCGCGGAGGACGAGCAGAGGCCCCGTCGACGCCCCCGGCTCCACCCCCTCAGGGACTCCTGGGCACGGCTACGGTCATCGGGCACGGAGGGGTACGGCTTCCCTCGCTCGGGCTGCGCACCATACTGGTCGGGCCCTGATCGCCCACCGAACGGTTCCATGGACAAGAACAGCACTTCTTCGACCACCGTCCCCGACACCGCCTGGCTCGGGCGCGGGCGCCACCTCGGGCCCGAGCCCGAGCGGGACGTCCGGCGCAACCTGCTCGCCCTCAAGGCGGCCCAGGTGATCGACGATTTCCTGGACCTCGACCCCGTCGAGGCGGCACGTTCCACCGACCTGTACCCCCGGGACGGGTCCGCCGACCCCGGCCCGTCCGCCCGCCGCCTCTTCGAGGCCCGCTGGCGCGTGGCCGACGGCGTCACGGTACGCGCGCAACTGACCACCTACGAGACCGAGTCCCGCCGCACGAAGAGTGCAGGTGTCGACTGGGTCCTCGCCGCCGAGGCCGAGCGGGCGTGGGAAGCGGGCTGGCCCTCACCGGCCACCGTGTTCTGGCCCGACAGCGACCAGATCGCATGGGACCACGAGACGGTGGAGGGCGTGCGCCTGCGAACGGCGAACCACCTGCCCAAGGACGACGACGAGTTGCGCCGGCTGCTGCGGGCCTGCACCCGGCAGAGCTGGTTCATCCATGTCGTGGTGCACGAGGCGATGACGCCGGACACCCTGGGCCGCCGGCCGATCACGGCGTTCCTGCCACCGAGCCTGCGGCACCGGGTGGTCGAACACCGGGCCACCCCGGACCAGGCGCTGATCGCCGACTTCGTGATGAAGCGCGAGCTGGGTGTGGGGATACCGCGCGGCGGCGCGGTCATCCTGCCCCCGACACCGCAGGCCTTCGATGACGACGCGGAGCGCTTCACGGTACGCAACGTCTTCCTCGACGGCACGGAACCCACTCAACTCCTGGACAAGATTACGGAGTTCGCCTCACTGCCCCAGCCGCTGCCGGCCGAGGCCGAACAGGCACTGACACGGCTGCGCCAAGGCTGGCACCTGCTCACCCCCGACGAGGAGCTGGACCACGCACGGGCCATGGTCACCAGGTACGCCAAGGCACTCGAAGCCATGACGGCATCCTGCGACCTGTACCGGGAGGCCGCCGAGTCGGCGCTCGACGCCCTCGCCGAGGCGACCGGCGGCGAGGGCGTCCCCCGGTCGGCATCGCCGGCGACCGCCAAAGAGGACTCTTCGCCGTGGAAGAACCTCACGAAGACACTCGCCCGCTTCCGGGGCTCGAACCCCCAAGCGCCGGAAACGGAGGTCCAGCAGCGTCCGAACGGCCAGTGACACAGGGAGCAGCCCACGCCACGTCGTCGTCATGGAGCCGCCCACGCCACGTCGTCGTGGCGTGGGCGTGTCAACTCCCCTCGGTCTCGAAGGCGCGCAGCAGATCGGCGGCGACACTCACGGCGATCGTCGCGGGTTCCTTGCCGGTGATGTCGCCCAGCCCGATCGGGGTCTTGATCCGGTCGATGGTGGACTCGGCGTGGCCGCCCTCGGTGACGAGGCGTCTGCGGAAGCGTCCCCATTTGGCCGCCGACCCGATCAGCCCGATCGAGCCGAGATGGGTGGTGCGCAAGGCAGCGTCGCACAGAGCCGCGTCCTCGGCGTGATCATGAGTCATGATCAGGACGTGGGTGCCGTACGGCAACTCCTCGAGCACTTCCTCGGGCAGCAGCGGTGTGTGGTGCACGTGGATCTGGGCCACCGCGTCCGCCAGCACGTCGAGCCGCTGCTCGGTGAGGATGGCGGAGCGGGTGTCGATCAGATGGAGGTCGAGGTCCTGGCGCGCGAGGATGCGCGCCAGTTCCATTCCGACGTGCCCGACTCCGAAGATGGCCACGGCTCGTACCACCGGGAGTGGTTCGAGCAGCACGGACACCGTGCCGCCGCAGCATTGCACGCCGTGCCGGTTGGTCACCTTGTCGTTCAGGGCGAAGTCGAGCAGTTCCGGATCGGGTTCGGCCGAGACGATCATCTCCCGGGCCCGGTCGATCGCGACCGCCTCGACATTGCCGCCACCGATCGAGCCCCATGTCTCGGTCCGCCCCACCACGAGCTTCGCACCGGCGTCGCGGGGTGCGTGGCCGCGCACGGTCGCGACGGTCACCAGTACGCCGGGCTCCCGGCGTGCTCGCAGCCGGGTGACCGCGGCGACCCATGTCATGTCAGGCACCGCTCAGCGCTTCTGCCTCGGTGCGGGTCGTGCCGTCGGCGGCAGGCCCGTTGCGGGTGAGGTCGTGCGGGGCGTCACCGTTCCGGGAGGCGTCGCTCCGGTGGGCCGCTTGGATCGCCCAGTACACCGCCTCGGGCGTCGCGGGCGACGCCAACTCGACGCCGACCCCACTCGGACCGAACGCGGCGGCGGCCTGCCGCAGCGCCTCTCGTACCGAGAACGCCAGCATGAGCGGGGGCTCCCCCACCGCCTTGGACCCGTACACGGCGCCCTCTTCGGTGGCGTTCTGCAGCAGCGTGACGTGGAACTCCTCGGGCATCTCCGAGAAGCTGGGCAGCTTGTACGTGCTCGCGGCCTGCGTCAGCAACCGGCCGCGGTTCGGCCCGTCACTGGCGTCCCAGCGCATGTCCTCAAGCGTCAGCCAGCCCGCGCCCTGCACGAAGCCGCCCTCGACCTGACCGATGTCGATCATCGGGGACAGGCTGTCGCCGACGTCGTGCACGATGTCCACCCGCCGGATGCGGTACGCACCGGTGAAGCCGTCCACCTCGACCTCGGCCGCGGCGGCGCCGTGGGAGAAGTACTTGAACGGCGAGCCCTGGAACGCCTTCGCGTCCCAGTGCAGACCCTCGGTGCGGTAGAAACCGGCCGCCGACAGCTGCACTCGCTGGAAGTACGCGGTGCGCACGAGGTCGTCCCAGACCAGCTCCTGGTCGCTGCCGAGGGCGCGGGCGACGCCCTCGACGATGCGTACGTCCGAGGCGTTCGACCCCAGGCGGGTGGCGGCCACCTGCAGCAGCCGCTCGCGCAGCTGCTCGCAGGCGTTCTTCACCGCGGCGCCGTTGAGGTCCGTGCCCGCGCTCGCGGCCGTGGCCGAGGTGTTGGGCACCTTGTCGGTACGCGTCGGGGCCAGCCGCACCTTGTGGAGCGGGATGCCCAGCGTGGTCGCCGCCACCTGGAGCATTTTGGTGTGGAGGCCCTGTCCCATCTCGGTGCCGCCGTGGTTGATCAGGACCGAGCCGTCCTTGTAGATCAGCACCAGCGCGCCGCCCTGGTTGAAGGCGGTGAGGTTGAAGGAGATCCCGAACTTGATGCCGGTCATCGCGAGCGCCCGCTTGGTGTGCGGGTGCGTGGCGTTGAAGGCGGTGATCTCGCGCTTGCGGTCGGCGATGCCTGCGTCGTCCCGGACCTGCTGCCAGACCGCGGAGATCCGTTCGGGCTGGACGACCTGCTGACCGTACGGGGTCGACTGCCCCCGCTGGTAGAAGTTGCGCTCCCGCAGCTCCATCGGATCCAGGCCGAGCAGCGGTGCGCACCGGCCCATGATGTCCTCGATCACCAGCATGCCCTGCGGTCCCCCGAAGCCGCGGAAGGCCGTGTTGGAGACCTTGTTGGTCCTGGCGATGCGACCGGCGATGCGCGCGTTCGGAATCCAGTAGGTGTTGTCGATGTGGCACAGCGCCCGGGCGACCACCGGCTCGGACAGGTCCAGACTCCAGCCGCCGTCCGCGGTCAGAGTGGCGTCCAGGGCCCGGATGCGGCCGTCCGCGTCGAAGCCGATCTTCCACTGGGCGTGGAACCCGTGCCGCTTGCCGGACATGGTCAGGTCCTGGGTCCGGTTGAGCCGCACCCGGACCGGCCGTCCGGTCAGCGTGGCACCGAGCGCGGCGACGGCCGCGAACCCGTGCGGCTGCATCTCCTTGCCGCCGAAGCCGCCGCCCATCCGGAGGCACTGCACCGTCACCTCGTGGCTGCGCAGCCCGAGCACGTGGGCGACGATCTCCTGGGTCTCGGAGGGGTGCTGCGTGCTGCTCTGCACGAACACCTGCTCGGCCTCGTCGATGTGGGCCAGCGCCGCGTGCGTCTCCAGGTAGAAGTGCTCCTGATCGGAGAACTGGAGCTCTCCCGTGAACACGTGCGCGGAGTCGGCGAAGCCCGCGTCGACGTCGCCGGTCAGCATCACGGGACGGGCGCCGTGAAAACTGCCGGCCTCGATGGCCTCCCGCAGCGTGACCAGTGACGGCTGTTCGTCCAGTTCCACCTCGACGGCCGCCGCACCGAGCCGGGCCGCCTCCAGGGTCTCGGCGAGCACCCAGGCGACGGCATGGCCGTGGAACATGACCGTGTCGGGGAACAGCGGTTCGTCGTGCTTCATCCCGGCGTCGTTGACACCGGGCACGTCGGCAGCGGTCAGGACGCGGACCACGCCGGGCACGGTGAGCGCGGGCTCGGTGCGCAGCACGGTGATCCTGCCGTGGGCCTTCATGACCTGGACCGGGTAGGCGTGCAGGACGTCCTTGGTCCGGTGGACCAGGTCGTCGGTGTAGAGCGCGGCGCCGGTGACGTGCAGCGCGGCGCTCTCGTGCGGCATCGGGACGCCGACGACCGGCTTCTCCGGACGCTGGGACAGTTGACTCATGACGACACCGCCTCGGTGGTCTGCACGTACGTCTTCAGCAGGCTCTGGCCGAGCATCGCGGAGCGGTAGTCGGCGCTGGCACGGTGATCGTCCATGGGGGTTCCCTCGACCCGCAGCACCTCGGCCGCGGCCTCGACGGTCTCCGCCGTCCATGGCTTGCCCTCCAGGGCCGACTCGGTCGCGAGGGCGCGGATCGGGGTGGCGGCCACGCCTCCCAGGCCGATGCGTGCCTTACGTACGATCCCGTCCTCGATGTCGAGCGCGAAGGCGGCCGCGACGCTGGAGATGTCGTCGAAGCGACGCTTGGCGATCTTGTGGAAGGCGGTGACCGGCGACAGCGGGAGCGGGACCCGTACCGTTCGGATCAGTTCGTCGGGACGGCGCACGCTCTGCCGGTAGCCGGTGAAGTAGTCCGCGAGGGGGACCTCGCGCTCGCCGTCGGCGTCGGTGAGTACGAGCGATGCCTCCAGCGCGAGCAGTACCGGCGGGCTGTCACCGATCGGGGAGCCGGTACCCAGGTTGCCACCGAGGGTCGCACCGTTACGGATGAGCCGGGACGCGAACTGCGGGAACAGATCGGCGAGGAGCGGGACACCACCGTCGAGGCGGCGCTCGATCTCGGTGAGCGTCAGCGCCGCCCCGATCTCGATGGAGTCGGACTCGACCCGCAGCTCGCGCAGTTCGGGCAGACGGTCGACTGCCACCACACAACCGGCCCGACGTGAACGGATGTTGACCTCCACGCCCCAGTCGGTGGAGCCGGCGACCACCACCGCTTCGGGGCGCTCGCGCAGCAACCGCAGTGTTTCGGCCAGGGTGTTCCTGCGCAGGAACGCGCTGTCGTCCTGTACGTAGTCGGTGGCGACCGGCGCGGGCGGGGACTGCTCTCGGCGCTGGGCGAGAGGGTCCTCGGCGATGGGCGTACCGACGGCGAAAGCGGCGTCGCGGATGGGGCGGTAGCCGGTGCAGCGGCACAGGTTCCCGCTCAGCGCGTGCAGGTCGAAGCCGTTCGGACCGTGCTCGTGGTCGTGCTCGTGCTCGTGGCCGGTGCTGTCGCGGTGGCCGTGGCCGTGGCCGCGGACGGTGGCGACGGTGCTGGTGCGGTTGGCACCGTCCGTCACGCCCTGGGCCGGCCCCGCGTTCACCCGGCGGTCGGGACGGTAGTACTCGGCGGCCATGCTGCAGACGAACCCCGGTGTGCAGTAGCCGCATTGGGAGCCACCGCGGACGGCCATCTCCTCCTGCACCGGGTGCAGAGTGGGCGCCGCACCGGGCCGTCCCGCCGTGGCGAGGCCCTCAGAGGTGATGAGCTCCTGACCGTCGAGCGCCGCGGCCGGGACCAGGCAGGCGTTGACCGCCACCCAGTCGGTGGGCTTGTGCACCCCGGGCCGGGCCACCAGCACGGAACAGGCGCCGCACTCACCCTCGGCACAGCCTTCCTTGGTGCCGGTGAGGCCCCGTTCACGCAGGAAGTCCAGCACCGTGGTGTGGGACGCGGCGGGAGCGAGGGGTGTTTCCTTCCCGTTGACGGTGATCCGCGCGGCTACCACGACGGGCCTTCGATTCGGCGTGAGATCGGTCGATTCATCATGTTCGCCAATGTTCCGGCAACTTTCTGTGCTCAGGGGGCGCCACGCCACGGAAGCGTGCGCGAAGCGGCGCGCGACAGCGATGTGCCGGGGCCGGGGCGGTGTGGGAAGAGGAATGTGCCGCGGAGGGGCACAGCAGAACGGCGCGCCGGGCGTACTAGCAGCCGTGCGCGATACGACCCGGAACCCAGACCGTGGTGTGGGCGAGGCGACTCAGATCGGAGCAGGTGTACATCCGCCGGTCGCCTCCTCTCGGTCGCCATGGGTGATCGTTGACCGCAAGTTAGTGGCTGACGCCAAGGAGGTCAAGCACGCCCTCAGCGCTCCCTCGCACGGTCCACGATCCACCGGAACCGCCGACGGCTGGGAGAACGCCCCCATCGCCTACGGGGTCGCACTCCGCCTCGCCGCCCTCCTCGTCTGGACACGACGCTGAGCAACAGCCGGGGCAATCAGCCCGATGAATGGACCACGAGCCGGTCATGCACTCCGTCGAAGATGCCGTCCAGGACCCCACCTCCGAGGGTTGCGCAGCGGCGTGGCCACGACGCTTCTTCGCCGGCCCGGCACTGGGTGCGTCGGGGGTCTTGCGCCCGTCGGTACAAGGGCACACCATGCATGTGACTGACTGGTAGTTCAGTATCACCGGGGTCGCCGCCGAGGCCGAGGGACACCCCCGCGAAAGTCGGCAGGGGCACACCGCTCCACCGGTCGACGATGGTGACGAGCAGAGCCATCACGCCATATCAACTAATAGCCTCACAAACAGGGTTGAATTGACGGTCGGCGCGCTACGCTCCCCCTCATGCCGACCATGAACATGCCATCCCGGAGTGCCCGTCTCGGCGCGGCCCCGCGGTCCGGACCGTGCTCGGCCGGGACCACGTCCTCGACGAGACCCCTCCGGTTCTCCTTCGTCCTCCTACTCCTTCTGAGCCTTCTCGGGATACCGGCTCTGGCCAGTGCAGCACCGGCCCCGCCCGCCCGATCCGTCGCGGCCGCCGCTACGGCGAACGGCTCCGCCGTGGCCCAGGCCCAGGCGCGCTGGGGCGAGCGGCGACTCGACCAGGTCTCCTTCCTCGGAACCCACAACGCGTTCACCAACTACGAGGACTCCCGCTGGAGTTCGGTGGGCCAGTCCGAGTCCATACGCCACCAGCTCGAAAACGGCGTGCGCGGCCTGAGCCTGGACACCCACTGGTACGAGCGCAGCACGTGGCTCTGCGTCATCAGCTTCGGCAGCGACTGCTACCCGAGCGACGTCTACCTCTGCCATGGCGAGTGCAAGACCTTCGCCGGGATCACGTACGCGCTGCCCCGGCAGTCCTTCCAGAGCAGCATGCAGACCGTGGTGGACTTCCTCGCGGCGAATCCCCAGGAGGTGGTGACCATCTTCCTGGAGGACTACGTCAGCGCCCAGCAGCTGGGGAACTCACTCGGCCGCGTACCCGGCCTCGACCAGCTGCTCTTCCGGCCGGATGCGTGGAACGTGCGCCAACAGGGGTGGCCGAAGATGACCGACCTCGTCGGCTCCGGCAAGCGCCTGCTGATCTTCAGCGACGAGCCTGACCGTGAGCACCTGGGGGTCATGTACGACAAGGCCTGGACCGTCAGCAACTTCTGGAGCCTCGGGGACCTCGGCAACGACCTCACCTGTGTCAGCCGGTGGTCCGACGTACCGCTGAACCGTCAGGAACCGGGCTTCCGGCGGCTCTTCACCATGAGCCACCATCGGAACGTGCCCACGGTCATCAACGCCGCTCTCGACAACGGGGCCAAACTGCGGGACCGCATCAACCAGCAATGCCGCCCGGCGGCCGGCGACCGCGACCCGAACTTCGTCTCGGTCGACTTCCACCGAACATCCGACGGGAGCGGCCACACGCCGGCCTCGATCGTCGCGGAACTCAACGCCCGCAACTGAGACCCCGCCGGCATCTCTCGTCGCGGCTCGGCCGGTACCGGCCGAGCCGCTTGGAGTCAGAGCCCCGTCGGGTCGGTGTCGCAGCTGGCGCGGCGCCGGCCGATCGTGACCAGGGCCTCCCAGAGGGCGTCGAGCTCCCCGCGGCGAACCTCGTGGATCGCTCCGTCCAGGGGTTCGGCGCCCGGGCCCAGCGGCCGATCCGACTCCCCGGCGTCCCTGCGGAGGACGATCCCGGTGGGCGGATCCAGGGCACGCAGATCCCGTAGGAGACGGTAGCGGGCGAGGTCGGCCTCGGGATGGGCCAGATGGCGGGTGATCACCGCGATGTCGGGCAGCAGCACACGGGCCTGGGCCAGGGCGATCCGGGGCTCGAAGGCGTGGGCGACGATGCGGAAGTGCGGGCTGGAGTGGACGCGGGCGCGCACCGATTCCAACTCGGCGCCCTCGGGCAGGCCTGCTATCAGCACGGTCATCATCGAAGCCATTGTCCCTCCATCCTGCCCCTCGTGCCTCGCCGTGGCGGCAGTGGAGGCCGCCCGGCGGAGTCCGCCCGCCGGTCGACGCCTCTCGGCCGCTCATCGCACTCCCCGCTGCCGAAGGAGACCCCGGGCGGTCCCCGACGGCCGGGTGACGACTCCGGCGGCCTCTCCGGACGCGACCGGGGTCCAGGCGCCCGCAGGAGCGTGTGGGAGATCTCCCGAGGCCTTCCTCGGCATCCACGTCGCCGCCGAGGAGCGTTCGCCGAAGACGACCGGGTCGTCTCCGGGAACACGGTGACACGGTGACCGACACGCCGGGGCATGCACCGGGACCAGCCGTCCACCGGTCGGGCCGCACACCGCCGCGCCGGACGGGGCGAGGCCGCCTCAGTCCACCAGCACCCCCGGGTTGAGGATGCCGTGCGGGTCGAGGGCGCCCTTGGCGGCACGCAGGGCGAGGGCGAACGGCTCCGGCCGCTGGCGGTCGTAGCCCGGCCGGTGGTCGCGGCCGACGGCGTGGTGGTGGGTGATGGTGGCCCGGTGGTGGTGGAGCACCTCCCCCACCACCGCCTTCAGCTCGTCCCAGAAGGCGACCTCGTCCCCCGGGCGGCCCGCGGCGAGCACGGTGAAGTAGGGCGCTGCGCCGTCCGGATAGACGTGTGTGAGACGGCAGTTGACGGTGGCCGGGTGGCCCGAGATCTTGAGCGCCGCCTCGTTGACCGTCCTGCGGACGTCCTCGATGAGGGCGGGGACACGATCCCAGGTGGCCGCCGTCTCGAAGGTCTCCGCGACGGCGCCCATCCGCGCCAGGCCGTCCCGAAGGTAGGGCATGCGCAGGAACGCCGACCGCCACGCGTTCACCGCCTCGTCGGCGGGAGCACCGTCCGTACCGACCTCGGACGGCTCGCGTCGGCCCCCGTGAGAGCGGGCCAGGTCGACGGCCTGTGCGAGCCGGGCGTCGACCGGGGCGTCGGCGGACTCGAAGCCCAGGACGAGGACGGCCGAGCCGTCCCGCGCGGCACCGGCCAGCGCAGCCTCGCCGGAGTCGAGCAGCCGGCAGTTGGCGGGGGCGAGGTCGGACTGCGCGAGGGCGCGGACCGCCCCGAGCGCGGCGCCGAAGTCGTCGAAGGCGAGCGAGGCGGACGCCTTGTGGACCGGGCGGGCCTGGAGCCGTACCCACGCTTCGGTGATGATGCCGAGCGAGCCCTCCGAGCCGAGGAACATCCGGTCCGGCGAGGGACCCGCGCCCGAGGCGGGCAGCCGCCACGATTCCGCGGTGCCGGCCGGGGTGACCACCCGCAGGGACTGGACGAAGTCGTCGATGTGCGTGCGGCCGGTGGCGTAGTGGCCGCCGGCCCGGGTCGCGAGCCAGCCGCCGAGGGTGGAGAACTCGAAGCTCTGCGGGAAGTGCCGGAGCGTCAGGCCGTGCGGACGCAGCTGGTTCTCCAGGCTCGGTCCAAGCGTTCCCGCCTGGATGCGGGCGGCCCTGCCCTCGGAGTCGACCTCCAGCACCCGGTCCATCCTGGTCAGGTCGAGGGAGAGCACCGCGCGATGGCGGTCACCCCGGTACTCGACCCCGCCCACCACCGAGGACCCGCCACCGAAGGGCACGACGGCGACCCGGTGTTCGCCGGCCCAGTCCAGGAGGTCGGCCACCTCCCATTCCTCCGTCGGGAACGCGACCAGGTCGGGGATCCGGCCCGGACGGCCGCGCAGGGCGCGCGCGATGTCCCGGTACGCCTTCCCCATCGCGTGGGCGGCGCGGTCGCCCGGATCGGTGCTGATCAGCGGCGCCAGGCTCGCGGAGGGCTGGACGGCGGGTGCCCCGATGCCCAGATCGGCGATTCGGGGTACGGGGAGCGGGCGGGCCAGGGTTCCGGGCAGCAGGGCGCCCATCGCCACGCACTCGGCGTCGTCGGGGTGGGCGCTCTCCCACCCCCAGCCCCACCAGGACCGGAGGGGGGCGGGCGGAATCGACTGCGTCGTCGTGCCGGACATGGGCGCTCCAGAGGCCGCGAGTGAATTTACCAAGGGGTAAATTACTTACTGATAATATCCACGCATGGCAACCCCTCGTTCGAAGGCCGGCACCAAGGGCGTCCCCCGGCACCTGCGTCGGCAGCAGATGCTGGAAGCCGCCACGGAGGAGTTCGGAAGCCGCGGCTACGCCGCCGCCTCCCTGGCCGCCGTCGCGGAACGCGTCGGCGTCACCAAGACGCTGCTGCACCAGTACTTCGGCACCAAGGAAGACCTGTACGTCGCCTGCCTGGCGCCCGTCGGAGACAGCCTGCTCGACACGATCCGCACGGCCATGGGCGAGGAGGGAACGACCCCCCACACCGCCCTGCGGGTGCTCCGCGGCATCTTCGTCGCACTGGAGGGACGCCGGGAGGCGTGGTTCGTCCTCTACGACCGCTCCCTGCCGCCCGACGGCGAGGCCGCCCGGACGGCGGCGATCTACCGGACGGCCATCGACGCGCTCGCGGCCGACGGCACCACCGAGCTGCTGCGCGCCGCCGGATCCACCGACCCCATGGACGCCGACGCGCTCCGCCACGTCTGGACGGACCTGGTCGGCACCCTCGTCCGCTGGTGGGTCAAGCATCCCGAGGAGACACCGGAGGCGATGACCCGGCGCTGCGCCCGCCTCTTCACGGTCGCCGCCGCACTCGCGGTCGACCCCGCGCCCCCGAGCTGACCGGAGGACCGGACGGCGGGGAGGCCGGAGGAACCAGAAGGCCGGAAGACAGGGCGACCGGAAGACAGGGCGACGGGAAGGACCGGAGCACCGGACGGGCTGACGACGAGGAGCACCGAACCAGGGGCATGCCCGACGAACAGGGCAGCACAGGGGTGCTGGCGGTGGACGACAGGTCGCCCGAGGGCGTTGTGGTCGCGCAGTACACGACCGGCGTGCGGACCGAGGCGTAGCCGCGGCTCGTCCAGGACGTCCCGCCCCGGGCCGCGGACGACGCCCACACCTTCGCGCGCAGCGTGGAAGGGGCGATCCGCGCCGTGCGGCGCTCTTCACCGGTCACATGCCGGTGATGTCCCTGGCCCGCTGGAGCACGGAGTCGAGCGCGGCCACCCCGCCGTCGCGCCGCCTCGCGCGCGCCGCCCGGTCCTCCGGAACCAACCGTTCGGCGGTCCGCACGGCGTAGGAGTCCGGGTCGCCGAAGGCGGCCCGCGGGTGCTCACCCGTCTCCTCGCAGTACGTCGTGACCTCCTTGACTGCCCGGAGCACGACCGCCCGGTCCACGCCCGGCTGCATGGCGAGCCGTACCTGGAAACGCGCCATCCACTTCTCGCGGTCCTTCCCTCCCGCGGCGTCCGTCGTCCGGTCCTTCTTCGTCACGTGTGCTCTCCCGTGTGATCGGCAGCCGTCCGTCCTGGAGTGGGACGCCGAGGCGCTCCGGTGGGTTGCCCGAGCGAGACGCCTTCCGGCCGCCGACGACACCCTGCCCTGGCCCGGCGGACCGCTGGACGAAGTCGGGGTCCTGGAGCATGTCCGGACCAGAGAGTTCCGCAGGAAGTCCGGCCGTCTGCGTGCGGAACCGCTTGCGCGGCCGGAGCGCGAGTAGGGGGCCGCGGTGTCTGATGACGCGGTCGGCCGCGGACTTCGATGCCCCAAGGAGCAAGGCAAGCTGGCGCAGCGTCAAGTTCGTGCATCCGTACGCCGTGACCGGCAGCACCCGACCTTCCAGCGGCAGCCCCCACGGCCGACCCTGCCGCACCTCATCGGTCCCTCACAGCGCAGCGGGGTCACCAGCTTGTCGAGGCAGCGCGGGCTCAGCCCGGTGAACGGGGCTGTCCGGGACGGGGCCGACGCTGTGATCACTCCAGGCACAGCAAGATCATGGCCTCACGCCGGCCCTGTTGCGCCATCCGCTCACAGGACGCCTGGCCGGGACCTCACCCTGGCTGCACCAGCGACGCCGGGTTCACCGTGCAGCCCTCGGCCGGTCCCGAGGCGCTCGCCGCCGCCGACAACGTGGTCCTCCCGCCCACTCACGCCATGCCCGAGCTCGGCCGGGGCGGCCCGCTGCCCCCCGAGGTCGCCGCGGCCATCAACGGCATCCGGCCCAGCACCCGGCTCGTGTCCATCTGCACCGGGTCGTACGTGCTCGCCGCCGCCGGGCTCCTCGACGGCCGGCCAGCCACCACGCACTGGAACCTGGCCCCGGAGTTCCGCGGGGCCTACCCCCAGGTCAAGGTGGACGAGGACGTGCTCTTCGTCGACGACGGAGACGTGCTGACCTCGGCTCCGGCAACTCCCTGCGCGCGCACATGCGTACGGCCTTCGGTGTCTCGCCCGCCGCCTACCGCCGCGCGTTCGGCACCGGCGCCCTCCCTGGACGCGGACAGGAGACGGAACCGTCCGTATGACGGGGGCGCTGGTGGACACCGCCGGTTCCCTGGCGGCCACCTCCCCGGGAGGGACGCTGTCGGCGTGCTGTCACGGCACGGCGCGGCCCGCGCCTTACGCTGCAACGCCGGGACGAACCCGCCGGGACCGAGCCTCCCCGAAAGCGCGGATGTCTTGCTTGCCGTCACCGTCATCGCGGGCGTTCTGTTCACCTGGTGCGTCCTGTCGCGCAGGCTCGCGCTGTGGAGCATCACCGCACCGATCGCCATGATGGTGGCGGGCATCGCCCTCACCAGCGGCTCGGACCCGCCGCTCGTGTTCGACTTCGGCGACCTGGCCGGCTTCGAACGCGCCGTGGAGGTCGTCCTCGCCCTGCTGCTCTTCGTCGACGCGACCGAGGTTCCGGCGGGAGGAATCCGACGAGAGAGGAGCGTCGTCGCCCGCCTCCTGGGCGTCGCGTTGCCGCTGGCCCTGGGCGCCGCCTTCCTGACCGCGCTCGCCTTCTTCCCCGACCGGCCCGGGTGGGTGCTCGCGACCCTGGCGACGGTTGTCGTCCCCCTCGATCTGGCGCCCGCCGCGGCCCTCGTGCGGGACGAACGCATCCCGGCGCGCCTCCGGGAGGTGCTCAACGTCGAGGGCGGCCTCAGCGACGGGATCGTCTCGCCGGTGTTCCTGATCTGCGTCGCCGGCGCAGCCGAGTACCACACGGTGGGATCCGACTACGCCGAGGCGCTCCTCGACGCGGTCGGAGCGGCGGGCTGGGCCGTCGGAGCCGGATCGCTCGTCGGCTACCTGGCCGGATGGCTGCTGCGCCGGTCCTGGGCGAAGGGCTGGACCCTGCCCACCGCGGCGAGACTCGCGGTACTGAGCGTGCCCCTCGCCGCGTACTCCCTGTCGGCCTCCCTGGGCGGCAACGGCTTCGTCGCCTCGTTCGTCGCCGGCGTCTGGGTCGCCCCGGCGATGCGGCATCTGCCCGAGGGCACCGTGCGGATGACGGACGATCTGGTCACCCTGTCGACCCTCGCCCTGTGGTTCCTCTTCGGCCAGTTGGTCAGCGACGAGTTCTGGGACGGCTTCCACCTGTCCGTCGTCCTCTACGCCATCCTCGCCTGCACCCTGGTACGCCTGGTGCCCGTGGCGGTCGCCCTCGTCGGTACGGATCTGTCCCTGTCCGACCGGCTGTTCCTGGGGTGGATGGGGCCCAGAGGAGTGGCCTCGGTGGTCTTCGGGCTGCTCGCCACGATCGAACTGCGTGCCTCCGGTGGCGGTGACTTCATCTCGCGGGTGATGGTGATCACCGTCATGGTCAGCATCGTGCTGCACGGCCTGAGCGCCGAGCCCCTCGGCCGCCGCTACGCCCGAGGGCGGCTCCCCTCGCCGGAACCCCGGGGCCGGGGATGAGGGTGTGCGGCGGGCCGGTCTTCACCCTCCGGCCCGCCGCACCGCGTCAGGACGGGAGCCATATCCGCCAGGTGGCCTCGTTCTCCTGCACACCAGCGGCCCACCGCCTCCTGCGGCGACAGCTTCTGGTCCGCGATCATCAGAGCGACAAACGCTTCGGCCCGTGGGAGACCGTCTCACCTCGACCGCTCAAGCTGTTCGTCGACAGGTCGCCCCGTTTTGGAGTTTCCTAGACCTGAACTGCGCTGATTTCCGGTAGGCGTTCACGCCAGAGGTCGAAGATCCACACGGCGAGATTCTCAGCCGATGGGGACACCCCCTCGATCACCTCGTTCAAGTCCCGGTGATCGAGGGGGTGTCATCCACCCATTTCTTGAACGCATCAAGATCGCCGTAGTCGCGGACGAACCCCGACCAGCCAGGTCCGCTCGGTCTCGGCCCAGGCTTCCTCCATCAGCCGGATACCCTCCGCGCTGCGGGCCGGATAGCGGACGAGTAGGTGTGCGAGGAGGCGGAAGCGGAGTCGGCGGGTGGTGTGGGGTGCGTGGCGGCGTAGGACGCGGCGGTGGAAGGCGGGTGGTGGGGTCGAGGCGGCTGAAGGCCCAGCGGAGCGTCGATACGAAGGTGAAACCGATCAAGGAATGACGACGGCACGCACCCCGGAGGCGAGATCGAACCGTCCAAGGGTTCGACACGGTGCGACGGCTACCCGAATGGCCTACTCGCTTAGCCGACCCCCGAGGGCAGGGCGAGCCTTGAGGGTGCAGAAGCGCTCGTAGCCGCAGAGCCCGGGGCTGGATGCCGGTCGCGGCCGACAGGAGAGGTCGCCATGGCCTACACGCCCAAGGACGCCGCCCCCGCTACGGCCGCTGTGAACCGGGAGGCGGTCGACCGGTACGACATGGACGACCGCCAGGACTTCGCTGACGCGGACCGGGGGCTTCATCGCGCCGTTCCCGGACAAGGTGTACGACCGGGACGGGCGGGTCGCCTTCGACATCTCCCGGTTCGACTACCTGGCCGAGGAGGCACCGGCACCGGACACCGTCAACCCCAGCCTGTGGCGACAGTCGCAGGTGATGCGCAAGGGTGGCTTGTACTAGGTCGTGGATGGCCTCTACCAAGTGCGGAACAACGACGTCAGCAATCTCACCGTGGTCGAGGGCGACAACGGCCTGGTCGTGATCGACTGCCAGACCTCGGTCGAGGCGGCGGCACAGGGCATGGCGGTGATCCGCGAGCACGTCAGCGACAAGCCTGTGGTCGCCGTGATCTACACCCACACCCATGTCGACCATTACGGCGGCGTCAAGGGTGTGGTCGACGCGGACGACGTGGCGTCCGGGAGGGTACCGATCATTGCGCCTGGGGCTGTCGCGTCGTTCGACAAACATGCTCTCGGCGAGAACGTCGTTGCGGGCAACGCGATGTCGCGCCGTGCCTCCTACGCGTTCGGCAGCCTTCTCGACCTGTCCCCTACCGGGCACATCACCTGCGGCATCGGCATCACCCTGGTCCCGAACCCGACCATCTCCTACCTCTCGCCGACCGACCCGATCACCGAGACCGGCACCAAGCGGGACCTCGCAGGGCTGACCTTCGAGTTCCTCTACGCCCCCGATACCGAGGCCCCGGAGGAGATGCACATCTGGATCCCGCAACTCGGTGCGATGACCTGCGCGGAGAACGCGAACCACACCCTGCACAACATCCAGACGCTGCGCGGCGCCAGGACCCGCGACGCCCGGAACTTCAGCCGCTACCTGGATGAGACCTTGGAGCGATGGGGCGACGACGTCCAGGTGCACTACGGCACTCACAACTGGCCCGTGTGGGGCAACGACGGTGTCGTCAACCTGTTGGAATCCCAACGCGACACCTACAAGTACATCCACGACCAGTCACTGCGCCTGGCCAACCAGGGCTACACCCCTCTGGAGGCCGCCGAGGAGATCGAGCTCCCTCCTGCGCTGGGCGGTAAGTGGTTCAACCGCGGTTATCACGGCACCCTTCACCACGACGCCCGCGCGGTGTTCACCAAGGAACTGGGCATGTGGGACGGTGACCCGGTCTCCTTGAATCCGCACCCCCCCGGTCGAGACCGCCGAGCGCCTCGTCGACCTGATCGGACCGGAGCGGGTCATGGCCGAGGGACGTCGCGCGATCGAGGCCGGCGACTACCGCTGGGCCTCACAGATCCTGCACGCCCTGGTCTTCGCCCAGCCTGACAACCAGGCCGCCCGGGGGCTTCAGGCCGACGCGTACGAGCAGCAGGCGTTCGACCTCGGCGAGAGTGAACACGGTCGCGCTCCAGCGGGAGCCGTCCGCTGCCAGCCGTACCTCTACGTCGACGTTGCAGACGGCATCCAGATCCTCGCCGGCGCTGGGCAGGAATGACGCTTCGAACCGATCTGTGCGAACGCGGTACCAGGGTTCATCCCAACCCTGCTCAATGGCCTTGTCCCCGGTGCTGGTCATCCGGGAAGTGTGTCGATCCGGCTCGGCGCGCTCAACCGGGTTCCCCGGCAAGCTCCCGCCTCGTGAACGTGAACCTTGTCCCCGATGATCTCTGGGACCGGATGGCCCCGCTGTTGCCGGTGCGCCCACGGCGACACCGCCGTCCCGGACGGCTCCCAGTGCCGGACCGGATCGCACCGGCGGGCATCGTTTACGTCCTGTGCAAGGGCGTGGCCTGGCGCGACGTGCCGAGCGAAGTAGGGGGCTGCTCAGGTGTGACGGCCTGGCGCCGTCTGCGGGACTGGACCGAGGCCGGAGTCTGGCCCCGCCTGCATGCCGCCCTGCTGACCGAGATGCGCCTCCGTAGATCATTCTGAAACGATCGGTAAGGTACTTCGGGACAGCCGAAAGGGCGCCCGGTCTGGAACATCAGGCCGGGCGCCCTTTCGTTGGGGCGTGCGCGTCAGGACACGGAGGCGCTGTTCGCCGCGGGTGTGCCGGCCAGGATCGTCTCCTCCACCGCTTCGTACCGCAAGCGCTGGTCGGCCGGGTCGCGTTCATGGAGCACCGTGCCGAGCCAGCCCGCGAGAAAGCCCAGCGGGGCCGAGAGGATGCCCGACGTGGTGAACGGGAACCAGTTGAAGTCCTGGTCCGGGAAGATCGCCTGGGGCGATCCGGACACCAGGTTGCTGCCGGTCATGAGGATGAACGCGGAGGCGCTGCCCACGATGAGGGTGCAGAGCAGTCCCGTACGGGAGTAGCGGCGCCAGAAGAGGCTGTAGATGAGGGCCGGTGCGACCGCGGACGCGCCGATGCAGAACGACAGGGTGAGCATTGCCTGAAGGTTGAGATGCCGTACACCGGCGGCGATCGCGATCGCCACGAGCCCGACGCCCGCCGCGGCGGTCCGGGCGATGGCCATCTCTGCGGAGCCCTTCAGTTGTGCCTTGCGGAACAGCCCGTGCGTGATGAGGTCGTGCGCCAGGGTGTTGGCGCAGGCGAGGGTGATCCCGGCGACCGAGGCCAGCAGCGTGAGGAAGATGGCTGTCGCCACGGCCGTGAACAGCAGTGTCTCGACGGTCGTCTGGTCCGTGCCCATGACGGCCTGGCTGACCATGAGGAACGCTGTCTTGCCCTGCGGGTCGCTGGCGACGATCCCCTGGTGGCCGACGATCGCCGCCGCGCCGAAGCCGATGACGGCGATCAGCAGACAGGTCACGACGACGGTCGACACGGCCCAGGACATCGAGCGCCGCACGGCTGCCGCGCTGCGCGCGGTGAACATGCGCATGGTGATCTGCGGCAGCACCGCGGCGCCGAGCACGACTGTCAACTGAGTGCTGATCATGTTGAGTTCGTTGCCGCCGAACTGCAGACCGGAGGCGAGATAGGCGTCTCCCGCCCCGCTGCCGCGCTTGGCGGCGTCCAGCAGGGAGGGCAGGCTGAAGTCGAAGCGGTTGAGGATGACCGCGGCGATCGCGAGGGACGCGCCGAGCAGGACGACGGTCTTGACGATCTGGATGAAGGCGGTGCCCTTCATGCCGCCGATCGCCGCGTACGCGATCATCAGCAGGCCCAGGAACACGATCGCGCCTGTCTTGAAGCCGTCGCTGTGGAAGCCGAGGACGACGGAGAGGAGATCGCCGGCGCCCGCGAGCTGGAAGATCACCAGCGGCAGCAATGCGGTCAGGGTGACCGCGGCCGTGGTGATCCGCACGGCGGGGCCGGGGAGACGCCGGGTGAAGACGTCGCCGATCGTGAACCGGCCGGCGTTACGCAACGGTTCGGCGAGCAGGAACATCATCAGGACCAGCGAGAGCACGGTGCTCAGGGCGAGCGTGAGGCCGTCGTAGCCGACGAGCGCGATGATGCCGATGGTGCCGAGCACGGTGCCGGCGGAGATGTAGTCACCGGCGATCGCGAGGCCGCTCTGCACGGGGGAGAGCGAGCGGTAGCCGGTGTAGAACTCGCCCAGGTCGTCACGATCCGGGCCGGTCATCACGCACAGCAGCAGCGTGACGGTGATGACCGCGATGAACGCCATCAGCGACATGGTCTGGGCCCCGGAGCTGAAGCTGGTCATGCGCGCGCACCTCCGGTGGGCTGCTGCCACACGGGACGTCCGGTGCGGCTCTGGCGTTCTGGCCGGGGCTCGGCTGCCGCGGCAGCCTGCTCGGCGCGTTCGCGGATCGCCGCGGCGAGCGGGTCGACGCGGTGGCGCGCGATCCGCTCGTACAGCGCGATCGCAGCCAGCGCCACGGGCAGCTGGAGGAGCCCCAGGATCAGACCGGTGGTGAGACCACCGGTGATGTTGCTGGTCATCATCGAGGGGGCGTAGCCGGACAGGAAAAGGAAGATGACGAAGTAACCGAGCGCGGTGAAGGTGGCGACGCGGCGGAGCCTGCGGTAGGCCGATCCGAGCCGGTGCAGATCATCACGATCGTCGGTGGCGGCGGGCGGCTGCGGCTGCGGGGGCACGCCCCAGGGCTGCTGCGCGGAGTCCCCGCCCTGCGGCGAGGAGTCCCACGCTCGCGGGGACGAGTCCCAGGCTGCCTGTGGGTCGGTGCCCCAGGACGGCGATCCACCTTCCCAGGACTGCGACGCCGCCTCTTGGCGGTGCCGCCCGGCATTCCGGTGCTGCGGTACGTGCGGTGGGCCGGGGAAAGGCTGGTGGTACGACATCGATCTTGCTCCTTGCCGCCTCGGGGGACGGGCTGGTGGCGCTGGTGGTCCGCGTACGTTACTCATGGGTATAGCTCCTGCGTAAGAGGGTTTCCGACCGCTTGGTATGTCGGTTCGGTGACGATCCTGTGTGCACGGCGACGGAACCTGCGGCAACCCCCGTCGTGGATCTTTCCGCAGGTCACGGGTGAGTCTCGGGCCACACGCACACCACCCTCCAGGAACTGCATGGGCAGCTGGACGCCGTCCGGGCCGCGCAGCCCCGCCGCGAGCGGGCCTTGCACGAACTCGAACAGGCCGCCGTCGAGCTGCGGCAGCGGCTACGGGGCATCGAGGGCGCGCTCAGCGTCCTGGCCGAGGAGCGCGAGGGGCACGCCGGCCTGCTCGGCCAGGCCGAGCCACAGGCTTACACCTCGCGGGCGGATCGATGCCTACCTGGGACAGGTCAACACCGCACCGGACGGACGGGAGATTCAGCAGCTCCAATCCGACGTCGCCATCGCCCAGCGAATCGTCGAGGAACTCGAGGCACAGCTGGACACCGACGACATCGAGGGCCGTCCCTCCCGCGGTCTCGGCTACACAACAACCAGAAGACCCGCCACGCCCGCTACCTGCGGCTCGAGCAGGGCGACCGGCTCGTCCGGCCCGGCCCGGGAACCTGCTCCACGAGGTCCGCCGCACGCACGCGGCGTCCTGGCAGGTGAACCGGCGGACTTTCAACCGCAGCAGGACACTTCGGCCAGGACTGAGCACATCAGCAGGAAACCGCAGGTAGGAGCCGTGAGCACGGCTCGACCACGTCCCGCACCCCGGGCACACGGCACCCGCCGCAGTGCAGCACACCTCAACGCGCACTATCGCGATGTTCACGTCCACCGACAGCACCACGACGTCGCCGACGGACGGCAGCAGCAGCTCCTTCACCCGGAGCACGAGGTCATCCACGGCTTCGAACTGTGAGCCACACCGCACAGACCACCGCTTTTTTCAGGCGACTTCCCGAACCGCCCACACGACCTCAGCTGTTACTCAGCGTGCTCACACCACAAAACCTGAGCCAGAGCCCGAGAAGGTTCCGGCTCAACTTGTGTGGCGCGAAGACGGTGAGTGACGGCCTGCGCCGAGGTCCTGGTCCGGGACGTAGTTGATGGTCTGCATCATGCCGAGGTCTTCGTGGTGGAGTTGGTGGCAGTGGGCGAGGGTGCGGCCGGTGAAGTGCTCGTACTTGACGAGGAAGGTGACGGACTGGCCGGGTGTGCCACCGGCCAGGCCGACGGTGTCGTGCCAGACGGGCGGGTCCAGCCGTTCGCCGTTCCTGTGGGTGAGGAGGAACTGGTTGGTGTGGAGGTGGAACGGATGGTTGAACGCCGGCACGCTCTCGTCGGTGCGGACGGTCCAGCGTTCGACGGTGCCCAGGCGCAGGGTGTGGTTGGTGTAGTCGGGGTCGAACAGGCCATAGGACAGGTCGCGTGTGGGATCGCCGGCGGGGTCGGCCGGTGGAGTAGCGTTGGTGCCCAGCATGCGGAAGGCGTTGGGGAAAGCGCCGGTGAAGACCTTGGGGTCGGCGTGGAAGACGACCTCCCGGTCTGCGTCAGGGTTAATGATGTCGTTCTCGTCGAGGAACGGCCTGCCCGCCGGCAGGCGGGTGGGCAGCTCCATCTGCGGCTCGACGGGCGGGCCTGCCACCTCGATCGTCATCAGCGGCCCGGGTACCGCCTCAGCCCGAAGTTCATACCTGCCAGGCGACGCGCCCCGGATCAGGACATCGGCGCGGTTGCCCATGGCCAGGTCCACCAGCTCCCGTGCGACCGGTGCACCGAAAGTGACACCGTCCTGCGCGATCTGGTCCATCGTCATGGTGCCGCCGCCCCCCGTGACCGTGAGCCGCAGGCCGGTGAAAGCGGTCGCGGCCACCAGCCGCCACCGCTGAACCTCCCCCGGGCGCAGGGTGATGGTGGGATTGACCGTGCCATTGACCGTGAAAGTGGACGGAACACCCTTCACCCAGCTGCCCGACGTGAACGCGGGCACCCTGCCGTCCTTGACCTTGAGTTCGTTGATGCAGATCACGACGTCGGCAGCCGCCTTGATCTCCGGGACCTCGTCGACGTCGCCTTCCACGACGATCACACCGGTCATGCCGCCGACGATCTGCTCGGTGGTGGCTCCGTGCAGGTGCGGGTGGTACCAGTAGGTGCCGGCGGGGTGGTCGGCCGGAACGTGGATGGTCGTCGTGTACTGCGGTTCCGCGGCGCCGGCCGCGGCCTCCTCGACGGTGCGCGGTGCGAACTCGCGCAAGACGTTGTCGGCGTCCCCGGACGGGGAGACGTGCATCCCGTGAGTGTGCAGGTTGAAGCTGTTGGCGTGGTGCGGCGTGTTGTGGCCACCCTGGTGAGGCGGGTTCGGCGGCAGACCGTTGACCTGGGTCAGCTGGAGTGTGTCCCCACCGCGCAGGCGCAGCGTCGGCCCCGGGAAGGCCCCGTTGTAGGCGCGTGTGGTGACAGTGCCGTAGCCGGGGATGGAGATGTCCGTGAAGCGGACGTCGAGGGTCTGGTCGAGAACCGGCGCGGTGGAGCCCGGCCCGGGCCGCGAGACCACCAGGGCCGGCTGCGGAAACGCCGCAGGCGACGCTGACGCGCGGCGCCCGGCCAGAAGCCGGCCAGGCGCCGCCGCGAGGCCGACGACGGAGATGGCCTTGAGTACCGATCGACGGCGGATTCTGCCGCTTTCTCCCATGAGCCAGCAATCTAGATCAACTCGGCCCGGACGCCCCGGACGGCACACCGCGCGACACTTCCGGCTGCCGCGACCGAGCGCGTACCAGACGAAGCCCGACTGCATTGCAACTCGGCGAATTCGCCCCGCCGCGCAAGGCGTCGAGAACGGGGCGCCACCCCCAGCTGACCGGCCACCAGCCCGGCCGCCCCGAGCAGCCCTAACGGCGCATCAGCAGGTGCACAGCACCCCAGAGGTTCGTACGGTCGACACGGAACACCCCCAGTGCCGGTCCCCGCGTCCCCCGCACGTGGCGCGAGGACCGGCACCCCCACACAGCACCCCACGAACGCGACCGGCCGACCCCACACTCCGAAGGGCCGGGCAGAAGCGGTGCTCACGGGCTACGGAGCGGACTCGAACTCCACCAGCGAACCCGGGCGCCCGCCGGCGAGCGCCTGAAGGGCCTCAGCGTTGGCCGGGTCGACACTCAGGCCTCAGCCGGAGCTCGGTCGCCGTCCGCTCCGTCGTATACCGACAGAGCGCGCCCTCGGCCGGCGGGAGCCACTGCGCCGGGTCCTTGCCCGCCTTGCTCAGGGGCTGACTGCGACGGTGCCTGGCACCTCCGCCGTACGTTGAGGCGAAAGCCCCGGAGGCGCGGCGATCCCCACCCCACAACAGCAGCCGACAGGCGGTCAGGGTTCAGTGGCATGAGGAATCCGTCATCGGTGCGGCATGGGTACGCCTGCGGAGCGGAGTCTGGTCTCCGTGAGCGCGGTCAGCCGGGCCGCCACCGGTGCCTGGTCCTCGCGGTGGTTGTTGATCAGCTTGTACTGGGCCGAAGCCTTGGCCCATGCCTGCAGGCTGGCGTGATCCCCCAGTAGCGCGGGGTTGGCGAGGTAGCGGTCGGCCATGGCCGTCGCGAGCTCTTCGATCCTCGGGTCGTCCGGTTCCCAGGTCTCGGCTTCCCAGCCGCGCCTGGTCAGGTCGATGTACTCGGGGTCGTCCAGCCCGTGTTCGAGCTGGGTCAGGAAGCCGTCGAAGCCCTCCGGCACCAGCGCCCGGGCCAGTACCAGGGCCTCGCGCTGCGCGGCCACGTAGTCGGGGCCGAAGCCGAGGCCCGGCATCCGGTCCAGGACCGCACAGGCACGGTCGGGCAGCAGGGCCCGGTCGCCGTCAGTGAGCCGGTGCAGCGTGTCGCGTCGGGCGACCAGTTCATCGATGCGTTCGGTGAGCTGCAGCTCGACGTCGGCAAGCGCGGCGCCGAACCGCGCGGCGTCGGCGTCGAGCATGGGTCCGATCTCGGCCAGTGGCACGCCCGCGGCGGCCAACGTCCGTACCTGCACCAGCTGCAGCAGCTCGCCGGATCCGTACCGCCGGTAGCCGGAGCTGTCACGTTCCGGCTCCGCGACCAGGCCGAGCTTGTGGTAGTGCCGCACGGTCTTCACCGTGACGCCGACGTACGCCGCCGCCTGCCCGATCGTGACTCCGTTGCTCATCAGCCCAGCTTGCCGCAGAACACCTCTTCGACGAAACGCTGTTGGGCGGTCTGGAACGCTGGTGCGATCGACAGGTCGGCGTCGTCCACCCAGGTCAGTCCGGCGGTCAGGGTCGTACCGCCGTCCGGTGTGCCGTACATCAAAGCCGCCGAGCCCATGGTGGCGCCGTTGTGGTGGAAGACGGTGCCGCCCTCCGTATCCTGCGCGAACACTCCCAGGCCGTAGCCGACGGTCGCTTCCGGCGTGCGCATCTCGGCCAGCAGCTCGGCCGGCAGGAGCCTGCCGCCCATCAGTGCGGAGAAGTACGTGTGCAGGTCCTGCGTGGTCGAGATCATGTCACCGCCGGCTCCGACCCAGGACGGGTTCTGACGGGTGACATCGACCGTCCGCTCCTGCCCGGCGTCCTCGTAGCGGTAGTAGCCGTGGTTGTGCGGTTCGGGGATCTCCGGCGAGGCGCCCGGCGCCAGGGTTCCGGTCATCCCCAGCGGTCGGAGGATCAGCCGCCGCAGTTCCTCGGCGAACGAACGGCCGGTGACCTTCTCGACCACCAGCCGGGCCAGTACGTAATTGGTGTTGGCGTAACTCCAGCCCGTACCCGGCGCGAACCGCGCCGGCTTGGACAACGACAGGCGTACCAGCTCTTCAGGCAGGTAGGACTTGAACCGGTTGTCCACCCACTCCTTGCCCTGCCACGGCACCCCCAGCACGATCGTCCCGTCCTCGTAGAGCTCGCCGGTGTGGTTGAAGATCCCGCTGGTGTGCTGCAGCAGCATCCGCACCGTGATCCGCCGGTCCAGACCGAACTCGGGCAGATAGTCATCGACAGGGGCGTCCAGACCGATCCTGCCCTCAGCCACCAGCAAGAGCACCGAGGTGGCGACGAAGCTCTTGGTACTGCTGCCGATACGGAAATGCCCGTTCGTCAGCGGCTTGGCACTCCGACCCATCTCGCTCACACCGGCGCTGCCGACCCACTCGCCCTGCTCGTCGTTCACCCGGAGCTGTACCCCGACGAATCCGGACTCGACCAACTCCTCGATCACCTTCTGCAGCTCCGCACGATCCCGCCCCTGACCGGAAAGATTGGTGGACATGTTGCTCCTTCACATCGGTTGCACCCGAATCGGCGTCTTGCCGCTGCGACGAGCCTGCACCCTGACCCAAGGTCAACCTCAACCGTGATCCAGCCCACAATCGCTCCCAGCCCTCACCACGTGCCGGCGAGAACTCCCAGCCCCACTCCGGATCCTGTCTGTCCACCGCCCCGCAGCCCCCTATGCCGATTCGTCTTGGGTAACGAGCCGAACGGACGGGAAGCCAGCTGGAACAGGCAGTCAACGGCAAGGCGTCGACGGGAAGGGCAGCAGTGCCCCAATGGGCGCGGTGCCGGGCCGGACAGAGGCGTCCCGGGCACCGCCGGAAAGGGAGGTGCGAGGCGCCAGTGGGCCTGCCTTTGACGGTGACATGCTGCAACGTCTTCATTTGTGGTCGCGCAGGAAGGTAGGGATCTCGTCGCGGGCCGGGTAGTTCGGCAGGGGTGCTGGCTTGTCCTGAAGGAACGCGGTGATGACTGCGGCGGCTCGGTCGTTGTTGTCGTCCAGGCCGTTCCACATGTGGTGTCCCACTCCGAGCATGTACTGCGTGCGCTGGATGGCGGGGTCATCGGCAAGGACGGCGGTCGCCCATTGAAGGACCCGGGAGGAGCACTCGGCGATCATCAGCGTTGCGGGGGTTCGGGACTGCCTCAGTAGCGGTGCGATGGAGGGCGAGTCCTTGACCGTCTGCTGGACGCGGAGGCTGGCGGCGGGGCTGAAGGAGACGTTCTGTGCGGTGTCCTCAGCGGGGATGCGGTGCGCGTCGCGCACGCAGTAGGCGGATGCGGTGTCGCTGGCGAGATCTGCGGCGGTGAAGGCGTTGTTGTCCAGGCGGTCGACGAAGGCGGCGAGGTCGCGGACCGACCTGGCAATCGTGAACTGGCCCATGGAAAGCAGGTCACTGCGTCCGCCACCGGCCTGTTCGTAGGCGTAGACGTCGTAGCCCTGGCGGGCCAGGAGTTGCAGGAACCAGTGGTCGAGCACCGAGATGCCACGGACCGGTCCACCGTTGAGCTACACGAACGGGATGGGATGGCGGGCACCGGGATTCGCGGGCGGGTAGTGGTACACCGCGACTCGGCTGCCTGTGGCCAGGCTCCAGTGCTGCGTGGCCACGAACGGCAGGGCGGGCGGGTACCGCCGGGCCGTCAGACACGGTCGGGATGCAGACCCCCCGCCGTCAATGCTGCCGCGACAACCACCGGCAGGAACGGCACGCTCCGAGCCGGCCCAGTGCGGCGCCGACCCCGCCACAGCCGAGTAGGGGTGCCATCCCCAGGCGTTCGAGAACACCGAAGGGCGGCACTGGCTACGTTGATCTCCAGGAACAGCGTTTCCTGATGGGTCCCGGAGTTAGTTGGTGATCTTCCGGTTCGGGTATATCAAGCAGAAATGACGGCGGTGGCGTGGGGCGGCGAGAAAAGGGAAGGCGAAGCCACCTGGTCGTTGGCAGGATGTCCGCGCTCAACATCCGATGGGAAAGGACCCGACGACCGTGGCTCGTGCCATCACTTTGATCCGCTCCGCCTCCCTGTCCGACGTCGCCGAGTACGCCTACGCGGCCACGGCGCCCGCCGAGTCCCGCCTGATCTTCCTCGCTGGTGCGTGTCCGCTGAACGATGACGGCTCCACAGCAGCGATCGGGGACTACGCGGGCCAGGCAGCGAAGGCCATGGAGAACATGCAGGCCGCTCTCTCTGCCTCAGGTGCGTCACTGCAGGACGTCATCAGTACCCGGGTCCTCGTCGCATCGGCACGGCGGGAGGACCTGGTGGCTGCCTGGCAGGTAGTCCGGGACTTGTTCGCTGACCATGACGTCCCCAGCACCTTGATGGGCGTCACCGTGCTCGGCTATAAGGACCAGCTCGTCGAAGTCGAGGCCGTGGCCGCCGTGCTCGATTCTTGAGACCTTCTCCAAAGGACACCGCGAACGTGGGACGGCCAGCCGTCCGCCAGGACCGCTGGCCGTCGAGGAACGTAGGCTGCGGTCAGCCGGTCTTGGCGGGCTGCTCTGCTCGTGCTGGGTACTGCCGAGGCGGTAGGAGTCTGTGCCGGTCTCGATGATGGTGCCGTTGAAGGTGAGACGGTCGACGATGGCCACGCAAAGTCGGGGATCCGTGAACCTCTTGATCCAGCCGCCGAAGGACTCGCACGTCCCCGACCTCCCCGGCAGCCCTTCCGCCGCCGTCACCGCCAATCAAAATGATCAAGCACCAAATGTTTGCGGAGCTTCGCGTAGAGGGGGTACGGGTTCGCGGTGAAGTCCGCGCCGTACTCCCCCAGTTCGACGACGGACATCGACGAAGAGTATTCGAAGAGGGGGTGCCGTGCCCGGGCAGGCCGGACGCCGCGAGCCCGGCCCGACCCGGCAGGAGAACCCCCTCACGCTCGTTGCGGAAGGCTGCGTCGCGGGCACGTGCTCGCGCTGCCCGAGAGCTTCAGGCCGCGCCGCCGTGTGCCGGCCAGGCCGTGTCGTCGGCAGCCAGCCATGGCTCGTTCGCGGCGGCGGTGGGGGTGTCCCGGTGAACGCGCGGACATCGTGGTGGGGATGGGACTGGTCGGCGTAGCCACAGTCCGCCGCGACCCGCGCGGGCGTGTGCCCGTGGGCCAGGCGGTGGACGGCCTGATCGAAGCGGACCAGCATGGCGGCCCGCTTGGGCGTCAGGCTGATCTGCGAGCCGAAGCGTGACCACGTGCGGTGGCGGCTCCACCCTGTCCGGGCCGCGAGGTCGCTCACGCGGACTCGGCCGTGGCCGGCGACGATCTGCTGCCAGGCCCAGGCCACCTCGGGATCGGCCGAACTGCCCGCATGGAGCCGGGTCGACAGCTCCGCGTCGATCAGCGCGAAGCGCTCCCGCCAGGATCCCGCGTGGTGAAGCCGCTCCCGCAGGCGCCACGTGTCGCGGCCCCACAGGTCGTCGAGTGCGATGACGCTCCCTCGTAACTCCGCGAGCGGGAGCCCGAGCACGGGGTACGCGACCAGCGGGGACAGCCGTATCTGCACACGCTCGACGCCCGCGGCACGCACCTGGAACGCGCCGAAGGCGAGCCCGGCGGCCAGGCTCTCCGACCGCATCCGGCCGGCCGCGCCGTGGATGTCGAACGGGCGGTCACCGAACTCGACGGCCACCGTGACGGCCGGGTGGGAGACGTGGAGGCGACGGCGGCGGATCACCATGGTGACCCTCGGCGTGCTGACCGTCCTCCTCGCGTGGAACACGGTGGCAGTGCGCTCGGAGACAGCCGAAGTCTCCGGCGAGCAGATCGTGCGCCTTCCCGGCAGGGACGACATCCACATCGTGCAGGAGGGGCCGCCCGGCGCACCCACGGTGGTGCTCCTGCACGGCCTGGCCGGCTCGACGGCATGGTGGGAACCCGTCCTGCCGGCATTGCGGGACCTGCACGTGGTGCGGGTGGACCTGCTCGGGCACGGCACATCGGCGAAACCGGTCGACGGCTACGGCATACCGGAGCAGGCCCGCCGGGTCGGCGCGGTACTCGACAAGCTCGGAGTGCGACGCGCGACCGTCGTCGGGCATTCGACCGGCGGCGCCGTCGCCACGTCACTGGCCGAGCAGCGCCGCGACCTGGTGTCGGCGATGGTGCTGATCGACACCGGCCCGCGGATGGACGCGTTCCGCGGCGACAGCTTCGCCGGCCGCCTGATGACCACGCCGGTGATAGGGGAACTGCTCTGGCGGCTGCGCACCGACAGCCTGATCCGCGATGCGGCGAGCACCGCGTTCACCCGCGAGGTGCGGACCCCCGACCGGCTGGTCGCCGACATCCGAGGCATGACCTACCGCAGCCTCACCGCGACCGACGAGGCATCCACGGCGTACCTGGAGGAACGGCCCGTCCCCGATCGGCTCGCCGGCCTCGGCCTGCCCACTCTGGTGATCTTCGGCGCCCAGGACAAGCGATGGCAGCCACCGGTTCCCGTCGATCGAACCGCTCCACGGCTGAATCCACGGCGGACGCGGCCGGGGTGACGGGCGTGGCGTCGGGATTCATACGGGTTGTCGGGTGATGATGGCGCAGTGCGACTTGATCACGTGTCCTATGCGGTGGCCCGCGACAGCTTCGTCTCGACAGTCCAGTGGATCGGATCGGCCCTCGGCGCCGGGTTCGTCGACGGAGGCGTGCACCCGCGATTCGGCACCCGCAACTTTATTCTCCCGCTGAGCGGCGGCACCTACGTCGAGGTCGTCACCACACTCGACCACCCCGCCGCTGACCGCGCACCCTTCGGCCAGGCGGTCGCGCGCCGCGCCGCCGAGGGCGGCGGTTGGCTCGGTTGGGTGGTCTCCGTCGACGACATCGCCCCGGTCGAGGCGCGCCTCGGCCGCACGTCGGCCGAGGGCCACCGTGTCCGCCCCGACGGGTTCGACCTGAGGTGGAAGCAGATCGGCCTGCTGGAACTGCTGGAGGACCCGCAACTGCCCTACTTCCTCCAGTGGTTGGTCCCCAGCGAGGAGCGCCCGAGCGCCGACCCGCGCACCTCCACCACCATCCACGGGGTCTCCATCGCCGGCGACGCCGCCTCCATCGCCGAATTCCTCGGCGAACCGGCCGACCACCCTCTCGACCAGATCGACGTCACCTGGGCTGAGGATGAGGAACCGGGCCTGGTCTCGGTTGAGTTCGCCACCGCCCACGGCCCGGTCACGATCTGACCAGGGCCCGACTGCCCCGCGGGAGCAGCTGGCTGGGATCTCCTGGCTAACGAGCTCGTGCACGGTAAACGGTCAGACGTCGAGCCCCGGATGATTGATCACGGCCGGGTGGTGCGGACCGTGACTCGTGCAGTGATCATCCGCCATCGCCGGATCACGCGACCGTCGGCCGATGTGACCGCAGAACTCATCGCCGAGTTGGCCAGTTACAGCGCGAGCTCAACCAAGCCAACCTGGCCACTCGGCCGCGGAAACATGCTGTGGGCGCTGGCGGGAACGCCAGTTCGTGTTCGCCGACCGGCCCCCCCTCGTCCACCTCCCCCACGGGCCACTCACGACGTGCTGGCCCGCTGCTTGGAGCCGACCGCTCCACCATCACCCGGGCCATCTATGAAATACGGCCCTTGCTCGCAGAGCGGGGATGCACGATCCGCCCCTGCGTCCGGCTGTCAGCGGCCCGGACGGCGGCCATACGCGCCTGACGCGCTGCCGTTTGGCGGGTGGGGGTGTTTGTCGCCGCCGTGGGTGGGTGTGGTGGCACGCGGGATGGGGGCGGGTGCGCGCCTCGGACCGGGCAGGTCAAGCGCGCGTGAAGTCGGGGGCGGGGCGGGGCTTCAGCTGTTTCGGTGGTGCAGTCGCGTCGTACCGGGTCAGTCCCCAGCGGGCCGGAGAAAATCGGCGCCGACAGACCTGGCTGTGTCCTCGACCGCGTCTCGGTTCTTGTCTGCAGCCGTGAACAGGACCATGCCGATGCTGCCCTTGTCGCCCCACACGCACATCGCCCGCAGTGTGCCGGTGGCAACCTCGGTGTACCTGCGGCACTGCATCCAGGAGCCGTGCGGACCGGCCCCGGCCCGCCAGGTGTCGTGGACGATGCCGACCCGTTCCGTCTCTTTGGGGACGGGCCCGCCGTCGTACACGTACGACTCCCGCATCTCGTGGAAGTCTCCGGTCGTCACAGCCACCAGGTACTCGGCGGCGGCGTCAGGAGCGGCGTCCTCAGCGACGTACACGCGGGCGGTCGACCCTTCCTTCTCGCTGTCGGGCACAGCACCGAACGGGTCGAACTCCTCACGTAGGTCGAAGCCTTGCAGACCCCGGAAGGTGTCGTGGGCGACGATGTCGTAGCGGGGGTACGTGAGGGAGGAGGCGTACGCCGTGACGCCAATGCCCAGCAGGAGCGCGAGTCCGGCTCCAGCGAAAATGTACTCACGCGGAGTGACGCGCGGCACGGGCGGCAGCTCCGGCGCCTCGACCCCATCGGCTCCGACGCCGGCTTCGTCACCGGATTCGGCCTCGGTCACGGTTGCGGCCATCCGCTCGGCAGCCCGCTCACGGGCGGTCCGCAGCTGTCTGCGGAGACTGATGAATGGCAGGCCCAGCAGCAGGCCCGCTCCCGCCGCCACGCCGTACGGCAGCGCCGGCAGGACGGTGAGGCGCAGGACTATCAACGCAGCGACGACCACACCTGTGGCGAGGCGGTATTCGAGGCCGCGGCGCAGTAGCAGGCGCGGCCAGGTCCGGCCGGCAGCGGCGAGGACCGCCGTTGTCTCGGCGAGCACGGCGAGCCGCAGAACGTGCGGGGCCACGGCGGCCCACTGCGCGGCCTGAGCAGCGGCAGCCTGAGGCGTGGGGGCTGAGGCGAAGGCACGGGCCGCGTCGAACGACTGCACCCGGCGCACCGAGGCACTGTTCTTGTCGTTGACAGAAACGGAGCTTCCCGCAGTCTCGGCCCGCAGCAACTCCGGTGAATGCGGCGCAAGTTCTCGCAGACGGGCCAGGAGCACGGGGCCCCGGGCATGTCGCCCCGGCCGGTCCAGCGCGTCAGTGCGGGCGCAGAGTTCGGCGTACCCGGCGAGCAGGCCTATGTCGTGCGGGAAGGTGTCCAGGCCCTCACGGAAGACCCGCTCGGCCGCGTCGTCGTGGTCGTCGTCGTCCTCTGCCACATGGGCGCGGGCCAGCGCGAGGAAGAGCCCGGCGTCGGTCCCGGCGGTCTCAAGCGCGGTCCGTGCGGTAGCGCGAGCCTCGGCCGGCCGGCCCACGGAGACGAGCGCATCGACCCGCCCTCGCACGTCGTCGTTGTTGTCGTTCAAGAGTCCCCACCCCTGGTACAGCAGGCCGGACTGAAGCGGCCGCGACCGTCACTATCACCCGTACCGGAACCCTGGTCAACCAGAAATTTTTCCCTCCTGACCTCTCCTTTTGCCGCACTACAGGATGCAATCGGAAGCGCTTCGGACCTGTGCCGCCTGAGCTCCGGCGCATCGCCGTATACGGCGTGCAGGACCGCCGGTGGAGTTCGACGGTCGGTGGCCGACAGCCGGCCTGCTGAGGATCGGCAACCAAGCAGCTGACCGACGTCACCACGCCCCCGGCCCCGGCGCGCCTCAAGTACGGGGTGAAAGCCGCCCCGGGCTCGGCACGTGCTGCGGTAGGACCCAGTTCCCGGGCCCGCCGTCGACGACACCCGTCGCAGCTCCTGGCCCTGCCGTACCCCCCGGATCGGTCGTCACCTACGAAGCCCTGCGTGCCCTGAGTGCGAGCGGGTGTGTGCCCGGGTGGCGAAGGCGTGTCAGTATCCGGTGCCGCGCTTGACCTGGGCTCGCTCGGCGTCGTGGGTCGCGCCCTTGGCGTCCAGGGTGCGACACGCGTCGGCGATGTCCTGGCTCAGGCGATCGATCTGTTCGCGGCTCAGGGTTTCCTTGACCAGGGCACGCAGGATCTTCACCCGTTCCGCGTTGGGCGGGAGCGTGTACGCCGGCACCATCCAGCCTCGTTCGGCGGCGAGTTGCCATGCGATGTCGGACTCGTCGTAGGAGTGCTTGCCGGCGAGACGGAAGGCGACGAGAGGAAGTTGCTCCAGGTCGGCTCCGATCAGTTCGAAGCGCCCGCTACTTTGCAGGTTGTCCGCCAACACGCGGGCGTTCTCCTGCATCATCTTCATGACGTAGGTGTAGCCCTGGCGGCCGAGTCGTACGAAGTTGTAGTACTGGGCGAGTACCATCGACGCACCGGTGGAGAAGTTCAGGGTGAACGTCGAGTCGGTCTTTCCCAAGTAGTTCTCGTAGAACACGAGGTCCTTGGACAGGTCCGATTCCTCACGGAAGATCAGCCAGCCGATGCCGGGGTAGACCAAGCCGTACTTGTGTCCCGAGACGTTGATCGAACGGACCTGCTCGAGCCGGAAGTCCCATTTCGAATCCGGGTAGAGGAAGGGCCACACGAATGCACCGCTGGCGCCGTCGACGTGGATCGGAACATCGAGGTCCCGCTCTTTTCGGACATCCCGCAAGAGCTTGTCGATCCCGACGACGTCGTCCTTGTGGCCCGTGAACGTCGTGCCGAGTACGGCGACGACGCCGATCGTGTTCTCGTCGAGGTGGGGCTCCACGTCCTCAGGGCCGATCGTGTACTTGCCTTCTGCAAGCGGCACGATCCGCGGCTCGACGTCGAAGTAGCGGCAGAACTTCTCCCACACGACGTGGACGTCCCCACCGAAGATCAAATTGGGCCGATCGATCGACAGGTTGGCCGCCTGGCGGCGCTTGCGCCACTTCCACTTCAGTGACAGCCCTCCGAGCATGATCGCCTCGGATGAGCCCTGGGTCCGGCATCCGGTCGTACTGCCCGGCGCGTTGAAGAGATCGGCGAGCATGCGTACGCAACGCTGCTCGATCTCGGCGGAAATGGGGTACTCCGCATGATCGATGAAGTTGCGGTGGAGGTTCTCGGCGATGAGCCGTTGCGCTTCCGGCTCCATCCACGTGGTGACGAACGTGGCGAGATTGCGTTGCGGGTCGCCCTCCATGGCGAGATCCACATCCACGAGCCTCATCGCGTCCGTCGCGGCCATGCCTTCCACTGGGAAGGTCTCCGAGGGAGCAGGCACGGTCAGGAATCGATTACCGAAAAGAGACTCTTCGTCACGCTTGGTCATGCGAGGATTCAAACAGCCCCGGCGTCTGCCTTCTCGAGAGACACGCCGAGGTACAACAGCTGGGCGCCGATCGCGAAGGACGTCACGGCCAACGGATTCAGCAGTGGAGAGGCCCCGCCGTCGCCACCGGACCTGGGCCGTTCACCATCGGAAACTCCCGGCCGTGGTTCATCTCGGACGAACGACCGGACATGCTGCTGGCCCACTGGGGCTACTCACTCGACGAGCACCGCCTCCTCGTCCGGGCCCAGGGCATCAAACCGGTCATCTCCCGCCGTGGCCACGTCGGCGAACACCGTGGCCGCCACCTCGGCCACGCCCCCGATCCGGTGGACGGCCGGGGTCGATCCGGCCGGGGCCGGTGAGCTCCATGGTGACGGCACGGCCCTCCCCCGGACCGTCCGCACGGCCTGGAACGGGATCCGCGTCTTCTCGCGCCCTCGGGTCGGCCCGAGATCGTCCCCCTCGGCTTGGAGAACGACTCCGCCGGAGCAGCGCAGGACGGGTACGGGTGAGGTGGTCGGCATGCCTGATCGTGAAGGTGGCCATCCGGTCGACCAGGGGCTGCTATGGCGTCAGGACATCGTTCAGGAACAGCTCGACGGTCTCGCTCCGGGGGGGTGCTCGTCGTGGAGGGAGGTGGTCCGCGTCGGGAATCTCCGCGTACATGCCGTGGGGCGGGACGCGGGACATCTTTTGGACCCGCGATCCGATTCCCCGATATGCGCGATAAAGCCGTGTCCTGTGCCATGGCTTGAAATTTCCAACCGGTGGCGGACCGGAATCGCTCACCGTCTCGGGCGGATGTGCGCGCTGCGGCCCCGCAAGCGGTTCGCGAAGGACCCCGTGTTGATCGCAGACGGCAGTCTGGTCCCCACGCGTGGGATCGCTGCTCCGGTGCGGTGACGGGGCTCTGTGTGTTGGGCGTGTCGGTGGGACCGCGAGGCCCCCTCCAAAGGATTGTGACGGCCGCAGCATCGGCCCTGGACCACACCACGACCGCCACAGCGAAATGGACATGGGATGACCAGAAGACACCGGCGGCACCAGGGTTTCGGCGCTGCGGGAGTGGCAGTGACCCTCATCTGGGGATGTGCCACCGCCGGGAACGCCCGGCCCTCCGACGCGGCACCCGGCGGCTTCGAGCGGGCGGCCGAGCAAGCGGCGGCGGAATTCGGTGTGCCGAAGGAAGTGCTTCTCGGCGTCAGCCACGAGTCCTCGTGGTGGGAGCCCAATGGCGGGCGCCCGAGCACCAAGGGGGGTTACGGTCCGATGCACCTCACGGACACGACGTCCGGGGGAACGTACGACCATCGCCCAGGCGAAGGGCCGGTGGACGCAACGGGCACCGACGACCCCTCCGAGCACACGTTGCAGGCCGCCGCCGCGATGATCGGCGTCGCGCCCCCGACTCTCCAGCGAGACGAACTGCAGAACCTTCGAGGCGGCGCTGCACTGCTCGCCTCGTACCAACGGCAGATCACCCGTGACATGCCGCCCGACCCGGGTAGCTGGTACGGCGCTGTGGCGCACTACAGCCAGGCCGCCGACACCGCCGCGGCCGGACGGTTCGCCGATGGCGTGTTCACGGTGATCCGCACCGGCAAGCAGAGGGTGCGCAAGGACGGCCAGAGGGTTTCCTTGACGAAGACGCCGTCCGTGCGTCCGACGAGGTCACAACTCGCGTCCCTGGGGCTGCGGACGACGGCCGCGGCGGCAGTGCCGGAGTGCCCCAGCGAGCTGAATTGCCGGTTCGTTCCCGCAGCTGCCTCGAACTACCAGGTGTCCACACGGAACGCGAACGGCATGGACGTCGACTTCATCGTCATCCATGACCTCGAAGGGTCCTACGAGGGGGGAGTCAGCTGGTTCCAGGATCCCGTCAGCGGGGCTTCCGCGCATTACGTGATGAAGGCCGACGGCAGTGCGGCAACGCAGATGGTCGCCACCAAGGACATTGCTTTCCACGCCGGAAACTACTGGACCAACCTGCACGGCGTCGGTATCGAACTGGAGGGATACGCTGCCCAGGGGCCCACCTGGTTCACTCCGGCCCAGTACAAGGCGACTGCCGCGCTGGTGGGCTACCTGGCACGGCGCTTCGATGTCCCGCTGGACCGCAAGCACATCATCGGGCACGACAACGTCCTTCCGCCGAGGCCGGCCCGCGTGCCGGACGCGCACTGGGACCCCGGCCCCTACTGGGACTGGGAGAAGTTCATGGCTCTCCTCGACACCGACCGCCGCCAGGAGCGCGAGGCCGAGGGAGGAGAGACGGGCGGGAACATCGGAATCGGACAGGCGGTCACGATCGCCCCGGCCTACGGCCAGAACGCGCAGACGGTCACGGTGTGCGCCCCGACGTGCCGGTCCCAGACACAGCCTTCGAACTTCCTCTACGTGCGCACGGAACCCCGCACCGACGCTCCGCTCGTCTCCGACCTCGCCCTTCGCCCCGACGGGTCGGCGGGAAGCCACCGCATCGACGACTGGGGATCCACCGCGATGTGGGGCCAGGAATTCGTGGTCGCCGACACGCGAGGGGACTGGACGGCCATCTGGTTCGGCGGACAGAAGGGATGGATCCACAACCCGGCGGGCACGAACACTCGCCCCGCCCCGAACGCGCGGATCGTCCGTCCCGCGAGCGGGGCGAAGTCGGTCTCCATCTACACGACGGCCTACCCGCGAGCCGACGAGTACCCCCAGGGAGTGCCCGCATCGGCCCAGACGCGGTTCGCCATGTACACGTTCCCTCAGGGGCAGGCGTACGTGGCCGCTCCCACACCAGTGAACGCAGACGACTTCTTCCCTGCCACACCCACGCGCCCGGAGGTTGTGGTCACCGGTGACCAGGCGTATGACGTGATCCAGTACAACCGGCGCCTGGCTACCGTGAACACCGCGGAGACAGACTGACAGCCCCGGAGCCGGCGCGCGCCCCAGAGTGAGCCGCGGCAGAGCCGCGGCAGCACTGCCATGGCTTCCTACTGGGGACGGCGCCCGACGCCGCAGTGCAGGGGGCCCGCCCTCTTCCCCGGCGCGCCGCTACCCAGCCGGCTGGCATCCTCGTTGACGACGTAGCCGACGTTCCGTGGAGTTCCGTAGTACTCGCCCTTCATCTGCCCGGTGCTGAGCCAGGCGACGAAGCAGTACAACGGGGTCGGGTTCGACGTGTCGCCCTTGTCGGCGACGAGGGAGGCCTCCGACGGGAAACCGCTCGCGCCACAGCGACTTCTGGCGCCGTATCTTGATGGAGGCCCCACTCGTCGCGACGACCTTGCGTTTGCCCTGGTACTCGGCATCGGCGTCGGCCAGGCCCTTCTTGCGGGCGAGGACCTTGTTCTTCTCCACCTTCGCTTGCGCGTCGCTGGGGCCCGTTCCTCGTTCTGAGCCATCGCCTCCGCAACATGTTCAGCGCCCGGGTAACGAAGCCCGGATTCTTCTGTCCATGCCGGTTTGCTGAAGGTGTCCGGCACGTAGCCTCCTTGTATTCGGTTGTCTTCCCTCGGCTCGATGCCGGGTCGGTCCGACTACGCCAAGACGTCGATGTGGCGTGCGCAGGCATCCTGGATTGCCTGGAGGTCAACACGTACACGGCCGCCGCCCCCGGGACAGCCCGCCTCGATTTCTGCCAGCACCTTCCTGCCCAGTTCAGCTACCGCTTCGTCGGCAAGGAACGGCAAGCCGATGGTGCGGTAACCGGTGTCCACGGTGGTCGAGAGGTCGCGCTTGAGAGCGTCCCAGCTTCGCCGGGCGGCCATCCGCTTGTCTGCCTGCTTGTCGTCCGCCCTCTGCGGAGAGCGGGCCTGATCCAACGCGTCCAGGTCGCGGAGCAGGCTCTGCACGTCGGTGTGGATCTGCGTGCAGAGTTTCCGCGTACGAGCGAAGGTCTTATGGGTAACCACGGCCATCGCGACAAGGAGGGTCAGGGCGATGGAGAGCAGCGGTGCGGGATAGGCGGCGCTGAAGCGTGCGTTCAGAAATGAGGCGATGGCAAGGATCCCCGCGGCGTTCGCGATGGTCCGCGAGGTGGCGGCGCGCCGAACGCGACCGGGGAGTCGCTGAAGGAGGAAGTCCTTCGGCTCCATCCACCGCATGGTCAGGGGAAGCCCGATGTAGATCAAAGCCAGGGATGCAGCCGCCGGGCTGTAATCGAGTGGTTGAGCCGTCCCCTTGGCGACCTTGATCCCGACCGCAACGAGCGTACCGAGGGTGAAGAGGGCCATTACGGAGAGGGCCGCGACGATCTTGACTAGTCCGTCGCGCAGTGGGCTCTCCTCCAGGAAGCGCTTCAGGGGCGTCAATCCGGAGATCGCAAGGCCGCCGCCCACAAGAAACAGGACCAGGCCGGGGGTTCGGTCGCTGCCTTCGGTGAGGGTGTTGCCGTAGGCGTTGACCAGGATGCCGATAGGGATGCAGGCGAGCCTCCAGTAGGCACGCACGCCATGAGCCGTCAGCTGCCAGAGCGTCATGCGTGCAACTGTGTGGAAGCGCAGTACCCGACGGGGGCGATTTGAGGTAGATGTGAGGGTTCAGGATCGGGGCACTTTCACGACATCGGACCCTTCGTCGTCCAGGCGGCCGCGAATCCGCAGTGGTCGTGTCGGCAGGTGCCGCATTCGCCGCAGCGGCAGTCGTCGGTGTCGATGCACGGCTCGTCGGGGCCGAGGGCTCGGCCGAGGTCGGTGTGCGCAGCGCGTGCCGCTCTCTGGACTGTTCGGCAGGTCAGGCCGCCGAGTTCATCCGGAGCGTCCGTGAGACGGCGCGGACGGACGAACGCCACTACCAGGAGCCGGATGTTGCAGCTCTGCTCGGCGAAGTGCGGGCCGTTTTTCGGTTGATGGCCTTGCGGAACGCAGAGGTTGAACCCAAAGCGCCCAGGGGCGTCAGGAATGCAGCCCAAGCGGTGATGGATTGCGCATCTGGCGTCGTGGAGACCGCCATTGTGTTCGGTCCAGTCGCCCATGCCGAAAGGGCCTTTGTAGAGCTGCTCCACAGCGGAGTGACGGCCGCTGCGACGGCCCACACTGTCCTTAATGATCCAGCGGCGACCGTTGAGGCGTGCCCGCAGGCTTTGTCGACGGTCCCCGGCCTTTCTGCCGGCCAGGTGGCTGGGATCGTGAATGCAAAAAACAGCGTCAACTCGTGGGGCGAACGCAAGAGAGAAGCGGGCAACGCCCTCGTGGAGCCGTTGGGCGAGTTTGCGGAGGCCGTCCGCGAGATGCTGAAGCCTGACGATGACTTCGCCCCGTCGGTGCCGTGCAGCGCCGGCGATGGTGGCGGCGCGCGGCACCAGTCTCCGACCACGAGATGAGCTCCGAGCTTGGCCGCACCAGAACTCCGTAGCCATCGACAGCGCCGTCTCATGCGGTGCCGAAGGCATGACGGCACTTGCATCCTTCACCTTCGTGCGCCACAGCGACGGGCTCCGCTACCCCTTCGAACGTGACGGCGAGCACAACGGCCGCCCCGCGTACCGTCGAACGGACGGAAGCGTGAGGTGTGTCTGTTCACCGACCGACGGCTGGCACAGCGAGATCGCTGACGGCCTCGTCACCGCCCATCCCCTCAACACTCACCCTGACGGCCTCGTCGCCACCCATCCCCTCAGCACTCACGCTGACGGACCCGAACCCCCTGCCGCCGTCTGACGCAGCTTCAAAGACGACCGTTCCTACCTCGACGACCTCCGGCCCCACTGCCTCGAAGCATGATCCGCCGGACAGACAGCACCTAGCCCGTTTGGCACCAGAATGTCCCTGGTACGAGGCCGAGCGAACGTTTCTGCGGATCCGGCACCTCACACGATGGCCATGATCACGAGGGAACTACCCGCACCGGGGACCACCCGCATCGGGACTCCCCTCGCCGTCCCCCGGAGGTGGCCACCCGTGGCCGTCGTCATCATCGTCGCCGTACTCGCCCTGCTCGCGGGTCTCGCCGCCAACCGCTGGCTGCGGCCCCGGCTGCTCAGCGAGGACGACGACACAGGCATGGCTGTGAAGGACCCGGTCGGCCCACTGCTGACCCTGACGGTCCTCCTACTCGCCTTCGTCCTGGTCACGGCCAACGGCTCCTACGGCAAGGCCGAAGTCGCCTCACGCGGCGAGGCCCGAGCCCTCGACCAGCTCGTCGAGACCGCCGAATACGCGCCCGAGGCCCAGCGCGCACAGATCCAGTCCGCCGCCGTCTGCTACGCCCGCGCCGTCCGCACCCAGGAATGGCCGGCCATGGCAGACGGCAAGGGCTCCTTGGCGCCGAGCGTATGGTCGACGGACTTCCGCACAACCGGGGATGGTGTGCCGAATACCCCGGCGCCTCAGTTCGCAGCGGCGCCCGACGCTGCGCAACGCGCTGAGCCGCCGCTTCCCCCGCTCGCAGGCCGGCCCCTGCCAGGCAACCGCGCCGCGCCGCAGGAGTTGAGCCAGAGCCGCCTCCTCGTGAACAACCAATCCGGTGGTGTCGACAAAGGACTCATGAGGCTGGGAGAGGGCGGGACCCGGACGAGACCGCAATGCAGGCCAGTCCGTCGTACTCCTCGGCCAAGAAGGACGGGCTTAGAGGTTGTTGTCCTTCCGGGCTTGAGGACTGCGTTCTCGCTGGTCAGGCATAGGGTCGGCGGTCTTGTGGCAATGGTGACGTGTCGTGTCGTTGCTGTGGTGGAGGTCGAGGATGCCGTCGGTCGTGGGACTGCTGGAACAGCGTGAGCTCACCGCTCGCCGTCGTGTCGACGATCTGCGGGAGGACGGCGACCGCCTCCAGGCGGAGCTGGCCGTGGCTGAGCGGGAGTGGAACGAGTGGGTCATCGCCCGCTCACGCGTTGGCGAGGTACTGGCCCCGGGCAACGACGCCGTCGTCGGCCCCGCCGCCTCCGAGGTCTGCCGGCTCCCGGTGTGCAACCGGCGCGGCTCGAACCGGCGGAGGCGGCGAAGCCGAAAACAGTGGTGCCGGTGTGGCGCGCGGGCCTGGCCTGGTCGGCGCTGTCGGTGGACCACCAGCGCATCCTGCAGGCCCTCAGCGACCGTATCCGACTCGCTCAAGGAGCGTTGACGTGCCAGGAGATGGCCGCCTGCTTCGGCCTGGACCCCGTACCGGGAAAGGTGGAGGCACTGCGATCGAAGGCCAAGCGGCTGACGGCGCGCGGCTGGCTGATCGAGCCGGCACCTGGCCGATTCACGCTCGCGAAGGACGTGGCCGGGCCGCGGCGGGTCATGAGCATCGTCATCGACCAGTAGACCATCGCCTCCGCGCTGGCGATGGAACGCTCGAAGTCGCGCACGAGACGGCGACTTCGCATCAGGTGGGCGAAGAACCGATCGACGATCCACCGCTTGGGCAGCACGACGAAGCCGCGCATGTCGTCGCTGCGTTTGACGATGGCGAGGACCAGGGCGAGGGCCGCGAGGGAGTACTCGACGAGGCTGCCGGTGTATCCGCCGTCGGCCCAGACCAAGGCCAGCAGGTGGTGCGCGGCAGTGACCTGGGTGAGCAGAACCTGGGCCGCGGCGCGGTCGCCCACATCCGCTGCGGTGACCATCACCGCGAGCAGCAGGCCAAGGGAGTCGACCACGACGTGCCGCTTGCGCCCGTTGACCAGCTTGCCGCCGTCGAAGCCGCGGCTGTCAGAGCCGACGACCGCGTCCGCTTTGACCGACTGCGAGTCAATCACGCCCGCGCCCGGCTCCGAGTCCCGCCCAGCCCGCTCGCGGACCAGGCGGCGGAGCCGGTCGTGGAACTCGCGGACCAGATCGTGGTTGCGCCAGCGCCGGAAGAACGCGGAGACCCGGTCCCACGGTGGGAAGTCGGCAGGCATGGCCCGCCACTTCGTGCCGTTGTCGACCAGGTAGCGGATCGCGTCCAGCATCGCGCGGTGGCAATAAGCCTCCGGTTGCCCGCCCCGGGCCCGCAGCCAGCCCGGCACCGGCAGCAGTGGCCGGACCACCGCCCACTCGGCGTCCGACATGTCGGTGGGATACCGACGCTCGCGCGCCCCGTGGTCTCTGGCGTTCCCGAACCTGTGAGCCAGACAGTCACACACGCGAGAGTGGCCGAAGTGGAGCCCACTCCCGCGTTGGCGTAGAAATGCGACAACAGGGCCTCCTGGACCGCACGTTGGCTTCGACCCTCTTCGAGCTACCAAGCGGCCCCGCTCTCATGCACGGCAGCCGCCGCAGTCACCCGATCGACTGACTTCTCGACGAGATCGGGACGGCAGTCGCGTCGCTTCTCGTGATCGCTGGGACGGCCAAATACGCACTGCCCTCCAGGTAGACGGTCGGCTTGGTGACGCCCGAGGCCGCCTCGCGGGTTTGAGCCCGGTGCCGCGACTGACGAACCTGGGGAAGAGTCGTGTCCTACCGGCTCGAGGCGCGGCCAACCGCCCACGCTACGTCCTACTTCTCCTCCGGCTCCCAGGCGCGGAGCAAGTCGAGAAGCCCTGCGTCTCCGTCAACGTGCAAGGAGTCGGCCTGGATCCGGTCGTACAAGTAGAGGACCAGCTCACTGGCCGTGCCATGGACGGAGGCGCCGGCTGCGTCCGAGTCCTCGCCGGTCGCGGCGGTGGGCGCGGGGATGCGGGTGGTGCGTGCGCCGTCGCCGTCGACGGTGAGGCGCCAGGAGCGGCCCTCGGCGGCGTGGAAGTCGAAGGCCGTCGGCTTGTGCGGCCAGGCACTCGGCGTTGCGCAGACGGTGAACAGGAACTCCTCCACACCGTCGAGTGCCAGCTCGACGGGCAGCGGCTGCGGGGCGCCCCCGGCGAGCTGGGCGTCGTAGGTGTGCACCGCGGTCTCCTGGACCCGGTGCCGGGCGGTGCCGCCGGCGGTCTGCGGTGACTGTGACGCGGGCCACCACGTCCAGCAACCGCTCTCCGGTCCCGCCGCGCGCAGGGCGCCCAGCAGAAGCTGCGTCGACGCGTCCAGCCAGGCCAGCAGGGCCTCACGCTCCTGCGGCACTTCCAGCGCGGCGCGCGCGGCGACGGCCTCGGCCGGGGGCCCGTCGGCGGACCCCGCGCCGACGATGGCGGCCCAGAAGCGGTCTCCCCCGCCCAGGTGCTTCACCAGATCGAACAGCGTCCACCCAGGGCAGGACGGCACCTGCGCGTCGAGACCGGGCGCGGCGGCGACCACGGCACGGAAGGCGGTCGACCGTTCATCGATCAGTCGCAACAGGTCAGGGAAGTCAAGATTCTTTTCCACGCCGGATGTCTATCACCGTGCTCCGGTGATCGGACAGCGATTTTCACAGTCGCCGCCGGTTGGCCATTGCGGACGTCCTCGCCTCCCACCGCTCGGGTGACAAACTGCGCACTGCTGCGAGGACGCTGGTGGTGGCGATACGCCAGGCGTCGTGCCTGTGGGTGCCCTGGCCTCGCCGCGCGGCCGGGCACCTCAGCGACGTGACGTCCACCCGGTGCGCGCGGTCATGCTGCCGCTCGATGTGATGGACGCGGAGGTCACGACGGCGGAGGAGGAGCGGTCGGGTCGGGAGTTCAGGTGACTCCCGTTCGACCAGCACTCCTCAAGTACGGAACAACAACAGCCACTTAAGCCAGCTAGTGCCGTGACCGGAAACGATCACCGGGTTGGCGTTGGTCGACCCCGGTAACTGGCCGTGTGAAGGGGGCGGCACAATGTCCCGATGGATCCGAGAAGCCAGATCATCGTCGCCTTGGATTGCGACAACCGTGCAACCGCTGATGCTGTTGTTGAGCAGCTGGGCGGCGAGTGCCGCTTCTACAAGGTCGGCCTGGAACTGCTCACCGCAGCGGGGCCGGAAGTCATCAAGGACCTTGTTGCACGAGGCAAGGAGCTCTTCTTGGACCTCAAGCTCTTCGAGATCCCGAACTCGGTTGCCGGGGCAGTTCGCGCCGCGGGAGCATTGGGCGTGTCCATGGTCACCGTGCACGGCATGGGCGGCATCAGCATCATGTCCGCCGCGGTCGACGCTGCCCGCGACTTCCCCGGACTGCGCATCCTTGCCTTGACCGTGGTCACCAGCATGACCGACGCGGATCTTACTGACATCGGTGTCGGCGGTACGGTGGATGAGCAGGTGCTCCGGCTGGCCCGCCTCGCGCAGAAGGCCGGCTGCCACGGCGTGATCGCCTCGCCGCAGGACGTTGCGGCCTTGCGCAGCACCCTGGGCCCCGACGCCCTGATCGTCACTCCGGGAGTCGCGCTGCCTGGTGAATCCCCGGCCGAGCACGCCCGTCCCGGGACACCACGTGCGGCGATCACCGCTGGGGCCTCGCACGTCGTCGTCGGCCGGACGGTCACTCGTGCCGCTGACCCGGCGGCCGCATTCCGTCTCGTCCGGGCGAGTCTGGCTCCGTAGCAGACGCGCCCCGACCAGGGGTCAGACAAGCGCGGGGAGGGAGCGGCCGCCCCAGCGGATGCCCCTCTCGCTGCGTATACGAGCGCGCTCCTTCCGCTGGGCGGCGAGGACGTCCGGGTGACGCGCATTCTTGTTGCGCCAGCGCAGGTAGGCGTGCAGAGCCCGGGTCTGGACGGTGTGGTTGCGGTGGTTGGAGTTCGCGACGGTGAACTGTCGCAACGGCCCGAAGTGGGCCTCGATCGGGTTGGCCCAGGACGCGTAGGTCGGGGTGAAGCACAGCTCGACCCGGTTCTTCCTGGCCCAGCGCCGGATGGTCTCGCCCTTGTGAGCGGACAGGTTGTCCAGGAGGACGTAGATCGGGGCGCCGTCAGGGCGGGCCGCGCGGATCGACCTGAGCGCGGCCAGGGTGTTCGAGGCACCCTTCTTGCGACGGTTGACGCCCCACAGGGTGTCGTCGCCGATTGAGTAGCAGCCGTGGAAGTACCGGACGCCGTGAGTGCGGTGGTAGGTCGCCGGGTGTCGCTCAGGGCGACCGGCAGGGGCCCAGCCCGATCCGGCGGTCGGGCGGATGCCGAGCGGGCCGAACTCGTCGAACGCGAAGACGCGGCCGGGAAAGCGGTCCAGGACGTGCTCGATTCGGTCGAGCTTGGTGTCACGGTCGGGGTCCGGGGACTCCTTCCAGGTCTTGGTGCGTTGGAAGGTGACGCCGCGGCGGGCGAGCAGGGCTCGTAACGCCTCACGGCCGATCCGGATGACGCGGCCGTGCACTTTGCGCAGGTAGGCGGCGAGTTTGCGGATGGACCAGCGGGTGAAGGGCTGGCCGAGTTTGGTCGGACGGGTGGTGGCCGTCTGGACGACGAAGTCCTCGTCGTCAGGACTGAGAAGGCGGGGACGGCCTCCCGCCCATTGAGGGTCCAGGCATGCCAGGCCGATCTCGTTGAACCGGTGGATCACGTCGCGGACGGTGTCCTCCGCGGCCTGGACCAGTTGCGCGATCACAGGGACCCGGTTCCCACCGGCCGAGGCCAGCAGCATCATCGCGCGCCGGTACCGCACCGAACTGGTGCTGCCCCGGCGCACGATCCGCTGCAGCTTCTGCCCCTCCTGGTCGGTCAACCTGCGCACACAGACAGGCTCAGCCACCACACCCCCAGCGATCGGACGGACGGACGTCACCGCACATCCAACCGCCACGACCACCAACCCGGCGAACCTTCCCGGTCAAAGCACTAGCTGTGCAACTGCCGGAGCTTGGTTACACCGGGGTCTGAGCTTTCTGCTTGAGGCGTTCGTAGGGTGTCTGGCCGCCGAGGGCGCCGTGGCGACGGTGGTAGTTGTAGTAGTCCTCCCACTCTCGCAGCTTGTCATTGAAGACGCCGGTGTCGTCGATGACGACGCCGGCGAGCATGCGGTAGAACTCTTCGGCGTCGATGCGGTGCGATCGTTCGACCTTGCCGGTGAGGTGCGGGGATGCGGGCTTGATGTAGGTGTGGGCGATGCCCTTGTCGAGCACGTTCCAGTGGAAGACGGACTGGAACTCCGCGCCGTTGTCGGTCTGGATGACCTCGACGCGGAACGGGAGCCGCTCCAGGACGTAGTCCAGGAACTGGACGGCGGTCTTCTGGTCGCACCGCGGGTAAATCCGCAGGACCCGCGGGCGGGTGCAGTCGTCGATGGCGGTGAACTGGTAGTACTTCGCCCGGCGCCGCCGTTTCGGAGGGGTCCCGGTCACCGGCGCCGCGGCGGGGGCCTGCTCAGGAAGGCCGATCGGTTCGATGAACTTGACGTCGATCTGGACCCGATTGCCGGGCAGCTGTTTCTCGTAGCGGGTGTAGCGCTTGTCATGCCGTTTGTAGCGCTGGGAGGCCGGCAGCCGGTTCATCCCGAGCTTCTTGAGGATGCGGTAGACGGCTGAGCAGGCGATGTCGATGTCGTGGTACCGCTTGAGGTACATCTTGATCTTCATCGGACCGAAGTGATAGTGCCGCCGCAAGTAGACGATTTTGTCGACGACGTCAGCATCGGTGGCGTGAGGGCAGTGGTGCGGCTTGCTGGAGCGGTCCCGCAGACCTTCGATGCCTTCGTCCTGGTAGCGGCGCTGCCACTTGTAGAAGCAGGTGCGGCTGATGCCGTAGTAGCGGCAGGTAAGCGCTACGTTCCCGGTGACTTCCTCGACATGGCGCAGGACCGCCAAGCGGTGCTGGGCTTGGCGGTCCTGCTGCTGTTGCAGCGAAGGGGGCATGGCAGATCTCCGTCACGGCCGGAGACCCATGCGTAACCAACGTCCGACAGTTTTATAGCTAGCTAGCTGGAGCTTCAGGCTGTGCTCATTCCGAGAGGGCGAATGACGCTCTTTCCTGCCACTTCGTGCCGTCGTACACGATGAGTTCGACCGACGAGACGTGAGAGGTGAACGGGAGCCCGTCGGCGAGATCGGCTTCGATCTTCTCCAGTACAGCATCTTGCTGGCCTTGAGCGATGGTCAGGTGCGGGACGAACTCGGTGAACCGCCCGCCATACGGAGGTGCCTCGGGCCATCGATCAGCGATCGCCTGGGTGAGCTGCCGCAACTGAACGTCTGGCTCGGGAACGAGATACGACACCCCCGGGAACCGTCCACATCTCTCGAACCGCAGGTTAAAGGCATGGTGGCTTCCCATCACGTCCGCGAGCGCGGAGTGGACGCCCGAATCCATGCGGCTCTCGTCGAGAAACGGGTAGAGCACGGTGACATGTGCTGGAACCCCGGCCTGTGCTGAGGGGTCCAACTGTTCGCGCCACCCTCGGACGGCGGACTCTGCCTCGGGGATCCGGACGATAAGCCCGGTCTGGCCTGCCTGAAACGCGCTACCACTTTTGTCTGCCATGACATCGAATGGTGTCACGTCTGCCGCACGCGGCACGGCGCATTTTTGGCTGAACGATCAGGACGGATCTCCGGCACACGTCGGCGAGAAGGGCCGCCGAGACGGCGACACTGCTGCCGGTGGACGCCGCCGGAACCCATGAACAGACGCTGTCGGTTGAAGGGCTCTGACTCAAGGAGTTGAGCCAGAGCCGGTTGAAATGAACGAAGCCAACCGGGCGAATACCGAGATCGGCCACGCGTTTCTCGTCGCGGGGGCCGTCCTGGGCGCGGTGCATGCGGTCGACGTGGTCGGTGACGAGTTTGAGGAGCTCCGGCTCTGGCTCGTAGCCGAGCGCTGCGAGTTCGGGTGGCAGGACGTATCCCGGCGGCTGCTGCGCGTAGACCTCCGCCATCCGCTGCCAGTGGGCCTGTGCCAGCGTCTCGGGCCAGGCACCGGCCAGCGGGGGCGCATCCGGGATTCGGCGGCCGGCGGCTCGGCGAGCCATTCCCGACCACGAAGGCGAGAGAGCAGCCGAGCACTCCCGCGCCGACGATCACGACATCTGCCCCGCCTGCCGCACGCTTCATGCACCCCCGCGCTGGTCCGGAACCGGCAGCCCGGCGCCCTTGCCCCTGCCACAGGCCCCGAAGCCCCCAGTGCCCGCAGACCACCGGGATTCGACTGACAGTCGGCGCCTCCGCGCCGGGTCCGTCCGCGGTGGCCACGTCCGGCACCGGGGCGGGCCGTCCTCAACCCCCGCTCGCCTTCGGCTGTCGCCGCCCCCGTGCGGCCCATCTGAGCCGGTCAGAACGCGAAGGCCGCCCCTCCGTTCAGGGAGACGCCCATGGTGCAGGCGTTGGCGAAGGTGTACTGCCAGGACGTGCGGGACCCCTCCCACACTCCGTCCACCGTGACGGTGACGGGGTCGAAGAGCTGCGGGCACATGCGGTCCGGCTCCGGTGAGGCCAGCAGCCCCGTGAAGGCGCCGTCCTGGGAGGTGGCCTTGAGCTCGGCGCAGGCGGCCTCGGGGGCGGGGTGCGTTCCGCCGGCGGTCGGCGCGCAGCTGAGTGTGACCGCCCGCAGGATGGTGGCCGAACTCGTGTCCGTGCCCTTGCTGATGCTCAACACGACGGCGGAGGGCGCGTACAGGCTTTCGGTCCGGGCTTCCGCGACACCGGCGGTGCCGGCGAGACACAGGAGAGCGGACGCGGAGACCGCGACGGAACGACGAAGCATGACGGAGACTCGCTTTCGATTCGAATGGTTGAGGCGGCATCTACCTTCGGATCACCACCCCGTTCGCGCTTCGGAGTGTGTCTGACACACAGAGCGACCGCATCTTCGCGGTCACTATCCGGACACCTCCACCCACATGCCGGTGATCGAATGAATGTTCAGCAGGTCAGCCCTGGTTCCGAACGGCTCCGCCGCGTATCCGAACCCGCTCTCTCCAGCCCCGCAGCAACTGCCGGCCTGCGCAAGGACGCGTCAGATTTACCGACCGGTCGTTCAGTACGACCGATTCACGACGCTCGCTTCGGCGGCAGTCCTCAAGCCCTTCCCCCACGCGTCGAAGCCGTGACACCGACCGTGCGCCTTCACGGCGACCGCCATGGGCTGCCGGGACAGCACCGCGCATCGACTGGTTCAGCGCCGCCCCGACACGCCTCCCTGACAGTGGATCCATCACCGCCCCGATGGACGTGCTGAGTCTGCTGGGCGTCAGGCTGTCGAATCTCCTACGGGAGACCTGGGAAAGGTTCATTCCGCTGGCCGGAGGAGGGATGCTCAACCCTTGCGAGGTGCCGTCGACGACGTCCCCCTGACCACGCTCTTCCCTGTCCTGTCGCCTGCCGGAGTGGACGCCTTGAACGAGGTGGCCCGCAGGGTCGACGCAGCTCGTACCGGTAGGGGCCCGGCGGACTGGGAGTGGTTCCCGGAGCATGCCGCCGTCCCGGGCACGCAGCCGACGACGCCGATCATCCTCGGGCCGGCGGTCATCGAGCACGCCGAAGGGGGCGAACGGCTGGAGTTACTGCTTCAGCCGGTGTGGACAGACTTGGGCCGGCTCGCGGTCGGTGGGGCGGTGAACGTGGCCTGCTGGTGCGACACCGATCACGCCACCCATGACGTCGACGCCCTCAGGCTCGTGGCCGACGAGGAGACCTCACTGCCCGAGGTCTTCCGTGCCGGCGCCGAACGTCCGACCGGATGGCTGGCCGATCTCCACGACGCAGACCACTGGCGTGCTCAAGCGGGGTTACCTGCCCGGTGGGCCCGCTGAAAGTCCGGCGCCGGGCACGTTCGTCTGTACCTGACCGGGTACGGTCACGTGCGTGCCGCCGGCACCCGGGGCGTGCGATCGCTTCATGCTGCGGGACCGTGGCCTGTGGCGTTCCAGGCTGTGGGTGGTGGCCACGTTTCCGTCTCCGGGACGTCGCCGTTTCCTGGAGCGGATCCGCCGGCCGCCCGTGAGGTGGGCAGGAGGAGGGGCTGGTCACCGTGGACCGGCCACCAACGGACTCGTGCGCGGCGGATTCCGATTCCAACGCGCAGAGGCTCCGCCCCCCGTACTGGGGCGGAGCCTCATGGCCGTTCGTCGGCCCAACGTCCGCCTTCAGACCATCGGCCTCATCCCTCTGCATCAATGTGAGCTGCGCGCCGCCCGGTTGGCTTTTCTTGCGAGCTTTCCCCCGTCCACAGCCAGCCGTTTGAACACACGTTGCAAAGGGGCGCCGGGGGGATTCTGGAGTTGACAGCTCGGGGCCTGCCTAGGCGGGAGCCGTGTCGATGATGGTCGCTAGAGGCCGGCCCGTTGCGTTGATCGCCGCTACGGCGATCGCATTGCCCCTCACAGGAATCCCCTCGCATTCCACTGCACCTTCGGATACGTGGAAGCAGCACTGTCCGCAGGCGAGCGTCCCCCTTCCCGAGGCCTCGGGAAGGGAGAATGACTACGATGCGTTCTCCGACCCGAACGGGGCCTGCACCGTCATCCGTAACACCTCAAACGCGGTGTTCTGGGTGGAAGTGGAGGAACCGAACGAAGTGGTCTTCGTGAACGGCACCACGGTGGAAGGCGATTACCGCGGGCTGCCCGAGGAGGCCGCCGCGGCAGCCGTGGGTCAGCGCAGCAACACGCAGGTACCCGTTCTCAGTAACGGCTACGCGGTGATCCGGCACATCAAGGACTACCTCTACTGGATCCGTGCAGCGGATCTACCGTCCCAAGTCAGGGCTAGGTTTGCCTTCGAATTCACCAAAAACGTCTCCTGGTGGCTCCCGGAAATCAAAAGAGCGGCGGCGCGGGCTGCGCTGCACGAGCACATCCAGGCGTGTGCGAGGGCAGCGTCTGACCTGTGGGCCAGTCTGGAAGCCCAAGGGCGGCCGACCTCGCTGCAGCAGATCTTTGACCACCTGGGCACCGCGCAGCTCACCGCCTTCGAATGCAAACCGGTTTACGACGCAGCGAAGCCACCGAAAGACAGGGCGACAGGTCCCTTGGACACACCCCAGAGCCGAATCAGCCGGACTGCGCTGCAGAGAGCCAACACCTTGTTGGACGACTTCGCCAGGATGATCCGGAGTGGCAGAATTCCGCTGCACCGCTGAGATGGACCCGGTGAATGATACGGCCAGAGCGGGGCAACCCCTGGGCATGTCAGCCCTGAGAGGGTGGCACCCGCGCCAAGCTGAAACGCCTGGTCAAGCTCGACGTCCTCACAGAGGTCGATGCCGGCAGCTTCACCAGGAAGCAGTAGCCGACCGAGCACCGCTACCAGCAGCCCTGCCCCAGTCTCACCCGGAAATGGACGTTCACGAATCGCCCTGTGAAGTGGTTGTCACGCCTGAGCGCGCCGACGGCGGTAGTAGGAGATGGCGACTGCAGCCACCAACGGGCCCCAGGCCAACAGCGGTGCGTAGCAGACAGCCAGCAACCAGTCCTTAGCTGACGAACCCATGGAGGGGTTGGAGCCGAAGATGGCAACGAGTCCGCCGTAGGTCGTGATTGCGATCAAGGCTGCCGCACCGAGCAGCGCCGGTACAACAGCTGCCAATGGGGCGACCCGCTGTCCGCCCAGCAGCGGGATCCAGCGGGGCACGGTCTCACCCCACGGCTGGATGAGACCGAGTGTCAGCAGCGCGATGCCTTCAGAGACGAGGGTCAGCGAGGTGATGTACACCGGTTCCCACCAGAGAAGGGGGCCGTTGTTGTCCACCGGGAGCCCCGCGACCAGAGCGATCCGCCACAGCCCGGAAGGCAGTGTGACGATGGGCACAAGATGGGCCGAAATCCGCGCCCACCGGGGCACATTTGGCAACGTTCCGGTAAGCACTCGTCTCCGCCCCCGGATTTCGGGGCCCTGCTTCAGCATGCGACGTCCTTCACCTTCCTGGGAATTGCGCTGTCATCCAGGGACAAAGACGCCAGCGAGTCTGCACTGCCCAGGCCCGGCAGCTCCGCGCGTCCATCGAGGACCTCACCGCCCGCCTCGGCGAACTCGACGCGGAGAGCGAAAACCTGCGCATCACCCGCAAGACCCTCCTGAACATCCCAGCATCGGAGCCCGCCGCGGATCCGCCGCGGCCCCTCCGGCCTGATCCGCCGCCGGACGGGCCCCGGCAGGTGGTGGAGTGGGTCAGGCCGCCTCGAGCGGAACGATCGTGCGGGGGCGCGATTCCCGCTCGTCGTAGGTGACGTCTACTCCTGCTTCCTGAACGGCGGCGAGCGCCGCGATCCGTGCTTCCTCGGACTCCCACTGCACGATCGAGATCACTGCGTCGCCGGACACCCAGCACTCACCCGAGAGACATCCCGGTGTGCGCAGCATGACCTCGCGGACTTGGTGGACGCGCGAGATGAACTCATCACGGTGGGCAGGATGCGGATAGTGGTACGCCACCATTCCTATCTTCATGATGCTCTCCTTCGCTCGGGATCGCCGCAGGCGTTATACGCTTGCGTATAAGTAAGACTAGATCGAATGTACGGTTGCGTATATTCGGTGGATGAGTGAGGTGGGACACATCGTGGGCGCTCCCCGGACACCGCGCGACAGATGGGTGGAGGAAGGCCTGCGAGCACTGGCCGACGGCGGTCCCGACGCCGTCAGGGTCGAGGTGCTGGCGAAGCGGCTCGGCGTCACCAAGGGCGGGTTCTACGGATACTTCGACCACCGCGACGCTCTGCTGGAAGCGATGCTCGACACCTGGGAGCGGGAAAGCACCGACGAGGTGATCGAGCGGGTCGAGCGCGAGGGCGGCGACCCCAAGACCAAGATCCGGCGCGCGGGCGTGCTGACCTTCTCCAGTGACCGGCTGCTTCCCATCGACCTCGCGGTCCGCGACTGGGCCCGGCGTGACCAGGCGGTCTCCGAGCGCCTGCGGCGGGTGGACAACCGGCGTATGGCCCTGCTGCGCGAGATGATCGGCACCTTCTGCTCTGATCCCGACGAGGTCGAGTCCCGCAGCCTGATCGCCTTCTGCATGGCGATCGGACAGCACTCCCTCGCCGCCGACCATGAAGGGCGCACCCGGGCCGAGGTTCTCGACCATGCCACCAGCCTGATCCTCAACCCCTGAATCCCGAGCAGTCCTCGATCAGGGATTGTCCGGCGAGTCGGAGGCGGAGCCAAAGGCGCAGCGGCAACGGTCACGGTGCCGTGAAAGACGTACGCCCTCCTGTCGAAGCGTGTGGCCACGGCCCGGTAGGTCTTCAACCGGTTGATCAGCCGTTCGACTTCGTTCCTGCGCGCGTAGCGTGCCAGGGTCAAAGCCTGTGGGCCTCCCGCCGTTGCTGCCACGGCGTTGGCGGTGGAACGACGCAGTCCTGCCATCCCACCACACACCACTGAGCGGGGGTGGAACTCGGTGAAGGGGGCCGACAGCGGCGAAGTCGTACAGCGACGCTGGAGTCCGGCGGACAGAACATCGAAGGCCAGTTCGGCGTTCGGCGCCTGGTGCCCAACCTACGATGCCGTGACCGGGTCGCTACCCGGACGCTTCGTCGCCGCGATGCTCGCGCTGACCTCCCGTCTCTCGCGGCCGTCTTGATCCGGATGCACGCCTGAGGGAGGCACGGCGGATCCGAGGGATCTCACGGACTCCAAAAAGTCACTTGTTCTATAGATCATTCCGGTGAGTACACTCCGCCTACACATCCGGGGGCCTCCCTACGTACGTGCCCGTCTCGGTGGCCGTGCCGAAGCCTCGCGGACCCCCGTTCCGGTTCCGGTTCTTGTTCACGTTCCCCAGGGGGATCTTTGCGTTCTACGTTCTCTGGGCATGCCGGCCACGTCGCCACCTGCACCGCGCTCGTCCTGTCTGCCGGCATGCTGCTGGCGTCGCCCGCCATTGCCGAGTCGGCTCCTCGGCCCGTCCTGGAGCTGCCGCTGACCGAGACGTCGGTGGTGCCGACGCTCGACGTGTCGGCGCTGGACGGCATGGCCCGTACCGCTGAGGCGACGGCCGGCTCGAAGCCGCGTTTCGACGTGACCGGCGACGGCAAGACCGACCTGATCCACCGCACGCGGAACGGCTTCACCTTCGTCGCGCCGTCTTCGGGCGGGGAGCACGTCGAGTTCACCACCGCCGGCTCGTTCCTCGACCTCGACCTCGTCCCGCTCGGCGACCAGAACGGCACGGGCAAGCCCGAGGTGCTGTCGCTCTCTGCGAACGGCGCGCTGCGGCTGTACTCGGACGCCTCCACCACCACCGGCACGCCCAGTTGGACGGGCTACGGCTGGAACATCTACAACAAGGTGTTCTCGCCCGGTGACGTCGACGGCGACGGCAGGGCCGACGTCATGGCCCGCCAGTACAACGGTGACCTGTACTTCTACCGTTCGACCGGTACGGTGACGGCGCCCTTCGCCGGCCGTGTGAAGGTGGGCCCCGGGTGGGGCGCGTACGACCAGCTCGTGGGTCTCGGCGACAACGACGGCGACGGCAAGGGCGACCTGCTCGCCCGCACCCCTTCCGGCCAGGTGTACTTCTACGGCAGCACCGGCAACAAGTCGGCGCCGTTCAAGCCGCGCAGGGCACTCGCCACCGGTTGGCAGGTCTACAACCAGGTCATCGCTGTCGACGACCGCAACCTCGACGGTCACGCCGACGTGTTCGCACGTGACCTGAACGGCACCCTGTGGGCCTATTACGGCCGCGGCAACGGGACGTTCACGTCGCGGGCGCAGACCGGCAGCGCCTGGAACCGGGCGGAGCAGTTCGGTGGGGCGGGTAACGTTCCGTCCGTCGGCAAGACCCTGTTCATCGCCCGCGACAAGGCCGGAACCCTGTTCTGGCACCGCGGCCTGAACAACGGCAAGCTCGCCGCCCGCGAGCAGGTGAGCGACACCGGTGGCTACGCGGGCGCGAACCTCTCGCTCGTCTACTCGCTGGACGGTGGCACGCTCCCCGACCTCCTGGGGGTCTACAAGGGCCGGCTGTGGAACAACGGCAAGGACCTCGGCGCCGGCTGGCAGGTCTACAACCGGCTCGTCGGCCCCGGTGACCTGACCGGCGACGGCAAGTCGGACCTCCTGGCCCGTGACACGTCCGGTGTCCTGTACCTGTACCGCGGCAACGGCACCGGTACGGGCTTCGCCTCCCGCATCCGGGTCGGTGACGGCTGGAGCGCGTACAACCAGATCCTCGGCGCGGGTGACTACACCGGCGACGGCCGTGCGGACGTTCTGGCCCGTGACGGCTCTGGCAAGCTGTTCCTGTACAGGGGTACGGGCTCCGCGACGGCCCCGTTCGCGGGCCGGCTGAACATCGGCGGCGGCTGGGGCTCTTACACCAAACTGGTGGCGCCGGGCGATCTCAGCGGCGACGGCCGGGCCGACCTGCTCGCCGTGGACGCGGCTGGCGACCTGTACCGATACCTGGGCACGGGCACCGGCTCCGCGATCAGCTCGCGGGTGAAGATCGGCTACGGCTACCAGGCGTACGGCAACCTGTACTAGAAGGCCGACGGGCGCCCCGCACCTGAGTTCCGGTGCGGGGCGCCCGTGTTCACGAGGCGGCTTCGTCTTCTGCGGGCTCTTCGAAGTGGACGGTGCCGTCTTCGTCGAGGCGGGGATGGAGGGCCTGGGGGGCGTGGGTGTTGATGTCGGAGGGGCGTGGGCCTTCCGGTCCGTCGGTGCCCCAGCGCAGCAGGCGGCGGGCGCGGGCGATCCGGGAGACGGTGCCGTGGACCTCGACCTGGTTGAGCCGGCCGGCTCGGAGCCGGTCCGCGGCCTCGGCGAACGCCGCCAGTTCACCGACCGCGGGGCTGGTGTTCTCAGCGACGATTGTGTGGGCGTCGACGTCTGCGTCGGCCTCGTAGGGGATCAGGCCGCGCTTGCGCGGTTCCCACCAGGTCAGGGCGAAGGCGAGGGTTCGGCGTGCGTCGTGGGGGGTGGCTTGCAGGCCGCTGCCAGGTGTCCAGGGCTCGTTGCCGGACTTCTCTACGATCAGGAACGCCGCCGGCATGAGCACCACGTCGGGGTGACTGTCCACGGCCCGTTCGGAGTCGTGCAGTACGGGGGTGGGGAACCTGGTCCCGGTGTAGGCCAGCGAGCGCAAGGACAGGCGCTCCGCCGCCTGGAGTGGGGAGAGGGGCGCGTCCGGGTCCAGGACGAGGGTGTCGTCGACCCGCGGACTGCGGGCGCCGGCGCCGGGGCTCCAGTCGGGGGCCGGAGGGTCGGGGTCGGTGGGCCGTGGCGTTTCGATATCGCCGTGCGCGTCGATGGCCGCGTACTCCTCGGCCCGCACCACGCGGTAGCGGGTGTCGAGCACGGTGAGCTCGTCGACGTACTCGTTCTCCAGCCGGGCGACCGCCGCCAGCAGAGCACGCCGTTCCTGCCTGCTCTTCGCCTCGTCCTTCGCCCGGAACCACAGCAGGGAGTTCAGCCCGTCGCGGGCCTGCTGCGGACAGCCGTGCGTGACCTCGACGACCACCCGCCACCGCCGCCCGTCATCCTTGCCCTGCGAGGCCACGCCGAACAGCGGGCCCCGAACCGCCAGGGCGCTGTTGCGCGCCGCCGCGTCAAGGGCATCGGCCTCCATCACGGCCTCTACCGGCTCCACCGGAACCCTCACCACCACCGGCCGCCCCTCCGGCCCCACGCCCTCTTCACTCATGCCACCATCGTGGCGGCCCACGTACGCTCGCATCAGGGTTTCACCGGATCGTCCACCGACATCAGTGACGTCCCTACGGGGGCGGTCTCCTCCTCAGGCGTATTTCCGGCGCCGCGCCGTCGCCTTCTCGGCACGGACCTCATCACCCTCGCTTCTCGGCACGGTCCTCGTCAGAAGCGTCTGCTGCGGTGCCGGCAAGGCGTGCACGGCCGCCTCGATGGTCGCGGGCGCCGACGACCGGCTTCTCCAGCGCGGCCGTCGGGTCGACGACTCCCCCGCCGGGCGCCGCCTCACCCTCCAGGTGCTTCGGCTCCCGTTGCGCTGATCGATTCGGCCTGATGCGGCATGATGCGGCGCGGTATCCCGCTTGCAGAAGGTGATCTCGAAGGCGGCGATGCGCCGGCCCCCGCCCTACGCTCCCGATCACGAGATCGACCGCCGAGCGAGCATCGTCGACAACCACGGGGAGCAACGTGCCGCCTTTCGTCTACCGGATCACCAAGTACGACCCTGCCGACCGCGACGAGCACGGCAGCTACATCGGCGCTGAGGACTCGCTCAGCGACCACGGACCGGTAGAGGCTGCATACCTGCAAGCAATCGCCGCCTTCGCCGAGGACACCGGCATCGACCGCCTGGCCATTCGTGAGCCGGGGATCTCCGGCTTGGCCCACTTCGGCGTGGAACCGACGGTCGCCGGCCACGGTCTTGCCGGACACTTCCCGCCCGATCTCAGCGGGTTCCACGACGGTGCCGAGGTGTCCCTCTCCCTCGGCCTGGAGCTGGTCAGGGTCATGCTCCGCGGCAACGGCGCCCGGTGCGGTCTGGAGGTGGAGGGCAGGTTCGTCGTGGAGGTCGGTTGGGACCAGTACGTCTACGTCCGCAGCGACAAGCCCTGCGAGCGCGCCGTCTCCCACGTCCGGGCTCTCGGTCTCTTCCCGGAGCGGCTGGACGCCTCGCCCTACGACGCGGGCTTCGACGAGCCCGGCGTGCAGCGACCCGCCGACGAGGACTTCTGGGCCCGTCTGCGCTGGTCCATCGCCATGCGGCACGCAGCGATTCTGGAGGAGGGGTACCTCCACAATGCCTCCCGCTGGCATCGCCTCACCGAAGACACACTCGATGCGGTGCGCGCCCGGCTCACCCCTCGTGCCCAGCTGACCGTCTGGCCTGACCTGTCCACCGATGTCGACGCGGTCCTCGCCTCGCTCCCCGACGAAGGTCCGGTGGAGTTCGTATGGGAGGACGAGAACGGGGTCGTCTCCAGCACGATGGCCGACGAGTCCGAGTACAGGGACCTCGCCGCCCGGGTCGCAGGCGCCCGCGCCGCCATGGCCCTGTCCTTGGTTCTCGACGAACGCCACCCGCTGTTCACCGCGGTCCTGCCCGACAGCGACGGCGTCCTGCGCGCGCGATGGAGGACCGAGCCGACGCCGAGCGACCGGAACTGGGCCTTCCTCAAGACCCTTCGCCGTGGGCGGATCTGCACCGGCACGGTCACGGAGATCGCCGGCTTCGGTGTGACGTTCGTGGACATCGGCGGCTTCATCGCGATGATCAACATTCCCGAGCTGTCCTGGCGGCCTTTCGATCACCCCTCCGACGTGGTCGCCGTCGGCCAGGAGATCTCGGCCGAGATCCTCGACGTCGACCTGGTGCGCGAGCGTGTACCGCTGTCCCTGAAGGCATTGCAAGAGGACCCGATGCCGCAGTTCATCGAGCAGGTCGGCCACATCACGAAGGTCCCGGCGCCGCGAGTACCGATCCACCGTGGACAGGGACGGCCGCGCGCCTTCGGCACGCGAGGGGGACTCGCCCCACCACCCCTCGCGTGCCGACCGCGTGTCCGGATGAGGCGGTCTCGCTCGTGACGGCGACCGCTCCCGACGCCCTGGCCGTCGCGCTCGGCAGTTCGCACGCATGCCGACCCGCGGCGCCGTCCTCGACTTCGACCTCATCACCCGCCTCCGGACCGCTGTCGCTGTCCCCTGTTCCTGCACGGCTCCTGCGCAGTCGTGGCCTCGGTCAGCTGATGAACGCTCAGGAAAGCGGCGTGCGAAGCAGGTTGTTGCTGCGGCACGTCGCAGGAGCGGGCCAGGGTTGTCCGGTAGGCGGCCTGCGAGGCGGTGCGGCGGATGCTCCCGGACCCCGGAGGAATGCCTTCATATTCCTCTCGCTCTCGACCGCCTAGGAGATGAGCCGGCGTCGCCGGACCGCCGGAGGGGAGGCGAGGGACGCATATCAGACATTAACGATGTCTTCACTTCCGCCCACCGCGCATATCCACGGATCAGGCGGTGCGAATGCTCTGCGATATCGCGCGTGCATGCATTCTTGATTCCGCCCACCAATTGCCCACCAATTGCCCACCAGAAACTATCAATCGAAATCTTTGATGTCTAGACCAATGAGATAATTCAAGGCCCCTTCGTAACGCGATACAGCCCTAGACGTACACATTGCCGCAGGTCAGAGGCAATCCGGAGCTTTCAACTCCGGTTTGTTCAACTGTCGGCACTTGCCCATCTTGTCTCACTCTCTGAGCATCGATCAAATTCCTGTTGCACCCATACGGGCCTCGTGTAATCTTCCGATCATGCAGATCAAGGAATGCTGACTCTTTCCGCCTCCAATATCACTGCAGGTCAGAAAATAGAGGAGAAGACCCATGGGTGGCCGCTTCGACATGGGAGCACCAGGCCTCGCAAACGACATGAGGGGAATAGCGGTCGAATCCGTTCCCATCGCGTCCCTGATCACCAGAGAATCTCCGAGAATTCAGGCGGAATTACCTGAGCACGTCCGGTTGCTCGCGGAATCGGACAAGCCCTTTCCGCCGATCGTGGTGCACCGCCCCACCCTGCAGGTGGTCGACGGAATGCACCGGGTCCGTGCCTCGCTGCTCCGCGGCGCGGAGCGCATCGACGCACGGTTCGTCGACGGCGACGAGCGGGACCTCTTCCTGCTGGCCGTGCGTCTCAACATCACCCACGGCCTCCCCCTCTCGCGCGCCGACCGCCGGGCGGCGGCCACCCGGATCCTGCGGTCCCATCCCCAGTGGTCCGACCGGGCCATCGCCGAGGCGACCGGCCTCGCCGCCAAGTCGATCAGTGCCATCCGCCGGGACAGCGTCGCCGCCGACACCACGCTGAACGTGCGGATCGGGCGAGACGGCAAGCGCCGCCCCCTGAGCAGTATCGAAGGACGCAAGTCCGCCAGTGAGCTCATCAAAGCCCGGCCCGGCACCCCGTTGCGCCAGATCGCCAAGGAAGCGGGCATCTCTCTGGGCACCGCCGCGGACGTACGGTCCCGGGTGCTGCGCGGCGAGGACCCGGTGCCGCAGGGCAGGACGCGTGTGTCGCGGGCGTCGGCCGTCCGTCGGCCCGTCACGACCGTCACCGCCGTCACCACGGAGCTGCCGGCCTCACCCGCGGCGACCCGGTCCGTCGAATCTCCAGCCCAGCGCGACGTGGCGACCATGATGCGGATCCTGCTCTCCGACCCGTCCCTGCGCTTCAACGAGGGCGGCCGCAGCCTGCTGCGGTGGCTGTCCGGACACGTGCTCGAGTCCCGGGAGGCCCAGACCGTCGCCGACGAGGCGCCGAGCCACTGTGTCGGCACCATCGCCGACCTGAAGAGGGATATTTCCATGCGCGTGGGATTCGTCGGTGCCGGATTGATGGGGGCACCCATGGTGGAACGTCTGATCGCGGCGGGGCACGACGTCGTGGTCTCGTCCCGCGTTCCTGCGGCGCTGCCGGCGGAATGGCACACGGTGAGCGGTCCCGCGGCCGCGGCCGACGGCGCCGACGTCATCTGCACCGTGCTGCCCGACTCCGAGGAGGTCCGCGCGGTCGTCGTGGAGATACTCACGGCCGCGAAGCCCGGTGCGGTCGTCGTGGAGATGTCGACCCACTCCCCGCGGGTCGCGCGCGAGCTGGCAGCCCTGGCCGGGGCGCTGGGCGTGGACTATCTGGACTGTCCCGCCGGCGGGGGGATCGCGGCCGTGCGCGCCGGGGCGCTGGCGTTCTGGGTGGGCGGAGCCGACGCGGCCGTGGAGCGAGCGCGGCCGGTCCTCACCGCGATCGGCGACCCGGACCGGCTGCGCCACTGCGGGCCCGTCGGGTCGGGTCTCGTGGTGAAGCTGCTCAACAACTACCTGGTGGCCGTCAACGCTGCCGCCTCCGGAGAAGCACTCGCCCTGGCGCGCGAGGCCGGTGTCGACGTCCGTACCGCGATCGAGGCCGTCACCTCGGGCGGCGGTGGGGCCAACGCCCAGCTCGCCAACCTGTATCCGAACCGCGTCCTGGCCGGGGACTTCGAGGCCGGCTTCAAACTCGGCTACATGGTGAAGGACTTGCGCCACGCCTTCGACCTGGCGGCGGAGCTGGGCGTCGACTCCCCGCTCGGCCGGGCCGCCGGGGCCCGCATGGACGAAGCCGCCGACCGCTACGGAACCGAGGTCGACTTCGGCTCCGTGTCCCGCCTCAGCGGCTGGTAGCGAGCGACGGACGGCCGTCGGCTGCGGTGGCGCCCAGCAGGCCGCGGCCCCCGGCCGCGACGAGGGTGCGGACGGGGGCCGGCGGAGAGCACGAGACGGCCGAAAGCGGTGGCGGCCGATATCGACGAGCACGCCGCAGCCAGGCCGTGCCCGGAGTGGCGCCGTCTGCCCGCAGGGCAGGGCCCGCGGCGTCTGGTGCGTGCCGGCAGGGTGCCGGGATGCCCTCGTAGCAGGGCTACTCGGGCATCCCGGCAACGCGGCGATCGCGCGTACCAGACGCCGCGGGCCAGGCGGGATTCTTCGGACACGGCCCAGCGCGACGTCGGGCGCGCACCGGCCGTAGCGGCGCCGGGTGCATGCCTCCTGCTGGTGGCGGTTGTTGTCGACGGCGGGCGCGCGGCTGCCGGCGCGCGGTGCGTCACCCTGCGGAGTGGGACCCGTTCGAGCGGGCGCGGGAGCGTTCCACCTTCTCCTCCAGCAGCTTGCGGCACTCCGGCCACTCCTCGGCCGTGATCGAGAACATCGCCGAGTCGCGCAGCCTGCCGTCCTCGCCCGGTGCCCAGGACTTCGACCAGTTCCGCAGCACGCCCTCGAACCGCGCGCCCGTGCTCGCGATGGCGGCCCGGGACCGCTCGTTGCGGGCGTCCGTCTTGAGGTCGACCCGCGACACCCGCCACTCCTCGAAGGCGTGCCGGAACAGCAGGTACTTCGTCTCGGTGTTCACGCCGGTGCCCTGGGCGGACCCGGCGAGCCAGGTGAAGCCGACCTCGATGGCGAACAGCCGGTCCTCGCCCGGCCACGGGCGCGGATCCCAGAAGGCCGTGGCACCCACCGCCCGCCCCGTACGGAGGGAGATCTGCGCGTACGGCGCCAGTCGGCCCGCCGCCGCGCGCCCGAGCTGCTCGTCGATGTAGCGGCCGGTCTCGGCGGCCGTGGGCACCCAGGTGAACCCGTAGGAGCTCCGGTCCTCCTCGGCGGCGGCGGCCAGGTCCTCGGCATGACGGTGCGTCAACGGCTCCAGCCTGACCAGCGAGCCTTCGAGGACCGGCGCCTCACCCGTGAAAACCATCGTTCATCCCATCCTTCTCATTCGGTTCCTCGCGACGGAGAGCAGTTCGACGGGTGCCCCGCCCGGCGTCCGGATCAGGGCCATGGCCAGACGCCGACCGCCGACGTCCGTCACGATCGGCGCGGCGAGCAGAGTCGCGCCCGCGGCCAGCGCGCGGTCGCAGTCCGCCTCGACAGAGGTGCTGAACACCCCCATGGACGGAAATCCGATGTCGTTCATGGCGTGGCCGGGTCCGTCCTCGCTCCGGGCAATCACGAACGCGCACTCCCCCTGCGGCCGCGGCGACGGGATCGTTCCGCACGCCACGTCCGAACCGCGCTCCTGCCAGGAGGCGTCGGCGAACTCCGCCCAGAACACGGTCTCTTGGATCACGTCGGGCACCGTGCAGAGTATCCCAGCGAGCCCGCCCCCCGTGGATGCGGCGTCGTACCACGCGAGGCCGCCGACCGCGGGCAGTCGGCGGCGCACCGGATCGGCCATCGGGCCGGCCCGCCGGAGCGCGTCCCGCACCCCCGGCTCCCCCGCCTCCTGTTCCGGGGCCGCGTCCCCGTCCGGCGGAGGGCTGCGGAACAGTGCCCCGTACGCGCTCGGCCGGCCGGACGTCCGCCGGTGCTGTACGACTTCCAGCCGGAGGCCTCCCGGGCCGGCGAGCAGGGCGAGCGGCAGCAGGGTGTCCCCGTCGTCGATGCCCTCGAAGCCGGCTTCCAGCGCCACCTCGTCGCGGAAGACGGGCGCGAAGCCCCACGGCTCCGCCAGGGCCGTCCCGTGGTCCAGGCCGGCTTCCATGGTCAGGTGCGTCACTCCGGCGATCACCGCGCGCCCGCCCCGTGGTCCTGCCACGAACCGGCCAGGCTGCGCGGCACCCCGGGCAGCGCGTCCCAGCGGGCGACCACCGAGGGGCGCTCCAACTTGTCCTGCCCGCCCCTGGGCAGGGGTTCGTCGGTCAGGACCACGCGGCACGGCGCCCGCTGGGCGCCGAGGGCCTCCCGGAGATGGGCCAGGATGTCCTCGGCCGTCACGTCGCCGCCGTCCACGAGCCGTACGAGACAGCCGATGTCCTCGGTGCTGTCGGCCAGCCGCAGGGCCAGCGCCGCCGCCTCCAGGATCTGCGGGTGCGCCGACGCCACCTCCTCCACCTCGTTGAGGTAGATGGCGTAACTCCCCTTCATCACGGCGTCCTTGCTGCGCCCGACGAGGTGGTAGTTGCCCTCCTCGTCGCGGCGGCCGATGTCGCCGGTGCGGAGCCAGCCGTCGACGAGCGACTGCGCGGTGGCGGATTCGTTCCGGTAGTAGCCGGTGAACACCTGGGCTCCGGAGAGCTCGATCTCGCCGACGCCCTCACCCTCGACGATCGCGCCGGAGGCCTCCCGCAGCCGTGCCGTCACCCGCTCGGGGACGCCGACGCTGTTGGTCGCCAGGCCGTCCGGGCCGAGGTGGCCGAAGAAGGCCGCCGACGAGGTCTCGGAGAGCCCGTACGCGTTGTACAGCGGCGTCCCGAACCGGCGCTGGAACCGCTCCTGCGTCCGGGGCGAGAGCGGAGCACTGCCCGTGAGGCACAGCGGTGCCTCGACGCTCGTGTCCCGGTCGGCCGCGAACCGGTTGACCAGCTCGATCAACTGCGGCACGAGGAAGGTCTGGTCGATTCCGTGGTCCTCGATCCGCGCCCAGTAGTCCCGCGCGGTCGCCACCGTCAGCTCCGGCAGGACGACGACGGTCGCCCCGAGGACCGCGCCCCAGGTGTGGTGCAGGTTGATCACTCCGGAGCCGGACATGCGCATCGAACGGGCGATCCGCCGGACGGGTCGGCCGCGCAGCCGCCTCGACGCGGAGGCGTTGCCGAGCGTCCCCTCGTACAGGCGCTCGTGGGTGAAGACGATGGCCTTGGGGTCCCCGGTGCTGCCCGACGTGTAGCCGATGAACATGGCGTCGGCCGGCGCGTCGGACGGGTCGGAGGCGAGGGGTGCGACGGACGGCGGGGCGCCGGTCCCGTCGGCGTCCAAGGTCACGCCGAACGCCGGCGTGCTGTGCGCCAGGACCGACGACGTCATCCGCCCGCCCCACTTGGCGTCCAGGAGGACGGGCGGGCAGTCGAGCTGCCAGAGCGCGAGCAGGGTCGGCACCAGGTCGGGATGGTCCTCCAGGACCAGGGACGACACCCGGTGCGGTGTGATGCCCTGGTCGATCAGCGCCTCCCGGATCTCCCCGGCCCGGATGCACAGGTCGGCCCAGGTCTGGACGGTGCCGGTGTGGGGCTCGCGCGCGTGGACGACGGCCGGGTCGTCCGGTCGCGCCGAAGCGAGTTCCTCATGGCACCTGAGCAGCTCCCTCACGCCCCGGCGGCCTTCCACTCCAGGTGGTGCAGGCTGAGTTCGAAGCCGTTCCGGAGGTACGTGCGGTGGGCACGCCTGCGGTGGTAGCCGGTGTCCAGGTGGACGGCGCCGCAGTCCAGCCTGCGCGCCTCGTCCTGGACGAAACGGAGGACCGCGCTGCCCAGTCCCGCCCCGTGGTGCTCGGTCAGTGCGCCGAGGTCGTCCAGGTAGATGGCACGGCCCCAGGCCATCGAGTGGACGATCCGGAAGCCGGCGGCTGCCCGGACCTCACCGTCCTGCTCCAGGAAGGCGATCCGGTACGCCTCGCCCTGCTGGACCTTCCAGCGCTCGACGAACTCGTCCTCCGAGGTGATGTGGGGGCGCAGTTCGCGGAACACCGGCCAGCACCGGCGTACGTCCTCTTCGTTCCGGGCGGTGTGGATCTCGTGGGTCATCGGCTCTCCTGACGTCGTGGCATCGGTTCACGGGTGGTGCGGGACGGCCGTCGGGGTGCCGGGGCCGTCGCCTGCGGTGCTCACGCTCCGGGCGAAGACGAAGCCGTGGGCCTTGCGCAGGGTGGAGAGCTCTTCGATCCTCAGGGTCACGATCTCGATCTCCTCGCCGCGCTGCTCCTCCAGGAAGTCGAGGAACGCCAGGGTCCCCAGGGAGTCGAGGACTTCGGCGGCGAAGAGGTCCGTGTCCGCGTGCACGTCCGCCGTCTCGGCGCCGATCTCCTTCAGGAAAGTGATCGCGCTCGCCACGAATTCGTCTTCGGTCGGCACGGGGCCCCTCTTTCGATGGTGTCGTTTTCGATGCGGTGCGGTTCGGTGCGGCCGGCCGGGGGCCTGCCGCGGTCAGTTCACAGCGGTGCGCAGCACTGCGTAGTGCTCGTACCGGGCTCGGTGCGACACCGTCGCCTGCCCGAGGGTGTCGAAGGCGTGGAAGGTGCCGGGGAACTGGTGGAGTTCCGTGGGGACACCGGCCGCGGTCAGCCGCCGGGCGTAGGCGGCGCCCTCGTCCCGGAGGGGGTCGTACTCCGCGGTCATGACGTACGCCGGGGGCAGGCCGGACAGGTCCGCGGCCCTCGCGGGCGCGGCGTACGCACTGACGGAACCGACGCGGCCACGGCCGAGGTAGTGGTCCCACATGTGGACGCAGTTGCGGGAGTCCCAGGCCGGAGTGTCGGTGAACGCCGCCATGGACGGGGTGTCCATGCGGTCGTCCGTGACCGGGTAGAGCAGCATCTGGAAGACCGGCGACGAAATGCCCTCTTCGCGGGAGCGCAGGCACAGCGCGGCGGTGAGGGCTCCACCGGCACTGGATCCGGCGACTGCGATCCGGGCGGTGTCGATACCTTCCGCCGCGCCGGAGCCGAGCATCCACCGGTAGACGGTCACGCAGTCGTCGAGGCCGGCGGGGTACGGGTGTTCGGGTGCGAGGCGGTAGTCGGCGGCGACCACGACGAAGCCGGTCTCCCGGCTCGTCTCCAGGCACCGAGGGTGCTCGAAGTCGAGGTCTCCGGAGAGGAAGGCGCCCCCGTGGAGGAAGAGGACGGCCGGGCGGGCCTCGGTGACGCCGGTGGGCCGGTAGATCCGTACGGGCACCCGGCCGCCGGCGCCGTCCTCGATGAGCGTGTCCCGGACCCGTACCCGGGCGTCGGTCCCGTTCCACAGTCCGGCCAGTCGTGCCAGCCTGGTGCGCCGGGCCGCCTCCCGTCGCACGGCGAGGGGGTCGGTGTGGTCGATGCGCCGGTACAGCCGGGCGGTCCGTCGGAGTCCGGGGTCGATGGGGTGGGCGAGGGCCGTTGTCGCCGGGTCACCGTGCACGCGTGTCTCCCTTCGGGTGCGGCGGTCGCCGCTGGTCCGTCGTGGTTCGGGCCGCTCGGTCCGCGGGCGCCGGATGGCGCAGGACGAGGATGGTGGCCCCGTCCGGCCCGGCCTGCACAGCCGCGCCGAGGGTGCGCGGCGGCTGCCAGCCGAGCGTCTCGGGGCCGTAGGAGGCGTCCGCCGATACGACCGTGCCGGCGGCGACGTAGAGGAACTGGCCGCCCTCCCCCGCCTCCGGGAGCGGCAGCGCCGCCCCGGGGCCGCAGGTGAGCCGACTGACCCGCAGGCCGTCGCGGGAGTCGTCCAGCAGCGTGACCCCACCGTCCGTGACGGGCGCGGCCCGATCGCCGGATTCCGGGCCGATGGCCGCGCGCGCGGACGCGTCCACGTGCAGGCTCCGTCCGGTGCGGCGGGGCGGCAGGAGGGCGCGGGACTCAGGCATGAACGCGGTCGCGTCGGTGGGTTCGGCCCGCAGGGTGAAGTAGCGCAGTGGCGGGTCGCCGCCGGTCAGCGGGCCGTAGACGGTGTGCGCGTCGGCGTAGTGGACGTCGAGTTCGCCGACCGGGCGGCGGCCGAACAGCGACCCCCGTGCGCCGCACAGGATCTGGAACTGGTCGACGGGGTGGAAGTGCGGCCGCAGCACGTAGTCCCGCTGCTCGACGAGGTACGCCTGGGGACCACTCGCCGACGCGGCGCCCCCGAAGTAGTCGACGACCCTGCTGACCCGTCCCTCGAACATCACCCGGCGCCGTACCGCCTGCCGAGGAGAGACCCACTGCGGGTGCGTCACGGCCTCCTCTGCTTCCGGAGCATGTCCAGGGTGAGCGTCGTGGTCTGGACGAAGAACTTGACCTCGTTGCCGATGGCGATGCAGCGGAAGCCTTCCGCCGCGTACTGGCGTGCCGCCTTGGTGCTCTGCGCGAAGATGCCCGCGGGTTTCCCCGCGGCGGCGCAGGCCGCGAGGACCGTCCGCCGCGCCTCGTCGAATTCCGGGCCGGCCGTGCTGCCCGGCTGTCCGAGGTCCATGGCAAGGTCGCCGGTCCCGATGAACAGCATGTCGACGCCGTCCGTGGCGGCGATCTTCTCCGCGTTGCCCACGGCCTCGCGGCTCTCGATCTGGACCACGCACAGGACCGCGTCGTTCGCCTCCTCGAAGTACCGTGCGGAGGCGGTGAAGTACGCACTCGCGCGGATCGCGTTGACGCCGCGCGCGCCACGGGGCGGGTAGCGGGTGTACCTCGCGGCCTCCTCCGCCTGTTCGACCCGGTTGACCTTCGGCACCATCACGCCGCCCACGCCCAGGTCGAGGGCGTGTTCGATGGCGTGGGGGTCGAGGTTCGGCACCCGGACGATCGGGGTGACGGCCGAGCCGTTCAGCGCCTGGACCTGGTGGAGCACATCGGTCCTGGTCATCGCGCCGGCCTCCATGTCGATGACCGCCCAGTCGATCCCTGTGTACGCGGCGGCCTCGGCGAGCTGTGCGTTCCCGCAGACCAGGAACAGTCCATAGGCCGGGCCGTCGGCCATCGCCGCCCGGAGGCGGCCGTCCGTCCACGGAAGCGGGGGGCCTGGTACGGGACTTGTCATCGCTGCGGTCTTCTCCTGTCTGCGGTTCCGCGATCCCGGGCCGGAATTCCCGGGCCCCGGTGGCCGCCCACTAAGAATTCGAAACCCGTTCTTCCGGTCCGGCGACCTATCGAATGAGGCTTGGATCGTGCCATACCGCAGGAACAGCGCACCAGCGTTCAACTGCTCCCTACACCCTTCTGATTCAGGGCGCTAGGATGACCATCGATTCGATGCGGAGAAAGTATCCGCCGAGTCCAACCCTCCTGGTCAGAGCGGCACGAATATTCGCGTGAGCTGCCACCACCTGGCATCCGAGAGGCACCATGAATTCACCTCATCCCATGCCGATATCACCATTCGACGGAATCGACAATGCCGTTCATCTCCGTACGGCGATCTCTATGGCACCGGACTCGAACTGTCTGAACGGCGTTTTCGAATCCTGCCGCCGGCCGCTCGTCTACAGCCGCCACCACTGGCTCCTGTACAAGGGCGAGTACCAGGTCCGCGCGGGCCTGCGCGGCGCGCTCGAAGCGGTCGGGTCACGCGCCCCGCAGGAGTGGGACGACGACGAGGCGGACCTCGTGCTCACGTTGTTCGCGCTCGACCTCTCGGCGGTCGGCCTCGATGAACTACTCGACCGGGCCGACTCGTCCGCCGTCCGGGCCACGCTCCTGGAACGCCACTCGCTGTACGCGGGGGTGCTCGATCCCGCGGAGGAGCCACCGGCCGCACTGCTCGACCTCGCCCGCCGGGTGGCCGAGATGCGGCCGCTGGTCACCGCTTCTCACGAGCCGTACTCGGTCATCGACGGACGCGCCTGGTACCGGACGGAAGGGCTCGTGCCGCGCACCGAGATCGACGCGTCCGTGCTCTCCGACGCCGTGGACGACGTACTCCGTGCCGAGTTCGGCATCCCGCCGGCCGCGTCGGCCGGTGAACGACTCCGTGAGGCCACCCGGGCGGCGATCGCCACGGACGGCGACAGCGCGGCCGTGCTCCGCGGCATCATGCGCGCCGCGCTCGACGACGCGACGCTGCGCGCCGACCACGTCACGGTGACCTGCCCGCTGGGCGACATGCTGGACCGGCCGCACGAGATGACCACGAGCGACGCCTTCTTCACGGAGACCCAGCTGCGGGACGGCATCGAGCTCGGCGACTACGCGGAGCGTCTCGGGCACGAGTCGGCCGACCAGCTCCAGCGCACGATCCGGGCCCGGATGCTCAAGCTCAAGCGCGGCGCGATCCGCAGCCTGTACGGCCCCGGCTGCATGCAGGGCCAGTTCGTGGAGAAGCACGGCGGGCACATGGTGTTCCGCAACGAGGACGCCCACTATCGGGGGCACCAGAGCATCGGCTGCTCCAGCGGGGGCCGAGCCGCCTTCGCCCTGCGCTACCGGCACGACGGCGACGACCGTGAACTCACGCCCATGATCGGCGACTTCCGCGTGGTGCGGATGAGCCACGACGAGTCGGAGACCTTCACGGCCGACGACCTGCGCCACACCGTGCGCTACGGCGAGTGGATCCGCGCCGTCGTGGAGGAGACGTACGCCCTGGGCGCCGTGCTGCGCGCGGACCCACCGAAGGCAGAGGCCTGACCGCCCCTCCCGCCGGGATGCGTGCGGACCCTCACTCACGAATGGATTGCGATGCGGATCTGGATAGACCAGTCGAAATGCCAGAACAGCGGACTCTGCGAGGAAGAGGCACCCGAACTGTTCTCCATAGGCGAGGACTTCCTCGCCTATGTGCGACAGGGCGGTGAGGTCCTCGACCAGCCGGGCGGCGAGGCGAGTCAGGCGGAGGTTCCCGAGGACCAGGAGGAGCTGGCGGAGCTCGCCGCGAAGGCGTGCCCCGCCGGCTGCATCCACCTGGTCGGCTGACCCGCCGCCCACCTTCCCGGCGTTCGCCCTCACCCTCGTCCACACCCCGCACCCCCCCGTCTTGACTTCCGCCCCCCACCCCACCCGATACTCCACAACCTCACGGAGAAGAAGTGACTGTCACCACCGACCGCCCGGTCGAGCCGCAGGAGCTGTCGCACGAAGAGGCGTACGACCGTGTGCACGCCCTGGCACGCGGCTGCACCGAGCATTCCGCGGTGCGCAACCCGTTCTACGACCTGTGGATCGGCCAGGAGCTCTCCGCCGACCAGGTGGAGATCGTCGCCAAGAACTTCTACGCCCGGGTGCGCCGTACCCCGGTCCGGATCGCCCTGGCGTTCCTCAACATGACCGACATCACGGCGCGCGCCGAGACGGTCGAGAACCTCTACGACGAGATGGGCAACGGCAACCCGTCGAAGGTCCACTCCGTCATCCTGCGCGAGTTCCTGGAGACGCTGCTCGGCCGCATCCGCGGCCACGCGGTCGACCTCGACGAGGTGGCCGCCCCGCTGCTGCCCTCGACCCTGCGGCTCATCGAGGAGAGCGAGAAGCTGTTCAACAGCCCGCATCCGCAGGAGGTCTGCGGCGCGCTGCTGGCGCAGGAGTGGCACGCGTACCCGCAGCTCGTGCAGCTCTATGAGGGAGTCCGCAACTACCGGCACCTCTTCGGCTTCGAGGAGTTCCACGAGAACTGCGAGTACTTCTACCTGCACATCGGTGCCACGGAGAAGGAGCACAAGGTCCACTCGCTTTCCACGGCTGCCAAAGCATGCCGTTCGACCGAGGACATCGAGCACCTGGAGCGGGGCTTCAACGCCTACCTCGACCTGCTGGCCGCCAACTGGACCGAGGTCCACCGGGAGCTCACCCGCGGCTGACCCATCGCCGGCCGCGACACGGCCGCACGACCCGCACCCGAGCCCCGCGAGGCGTGGAGTGCGGGTCGTACCGCGCCACTCCTCACGCCCGCGCGATCCCGCACCCGCGCCCCGCGACGCGTGGAGTGCGGGTCGTACCGCGCCATCCTGACGACTTCAGAGGAGCACGCCCAGAACATGACGACCGACCTACCCGCCCCGCCGCCCGAGGTCCATCTCTCCGCGCTCGCCTACGAGCTGGGCGGTTCCGTGGACATCGCGCTCCTCGACGACTCCGGTGTGGCGCAGCGGCTGGACGCGCTCACCGCGGAGGGCCTGCGCCACTGCCGGGTGTCGGATCGGTCCGCGCCGCAACTCGGCGCAGCCAGCGCACGCGCCACCCTGGCGGCCGCCGACGGTCTCATACCGGGCGCCCTCGTCCTCGCCACGGAGTCCCGGACCCCCTCCCCCACGCAGATCCTCTGGGAGACACTCCGGTCCGTCCCACTGCCGCGCACCCCCGGTCTCGTCGTCGGCGAAAACGGCTGCGGCAACGTCGCGCCCGCTCTGAGGGCCGCTCGGGGTGTCCTGCTGGCAGAGCGCGTCGCCGGCGTCCTGCTGACCTTCGCGGACCGCCTCACCACCCCGAGCCGCTTCATGCCCGACGGCGACACCGTGATGAGCGACAGCGCGGCCTCGTGCCTGGTCACCGCCGGGCCGCCCGGACACCCCTCGTTCCGTGTCCTCGCCGTCGCGACCTCCGTCCAGGCCGACCTGGTCCCCGAGGAACGGGTCCTCAAAGGCGCGCGCACCATCATGAAGGCGGTACGCGAAGCGCTGGGCCGGATCAACGGAAGCATCCCCGAGCCGGAACGGGGATTCGACTGGTTCATCACCGGCAACTACAGCGCGACCACCCGCCGCTTCCTCGCCACCGCCGCCCAGATGCCGGAGGAGAAGGCGTACTCCCCCCACCACGCCTCCTACGGCCACTGCTACTCGGCGGACCAGCTCATCACGCTCGCGGCGCTGGAAGCGGAGGGCCGGCTCACCCACGGCCATCGCGTCCTGCTGCTCGCGAGCAGCGCCCGCTCGTGGTCCCTCGTGGCCCTCGAACGCGTGGACCCGGCCTCGGCGTGACGCTCCCGCGTGCCCCGTGATCCCCAGCGTGTCGTGAAGGGTGCGTCGCCGCGGAGCGCGCGCCCTGTGATGTGCTGCAGCTGCCGGCCATCTGGCCGACGACGACAGCTGAGACCGGGCCGTCGGCGCTTCGGCTGACGAGAAGACGGGCACCGCCGCCACCCAGCCCCGGTCATGACTCCCGCCCGGATCGAAGGCATGCGATGCCGTCAAGGCCCGGCAGAAAACGCCGGCTTCGCCACCCTCTCGAGAGCCGTCCCGGTGGATGCCGACCCCCGCAAGGTGGTCTTGGGTCACCCCCGGGGTACGCCGTCGTCACCGGCGGCGCCTCCACATGGTGCAGGCGCCGCCAGAAGTGCGAGCGGGGCTCAGCCGCGGATGATGTTCTCTGCCTGCGGGCCCTTCTGGCCCTGGGTGATGTCGAACGTCACCGTCTCGCCCTCGGTCAGTTCGCGGTATCCGTTGCCGGAAATGTTGGAGTAGTGAGCGAAGACGTCCGGTCCTCCTCCGTCCTGGGCGATGAAGCCGAAGCCCTTCTCGGAGTTGAACCACTTCACGGTGCCGCTGGCCATGCTCGTCCTTCTGGTCAATTCAGCGGTGACCCGGTTCCGAGCCACCCCTGGCTTCCGTTTTCGGATGCCCGCAGCAGTCCTCCCCGCGTGCTCTCGCACTTACACGCGTTCATCGGATCTTATTCGCGCTCCGTGCCGGCGAGCGGCAAGGCGAAGGGGGCTCGAGCAGACGGCTCCAGGCGGGGCGCGCCTCCACGTAGCCTCGGCGCCACCGCTGAAGGCCGCGCTGTCTCTTGCCAGGACGCCCGACTGGCCGGCGCGGTCCAGGGTCGACCGACCGCTTCGCCACGGGCGGTCGGGTACAGGCCTCAAGCGCTTGGCCTGAGGCCCCCTTGTCGGACGTTGGCACCGGCTTCATGCTGGTCGACGAATCGTCGTTGGGGCTTCCAGGGGGCATGTGACAGCCGGTGGAGACGGGGTGCAACGTACCAGCTCACCGCCCTCCCTGGTCTCAACGCGGTGGTGCTGCGGAACGCCCGCTACCTGGACGCCGCCGTCGCCCGGCCACGGCCTGCACCCGCTGTGCGACTCGCACGCAAGCGGGCCCCACGACAACGACGACCTCCTGGAGTGACTGCGGTTTCCGGGGCGTCATGGGGAGCGACTGGCAGCGACCGCGGCTCCGCGTTGCCGCACGCGGACCGACCCCGTGCCATGGCTGCCGGCGTCAGTGGGAACCAGTTTGAAGCGGGCGCGGGAGCGGAGGTGAGGGGGGTGTCTCGGCATCGCGGAGGCCTTGGGTGGTGACCCGGGAGGCGAGTGGGATCGCGGCGAGGGTGAGCCCGAGGCCTGCGGCCACGAAGGTGGAACGGATCCCCAGGCCGCGTCCGAACAGGCCACCGCCGAGGGCTCCGAGAGGGACGACGCCCAGGACGATCAGGCGGTAGGCGGCGGTGACGCGGCCGAGGAGTTCGTCGGGGACTGCTGCTTGGCGCAGGGTGCTGACGACGATCTGGTTCAGTGAGGTGGCAAGAGCGGCACCGAACATGGCGGCCAGGGCCAGTGGCGTGCTGTGGCCCAGCCCGAGGACTGCGTAGCCGGCGGCCGGGGTGAGCGCGGCGAGCCAGGTGGTGGGGCCGCCGCCGATGCGAGGCACGACGTGTTCGGCGAGCAGTGAGCCGGCGATCGCGCCGGCTGCGGGAACGGCGATGAACAGGCCGTAGCTCGACATGGCCAGTTGGTACGGGCCGGTGATCAGCAGGACGAGGAGCCCACCGGTGGCCGCGCTGAAGAAGTTGATTGCTGCCGAGATGAACGCGACTCGGCGCAGCAGGTCGTGGCGCCAGAAGTGGGTCCATCCGGAGCGGATGTCCTGGGTCATGGTGGTCGGGTTCGAGCGGCGGTGCTCGTGTTCCGTGCTCGTGGGACGCAGCGCGGGCAGCAGCAGGGCCGCCAGGCCGGCGAGGGCGAACGCGGCCGCGCCGGTGTAGAAGGCCGCCGATGCCGCCAGCGCGAACAACGCCGCGCCGGCAGGCGGACCGATGAACGTGTTGATGACGGACTGCGTGGCGAACAGCCTGCCGTTGGCGCGCTCTAGCTTCTCGCGGGTCAGAAGACGGGGCGGGATGGCGAGGGCGGCGTTGTCGACCAGCGTTTCAGCACAACCGGCGATGAACACCGCGGCGTAGAGAAGTGCGACGTGGTGCCAACCGTTGGCCAAAGCGAGGGCGAGCAGCGCGAACCCCGCCGCGCGGAGCCAGTTGCCGACGATGAGTATCCGGCGCCTGTCCATGCGGTCGGCCATCGCCCCTGCGGGAAGGGTTGCGAGCAGCCAGGGCAGGAACTGCACCACCGTCATGCCCGCCACCACGAGCGGGTCCCGGGTCAACGTGGCGACGAGCAAGGGTGCGGCGGCCTGCAACACCCCGTCCGCGAGGTTCGAGGAGGCTTGGGATGCCCACAGTGCGGTGAACGGTCTGAGGACGGCGACGGGCACGATCGTTCTCCCCGCAGGAATCTCATGGGTGATTGACTGATAAGGCATGATGCCAAGAAGGTCACCTCACATGCAATAATGCTATTGCCCGTGAGGTCTGACGCGCAGGCGCGAGCGCCTTCGCCGGCGAGAGGAGCTGATGGTGAGGTTCGGCCACATCGCGGGCGACCGCATGCTCGACCTGGTGAACACCGTTGCCTGGCGGCTCGGCGGGCCCGAACGCATCGAGTCCCTGAAGGCCTTCTCCGACGTCGTCGAGTGGTGCAATGAATCCGACCTGATCAGCACAGATGAGGCCGAGGCCTTGCTCGACCTCGCAGGCCGGGACGGCGCCGGGGCCGAGCGGGAACGGGAACGGGTCATCGAAGCGCGAGAGTGGATCTACGGAGCTCTCTTCGACGACGACTCCGAAGCCGCCGCAGACCTCGCGAGCATGTACCGGGCGGCGATCGCCGCAGCCGACCTGGTCCACGCAGGCGGCCGCTGGCAATGGCAAGACCGGGACGCCGACCTCTGCCTGCCCCGCCATCGCATCGTCCGCGGGCTTGTGACACTCACCCAGCGCGACGACCTCGACCGCCTCCACCAATGCGAAGACGCCAAGTGCGGCTGGGTCTACCTCGACACATCACCACGGCGGAACCGCCGCTGGTGCAACACGAAGGACTGCGGCGACCGCAACCGCGCCCGCGCCTACTACGCTCGACAGAAGGCGAAGAGTCATCAGCCTTGATTCATCGACCGCCCGTGACCATGGCTTGTGACGTCGAGACTCGATCAGCGTCCCAGTCGGTACGGATGGACGCACCTCCCGACCTCACGGTGTGACGCGGGGCAGCGCCAAGCTTCGAGGCGCCCCACACGCCGGATGAGCATGGACCTCGGACGGTCCCTTCGCGGCTTGGCGGCTTGGCGGCGAACGACGTGTTACCCGGTGGTCTTTCCGGTTACGCAGGGCCATGCAAAGGACGCCTTGCAGGGCGCGCTGGCGTAGTGCCCTACCAGGGCCGACGCCGCACGGATGGTGATGATGTCGTGGGTGGAGGGCCCCAGAGCGTCGGTCACGTACTTGGACCCCTGCTTGATGGCCAGGTCCACTGCTGCGATGTCCACCCGGGGGCGGAAGCCGTCACGCTCCCGCGCTTGCGCGTGCAGGTCGTCGCCACCTAGATATCCAATGATCTTCCAGTGGAACTTGCCGCCCAGGAAGCCGTACTCCTGCTGGTTGACGTACCAGACGTTCGGCCACCTCTTATCCAAGGCTTCGACTTGGGACAGCCTCACCGTGCTCTGCAGATCGAGGATGGGTCCCCCGAGGGGCCAGACGGCGATGGAGTGGCACTGGTCGCGGGCCGGCTCCCTGCGCACCTGCATGAACGTGCCAGATGGTCCCGCCCACCCGTTGCCTTGCTCGTCCAAATGCCGCGCCATCTCATTGGCGAGCGAATCCCTGATCCAGTCGTCGTTTCCCACTTGTGGCCGCCCTCGGTCGAATCGTCACTCCACTCTGCCAGTACGTCGCGGCCGCGGATCTCAACTACTGGAAGCTACTGCAGGGTTACTTGACCGAGAGCGCGACAATCCTGACGGTCATGCCGGAGACCGCAGGACGTCCGCTCCACGGCACACGGACCTCGCTGCGCGCCCGCACCGCCCCCGCACGCTCCCGCACGCGAGCGCCATCGGCTACGAGGCTGGACTCATCGTGCGTCACGACGAACCCCGCAACCAGGCCGCGATCGAGCCGTGGCAGCCACGTCGTCGCCAGGCTCGCCGGGCATCCGCACGCCGAAGTCCGCCGCGCGGTCGCGGCCGACGAGGCGACGTCACCAGTCGTGCCGGCGGCGCTGGCCACCGGCGAGGGTCTGCCTCGCGCCCAGGGATGTCTGGTCTGCGAGCGCGAGGAAACGCCATTCGTACGCGCGCCGCAGTGCCCACGCCTCGGCTGCGATCTGCTACCCAGCGCCTCGTGTGACGGCTCCCACGAGTTCACCGTGCACGGCATGCGGCAGATGGCGTTGGGAAACCCGGCCACCCCCGCCAAAGCGGTCGTCCGCTTCCCCAACCATCCTTCAGTGCTACTGCGCTGGGCACTCGCCGCACGTCCCGACCTGTCCTCGGAGGTGCACGCGATGGCGGCGGCGTCCCGGCGCCCGAATCTGGTCTGGCCGGGCGGGGCCGGTCAGCCGTGCCGGGCCGGTCAGCCGACCGGGGGCGGATCGTTGCGGTGCTTCTTCGTGCACGCGTGGTGGTCTTCGTGCCGAAGCCCTTGAACGCGACGACGCAGGAGAGTTTCATGCCGGCCGGACCCTCGTCGTACCCACGGGACCAATCCGGCGCGTTGCCCGGGATGCCCGCGTCCGCGGCCGAGGTGTCAAGGTCCGCGCGCACGACCGCCTTCGTGAGCAGCCCGGTGCCCGTCGGCCGGGGCGACGGCGGCGTACCCCCCGCGCCGGTGTCGCCCTCACCGCAGCCCGCGGCTCCGAGCGCGATGACGGCAACCGCCACGGCGGAGGCAACCGGGGATGGTCAAACGCGCCGGCCGCCTCGCGAGCGTCCGAGCCCGTGGCCGTGGCCGTGGCCGTGGCCGTGGCCGTGGCCGTCGGGGTTCTACATCCTTGCCGTCGGTAAGCCCGCGATGTAGATCCCTTTTCTTGCGCGCACCGAAGGCGTACTGATGGGGCGTGAGGGACAGTGTGCAGTCGACCTTCACATCCAGGCTGATCGAACCCTTCACGGCGGCTTGGACCTGCAGCTCCAGGATCCGCTTCCAGGCTCCGTCGCGCTGCCACCTGCGGAACAGGTCGTAGATCCGGTCCCACCGGCCGTGCGGCTCGGGGACATCCCGTCACAGCGTGGTGGTCTGTGTCCGCCACCGATTGCCGTCGATCAGCTGCAGACGCCTTCACGTCTGTGGCCTCCCGGGCATCTTCCCGAGGGGCATGCAGCCGCACGGCATGGTGGCCCAGAACGCCCGTCAGTGCTTCAGATCGAGGACGATCAGTCGCATGATGTCCGTGCCGGCGTATGTGACGAACACTCCTGCGCCGGTGGCCATGGCGTCGGGCACGACGGTCGCCTCCGGCAGGGAGGTGGCGGCGCCCGTGGTGGCGGAGACGGAGACCGGGGTCAGGGGCGGTTCCTCACCCGCGGTGCCGTAGGCGGTGCCGTCGTCTCCGACGGTCCTGAGGGTGATCTTCTTGGCATCCTCGCCGCTGTCGGTGCAGGTGCCCTTGCCGGTCTTCAGGTCGAAGGCATTGCCGCCCTTGACCAGGAAGCGGCCGTTGGGAGACAGGGCGGGCTTCACTCCGGCGCTGTTCCTCGGGCCCGGGATGCGGATCGCGTACTCGGTGTCCTCGGTCCGGCACGGGGCAGTGGACCGGACGGCGCCCGTCGACAGGTCGTGGACGGCGGAGAGGCCGTCGCCCGCGGTGAGCCAGTTGGCGATCACGTAGTTGCCGGCGGCGCCGGCGATACGGCCGTTGGGCGTCTCCGTCATGCCCGAGCCCACGCTCTCCTCCTTGCGGACCGCCTCCACACCGGGCGGAGCGACGTGCGTGCTCTGCCAGCCGCCTTCGGCGCCGAAGCCCCCGTCGCCCCCGAAGCGATCGTCGCCGTTCGTCACCAGCCCCTTCGGGCTCGGAAACGACATCAGGTAGTCGGGGTCCGCCGACTCGCCGTTGAGGGTGACCTTCGCGTCGCTGGTGTCGCTGACCTTGCCGTCGACGGACACCACGATGTTGTCGCCGCCGTACGAGGTGACGACCAGGCCCCCTGGTCCGGGCAGAACGCTGGGACGGTCGAAGTCGCCGTCCGGGGCCTCCGCGTTCCCCGTGCCGACCGGGGCCAGGTCCTTGCCTGAGGCGTCGGCCGGGTAGAACGCGACGGCAACGACCTCCTTGTACTCATGCAGCTCGTCCTTGCGCGCCTCACCTCGCGCCCACACCGCGAAATACTCGCGGTCCTGACCGGAGATCAGGGCGATCTGCGGGACCGCCAGCGCGCCGGACTGCTCGTCCGCCTGGTTCTCGGCGAGCTTGGGGCCCTGCCACGGCTTGCTCGTCGACAGCACCTTCCCGGACGCCGCCTCGCGTACGTTCAGGACGTACCCCTGCCCTGTCTTGTCGAGAAAGGCGACCGTGCCGGCCTTCCGCGAGACCGCGTAGGGCAGCGGCTGCCCCTGGGGGAGCCACTGGGCCTCGACCTCCCAGCCCTTGGCCGCGTCAAAGGCGGCGGGGGCGGCGATCCTGCTCGTCAGCGCAGCGCCACCCGTCCCCCCGGCGCCGCCCCCGCCCGACGCGTCGCCACCAGTCGCCTCGCTGTCCGAAGAGCAAGCGGAGAGGGTGCACAGCAGCGCCCCCGCCAGCAGTATGGACGTCCCCGTCGTGCGGATTCTCATGGTCGGACCCCCGAGTCCCTATGCGCCTTGGAGGGGGCGACCAATCGTCGTCCCCCGACAGACGATCTGTAACGATCAAGCAAACGGGGAGCCTAGCAGCGCGCTGTGGGCGAAGGGCGATGCCGTCGTGAAGGACCGGAGCGTGCTCCGGCCTGAGTGCCTCGCTCCGGAGCAGATCAGTGACGGCAGCCCACCACTCCCACGGGCACCACGCCACCGCCGAGCCGCTGACGAAACGGCCCGCAGCTACAGAGCCCTCGCCGAGCCGAGGTCCGCCACGCTGGACGGCGGGCTGCTATGGCGACCCAAGACCGTCCGCAGTGGCCGGGCCGAGGACCCGCTCACTCCCGAGGAGATCAACCTCCGCGACCACCTCCAGGCCCAGCCCCACCTGCGCGCCGAGCTGCGGTAGACACGTCAACGGCGGGCCCCAAGTCGGGTTTCTCGCTTGAGGAACCGGGTCTGAAAGGCGCAGTCGTGCGCCTGGAGCCACTTGGCCACCGCCGCGTGGCGGACTTGGCCGTGGCATCGGAAGGGGACCAGCGCTCGTATCGGTTCACCTAACGAGCTCGTGCACGGTTAGCAGTGAGCCGTCGAGGGCTTCGGCAGCACCGGTGCTCACCTCTGTCGTCGAGGGTCCAGGTCCGCGGTCTGCTGGTGGGAGAGCAGGCCGGCGACGGCCTGGACGGTGTCACTCACGTGCTCGCGGCGGCCGAGGTGGCGGGCCAGTGCCCGCCAGTTCTTCAGGTGGGCGATGCCGTGCTCGACCCGGATCCGCCTGGAGGAGTGAGCCTTGCGCTGGCGCTCGTGCATCTCCTCGTACCACTCCGGGGCGTTCTTCTTGAACTTGCGGTGCGGTGGCGTCACGACGCGGCCGCCGGTCTGTGCTCCGAGTCCTTGGTAGCCGGCATCGGCAAGGATCTCGACTGCTGGACCGTCGGCCAGGATTTTGACCAGCCCTAACTCGCGGGCGTGGGTGATGTCCGCACAGCTTCCGGGTTGAGTCGGACTGCAGAACAGCACTCGCCCGTCCTCGTCGGTGAAGACCATCGCCTTCACGGCGTTCTGCTTGTTCTTGCCGGAGATGAAGCGATCCCGATCCTCGCGGCCGATGGCCGGGCGGCGGACACGGATCTCGGTGTCGTCGACAATGCCGGTCTGCCCGCTGGCGCCGAGGTGGTCGATGACGTCGGCCAGCGTTCGCAGCCGGATGCCGGGGCTGATCGTGCACCCCCGCTCGGCGAGCAGGGGCCGCACTTCGCCGATGGCCCGGGTGATGGTGGAACGGTCGACGCCGAACCAGCAGGCCAGCACGTCATGAGTAACCCCATGGCGAAGGTGCACGAGCGTGGCCAGGAGCCGGTCGACGAACACGAGCCGGTGCTTCGCGCCGGCGCCCACCGCCCGCTTCCGCGGCCGGAAGGCAAGCCCGGCCTGGTGACGCTCATGCCACAACGGACCTATCTCGGCCACGAGTTCAGCAATCACATCGGCCGACAGCCTGATGATCCGGCGGTTGCTGATGATCATCGCGCGAGTCACGGTCCCCACCACTTGACCAGGATCGACCATCAGGGGCTCGACGTCTCACTGCTCACCGTGCACGAGCTCGTAAGGGCTGTCCCATAACTGATCTTTGGCACGAGAGTGGTCGGCTGAGATCGGATCCTGGGTCCCACCCTTTGGAAGAGGCGCCGACCTCGGTTCACCCTGTGACCGCACGACACAGCAGCGGATGGCAGGGGCCGTCCTCCCGGCAACGTGTGGATCCACCCGCCCGGGGAGATGAGCAGGGCCCCTGTTATCGTGCGCCGATGTCAACGATCAAGCAGTTCCAAGTGACCTTCGACTGCGCGGAACCTGCGCGCCTCGCCGCCTTCTGGTGCGAGGTGCTGGGGTACGTCGTACCGACAGCCCCGGAGGGCTTTGCCACGTGGGAGGAGTACCACCACTCGCTGCCGCCTGAGGACGAGGTCTACTTCGCGTGCGCTGATCCCTCGGGTGTGGGCCCGCGCGTGCTCTTCCAGCGAGTTCCCGAAGGCAAGGTCGTCAAGAATCGGGTGCATCTCTGCGTGCGGGCCGGCACAGGGCTCGTGGGTGACGAGCGCCTGGCCACACTCGAGGCCGAATGCGCACGGCTGATGGCGCTCGGCGCGAAACACGTGCTGACGCAGCGCGCCGATGGCGTCAACGAGTCGTGCATCACGATGCAGGACATCGAGGGCAACGAGTTCTGCCTCGCCTGATTCTCCTCCCAGACTGCGAGGGGGGAGCCGTCTCCCGGGGACTCTCAGGTCTCGTATGCGGCAGAAGCTATCCCGTGAGAGCGAGGTTGTGCAGTCGGGCGATGCCGAGCATGGCGTGTCGGACCCCGTCGCCCTTGAGACGGCAGTCGCGGAAGATCTTTCAGGTCTTCATGCGAGCGAAGACGTGCTCGACGCGGGCCCGGACCTGTTTGTGCGAGCGATTGTGCTCGCGCTTCCAGCCCGGCAACTCTTCGCCCGGGGTACGGCGGTGGGGCACGAGGAGGCCCGTGCCCGGATAGCCGCCGTCGGCCACCGTGAGGGTCCTGCCCACGGCGGCCTTCGCGCCAGACTCCTCCCATGCCCGGCAGTCGTTGCGATTGCCGGGCGAAGGCTCACCGACCACAACGACCAGGCGGATATCCGCGTCAATGACGACCTGGTGGTTGGTGGAGTACCGGTAGTTCTCATAGGTCGTCGGTGAACCCAGGCGCGTGAGTGCAAGGGCCACCAGGCGAGGTCGAGGCCTGCCGCCCTTCGGGGACTGGATCCCTCTGGTCAGACCGGCCCTGCCTCGCCCGCTCCCTGCCGGGCCGAGACCTTCGGTAGTTCCGTGGCCTTGACCTCTCGTCAAAGACCGGTCCCGCCCGGCAGAGGCTCAAATATCACCAGCTTTCATGTCCTCAGCCCGCCGGCAGGGGCCGACCTCTCAACAGTTCGTGAGCCGATGAGCTCTCCAACAGACCGAGGTCCCTACCGGTCGCTGGAAAGACACGAACGGCTCATGAGATGGCGTGCCCAGAGCACTTCTATTAGAGCGCCGCGTGCTCCGCATGGGACCGACCTGCAGGTTGAGACGGAGGCACAGTGTTGAGCGAGATCTTCTGCGGAATTGACTGGGCGGAGGGGCACCACGACATAGCCCTGGTCGACCAGGACGGATCCCAAGTCGCCAAGCTGCGGATCAGCGACGACAGTGCCGGCTTCCACGCACTGATCGAACTCTTGACCAGGCATGGCGATTCCGCAGAGCATCCGATCCCCGTTGCTATCAAGACGCCACGTGGCCTCCTCGTCGCCAGCCTGCGGGCAACCGGCCGACAAGTCTACGCAATCAACCCACTGGCCGCGGCCCGCTACTGCGATCGCGTCTCCCGCGCCAAGTCCGATGCAGCGGACGCCCGTGTTCTGGCAAATATCCTTCGGACCGATCGGCACGCCCACGCCCCCTTCCCGACGACAGCGAGGCCGGGCAGGCCGTCGCTGTCCTGGCCCGCGCTCACCAGGACGCCATCTGGGACCGGCAACAGATGATGAACCGGCTCCCGGTCGCATCTGCGGGAGTACTATCCAGCCGCTCTTGTTGCCTTCCACGGCCCCGGCAAACCGGGACTCGATTCGCCACGTGCTCGCGTGATTCTCACCGCCGCACCCATGCCGGCCGACGCTGCCAAACTCTCCCGCAGCCAGCTGCGTGCGCTGCTCAAGCGGGGCGAGCGTCCACGCTGCGGAATCGAGGCTGAGGTCGAGCGGCTTCGGACAATCTTCCGCGCGGACTACCTGCGGCAACTGCCGCAAGTCGAGCAGGCCCTGGGACACCAGTCAGTAGCGCTCATCCGCCAGGTCGATGCCTCATGCAACAGCGTCGCTCAGCTCGCGGCAGCGACGGAAGAGGCATTCTTTGCGCACCCAGATGCCGAAATCATCACCCGCTTCCCTGGGCTGTCTGTGCTTTCCGAAGCACGAGTGCTCGCCGAACTCGGAGATGACCGCGACCGCTTTGCAGATGCCCGCGCCATGAAGGCGTACGCGGGCGCAGCCCCTATCACTCGGGCCTCCGGGCGCAGCCACGTCGTGGTGGCACGGACCGTCAAGAATCAGCGGCTGGCCTCAGCCGGGCACATGTGGGCCTTCGCAGCCCTTCGCACGCAGGCTCCACGCGCCCACTACGACCGACGGCGCGCTGGTGGAGAGCGCCATACGGCAGCTCTCAGGAACCTGTTCAAGAAACTCCTCGGCTGCCTCTACCACTGCCTGCAACGCCGCACGCTATTCGACCCCGATCGTGCTTTCGCGGCACCCCTGGAGCTCGCGGCCTGACCGCCTACTTGACCTACCGACGACATGAGATGTCTTTGACTGCTCAGCGATGCTGTGGTCCCGGGTAGGCACCAGGGTGCCGTCGACTACCAGCACGGTGTCCTTGGCGAACCGGCGCCGAGGCTGGAATGCGATGAGCGGGCCGAGCCGGTCGATGATGCGGTCGGCCGCCGACTTCGAGATGCCAAACGGCGCGCCCGCCGCAGCCCCTCTTGCAGGGTCCGGGGGGGGCGCTGACGACGGTGGAGTCGACGCGACAACCCCGTCGAGGGGTCCTTCGGCGTCGGCAGTGCCCGGGCAGCTTCTCATTCGGCCACCCTCCTGTGCCCCGCGCCTGTTGCGTGGGGCGCTGGTGCGACCGGGCGCCGCGGGACGGTGGTGTCCCGGGGAGCCTGCCCCCGCGGTCGCACCGGCTCCCCCGGTCGTTCGGCCGGTCAGAGGTTGAGGTGCTCATAGTGGATAAGGCGGGTGCGGGCTGCTCTTTCTGGGTCATACCGAGGGCCTCGGCGAATCTCGGCCGCCGGTACCTCCTGTTCACGGAAGGGGACTCGGGCGGCGGGCGGGGCGGTGGAGGCGAAGATGCCCTCCAGCTCGTCGGCGGCCTTCAGCACCAAAACGTATGCGTCTTCGTCCAACAGGAGCCGGTCCACGCGCTCGCGCATCTGCGCCAGGAGGTCGGCCAGGTCGTCGGCCCGTTTCACCGTGCGGTCGGCGACCTCACCTCGTCCATGTGGGCCGACCAGTCCCGTACGGGCCGGAGGTTTCGAAGGCGTCGGGGTCGTCGCCCTCGCGGCCTCGTCACGATGACGTCCCACCGAAAATCGGGCGTTGCCTTGATCTCCCTGGTTCAGCAACGGGCTCGTTGCGGCCGTTACGCGGTGGCCAGAAGCCCGGTCGTCTCCTCGCCGTTGCTCTGGTCATCGGCCGCCTCGCGCAGATCGGTGATGTGGCCGGGCAGCATCGCCTTCAGCTCCGCTTACCCGCAGGTGCAGAAGAGACGGCGGGCGGCGGTGAGTCTGTCCCCCAAGGACTGGATCTCTCCCTTCCGCGATGAGGCAGAGGCGGCTCTGGGGCCCGGGAGAAGTGAGCGGCGCGAAGTCGTCCTGAGCGACGGCCGCGGGTGTGACGGGCTCGTCAGGGAGGAGATGCATGCGGCCCGGCAGGTGTGGCGGTGCATCTCTTCGGTCTCGGGATCCGGGGGGGGTGGTGCTGCGGAGGGGTAAGCGTCGCTCAGGCCGCGGAGGCATGGCGAAATGGGAAGTTCGGCGGCGGCTCGTAAGCCGCGGAGGGCTGAGCACGGGCTGGTTGAATCTTCCGGACTTCGCGTTGCGCATGTATATCGCTGAGCTGGAGGGGTGAAGTCCGTCATCTTCGCCATGAAACTCGCGATCCAGGCCTTGCCGACCACCAGGATCGATGCGTCGACAGGCGGCCACCGCAGCCCCATGGTCTGCCTGCTCGACTGCGCCGACGCCATGCTGCGTAACGCACCTCCCCCAACCCCGTAGGCCCTGAACTGCCCTACCTGCATGGCTAGTTACGGTGCTCCGGCGCTCGGGACCTACGTACACTTCGCAGCGCTGCCCTGCACGAGTACCTCACCGCCGAACTCGGGCAGCAGCCGACCATCGAGGTACTCGCCGCCGAGACGCGCACTCGCAGAGCTTGCTCCAAAGGAAAGCTCCCGCTCGTCATACCTAGTCATTGGGGGAAAAGAATGAACTGGTACCTCGAAGTTCTCAAGAAGTACGTGGTGTTCAGTGGACGTGCGCGCCGCAAGGAGCACTGGATGTTCTTCGTGTTCAACATATTCGCGGTGATCGTCGTCGCGACGGTCGACCTCGCAATCGGCACATTCCCACTGCTCTACCCGATCTACTTCCTGGCCGTGCTCCTGCCGCACCTGGGCGTGACCGTGCGCCGCCTGCACGACACCGGCCGCTCCGGCTGGTCGGTCCTCATCGGCCTGATACCGGTGGTCGGCGGCATTATCCTGATCGTCTTCCTCGCCACCGAAGGCGAGCAGCGCGACAACGCCTACGGCCCGAACCCGAAGCCGGCCACGGCCTACTGACGGACCACGTCCCTGCTCCGAAACCCCCGGCAGGTCCCCTGCCGGGGGTTCCGTTGCGCATGCGGCGAGCGGGCACGGAGCGATAGGCCGCGGGCGCGCCACCGCCCCACTCCCCCGACGCCATGTTGTCGTCGCCAGGGTTCCTGGCCGATCGGACGACCGCGCACTGGAGGGGCGCAGCCCCGGGCCGAGCGCTTGGGCTCCTCGCGCGAGCCGGGAGCCGGGAGCAGGGAGCAACCGGTGGCGAATCTCGACGTCGATGCCGCTGACGGGACATTCCACGCGAGCAAGGGTCAGCGCTTGGCGGTCCGCACTTCATACCAACCCGGAAGTTGGCTGTTCCGTCGCCCGCACCGCCGGACTCCATACCTGCCTCAGGCTGCCGATCCGGCCATGCCAGCCGCCCGCCCCTCGTCGGTCCGGTCCTGTCCGGGTGCCGGAAGGCAACCCGCCATGGCCGCTACCCGCCCTTCGATGGCCTCGCGTAGCGGTGCTCGAAGTCCGCCTTGGGCAGGCCCGCCGACTTCCGACCGCTCTCGCCGACGGCAGTCTCGGCCCGGGAAACGGCCTCGCTCTCCGGAACCGCGGCGACAGCGTCCTCGTTTCCGGAGCGCTCGACGCGCTCGCCAGACCGACGCTCGTCGCGCACCCTTCCGACGCCGCCGTCCACACCCGGGCCATCGACACCGCCATACGCAGCACACTGGAGCAAGCCCCGGCCGCCTCGTTCCGACAGGCCTCCACACCACTACCCCCCGCGGACGGCCTCCTGCTCGCCACCCGGCACCCGCCTGCGGCCCGCCAGGCGGGAAGGGACGGGACGGAACGGAGGAGGGTCAAGCAACCCCGTTTCGCGCACGACCTCGCCCTACGGATCCCGTCCGAGGAGAGCGAGGGCCGTGTGCACGTCGCCCCTGTCGAGGGACCTGTACTCGCGGGACGGGCTCACGATTCGTCGGCCACGGGGCCGCCGGAGGACGGGACCGCTCTCCTCCTGAGGTACATCACCACCCCGCACACCGCGAGGAGGAGGACAGCCACGGCGGACACCCCGAGGGCCGTCCGCTCGGCGAAGAGTCGTCCCAGCACTTCGAGCACGCCGAGCCCTGCGGTCGCGTAGACCAGCGCCCAGGCCGCTCCGCCCACGAACAGGGCGGGGAGGTAGCGCGGGAGTGGCATGCGCATGCTGCCCGCGAGGAAGTTGGCGGCGGTCTGGAAACCGACGGTCAGGAAGGAGACGGCCACCACCGGCGCGCCCCACCGCTGGATCGCTCGCTCGGCGCGCCGGAACTTCGCCGAAGCGATCCGCCCCGCGAACCTGCTGCGCCGGGCACCGGCGCCGGCCAGCCACCCGACGGCGAACGTCCCTCCGGCGCGAAGCAGGACGATGACGTAAAGGGCTCCGGCCGTGACCGCGATCTTATCCACAGTGCCTCGTCTCAGGCGCCGGTCCGGAACCCGCGTTCCCCGTCACCCGCATGGGCGTCCCACTCCACCGAGCGCACGACGCGCACAAGCCCGATCACCGCCTCTCACCTGCGCCCCGCCTCTGCCCGTTCCGTCCTCTGTTTCCCACCTGCGGCACCCGAACCCGAACTCACACGCCCGAACCCGCACGTCAGACAAGGGCAGCCTAACCTAATGCCCATACAGCGGATACGGGGCAGGTTCCCTGGTCGTAGCCGGAGGGGAATGCTGCGGTAAGCAGCGGTCCACAGTCGTCGGCAGTGGTGAGGTTGCTGCCGGACGGTGCGAAGGCCCCGGCAGCCGGCAGGATTTCCTCGAAGTCGCTCGTGCGGTTGGTGGCCGTGGCCGGAAGGGCGTGTCACGGGCGGCCTTCGATGTGCGGCGGTGGGTGTCCGGTCCAAGGGTCGGCTGCGGTGGGTTCGAGACACTGTGGGGCGACGATCGCCTGCCGAGCAGAGCCTAGAGGATCATCTGCTGCGCCCTTGTCATTGCCACTCTGGCGAGGGCACTGCGCAGGCGCGGATGGCTGGGTCATGGTCGACGAACCACTGGTGGCCTTCCCTTCCCAGACGCGGATGGTCAAGATCCGTCAAGATCCCCCAGCAGCACGGACCGCAGCGGTGTCCCGCGGATCGTTGCCGTCGTCCTCGCCGGTCGTCTCGCCATAGCCAGCCGAATCGGTGATCGGCCCAGCCGTTCCAGCCACACCACGCGTAGTGACTGAGGCCGGTCATCCCAGGCGGACTGGTTGCCGGAAATTTGACGCCTCATACGAGAAGCCACCCTCAGGAACCTCAGGCGTAGGTGACTTCTTCATCCGGCACGTCGACTTCCATCTCTTTATCGGGAAGAAGGCTGGCGAGGCCGATGTCAACGTGGAGCCTGATGCCACCTGGATCAAGAGGCCGCCGAAGTGAGCTGAGGTGTATTGGCGACGTCCGTCCTGGACGGTGACATCGAGGACCTCGATCTGGCCGGGCGCCGGGACGTCGCCGTCTTCGCGGGGGTCTTCTTGGCCGTGGCCGTGGCCGCCGCGTCTTCTTCGGCTTCGCGGGCAGCTCGCGCACCGTCGCCTTGCCGCCGGCAGGGGACCTGTCTCGCCACGGCGCTCGCCCGCTTCGGCCACGGACTTCACCAGTGCCGTCATCAGGTCGACGACCGGCGCGGCCATCGACTCCTCGCTCGGCGCCGCGCCCTGACCAGCAGCCGAGTCACGGGCAACCGCCCCAACAACTGCGCCCCGCCCGGCTGCACAGGCTGAGCGAGCCCGCCGACCAGGGCCTGCGCCACCCGTGATGCAGGCCCTGGCCGTTTCGAACCTCTCCCGTAGCAACCCACACACAGACGGCAGACCTTGGCCAGTACACGACCCTGACATCGCTGGGGATGAAGGAGCTGCATCACCTCTCCGGGGCCACGGTGACGGTAGCTCCTCCGTCCCCATGGCCAATTCCGTGGCCATCGGGCTGGAGAATTGCACCATCGTCCACACCCCCGCGTCCCGCACGTCCGTCGGAGACGAAACCGACCGCGATCGAGCCCCCTCCGACGCGCCGCGTCCGGGCCTCGCGTTCAGGGCAGTGGGAACTGCGCGGCGTGACCGAAGGCGATCGCGGGGACGAAGTGGTGGGCATCCAGGGTCCCGAACTCGGGGACGGTCTTCTCGTGACCCGGTGCCTTGACGTCTCCCTCCAGGGCGGGGTCGGAGAAGTGCACCCAGGTCACCCGCCCGTCCGCGGTGTGGCCCTCCTCCGCGTAGACGCCTTTCACGGGGACGCGCGGCAGCCGGGTGACCCGGCCCTGCGGGACCAGCCCGTTGTCCGTGCGGCGGTAGGTGGTCTGCGAGTGGTAGGCGCGCAGGGTGCGTCGGGTGCTGCCCGGCAGCCACTGGCGAAACGTCTGCACCATGTGGTCCCATCCCGCACTGTCCACGCCATCGATGTCCCACAGCTCATGCCAGGAGCTCATCAAGGTTTCGGGAGGTGCGTGGAAGAGCGCCGGCGGGTAGAGGCGCTCGTCGAAACGGCGGCCCGTACAGAGGTTCACCACGGCGTTGATCCCGGCGCTGAAGCCCGAGACGGTGGCGGTGAACGTACGCGGCACCTGATCGTCGCCGCGCCGGCCCACCAGGGGGAACAGCGAGGTCCTTCCGTTGGGCATGCGTACCTTCACCAGTGGTGCGGTCCTGCTGGAGACGAGCTGGTTGGCGTAAAGGAAGCGCACGACCTCCTTGAGGAGGCGGCCGAGGCCCGGTTGGGTGTCCAGCGGACCCCAGTTCGCACTTGGCTGGACGGGCATCACCACGATGGGGTTCCGGCCGGCGGCCAGCAACTGGTAGAGGATCTTGTACCCGCTCACCAGGTAGTTGACCGCGAGCCCCACGTAGGGCTGCGTCACGTCCTTCGCGGCTTTCGCCTTGGTGATGCCGTACGGGTACTCGCCGAGGAACGGATAGGAGTCCGCGGGGTAGCCGCGGTTGACGAACGTCGGCGGCGAGTAGAAGACCACCACTTCCGGAGTCGCCGCCAACGGCTTGAACGGCACCCAGGTTCCGATCAGGAAGCGGGGCAGCCGGGCGCCGGAGAGCTCATGGGGCCCGAACTCCAGCAGGACGAACCGGCCGTGCCTGGCGAGATCGACCAGTACCCGCGAATAGTTGAAGCGCTTCCACTCCATCCCGGTGAGGTCTCCGAAGATCGGCTCGTCGAGGCGGCGCATCGTCTCGGCGTTGTGGAAGGCACCGCGATAGATCCACTCCTCCCCGCCGGCATGGTCGACGAGTGCGGCTCGGGGGTTTCCCGACAGCTCCGCTTCCGGCTGCACGGTGACGGTCGGAGCCAGCCGTACGGTGCCGATCGTGGTCGAGATGTCGAGCGCCCCGTCGTGCAGCACGGCGTGCCCCGCCGGGTTGGACGACAGCCAGCCGGAGGCGCCGATCGCGGAGATGAGGAACAGCTCGTCCGCGAAGCCGTCCATCGACACGTAGATCTCTAGTTGGTTCAGCGCCAGGGGGGCGTCCACCTGCTGCCCCGGCCTCGGGTTCAGGGTGACGGGTTCGGGGCCGCTCGGGGATGTGAAGACGAGTCGGATGCGGGCATTCGGCAAGGGCCTGCCGATGACGTCCGTGACGCCGATGGTGATGAGCATGTCGCTGGGTCCTGGTCCTCAGGTCGCGGCGGCTTCCCTGGAGATCGTCACGACGGCTTCGACATGGACGCTGAAGACCTTCTTGCCGTCGGCGGTCGTGAAGTCGACGAAGTCGCCGTGGACGGTGTAGTCGTCGGCTTTGAGCCTGCGTTCCCTCAGCGGCGGGTCTTTCGGGGTCGCGTACTCGACGGTGTACACGTTCACAGCGGCCTCCTGTGCCGTCACAGCTGCTGTCCGGTCTTCGGGTCGTACTGCACGGCCACTGCGGCCACCTGGTCGGTCGGAAGGACCTCGGTCCACTGGTCGAACACCTCGTACGGCTGGGCCGGACGGAATCCCCCGGCCAGAGGGTCGAAACCGGTCTCGAAGATCTTCTCCGAGACCTGGGTGACCTTGTAGTCGGTGTTGGCCACCTTCAGCTGGTCGGCGACCAAGGAGAGCACCTGACCGATCTTCTTGCCCTGGAACGTGTCGGGGTCGCCGTCCCGGCGGACGTAGGGCACGTCGAGCCCGGCTTCCCCCTCGACGCTGGTCAGCCAGTCCAGAGCGGCCTGCTCCTGACCCGGCCGGACGGGGAGGACGGCTTTGACCCAGGCGGCGTTGAGGAACTCGTTGCGCCGCTCGTCGCCGTCGATCTGGATGAGCCATCCCAGAGAACTCCCGAGCGGCGCGGGCTGGGTCTGCTCCGTGATGAGGTAGTCCACCCGCCATTCCGGCGACGACGACTGCGCGTCGACCGCCCGGTACTTCTCGGCTCGGGAGTACCAGCCGGCCACTGTCTGCCCCTGGAGGGGAAGGGCCGCGGCCCCGGACGGCGTCGTCTCGTCCTCCGGAGGCAGCGGATACCGGCCCGTGCTGTTCATCGTGACGGCGGGGGAAGGCACCGGGCCCGGGCGCCAGTAATCCGGGGCGACGAAGTACAGCATCTCCTCCACGTCGAAGAGATGCTGGATGCCCTCGGCCTCGGGGAAGGGCAGATGCGCCGGGTTCCTAGGGTACTGGTCGGCCTGCTCCAGCCGACGGATGAGGTTACGGAAGACCACCCGGCGCTCTTCGCTGCGCATCTCCTCGGGGGTGCGGGCGCGCATGGTGCTCACCAGGCGCAGCCGCTCATGGACGGCTTTGCCGTAGGCCTCGTGCTGCAGCCGGGCGACTTCCTTCTTGTAGGCGGCTTCCGCCTCGTCGTTGGCTTTCTCGATCGCCTGTTTGGTCTCCGCCTTGGGCGTGTACGTGATGGCCGCGCTGAAGGGAAGGGACTTGTTGCCCTGGAAGTTGGCGTATGTCAGCCGCAGTCCGAGGCTGTTCTTGGCCACCTCCGGGTTCTCCGGGATGCCCAGGACAGCGGGGTCGAGTGTGAACTGGACCTGGGCTCCGCGGAAGTCGACCTCCGGGGCGACGCCCTTCTTGATCTCGTAGCCGTCCGGTGGCGCCGGCAGCGGGAAGTTGAACCGGAACTGGATGAGATCGTTCTCCCCCACGTCGGGTTCGAAGATGCCGACGTTGGGGTCGGTGTCCGGCTTGTAGGTGTTCTCGGCGTCGTGATCCGCGCCATGGGTCAGGACGAACGTCAGCGACAGCTGGTGCGTGACCTTCTGGTCCTGAGGGACGGCCTTCTTCTCCGGCTTCTGGATCGCGGTCAGGTCGGGCGCCTCGACGACGTGGACCATGTCCCCCAGCCCGAGTTCGCCGCCCGGCTCGCCGATGAACACCTGCCAGCACAGCCGCGTGCCGATGTGCTGGAGCTGCACCCCGACCTTCCGCATCTTGCGGCGGATCTCGTAGTTCACCAGCTCGGTGGTGTTGTTCTGCAGGACGTACCGGCGGCTGGAGGTGTCCGTCGATTCGGTCACCGTCTTGAAGGTGGTCCTGAAGTTCCGCTTGATCTCGCTGGTGGCCTTGGCGGTCTGGGTGCGGGCGTGCTTGTGGGTGGCTTCGGATCCCCGTTTGACGGTGTTCTGGGTGCTGAAGCTGGCGCTGGCGTCGGCGTGGTAGATCTTCGCGTTCACTCCGCCGGTGGCACTGACGCCGAGTTTCGTGTCCGTGGAGTTGTCCTCCTTGACGGCGTCGGCGACGTCGTCCTGCTCGGTCAGGCTCTCCTCGGTCTTCCGCGAGACCTCCTCGGACACCTCGGCGACCTTCTCTACCAACGTACGCCTGGTGCTGGTCTCGACGACCTCGACGCTGCCGCCCGGGCTGACCCAGATGTGTCCCGCCGGCGTGCCGAGGAAGGTGTCGAACTCGAAGAAGTACTCCCGGAAGAGATTCACCATTCCCACCGGTGACAGGCCGGAGAGTTCCACCGCGTCGTAGTGCTGTGCGAGCGCGGCAAGCGCCGGATCGGTCATCGTACGGGCCTCCGGGCCGCGGAAACGCCCGAGCGTCGTCAGACCGGCGAACGGGGAGGAAGGATGGGCCGTGGCGGCAGCCATGGAGGAGTAGGCGCCGAACCATCCGGTCAGCGGGTGGTAGACGCCGAACAGTTCACTGGCGTACGGCAGCGAACCCGTAAAGTCCGCCAGCGGCCGTCCCACGAACGTCGGCAGGCCCGGAGCCGGCACATTGATGCGCTGCGAATGACTCGTGGACCCGTTCGCCACGACGGCGAAGGGCACCGAGACAAACGGGTTTCCGGAGGTGGACTTCATGAGGAGGACGTCGCCGTTGGCGGCGCGGGCCGGGGCCACGAAGGCGATCGTCTGGGGCCCGGATCCGCTGATCACCCGGCCCACGTACTGGCGCGGGTCGTTCGCGTCCTTCTGGAGAAACATCCCTTCCAGGCCGACCACTCCGGGGAGCGAGGCGGGATCCAGCACGCTGATGTCGGTGGACAGCGCGAGTGAGATCCGGTTCCCGTTGGGGAGCTCCTGCGGGTTGCCTTCGACCTTATAGGTCCAGAGCCTGTACGAGGATCCAACTGCGCTACCCAGGACGGGCGTTGCGCCGACGAACGTGACGACCAGCGTCATGTCGGGTAACCCTTCACTCGGTCAGTACATGCCTTCCAGGTTCCATGGCGGGACTGGATCCTCACCACATCAGCTGCCCGGCCACCCGACTGGGCCAGGCAGTGTCTCTCTTTGGCCCTGCCAGAACAGCTCCCCGTACCACCGGCGCACGCGAACCGGATCACCCCGCGCGAGCAGGCCGCTGTCGAGGCGGTCCGCCGCGGCCCTGAGGACGCCCCCGACTACGGCCGGCCCTTCGGGCAGACGACGCTACTTTCGAAACACGCCCTAAGACGAAGCGGGACCGGAGCTGTGCGGGAGCGGAGACCGGCCCGTCGTGCCGCCGTCCTGCTGGCCGCTACGGGCCTGCAGGCGGCGCTGATGGTGCCCATCGCCACGCCTGCAGCGGCGGTGCCCGTGACGAACACGTTCACGACGCCCGGTGAACACGACTTCGTCGTACCCTCCGGCGTCACGCAGCTTGCCGTCACCGCCACCGGATCCGCGGGCCGTAGTGGCACACCTGCGGGCCGGGGCGGCGCGGGCGGGAGCGGCTACCGTGACGGGCAGCCTCGCCGTCGCCCCCGGCTCCACCCCCTACGTGAACGTGGACGCCGGTGGCGGACCAGCGGCCGGCGGCACGGAAACCAGTGGCGAGGCCAGCGACGTTCGGACCTGCAGCTCGGCCGACTCCGGCTGCGTCCTGACCGGCACGGTCGGCACCGGCCCGCGCCTGATCGTCGCGGCCGGCGGAGGCGGAGGGGGCGCGGGTGGTGTCACGATCGCGGCGCCCGAAGCCGTCGGTGGTGATGCCGGAGACACCGGGGAGAACGGTCAGGGACGCCCGGAGGGCGGCCGAGGCGGCGGAGGTGCCACCCTCTCCGCCGGTGGCACCGGCGAAGAGTCCTGCCGGTCGGAAGCGCTGCCGAACGGCACCGTCGGCCTGGCGGGTCTCGGAGGAGGAGGAGGAGGAGGAGGAGGAGGCCTTGCCCTGGGCGGCGGCGGGGGCGGCTGGTTCGGTGGCGGAGGAGGCGGGGGCTGCAGCGCCGTCTTCCCCGACGGCACCCTCGGTCCCGCAGGCGGAGGCGGCGGAGGCGGCGGATCGAACCACGTGCCCGCCGACGGCAGTTCCACGTACATGGGCGGGCCTGCTCAGGTGACCATCACGTACGACGTGCCGCCGCCCGCCACCTGCGCGACGGTCGCCCAGGCCACGGTCACTGGTACAACCGGCAGCAACCACCTGACCGGGACGCCCGGCGATGACGTGATCTTCGCCCTCGCGGGCAACGATGTGGTCGACGGCCTCGGTGGCAACGACCTTGTCCGTGGCGGCGACGGCAACGACCGCCTGGCCGGGAACGGCGGTGCCGACCGCGTCGAAGGAGGCGGCGGCAACGACGCCCTTGACGGCGGGAGTGGCGACGACACCCTGGATGGTGGAGCCGGCAACGACGTGGTGTCGGGCGGGCCGGGCAACGATGCCGACGGCGGTGGCCTCGGCAACGACGTCCTCGGCGGCGGAGCCGGTACCGACACCAACGACGGCGGGCTCGGTCGCGATGCCTGCCTCCGCCCGTCCACCGGCCCGGGCTGCCCCTGACGCACCGGCGCCAGGCCGATGCGAGTGGTACTCCGCCGAGCCGCCTCCTGGAGCGGGTTCGGATCGCCGGTCGACGGCACTCATCGACCGACGATCCAATGATCTGATTGACGGGCGTTTCGATGATCTGGCCGAGACCCTCGCTTCGATGATCTGAGGCCGGTCCGTTTGAGCGGGCTTGTCTTCGGCGCCGACCGGGCTGACCCAGAGACGTTCGATCTCGCCAGGGCTGCTCCTTGGCCCGCGCCAAGGCGTAACACGCCCTGCGAGCGTTGACCCGTGGTGTCGTGCGGCAACGGGTCGATACTCGCCTCGTGGACACCGACACCGATCTTGCCCGCGGCCGTGCGTACTACGCCGCGGCGGCCTGGCTCGATGCCTTCGAGGGGTTGGGGGCCGTGGACGCGGCGACACCGCTGGGGCCCAGTGACCTGGAGCTACTGGCGAGGTCCGCGTACATGCTCGGCCGCGACGACGAGTACGTGGCGGGGCTGGAGCGCGCGCACACGCTGTGGCTGGACGCCGGCGACGTACCCCGCGCCGTCCGCTGCGCCGTATGGATCGGCCACAGCATGCTGTTCCGGGGGCACGGCGCCCGGGCGAGCGGCTGGTTCTCGCTCGGCGAGCGGCTCCTGAAGGCCGACGGGCGGGACTGCGTCGAACGCGGATACCTCCTCATCCCGGTGTGGCTGAGCCAGATGGGTGGCGGTGACTGGCAGTCTGGTTACGCGACGGCGACCGAAGCCGCCGAGATCGGCGAGCGGTTCGGCGACGCGGACCTGATGTGGTTGGCACGTGACGAGCAGGGCCGCGCCCTGGTGAGCCTGGGCCGTGTGAGCGAGGGCATGCGCCTCGTCGACGAGACGCTCGTGGTCGTCGAGTCCGGTGCGCTTTCGCCGATCGTCAGCGGCATCGTCTACTGCAACACCATCGTCTTCTGCCGCGATCTGTTCGATCTGCGTCATGAGCGTGAGTGGACGGACGCCTTGACCCAGTGGTGCGACCGGCAGCCGCAGATGGTCGCCCACAACGGTCTGTGTCTGGTGCATCGGGCCGAGGTGCTGCAGTACAGCGGCGCCTGGCCCGCCGCACTCGATGCGGCCCGCCGAGCGACCGAACGATTCGCGCGGGGCGTGCTGAACCAGATTGCCTGCGGTCAGGCGTTCTACCGGCAGGGCGAGATCCACCGGCTGCGGGGTCGCCTGCCCGAGGCCGACGCCGCGTACCGGGAAGCCAACCGCTGCGGATTCGAGCCGCAGCCCGGATTCGCGCTGCTGCGGCTGGCGCAGGGCAACGACGAGGCCGCGGCAGCGACGATCCGGCGTGCCATCTCCGAGTACACCCGGGAGCTGGAGCGAGCGGCTCTGCTTCCGGCGTACGTCGAGATCATGCTGGCCGGGGCCGCCCCCGACGTCGACGGTGCGGCCGAGGCCGCCCACCAGATCGAGGCGATCGCGGAACACCAGGGCAGCGACGTGCTCCGTGCGATGGCGGCGCACAGCGTCGCCTCGGTGGCATTGGCGAGGGGCGACGCCGAAGCCGCTCTCACGGCAGGAAGGCGGGCGTGGCACGCGTGGCAGGAGCTCGGGGCGCCGTACGAAGCCGCCCGGGCGCGCGTCCTTGTGGCGTCCGCCTGCCGCTCGCTCGGTGACGACGACGCATCCGCCCTGGAGCTCCAGGCGGCTCGCGCCGTGTTCGCCGAGCTCGAAGCAGGGCCCGACGTCACTCATGTCGATTCCCTCGCTCGTGGCGGGCCGGCCCCGGACACCCACGGTCTCTCGGCCCGCGAGCTCGAAGTGCTCCGCCAAGTGGTCAGCGGCGCGCGTAACCGGCAGATCGCCTCCGCTCTGGTGATCAGCGAGCACACCGTGGCCCGGCACCTGCAGAACATCTTCGCCAAATTGGGTGTCTCCTCGCGGACGGCGGCGAGCACCCTGGCGTTGGAGCACGGCCTCGTCAGAGCCGATGGTCAGGAATGACCATCCCCTTCGCTGACTGCTTGGTGAATACGCGCGATGCGACGCCCGCCTCCGCATGCCTACTGTCGAATCGTCCGAACGAATCGACACGGCATGGCACCGCATGACACTGCATGGCACCGCATGACGTGGCGCTGAACCGAGGAGGACACCATGTACGTCGTGGTCCAGCACCAGATCTTGAACCCGGAAACCGCCTATCCCCGCGGCCAGGCCCTGATGAGCGGCACCGGAGCACCCGACGGCACCCGGGTGCTGCAGTTCTACCCGCACGTCGACGGGTCCGCCGCGATGTGCCTCTACGAGACCAGGTCCGTCGGGGACGTCCAGCGCTTCGTCGACACGACTCTCGGGGACTCGAGCATCAACATCTGCTACGAGGTCGACTCCGAGAAGGCCTTCGCCGACCGTCCACTGGGCCTGAAGCAGTCTCCGGCGCCGGTCACCCACTAGGGGGTGTCTTGTCGATCAGGCCGGATCAGGGAGCGGCGTCTGGTGCATGGGGTCTCCCCAGGCCCGCAGGGGCCGAGGGGACGCATTGCAAGGCGGAGGAGGGAGGCATGGCGGAGCCATGCCGACCGACGACAACGCGGCGAGGCGCGGCGCCAGCCGCCGCGAGCCCGGCCTGATCGACAAGACACCCCCTAGAGCGTGTCTCTTTGATAGGTCCTACGGACGCCACTCCGGGCGGTAGCCGGGGTGCTCGGCATACGACTGCGCCAGCACGTTGAGCGCGTAAGCGAGACCTGCGTGGCGGTCGTCTGCTGGATCCATTGCCTCGTATTGCCTGGTCAGCATGTCGACCAGATCGAGCATCGGCAGGTGGCTGTCGAGGAGGGCGTCGCCGCCGAAGCGGTGAGCCACCTCGGCATAGGCGTGGTTGTCTTCCATGTTGCGATCCCGAAGGAACTTAACGAGGTCGTCCATGAGGCGATTTTTGCGTACTGGCCGGCGGCGTCGGGCGCGTTCGCCTTCCACTTCGATGATCCCGCCTCCTGAGTCGGGTCATCTGCCTGCCCATATGAGGATGGCCGCGAGGCGGAGTGCGGCCTGGTAGGCGATGGCGAGCTTGTCGGTCCGCATGGCCAGGCCACGCCATTGCTTGAACCGGTTGATGCAGCGCTCGACGGCGTTGCGCTGCTTGTATGCCTCGGCGTCGAAGGCGGGTGGGCGGCCTCCGGCGCGGCCTCGCCGCAGGCGATGGCCGATCTGGTCGGAGGGCTGGGGGATGACAGCGCGGATCCCGCGTCGGCGAAGGTGATTCCGGATTGCGCAGGATGAGTAGGCGCGGTCCGCCAGGACGGCATCGGGTCGGGTCCTGGGTCTTCCGGGTCCGCTTCGCGGAACACGGATGCTGGCCATGACAGTCTCGAAAGCCGGGGCGTCGCCAGCCTGGCCTGCAGTGACGCGGAGGGCGAGGGGCCGTGCATGGCCGTCACTGGCAAGATGGATCTTCGTGCTCAGGCCACCGCGAGAGCGTCCGAGAGCGTGGTCGTCGGGTTCGGCCAGGTCTGGAGCCCCTTTTTCCGGGCTCCGGCGGCGTGCTGGTGGGCCCGGCAGATGGTGGAGTCCACCGAGACGGTCCAGCCGATGTCGGCATCAGCGTCGGCCGCTGCCAGGACTGCGGCGAGGATGCGCTCCCAGGTTCCGTCCACGGCCCATCTGATCAGCCGTTTGTGGGCGGTCTGGAACGAGCCGAGTTCGTCCGGCAGATCCCGCCAGGGCGAGCAGGTTCGGTACTTCCACGCGATGGCCTCCAGGGTGCGGCGGTGGTCGGCCCACCGCCGGCCGCGGACCGGATCGGCCGGCATCAGCGGCTCGATCCGATCCCACATCGCATCAGTGATCACCAACCGAACAGACATGTCCGATCAACTGATGAACCGATCAAAGAGACACGCTCTAGGTCCCCTGCCCGGAAAGCCAGGGAAGCCAGAGGCGGATGCAGGCCTACGGGTCACCCTGGACTCAGACGGGCCGGACCGACGTCAGGAGTCCGCCCTCACATACGGCAAGGACGCCACCGACGTGCTGCCGGCAGGGCTGCCCAGCCCGCTCCGGGCGACCGGCGAAGCGCGCCGCCTGGAGCGGGGTAACCCGAATGTACGGGCCCCCTCCACCGCTTCTGCGATCCGGTGCCCAGCAACCCCGGCACACCACACGGCCGCGCGGCGGCCGCCTCGTCTTCGCCACCCAGCACCAGGGTGTCAGGGACTGCTCCTCCCGAACCTGCTGATGCTCCTCTTGATCGTCAAGAACTCGACGGGCCGAGGTGCAGGGTAGGTTCGCTCCATGTCACTGACTCCCGAGGCTGAAGTCCGCACCCGTGACGAACTGGTCTCGTTCGTTCGAGGACTGCATGAGGACTACCTGCGTCGAGGTGACGAGTGGGAGAACCAGACCCTCGACCGCTTCCTTGAGGCCCTTGCGGCGTGGGTGCATGACTCACCGGGCTGGTATCAGAACATGGGGCAGGAACTCCCCGAAGGTGGCGACTGGGCATTCCTCGCGAGAGCGCTTCAGGCCGCCACGGTCTATGAGTGAACCCTTGCGCCGAACAGTCAAGCTGCACAGTCGGTGATGCCGGGAACGGCGCCGGTGAAGGCCGCGTCGGCGGCGCTGGAGGCCGCCTCGGGAAAGGTGCGACGGTTGGTCCTTCTGTCACCGACCTTGGAGTGGCCGACCAGCACATGGCCGCTCGGCGACACTTCGCTATCAAGTACTCCTGAACGGTCCAGACTGGGTGTTCCGCGCCACCGCGTGCGGGTCAGGCGATTCCCTCCCTGTGACACGGACATCCCTCCTCGGCCCAGAGCACTGGGCGATGGCTCATAAATGATCAAGCGGTTGCCATCCGGACTTGGTAGAACCGGGTCTGGATGGGACGGGGATACGACTTCTTGGGGGCGACATGTCGGGACCGGCGGTCGGGCTGTGGCTCTTCGAGCCGCGCGCATTCGGGGACATCCTGGCCGATGTGGTCCCGTGGCTGGAAAGTTTCTGCGAGCGGGTCGAGACCAGGGCCGGCGGCGACCTGGACTTCTGGGTGCGAGACGGTTCGGCCGTGGGTCTGCCTGCGGTGGACTCCATCGGCGCCGGCGTGTTCTTCCTGTCGGAGGACGAGGCGATACCGGCGGAGGACGAGGACTACTCGGCGTTCTCGCAGCCACCAGTACAGGGGCTGGTGCTCGGCGCCGGCTGCTCGGGCCCGGCGAACCACCAGGTGCTGGGCCACCTGACCATCGCGCTGGCCGAACGCCTCGGCGCATTGATCGACTTCGATGGCCTTCTGGGCCATCCCACCCCGCGTGATGACACGGGCGATGGAGCGATTCTGGATCGGTCAAGGTCCCTGGTGGCCTCCCTTCCGGGAAGCGTCGCGGAGGTCTCGTATGACACCGGGGGCGGTGGCCGGTCGTTTCGGCACGTCGGTGACGTGGAGTTCCTGGAGGCCTGGCTGCAGCATCCGGGTTTCCATCTGGTCAAGTAGCGCCCGCCACTCACTCGGCGACGCTCGGGTCAGGTCGTTGTGTCGTTCCTGGCCGCCGGTGATCGCATCGCTTTCGAAGGCGGCAGGCTTGTCGTCGTGCGGGCCGGTGGAGAGCGACTGTCGCCGGCCGGGGACTGGTCCACTCGTTGCGGGCCCGGATCTCTACGCCGTCGGTAGAAGCCGCTTCTCGAACGATGCGTCGATTCGGGGGTCACGGGAAACAAGGGCTCGAAGGCACTGACGGTGCCGGGCGACTGCCCGCTCGGCGGCCTCGCTCAGGTTGTGCCAGAAGTGCCACCGGTCCGCGACCTGAACAGCCTGCGGGCGACCGGCGGCGCCTTCGACGAAAAGCGGCGCCCGGTCTCGGCAGACGACCTCAACGCCTGGCCGGTCGGCGAGCCAGGCCGCCAGGCCCGGACACCTCCCGGTCCGGCAGCAGGTCGACGGGGCGGCGCCTCTCGATGCCGACGAGGTCGGCGCCGTAGGGGCGGCCCTTGCGGGTGGCGTACTTGTCGACGCCGACCGACTACCCGCGGCACGGGGACTTCGGGATCGGGGAGTGCGTCGACCAGCCGGAGCACCGTGCTGCGGCTGACCGGTACCCCGGCGAACGCCGGCGATGCAGGCTCCGGCCCGCCCCAAGGCGGCCGGACCGACCGCTGCCAGGGTGGAGCGCAACCGCTCGGACCGCTGACCGTGCCGACGTGTCAGGCCAGATATCTGCTCGACGAAGGAACGGCCCGCACACCCCGAGTTTCCGCAGATGAACCGACGGACCCCCGGCTGGAGAACAACGCTTCGGCCACCGCTCGGCACATCAGCGGTGGCCTCCGTCGCATCCGTCGGTTGATGTCCGTGCTTGATCACAGCCCGGCGGCCAGCCAGATGGTCACGGCCGCGGCGGCGATGAGCCCGATGTTGAGTGTGATCCGGTCGTCTTCGCCGGTCAGATGGACGGCGACCGCACCGGTCTGCAGGAGTACGAACCCGATGGCCGCGGCGGGAGCCAGCCAGGGAGCGACGCCGGTCAGCGGCGGCAGGATCAGCCCGGTCGCACCGAGTATTTCGACCACACCCAGCGCCCTGATGGCGGCCAGCGGTATGCGGTCGACCCAGGCCATCATCGGTCGGAGTTGGTCACGGCTGCGGATCACCTTCATCGCCCCCGCGTAGAGGTAGAAGAGGGCGAGCAGTCCGGCGACGATCCAATAAGCGATGTTCATGGTTCCCGTTCATGGGCCGCCGGTTCTCGGGGCCCGTTGGTTGAGTCGATTGCCGGACAACCCCCTGGCGACGACGCGGTCCGTGATCGGAGGAGCCTGGCCACCGAAGGGCGGGAGAGCCCCGGCCTTGCAGATGGGGAGGAGCACGGTCGAGCCGTCCCGTCGGTTTCAGGTGAAGTCGGTGGCGGGCTCGGTCGCGTAGCGGCTCATTGCGTCGATGTTGGTTTGTGGCGTCAGTGGCCGACCGTCGGCGTTCATGTCCTGGAGGTCTCGGAAGTACTGCACGTACAGGTCGGGGGTGAACGTGCTGAGCATGACTGCGGGTTGGTCGGTCGGGTTGGCGAACGTGTGCGGCGTGCCTGGTGGAACCATCACGAGCGTGCCCGCGGTGGCGTCGTGGTCCTCGTCCCCGACGGTGAACCGGACGGTGCCGGAAAGGATGTAGAAGCCCTCGTCGTGTCGGGCGTGGCGGTGCTGCGGCGGTCCCTGGGTGTGAGGGGCGAGGACGGACTCGGCGATCGCGAGGCGGTGCCCGGTGTGGCTGCCGTCCTCGAGGATGCGCATGCGCGTGGTGCCCAGGACGATCGTCTCGCCGTCGCCGGGACCCACCACCGAAACGGAGGGGTCAGCCTGCGACTCGCGGGTCTTCGCTGCGTCGGTCATGCCCACAAGTGCATCGCCGCGGCCCCCGGCTGTCCAAGACCTATCCCTGTACGTCGATACCCAGTGGGTATCGTTGCAGCGTGGAGCTACAGACCTTGCGCTACTTCGTGGCCGTCGCCGAGGAACTCCACTTCGGCAGGGCCGCTACCCGGCTGCACATGAGCCAGCCACCGCTGAGCAGGGCGATCAAGCGGTTGGAGGCCGATGTCGGGGCCCTGCTGTTCGTCCGCTCGCCCGCCGGTGTCACGCTCACCCCGGTCGGCGCGGTGCTGCTCGACGAGGCGCGGGCCCTGCTCGACCATGCCGACCGCGCCCGCGTACGTGTGAGCGCGGCGGCCGGCGTCGCGACCATGACCGTCGGCATCCTGGGTGACGGCACCGACCCGGGAGTGGCCAGGCTGGCGGCGGCCTACCGCCGACGCCACCCCGGCATCGACATCCGCATCCGCGACACCGACCTGACCGACCCGACCTGTGGGCTGCGCGCCGGACTGGTCGACGTCGCCCTGACTCGGGCGCCGTTCAACGAGACCGCCCTGACGGTGCGTGAGCTGCGCAGCGATCCGGTCGGCGTGGTCCTGCGCGCCGACGATCCGCTGGCCCACCACGACCGGCTCAGGCTGGCCGACCTGAGCGACCGCCGCTGGTTCCAGTTCCCGCAGGGGACCGATCCCGTCTGGCAGTCGTACTGGAACGGCGGCAGATTGCGCGAAGGCCCCGTGGTGCGCGCCGTCCAGGAATGCCTGCAGGCCGTGCTGTGGAACGGCACGGTCGGCCTGGCCCCACTCGGACACGACCTGCCCGCGGAGTTGGCCGTGGTACCGCTGATCGACATGGCGCCGAGCCGGGTGGTGGCGGTGTGGAACGAGGGTGACACCAACCCGCTGATCCGATCCTTCATCGAGACGGCGACAGCCGCGTACCGCCGCTGACGGCATCGCGGCATCGGCTTCCCCTGCGCCCCCAAGCCGTCCAGACCGTCAGCCACACGCACGCCTCGCGCTCACCGCGTGATCAGGCCCGCCGCGACCCCCTCTCCGACCTGCCCCGATTTGCTGAGTCGGGTTGTGCCGGGGCCTGCGCCTGACCTGCGATGATGATGGCGTGCCAGAGTCAGGAACCACTGCCGTTGTCATTGTTCTGCCCGATGCCGCGTCACTTGTCGATGCGGCGTGGCGGATCGACCCGGCTCTGGTCCGTCATGGGGTGCCGGCGCACGTCTCGCTCCTCTACCCGTTCGTGCCGGAAGCGGCGCTGACAGATCAGGACGAGCAGAGCGTGCGCTCCCTGGCGGCGAGGTTTCCGGCAGCTGACCTGCTCTTGGAGGAGGTTGTGACGGCGTCCGGCTTCGTCGCCGTCGCCGTTCCGGGACTCCAACCGGTCGTCGATGCGTTCCATGCCCAGTGGCCCGGCGTGCGCCCGTACAAGGGCCGCTTCGGGGCGCGGCCTGCCGCCCATGTCACGGTCGCTCTGGGTGCAGACGACCCGACGGCCGCCGCCCACGTGCGCGCTGCGGTCGGCAGCCTGCTGCCGCTGCGCACCCGTGCGACGGCGGTCCAGCTGGTGGTGCTGACGGAGGAAGGCTGGCGGGCTCGGTTGACCGTGCCCCTCGGCGGCTCGCCGGACAGCCTCCTCCCAAGGCTGTAGTCCCGGACGCATGACGATCAGCCCGGCCACCGAGAGGCTGACCATGGTGCGGATTGCCAGCTCAGCGCCGTGCTCGGTTCGATTCGTCGTGCTCCAGGGGAACGGCATTGTCGGTAGCGTGGCCACGTGCTGCGTGGAGTGACCATGCGCCCGGCTGGTCCGTACGAGGGCCTCCGGCGGAGAGTGATGAGGCTGCAATGGGTGAACTGACGAAGCCCGAGATCGACCTTCCGGAAGGAGACGCTCCCACCGAGCTGACGACCCGGGACCTGGTCGTCGGGGACGGGGCAGAGGCGAAGCCGGGCCGGGTTGTCCAGGTTCACTATGTCGGAGTCACCTTCGAGTCCGGCAAGGAGTTCGACGCTTCCTGGGACCGGGGCCAGCCGTTCAAGTTCGCCGTGGGCGGTGGCAGGGTCATCAAGGGCTGGGACCGGGGGGTCAGGGGGATGAAGGTCGGCGGTCGGCGCGAGATCATCGTTCCCCCGCGCCTCGGCTACGGCAACCAGTCGCCCTCACCGTTGATCCCGGCGGGTTCGACGCTCGTCTTCGTGGTGGACCTGCTCTCGGTCGCCATCTGAGGCAAGCCTGCTAGCGCCCGGCCTCTCCGGGGCGGCTGTCGCGCTTGGGGCCTGTGCACGTTGCCCGTCCTGCAACCGAAGTTCCGTGGGACGGGCCCCGGCCCGGCCACCGGCATAAGCCGCACCTGGCTCTCCCGGGCCGTCGAGCACCTCACGGAGCGGTCATGGGAGAGACCGCCGTCAGCGCCCGGGGCATGGACCGCCGCCTGCCGACATCAGCAGCACGTTCGGCGCCCCGTACAAGCGGACCTGCTCCGACCTCGTCGCAGGCCAGTCGGCCAGTGGGCTCCACCCGCATGGACGGTTTGTGGTGCAGGTACATGTATGAGGCCCGGATCCACAAGATCCGGGCCTCATACAAACTTCAGTAGCGGGGACAGGATTTGAACCTGCGACCTCTGGGTTATGAGCCCAGCGAGCTACCGAGCTGCTCCACCCCGCGTCGGTAGGACCAACACTACGTCATCCACGGCACCACTTGAGACCATGCCGTGAAGCTCTGCCGCGATGTGGGCTGGAACGGCTCGTGGGTCTGCCGGCACCAGGGTCACTCCCTCCCCGACCTCGCCGCGTCCGGCCTGAAGTTCTTCAGCCCCGGTCACGGCCAGGGCGAGCTCGTCAACGACCGGGTCGGGTCGTACCTGCGAGTCTCCGCCTGCTGACGACACCCGGACCGGGCGCCGGTCCGTCGGGACTCCCCCACTGGACCGTCGTCCGACGTCCGAGCGCGGCTCTGGTGCCGTCGTGCGGACGGAACAGCCGGTCGAGCGCCGCCTTGTCACCCGTCGGGGGTGACGAAGGTTCGGTGCCAGGTGTGCAGCGTGAGGAATCGGCTGCCTGGCCGGTCTTGAGCGTCGGCGTGCGCGTGTGTCGCACGTTTGCCCGGGAGGCGCGGTGGAAGAGTTGAATCGGACGACCGGTCGGCTGCCCCGCGGCCTGGGCGGCCGGACCTCCTCGACGCCGCGACTCGAACGGGAGTCATTCGTTGCGCTTCTACGCCCAGACACCCGCACGTCGGAACCGCCAGGTGCTCGTCGACCTGATCGCCGTGGCCCTGATCGCCGCCGCGGTCTGGGCAGCCCTCGTCGTCCGCGAGACGATCATGCTGCTGGCCGAACCGGGACGCAAGGTGGAAAGTTCCGGTGACCGCCTCGCCGAGGAGCTCGGAAACGCGGGGGACGCGGCGTCGGACGTACCGCTCATCGGGGGCGTCCTGAAGAGGCCGCTCCAGTCCGCGGCCGACGCCAGCTCCGGATTCGCCGACGCGGGGGTGTCGCTCCAGGAAACCGTCAGCCAGGTCGCCAACGTGATCACGACGGCCCTCATCGTCATCCCGGTGTTCTTCGTCCTGCTGCTGTGGCTGCCGCCGCGCCTTCTCTGGATCCGGCGCAGCAGCACCCTGCGCCGTCTCGCCGACGCTCCCGGAGGCGCCGACCTGCTCGCCTTGCGCGCCCTCACCGGTCCTCCGGCCGCGCTCGCCAAGTTGCCGGTCCCACCGGGCGGATGGGCCGACGCCTGGCGTCAAGGGGACCGGGAAGCCATCACCGACCTCAGCGCGATCGCCCTCAAACACGTCGGGCTACGACCTTGAGAAGTGCCGCCCGGACGCATTCCTGGGTGGACCATGTGCTGCCGCTGGTGCGGTTCGGCGCGTCGCAGCATCCAGCCCGCAGTACGCCGTCGAGCACAGTTGCGAGCAGGCCTTCGCGCGGGTCGTGGTCGTAGGAGTGGTAGGCCACGGTCTTCGAGGGCCCCGCCGCTCCGGTGATCTTGTTGTGGGTGGTGGCTACGGTGCCGTGGTCGGCGGAGTGGCCGCGCGTGACGGGGGCCAGGATCACTTCCTGACGTTCGGCGGGAAGCGGGTTCCGGTGGCTCCCGGCGGCCGCCCTGCCGTACCCCCGTAGGGCCGATCGGGTGACGGCCCGACGCCGCACAGCATTGGACTTCGGCCGCCGCCGCACCTTCCCTCCTATCGTGGAACGGAACACGGTGGCGGTCGATGTCGGGACGGGCAACGGAATGAACGAACAGCAGGTCGACTACGCAGCCGTGTTCCAGGCCCTGCCCGGCATGGTCGCACTGCTCACGCCCGACCTGGTGTACGTCGACGTCAACGAGGACTTCGCACGCCTCGCCGGGCGTTCCCGCGCGCAGTTGGTCGGCCGCTACATCTTCGACGCCTTCCCCGAGAACCCCAACGACTCGGCCGCCGCCGGCATGCGGGAGACCGAGGCGTCGATGCTGCGTGTGGTCGCCACCGGCGAGCGCGACACCATGGCTCTGCTCCGCTACGACATCGAGGACGCCCGGCGGCCCGGCCACTGGCAGGAGCACTTCTGGAGCCCGGTCAACGCACCCGTGCTGGGCCCCGACGACCAGGTGGTGCTGATCGTGCACCGGGTGGAGGAGATCACTCCGCTCATCCGGGCCCGTGGCGGTCTGGGAGGCACCACCCAGGCCGCCAGACTGGAGGCCGAGCTCTACACGCGCTCCCGGGAATTGCAGGAGGTCAACGAGCGCCTGCGCAAGGCGCACGCCCGGGAGCGCAAAGTGGCACTGGCCCTCCAGGCGGCGATGCTGCCCACCCCAAGCCCCGTCGGACACCATCGGGCGGCCGTGCGCTACCGCCCCGCGGTCGGCGGCCTCAACGTGTGCGGCGACTGGTACGACCTGGTCGGCCTCCCCGGGGACCGTATGGCGGTGGCCGTGGGAGACGTGGTGGGCCACGGCCTCACCGCCGCCTGCGTCATGGGACAGCTGCGCAGCGCACTGAGCGCGGCAACGCTCGTCGCCGACGGCCCGGCGCAAGCACTCGACGTCCTCGGGCTCTACGCCCGCTCCGTCGAGGGCGCCGAGTCGTCCACCGTGGCGACGACCTTCATCGACTGGAGCACCCACACCCTCACCTACAGCAGCGCCGGCCACCCTCCGCCCGCCCTGCTCTCCCCCGGCGGCGACGTGATCTTCCTCGACGGGGCGACCGACCCGCCGCTCGGCGCCCGCCCCGAACACGTCTCCCACCCCCAGGCAACCGCTCCCTTCAGCGAAGGCGCGACGCTGGTGATGTACACCGACGGCCTCATCGAGCGCCGCACGGAGGACATCGACGTCGGCCTCGCCCGCCTCGCCGAGTCCCTGCGACGGCGCAGACGAGACACCCCGGAGGCCTTGGCCGACGCCCTCCTCGCGGACCTCCTGGGCGCCAACGGCAATGCCGATGACACGGCGCTCGTCGTCATCCGCCTGTGATCCGAAAACGCGGCTGTATCGGCCGCGAGCCCGGCTGTCGGCAGGACACGGCTCAGGAACGGAGGAACGTGCGGACGCCCTGGGAGACTGCGTCGTCTCCCAGCAGGTCGTTGTGGGCGAGGCAGCCGGCGGCGTTGTTGGTCGCGCCGTTCAGAGGGACGCTGCTGTCGGGGTTGATGACCTCGTCGCAGGCGGACCACCAGGTGGCGTAGCGGACGGTGCCCGGCGTCTCGTCACCCGTCGCGAGACTCTTCTGGACGTACGAGCCAGGAGTCATGTCGCGGCACGCCTGATCCCACAGGGCACAGGCCCATGCGGTGCTGGTGCCGTGGTTGGGGCCGGCGAGGGAGGCCAAGTGGGCGACCGAGGCCTGGCCGGCGGGGTCGTACTTCGCGTACCAGCGGGTGACGAGACTGCCGAAGGAGTGGGCGACGAGATCGACACGGGCGGCGCCGGTCCGCCGCTTCACATCCTCGACGTACGCGGCGAGTTCGCCGGACAGGACCTCGTTCACGGACCGGTGCGTGTCGTAGCCGAAGGAGAAGAGCTCGGCGTCCGTGTACCCGTCGGCCTTGAAGTCCTCACGCAGACCGCCCCATACGCCGGGGTCGGCGTTGTAGCCGTGGACGAACACGACCGGAGTGTGGGCGACCGCGCTCCGAACGGGCGCCTGGGCCCGGACCGCGGAGGCGGGCACGAGCAAGGAGACGACGGCGGCGAGCATCGGAACGGCGATCCTGGCCGCGATCCGGGAACCGGGCTTCAACACACTTCCCCCTAGGACGTGTTACGCACGAGTAGCCAGGAGCATGGTGGGGCCTCGGGACCCGGATGAACAGCCCTCGTACGCCGTGACACGCGCGGCGACGGCGTGCGGACGTACGCGCAGCGTCCATGGCCGTTCGGCGACCCACCCCGTACGCTCAGGAACGTGCAGCTCTCCTCCGAGTCCCCTCAGCACATCGGGTCCGCCGGCGGTCGACCTCGCCGACTGCTGGTCCTGCGCCACGCCAAGAGTGCCTGGCCGGAAGGCGTTGCCGACCGGGACCGTCCCCTCGGCCCGCGCGGGCTGCGTGACGCCCCGGCCGCCGGGCGCTTCCTGGCGGAGAACGGCGGGCTGCCCGACCTCGTCCTGTGCTCCCCTGCCCGGCGCGCCCGCCACACCTGGGAACTGGCGGCCGCGGAGCTGGACAGCCCTGTGCCCACCCGCCATGACGCGCGACTGTACGGGGCCGACGGCCCGGAGCTGCTCGACGTCCTCCACGGCGTGCCCGACGAGGTAGCGACGTTGCTCCTGGTCGGCCACAACCCCGGCCTCGAGGACCTGATCCTGCTGCTTGCCGCCGAGGCGGACGGGGCGGCCGGTACGGCGGGGACGGACAAGGACGTCCTGGACCGCGTACGGACCAAGTTCCCCACGTCCGCGATCGCCGTCCTGACCTGGTACGGCACGTGGACCGACCTGCGCCCGGGCGAGGTGCACCTCACGGACCTGGCGATTCCTCGCGGGGTCCGCGACTCGTCCTGAGCGCAGCTTTCGCCCGCAGACCCCGTAGGAGGGGTCGGGTCGGCGGGAGAGAACCCCACCGGCGGGTCCGGAAGCTCGGCATGCGCCACCAGGGCAGCACGCGTCACCAGGTGCGGTCGAGCAAGTGGGTGAACAGCACGTCCAGTTCCTGTGCTGCACCGTGCGCCAGCGACGCCTCTCGCAGGGCGCGGTGAGCAGCGTCCACGTGTCGCCGCGCTTCCTCGCGGGTCTCGGTCCGTCCGCCGGCCTCCTCCACGAGCGCCGCCACGTGTGCCGCGGTTTCGCCGTCGATCCGCTCCGCGGTGGCGAACAGCATCGCCAGTTCGTGCGCGGCCTTGCCTCCGTCGGCCAGAGCGACGAGGACCGGGTAGGTCTTCTTGCCCTGCCGAAGGTCGGCGTGGACGGGTTTTCCGGTCACTCTCGGGTCGCCCCAGATACCGAGGATGTCGTCCACCGCCTGGAATGCGAGGCCGAGATGGCGTCCGGCTCGTTCGAGCCTGCTCACGGTCCTGTCGGGGGCGCCGCCGAGGATCGCTCCGAGCGCGAGCGCGCACCCCAGCAGGGCTCCTGTCTTGTGGTCGGCCATGGACCGGTACTGTTCCGGCTCGACCGCTCCGGGCCCGGACCAAGGACGCTCCTCGAAGCGCAGGTCCTCCGCCTGGCCGGACACCAGCGTGTTCAGGGTGTGGGAAAGGTGCCGCACCGCAGCCGCCGTGTGAGGGCCCGGGGCCTCCGCCAGGGTTGCCACGGCCTGGGCGAGGAGGGCGTCGCCGGCCAGGACGGCCGGGCCGGTCCCGTAGGCCTTCCACACCGCCGGGCGCTGCCGGCGCAGGGCGTCGGCATCCATGATGTCGTCGTGGAGCAGGGAGAAGGTGTGCACGAGTTCGACGGCCACGGCGCCCGGGACGGCGTCGGCGCCGTCCGCGCCGACGGCCTCGGCCCCGAGCACGGCGAGCGCCTGCCGCACCCCCTTGCCCTCGGATCCGCCGGTGTCCGGGGTTCCGGCCGTGTCGGCCCAGCCCAGCGCGTACGCCGCCATCTCACCGGTCCAGGGGTGCAACCGGCCCACAGCGTCCACCAGCGCGGGCCGAACCAGCTCACGGCACCGCCCCAGGAGAACGGTCGCAGGGGTCACGTGCGTACGAGAGGTACTCGCCGGGGCCACCGCTACGGCCGTAGCGCCCGGCGACCCGCCGGGAGGCCCGCAGACTGCCCGGGCAGACGTCGGGAGGGCGCTCACCGCAGCCCCTCCACATCGGCCTTCTGCAGGGCTTCCGTGCCGACTGACGGCAGCACCGGTCCGACTGCCCCTGTTCCGTCTCCGTTGTGGTCCGGCAGCGGGCCGACACCCAGCTCGGCCGCGGCCTTGTCCACCATGTCGCGGGCGTGCCTCAGCCCGATGCGGTCCAACGTCGTGCGCAGGTCGGCCAGCTCCTCGGCCGTGTGCGCGGTGTCACGGCCCAGGCGGGCTTCGGCCTTGACCAGGCCCAGCCTCGACAGCGCCGTCCCCCGCGGCTCCTCCATCTCGCGGAACTCCTCCAGGGCCTGCACGTACAGCTCACGGGCCTGCCCGTAACGGCCCGCCCGGTACAGCACGTTGCCGCGCATCTTGTGGTTGTAGGCGAGCGCGCCGGTCAGCCGTATCTCCCGGCATGCCTCTTCCGCCTGCGACAGCAGGGACAGGGCCCGCTCCACGTCCCCGTCCCGTACGGACACCACGTCGGCGATGCCCCGCAGGGCCCAAGCCCACCCGCGGCGGTCCTCGGCGCGCGACGCCGTATCGGCCGCCTCCTCGAAGAGGGCGAGGGCTTTGTCGTAGGAGCCGGTGTTGCGGTGCATCTGGGCGATGCCCTCCAGTGCCCAGACCGTGTGCCGGGCCTCGCCGCGGCGGCGGGCCTCGGCCAACAGCTCTTCGTGCAGCCTCCCCACAGCCTCGTAGTCGCCCTGAATACGACCGGTCTCGGCCAGCCCCGCCAGCGAGTAGCCCCGCACGACGACGTCCCCGCCCCGCTCTCCTGCCTCGGCTGCGAGCCCCAGCAGCCGGTACGCCAGCCTGAGCGCACCACGCTGGCGGGCCAGCGTGCCGCCGCTCCACAGCGCCCACGCCATGGCCCCCTCGTGACCGACCGAACGCGCCGCCCGGTAGCTCGCCTTCCACGCCCGGTCGGCCTCCTCGATCCGCCCGAGCCTGCGGCATGCCTCCGCCACGGCCAGCCCGCAGCGTGCCGCCTCCCGTCGGTTCCCGGCCTCCTCCGCCGCCCGGAGTTCCTGGACTCCGCGGGCGAGAACCTCGGGCAGGGAGGCGTTCACCGACAGCGACCCCAGAGCCCCTTGGTACTCCGGCGCCGACGCCATCGCCGGCCTCTCAGTCACCTGACCTGCCATCAGAACCTCCTCAGGTCGACTCGACGATCAAGCCGACGCGAGGATCAAGACGTCTGTCTCAGGGCCAGGTTCCCCATCGGTAGCAATGTCCGTCTCAGTACGGGCATCGGGTCATCCTCAAGTACTAGGCGGTGGCCGGAGCTCCTCAGCGAGACGTACGTCGGCGCGGTTCCGGCGTGTGAGGAGGATCTCGCGGCAGGGCCAGATGACGTGTCAGCCCGTGTGCGCCGGATGCCCGTCATGACCGGTGGTCCCTCCAGTGATGCGGACGTCGCACCGCGCCAAAGGGTCGCCTGCGAACGAGGCGCCTCCGCGCGGCGGCCGAAGCGGGTCGCCGGTCGGAGTCGGCCGGCGGATCGGAGTCGGCCGGCGGATCGGAGCGAGTCGAAGTCGGCCGGCGGATCGGAGCGGGTCGAAGCCGGTCGGCGGCCGGGCGCGTCGGTGCGCCGCGACCGCCGCGCGCGTCAGTCGTCCGGACACTCCTTCCACGCCAGGTGATAGACGGTGCTGATGTCACCGTCCGTGGAGTCCATGGTCATGTAGCTGGTGGTGCTCGGGTTCGACGTGCCGGCGTTCACCCGGAGCTCGGTGTTGATGTTGAAGTTGCGCTGAACGCCACAGGGCGCCCACACCAGTTGTGCCCAGTCGGTGTCGTCCGTCGCCTGCCAGTTGTCCTCGTACGGGCCCCGGAAGGTGTGCGTGCGGGAGGCGGTGTTCGGTGAACCCTGGAAGTAGTACGAGGCCTTCTCCGTACTGCTCGCTCCGTGCTGGATCGAGGCGTAGCCCCGGTAGTCGGCGCTTGCGATCGCGTAGGTGAAGCCCTGCGGCACGTGCACGAGAAGGTTCAGCTGACAGTTCCTGCGGGCCGCGGTGGGGGACGAGCCGCCGCCCACCTGCGCGAGGTACTCGCTGTAGGTGACGGTGAAGGCGGTGTTGTCCTCGGACACCGCGATGGCGGCGGTCCCCAGCGGGCAGCCGGATCCGTTCACCGTGGCGATGTCGATGACGATCTTGTCCGGCGGCGGGTCGACGATCGACGACGGGCCGACCTGGGCGGGCAGGGCCGAGGCGAACAGGGCGGCGACCGCCCCGCTCACGAGCAGGGGAACTTTCATGTTTCTCCCATCCGGTGCTTCGGTTCCCGACGGGCGCGGACGCACGGGTGCGTCCGCGCCACGGGTTGGGTTGCGGCGCGCCACGCTCAAGGGCGGCGGCCGTCACGGACCTACTGCGGTGGAGACCTGGTGCGAGGGATCGGGAAGGCCGGAAGTACGCAGCGGGGTAGTCCAACCGGCAATCGTTGAACTATCATGCGAATGAACTCTGTCCGGCCACCCCGCCGTTGTGAGCGGGGATGGTCGAATGCTAGGGGTGCATGCACGTCGAGGCAGGACTGCGGCCAGCCATAAACCGCGTTCCGGATCGCCCTCTTTTGGCGCAGAAGATTGCTTGGCGCCTCTTGAACCCCCATGGAGGCAGGGCTACCGCCCCGGGCCGTCGTACGCGCCACGGTGCGGTCTCGTGAGAGGGGACACCGGGTTCGCCCAGTAGTCCCGGCGGTCGCGGCCTCCGTTACGGGTGATCCGGGAGCCGCTCTTCGGGGCGAGGACGGGGACCGCAGCTCGTAGCCGTCCACGGAGTGGATCGCCTCCCTCGCGCCGACGCCGCCGGTGCCAGGTTCACGAAGTGGGGTCGCCCACGACGCCGTTGACGACCGGCCAGGACACTCCCTGGAAGTCGCTCCACAGCCAGGAGTTCCCGGGCCCGGTGGGCAGCAGGAAGTCGTTGTATCCACCCAGTTCTCGGCGATCAACCGGTCGGCGTCGCCATGGCCTTACCGGGCGGCGGCCTCTCCGACGAGGAACCACGCCTCGTTCGCCCACCTGGTGCTGACCCGCGGTATGACGACAGGGGCGAGCCCGAAGGGCGCTCCCGGGCGCCCGGGCGAGGCCACTTCCCCCAGCGAGTCGGCGGCGTTCCCGGCTCGCCCCGGTCACGCCCCTTTGTCGGCCCTCCGGCAACCGGGTCCGACGTCACCCCTCCGTCGAACATGCCGAGCGTCGGCGTTTCGGCCAACCGGGCTGCTCCTCATGCCTGTTGTGGGGTCTGGGTCCGTGCATTCTCCACGCTCCGACACGCGCCGAATCTCGGGGTTCCGACAGAGACCGAAAGACACCAGTTCGATATCCCGGCGTGCTCGTTGAGCTTCACGACCACGCCCGACGACCGTCCAGGAGGACCCGCCGTTGACCTCGACCGCGATGAACGACCAGCAGGACACCACGCCGCCGCCTCCGCCGCCCGCGGAGATCACCTACAGCGGTCAGTACGCCATCAATCCGCTCGCCGAGGTCTCCTTCCGGCGAATGTGCGCGCGGATCCCTGCCGTCCTGGGCCGGGTCGCGCGGCTGTCGTGGCGGATCGACCGGCGGGCCGTGCAGCTGCTTCTCGGCTGCCAACTGGTCACGGGCGCCTCGGCCGCCGTGCTGTTGACCTCCACCGCCCGCGCCATGGAGCCCGTCCTCGGAGCCGGCACCGCCGGGGACCGGCTGCGGAGCGCGCTGCCGGCACTGCTGGTGGTGGCGCTCGCCGCCGCGCTGGCTCGTACCGCGGGGGCGGTGGCCGCGTATGCGGAGCGGCGGATCACGCCGCGGCTGACGACGGAGACGGACTCGGCTCTGGTCGAGGCGGTGTGCCGGGTGGAGGCGGTGGCGTACGCGGAGGACGGGTTCTCGGACCGGCGCGAGGCGGCCGAGATGGGGGTGATGCGCACCCACGTGATGGTGACCGACGCGCAGCGGTTCGTGTCCGCGGTGATCCGCATGGTCACCGCCGGGGGTGTGCTGTCGGCGCTGAACCCGCTGATGCTGCCGTTGCTCCTGCTCGCCGTGCTCCCGGCCGGTGTCGGGGCAGTCCTGAGCGCGCGGGTCGACTACGAGATCCACTACGGCAACATCGCCGACCGCAACGTGCGCGGGATGATGCGCTGGTGGGCGACCGAGTCGAAGTACAGCGACGAGGTCCGCGCGAACTCGATGACCGACTACCTCACCTACTGGTACCGGGCCCTGTCCGACCGGTGTGACCGGCGCACCCTGGCCGCCGCGCCGCGGACCCTGCGGATCGCGCTGCTGTCCGCGCTGGCGGGAGGCGTCTTCCTGATGGTGACGTGGGGTGCGCTGGCCTGGCTGGCGATGTCCGGCCGGATCGACCTCGCGGTCGCCGCCACGGCCGTCATCGCCGTGCAGACCACACTCTCCGCCCTGTCCCAGGTCGTCATCCACGGCGCCGCGGTCTTCCACACGAGCCTCTACCTGGGCGACATGCAGACCTTCCTCGACGACGCCGCCGCCCGGGCCCCCAGGCGTGGCCCCCACCGTCTCACCGCACCGGTCGACGAGATCCGCCTGGAGGAGGTCGTCTACCAGTACCCGGGCAAGGACAAGCCCGCCGTCGACGGCGTCTCCCTGACCCTGCGGCGCGGCCAGATCCTCGCGATCGTCGGAGCGAACGGCTCGGGCAAGTCCACCCTCACCCGACTGCTCACCGGGATCTACCTGCCGGACAAGGGCACGGTCGCCTGGAACGGCACTGATCTCGCCGGGGTCGACCCCGCGACGGTGTGGGCGAACACCGGTCTGGTGCCGCAGATCTTCGCGCAGTGGCCGCTGCGCGTGCGCGAGAACGTCACCCTCGGTCAGCCTCACACCCACGACGACACCCCCGTGTGGGAGGCCGTCGACGCAGTCGGTCTGCGCGACGCCGTCGACGACCTCCCCTCGGGACTGGACACCCTCCTCGCCCGGGACATCTTCGGCGGGACGGAACTCTCCGGCGGCCAGTGGCAGCGCATCGCGTGCTCCAGGGCGCTGTACCGCCGGCCGGAGCTGCTGATCCTCGACGAGCCCACCTCCCAGATGGACCCCCGCGGTGAGCACCAGATCTTCGAGCGGATCAAGGCCATCGCCTCCGGCCGCATCACGATCGTGGTCACCCACTGCCTGGAGAACACCAGGATCGCCGATCACATCATCGTGATGGAGCAGGGCCGGATCACCGAACAGGGCCGGTACGACGACCTCGCCCATGGCGGCGGAACCTTCGCCGAGCTGCTGGAACTGTCCCAGGACCGCTGATCGACCACGCCACCACCTGTCCTGCCCCGCGGCAGGACGGGCACCGCCAAAGAGGAGCAGTGCCGCATCCCTCACCACGGCCGCGAAGCGCGTCCCCCGCTCACGTGACCCCACCGGAGCGGGCGGGGGTGGGACCGGATGAGCGTCCCCCTTCGCGCGCAGCGGACGCCCGCGTCGACGAGCCGGTCCTTCCCGCATCTCCTGGCGAGCGAGGGCACGAGCCTCGCCGGTTCGGCGGTGGGCACCATCGCCCTGGCCGCGCCGGCCGTCCTCGAACTTCACGCGACGACCACCGAGGTCGCTCCGATCGCCTTCGTGGTCGCGGGTACGACGGCGTGGTCAGCGTGCGCCCTGGGGCGAGGTGGTGTCGCGAACGAAGACGGGCTTGAGGTGCTTCTCGGGCAGGGCGTCGGGAAGTTGCTCCCAGTCGAGGACGTGGGAGACGACGCGGGCGGGATCGACGGTGCCGGAGGCAGCGAGGTCGAGAGCGTCGGGGATGTGGGCGCGGACGTTGTCGCGGGCGATGCGCAGGGTGACGCCGGTGAGGTACATGTCGAGCAGCGGCAGTTCGCCGGGGCGGAAGTGGTTGCCGGCCGACTCGCAGATGCCCTCCGGCGCAAGGGATCTGACGGCGAGGGTGAGCTGGTCGACGCGGCCGGTGGCCTCGACGGCGAGGTCGAAGCCGTGCCGGATCGGTTCGATCGCCTCGGCGGTACGCGCGCCGAAGCCTTCGGCGAGCTTACGGTGCTCGGGGTCGGGGTCGACGTACAGGACGTCGGAGGCGCCGAGGGCGCGGGCGATGTCGCAGACATACAGGCCGATGCTGCCGCGGGCGACGACCAGTACCCGGGCGCCGGGCCGGGCCTTGAGGTGGGGGGCGACCAGGCGCCAGGACAGTGACCAGTTGTCGCTCGCCGAGGCCATGGCGACCGGGTCGAGGCCGGCGGGCAGCGGGACGAGCATGGCGTCGGCGTACGGGACGCGGACCAGGTCGGAGAAGAGGCCGCCCCAACTGCCGCCTATCGGCGCCCCGTACATCGCCATGTGCGGGACCGAGGTGCAGTGGGCGGTCAGCCCGGTGCGGCAGTGGTCGCAGGCGCCGCAGCTGATGGACCAGGGCACGACCACGAGGTCGCCAGGAGCGACGGCGGTCACGTCGTCGCCGACGTCGGTGACGCGGGCGACGCACTCGTGGCCGAGGGCGAACGGCGGGTCGATGAAGCCGTGTCCAGCCAGGATCGCGGAGTCCACGTCGCAAGAGGTCGCGGCGACCGGAGCGACGATCGCCTCCTGGCCGGACCGCACCGTGGGGTCCGGGGCCTCGCGCCACTCGACCGCGCGGCGGCCCCTGTAGGTCAGCTCACGCATCGGCCTGCTCCTTGCCCTGCTGCGCCAGGGCTACCAGATCGGCGTAGCGGACGACGGAGCCGCCGGCGCCCCAGGTGCCGTCCGGCTGTTCGTGGACGAGCACCCAGACACGCAGGGCCTCGGCCGGAGCGAGACCGGCTGCGGACAGGACCGTCTTCGTCGCGTCCTCGACGAGTCCGGCCTTGCGCCGCTCGGACAGTGCGCCTGCCGGCACGGTCACCTCCACGAGGAAGCGGGGCACGTCGTCCTCGGCGGTGGTCTGGGCGCCTTGGGGCAGCTCGACGAGATAGCTCCACGCCTGGGCGCGGAAGAAGGCGGTGTCGGGCGCGCCCTCCCAGTGCAGCAGTACGGAGGCGAGGTCGCGCTGAACAGTGGCGCGGGCCTCCTCGGTGAGGGCACTTGCGGGGACGGTCAACCGGATCATGGGCATGGCAGCAGCTCCTATGACGCTCGTTATAGACGCCGGTCACGGTAGACTATGACGGACGTTATAGCCAGAGGGGAAGTGACCAGGTGCCCAAGAGCAGCACGCCGTCGCGCGAGCGGATCGTGGCCGGGGCGGCGGACATGATCAGCCGACGCGGTCTGAGCGCCACGAGCATCCGGGAGATGGCCAAGCACGCGAAGGCACCGCTCGGCTCGACGTACCACTACTTCCCCGAGGGCAAGCAGCAGCTGGCCACGGAGGCCGTCCGATTCACGGGCGAGTGGGTGGCCCGCAGTCTGCGCAAGGAGCTGGAGGCGGGGCCGGCCGAGGGCCTCCGGGCGTTCCTCGCCCTGTGGCGGAAGATCGTCGTCGAGAGTGACTTTCACGCAGGCTGCCCCGTCCTGGCGGTGGCCATCGAGGAACCCCCGGCCGACGAGGTCCCGCCCGCTCTGGCCGCCGCTGCCGAGGTCTTCGAACAGTGGGAGGCCCTGCTCGCCGCCTCCCTGCGCGAGCACGGCACCGAAGCCGAGCAGGCCGCACAGCTCGCGACGCTCATCGTCGCCGCCGTCGAGGGCACGGTGGCCATGTGCCGCGCCCAGCGCAGCACCGACCCTCTCGACCGCACCGCCGAACAGCTCGAAGCCCTCATCGCCGGCGCCACCAGGAACTGACCGGCCGCGAGGCATCCGTCCGGTCTCATGCGGGGTCGGCCTGCTGCGGCAGCAGCGCCGCCGCGCGCGAGAGTCGTCCCGGATGGTGACGCGGACGGCGGCGGCCGTGGCGCGGCCCTCACCCACTCCGGTACTGCGGCCCGCCGTGGCCGAGCACGCCGGTGGTGACCTGTACGCGGTGGCGGTGGACACTGCTTGAAACGGCGACCGACTGACCGTCGCACAGGCTGACGCTCCCAGGTCGGCGCGCCCACCGGCTCGCCCCCCATCAAGCCCGCGCGTCCACCCAACCTGACGAGAGGTGGACGCGCGGGGCCGAGGTCACGCGCCGAGCGCGGCGCGGATCGCCTTGACCTTCTCCTCGGTGAACACGCCGCTGTCGAGAAGCGAGAGGACGGACAGCACGCCGCCGCTGGAGCCCCAGCTGCCCTCGTCGATGACACGGAAGTTGACCCACCAGGTCGGCGACGGCTGCGGCAGGCCGCAGGCGTCGGCCATCGCGGCGAGGACGCGCTCGACGACGGCGGTCCTGACCTCCCGACTCCAGTCTCCGTCCATCACCGCCACGTCGATCACCATGACGTCGGCGTCCGGACCGATGTCCGCGAGGAGCCGGCCGCCGATGGCCATCATGTCGGGCTCGCGCTCGACGAAGTGCACCTGGAACCCAACCCGCGCGGGCGGGGCGAACTGCCCAACCTCGGGCACGAGGACCGCCCGACGAGGCGGCCCGCCAAGACGATCGAGGTCGTGGCGCTGGCACTGCGCCCGGTAAGGGCCCGTCGGGAGGGATCCAGAGCTACGCCGGCTGTTCCAGGGGTGCGGGCTCGATCGAGACAGCAGGCGCGGCAACAGGGTTCCGTCCTGCCAACCGGCAGCCGAGGCAGTCGGGATGGCCCTGTCGTGCCCGTGTGTCGCGGACGCGCCACGGATGTTGATCGGCCGGCCGCGGCCCCGTGGCCTTGCCCCACCCCGCCAGGTGAAGGAACCAGGTGGCAAGCGCGGCGAGAACCACGACGGTTCCACCCAGCACCAGTCCCCCGGTCGAACGGGCGGCGAACGCCACGCCCATCGCCGTACAACCAGCAGTGGCTATGCCGGTACCTGTCCAGCCGGCGACCGTGTGGCCCAGGTCGTGGTCTCCGTGCGCGCTCACGGTCGTCTCCTCAGGAAATGGGATGCTGGAGCGGCTGGCCGGGGCCTACCCGCTCAGGAATATCTTATCTCGCAAGATAATTTACTTAGAGGCTAAGGGGATATGTGGTGCAGGGCAAGGTACGTCCGCCGGCGACGGCCGAACACGCGCTCTACGCGATGGACCGAATGATCGCGACCGCACAATTCGGACAGCAGGACATCGCGCGGCTGCTCGGCCTCAACGTCACGGATCTGACCTGCCTCGGTTTCCTCGTCGAGGCCGCCACGGCCGGCGAGTCCCTCGTGGCGGGCGACCTCGCCGAGCGGGCCCGACTGACCACCGGCGCGGTGACCGGCGTCCTCAACCGCCTCGAGAAGGCCGAGTACATCCGCCGCCAGGCGGACCCCCAGGATCGCCGAAAGGTTCGGGTGATCATGGAAGAGTCCGCGCTGGAGCGCATCCTTGAGGCTTACGGCCCCTTCTACGAGCGTCTGGGCATGCTCTTCGCCGACTACAGCCCGGACGAGATCGCCGTACTGGCGGACTGGTTCACCCGCGCCAAAGCCCTGCTCCAGGACTCCTTGGACGAGATCCGCCAGGATGTCTCCGGTTGGTCTCCGTCTGACCGCTGAACGCCCCGTCGACTCCCACAGCCCACCATCGGCTTCCCCTCGGCGGCTCAGTGGAGCGTTGTTGCCGGCGACACAACGACGACCTTCCCCACAGCGCCGCGGCAGCAGACGACCCAGGTCAGCCAAGGCGGGACGCTCGGCGACTCGACACACCGCCGGCTTCATCACCCCTCGCAGGCCCTGAAAGGAACCAGCCTGCACACCAACCGTGCAGGCCGCCCTTTACAGGCCGCGCCCGCGGCCCAGCAGCCCTCAAAGACAGCCAGGACCTGTCCGGCCGATCATGTGACTGGTCCCGCGCGGGATTCGTTGATGTGGGCATGGGACGGGGCGATCTGACGGATGCCGAGTGGGAACGGCTGCAGCCGTTCCTGTCCAATGGCAAGAGGCGCTGCGACCCATGGCAGGACCACAGGCACCTGATCGAAGGGAGTCTGCACCGGGTTCGAACCGGGGCGCAGTGGCGTGACCTGCCCGAACGGTTCGGCCCGTGGTAGACGGTCCACGAACGCCACCGGCTGTGGTCCGCAGACGGAACGTGGGAGCGTCTGCTCCAGCGGGTCCAGGCCGCGGCGGACGCGGCCGGTGAGATCGACTGGGACATCTCGGTCGACTCCACCAGCGTCCGTGCGCACCGGCACGCGGCCGGCGCCCGGACCGACCTGCCGCCGACACCGGCTGCACAGGGGGCAGAGCAGGCAGAACACCAGGACGGGCCGGGCAGGCCTCGCAAGAGGCCGGACAGTGTCGCGGCTGACAAGCCGTACAGCAACGGACCTTGCCACGAGTCGGTCGCCACTCGCTACGACGAACGCGGCTTCGTCTTCCTCGGCACCACGGCAGCGGCAGCCCTCGAAGTCTGGCTACGAACGTGGTTCCGGAGGCGATATCTCCTCGTCGTTGCAGCCGTAGTCGGCCCAGTCGGTGAGGAGCTCGGCCAAGCTCGCAAGCGGCGTTGTCATCGGCCACGGCGCACGTTCCTCGCGGCCTGTCCATGTCAGGTGAACCACAGCCCAGAGGAACGATCGGTCCGCAACACTGAACAGGACGTCGTCACATCCTCCGCATCGCGCCACGGCGCTGGCCTTCACTCCGTGCAGTGGGTGACCAAGGGGAAGCTCACGATGCAGTTCGATCTCGAAGTCGTGCATGCCGTCATCGAGCACCCACCACGGGGCGGGCAGGAGCGATGGGTCATCCGGCATGTGCTGCACCACAGCATCCTTGCAGAACCCCCTCGGCCGACCTTGATCGGCCGGACAGTCCCAGGTGATCCCCCGCAACCGGACGGTCCTCAGCGAAGTCTCCATCGCTGAAGGTCTTCCAGGTCTTCGGACGGTGTTCAGCCCCCGGCGCTCCCGCTGCCCCGTTCGACCGGAATCCACAGCTGGGAGTCGGTCTCCGTGCCGATCTCCACCGGCTCCGTCCGCAGGAGCTCCGGACCTGGCCGGCTCACGTACGGGTTCGAGGGGAACCAATGCGTGAACACGTCCCGCCACAGCTCCTGGAGGGCGCCCGGATAGGGCCCGTGGTTGTCGAAGACCGCCCATATCCCGGCCGGCACGTCGAGGGCGTCCAGGGTGTCGAGCTCCTCGGCGGCCGTCCCAAGACCGGTCGCCACGCCGATCCAGTAGTCCACCTCTGCGCCCTCCTCCCGGCTGTCGGTCAGGTGCACCACCGCCGACAGGACCCCCTCAGGCTCCCGGTCGGCCAGCTCCTTCATCCGTACGATCGCCTGCTTGTCCAGGCTCTCCAGGTGCGCCTCGGCGGCCGCGTTGACCCCCTCGTGCACGAGGGGGACCCGGGCCTTCCTGCCGACGACCCGAAACGGCTCCTTCTCCACGATCCGGTACCGCATGGTCGTACTCCCTTCGACGACGACACGGAAGGACATGCGCGGCTGCGCCGTGAGCACCGCACCCGTGCGCCGGGCCTCGCCCGGCCCGATGCCGTGCACCGACCGGAATGCTCGGGCGAACGCCTCGCCCGAGCCGTACCCGTATCGCACCGCGACATCGAGCAGCGTCAGCTCCCCGGCCAGCACCTCGGCCCCGGCTAGCGTCATCCGCCGCCGCCGCACGTAGACCGGGAGCGGCATTCCGGCGAGCGCGGAGAACAGCCGCCGGAAGTGGTACTCCGACACCGCTGCGATCCGGGCCACCTCGGCCATGTCGATCTCCCGGTCGATCTCCCGGTCGAGGCAGGCCTCCAGGTGGTCCAGTGCCTGATTCAGCCGTTCCAGCACGCGTAACGTTCCTTCCTTCTTGGGCCGCCTCCACTGCAGGAACGCCCATCCGCCGTGACGACCAGCCGCTGCGGCAACGGTAGCGGCCGGCACCCCAGCCCCAGCCTCAGCCGGAGTAGCTGACCGCGCGCGGCGCCCTGGCGGTCATCCGTGCTGCGCTCTCGGACACCGGCCGGGCTGTCGTGGCGCACATGCTCGACGAGTGATCCCGATGGCTGTTCTCCGTGGGAACAGCTACCACCACGGCTGGTCTTCGGGACAGCCGACAGGGCCGTCAACCGGCCGGGGGAATCAGTAGCGGTCGAACGACGGGCCGACCGCGCGGGCGTCCGGCCGCCTTGCCGGGGCAGAGAAGACTTGATCGCGCCCAGCCCGACAAAAGCAGTGCGGGAATTGTTGGGCAGGACGCCCCGGCGTTACCTGAGGCTTATACCCATGAGCGATATCAAGGGATTCTGTGAGCCTCGGTTTGACGCAGTGCGTGAGGCACTTGCAGCGTCGCTCGGCAAGGACGACGTGGGCGCCTCGGCGGCCGTCTACGTCGACGGCGAGCCGGTGGTCGACATCTGGGGCGGGTACGCCGATGCGGACCGTTCCGTCAGCTGGGAGCGCGACACCCTCACCGGCGTGAACTCGACGACCAAGAACATGACCGCCCTGTGTGCGCTGATCCTGGCCGACCGGGGCCGGCTCGATCTGTCGGCGCCGGTCGCCGCCTATTGGCCCGAGTTCGCCGCGGCAGGCAAGGAGAACGTGCTGGTGCGGCACGTGCTGTCGCACACCGCAGGGCTGCCTGACCTGTCCCGGCTGACAGCGGTCGAGGAGCTCTACGACTGGGAGAGCGTGACGGCGGATCTGGCCGCGCAGGCACCCGAATGGGAGCCCGGAACGGCCGCCGGCTATCACGCGCTCACCTTCGGGTTCCTCGTCGGTGAGATCGTCCGCCGCATCACCGGTCGCAGCCTCGGCGAGTTCTTCGCCGAGGAGGTGGCCGGGCCGCTGGGCGCGGACTTCCACATCGGGCTCTCCGCCGAGCATGACCACCGCGTCGCGCCGCTGATCCCGCCGCTGTCACTGACTGACGAGTACGCCGCCAGCGCGCCGCTCGGACCGGACGGTGCACGCCGGGAGCACACCGGTGCCGTGATCCAGGTCAAGGACACCAACTCCGTGGCCTGGCGTCGAGCGCAGATCCCTGCGGTGAACGGCTTCGGGAACGCCCGGTCTGTCGCCCGTGTCCAGTCGGTACTGGCAAACCGGGGCTCGGTCGGCGGCGTGCGACTGCTGTCCCCCCAGGGTTGCGAGCCCGCGTGGCAGGAGGTGTTCTGCGGCGACGATCGCGTCCTGCGGACCCCCATGTCCTGGGCGGTGGGCTTCGGTAGGTTCGGCAACACCTTCGGCTGGGGCGGCTGGGGCGGTTCGCTGGTGGTGAGCGATCCCGGCTCACGCATGACGGTGGCCTATGTCATGAACCAGATGGTCGATCGCGACCAGCGGGACGACAACCGCGGCATGGAGATCGTGATGGCCGCCTACGGCGGACTGCACTGACGGCGGCGACGGGCAGTCTGGGCCTGCCCAGGCTGCCCGCTCCCTTCCCCCTCCCACTCTCTCTTCCCGCTGGTCCCGCCGGTGGCCGGTCGGCCCGGTGCGTGGTCGGCCGATTCCTCTTCGCTCGGGGCGCGTTCCGGAACTGTCACGGTCCGCAGTGCGTCTGCCTGCCCTCTTCCGCGGGGAACCGGCCGTGGCCAGAATCTGTCCATGTGAGGGGAATGGTCGGCCACGGCGTCGAGGGGGACGGGCATGGGCGCATGGGTGATCCCGGGGTATGTCGAGGCCCGGGAGCTGGGTGCGGGTGGCAGTGGGCGCGTGGTGCTTGCCAGGCACGAGGTGACCGGCTTGCCGGTCGCCGTGAAGTACCTGAGTGAGCGGTTCCGTTCGGACGAGGCGTTCGTGCGGGGGTTCCGGTCCGAAGCCCGGCTCCTCGGGGCCCTGGACAGCCCGTATGTCGTCGGGTTCTACGAGTACGTCGAGGCGCCGCGAGGCGCGGCCATCGTGATGGAGCTCGTCGACGGCGTAGCTTTGCGTGCCCTCATCGCGCGGGAGGGGTCGACGGGTCCCGAGGCCGCCCTCGTCGTACTCAAGGGCTCGCTGCTGGGCCTCGCCGCCGCTCACCGGGCGGGCGTCGTGCACCGCGACTACAAGCCCGAGAACGTTCTGGTCGCCACCGACGGGTCCTCCAAGCTCGTCGACTTCGGAATCGCGGCCGGCCGGGGCGCCACACCCGGTGTCGCCGGAACGCCCGCCTACATGGCGCCCGAGCAGTGGAACGGCGCTCCCGCTTCACCGGCGGCCGACGTCTACGCGGCGACCGCGACCTTCTTCGAATGTCTGACGGGCCGTAAGCCCTTTTCTGGCGACAACTTCGCTGAGCTCGCTCTGCAGCACCTGGACACTCCCGTTCCCGACGGTGAGGCGCCGGAGCCGCTGCGTCCGCTCATCCGGCGGGGCCTGGCCAAGTCCCCCCACGAGCGGCCCGAGAACGCGGCCGCGTTCGTGACCGAGCTGGAATCGGTCGCCACGGCCGCCTACGGATCGGACTGGGAGGAGCGCGGCCGGGGACGACTGGCAGCGTTGGCCGCGCTCCTGCCCCTGCTCTTCCCCTCCTCGGGCGGCGGTGCGTCCGAAAGTACGACCGCCCTCGCCACCACCACCATGCCGGCCCCGCCGCCGCGCTCCAGGTGGCGATTCCCTCGCGGGGTGCCGGCGGGTGCCGCCGCGCTGCTCCTGGCGCTGCTGCTCGCCCTCGCCGCGCGGGCCGGCGTCGAGGCGGCGGACGGCGACGAGGCCGCCCAGGCATTCGCGACGACGAGCACCGGGCCGGGCACGTCACCGCCCGAGCCCGGCACGTCACCGCCATCGCTGTCGTCCCCGGGCCCGGAACTTCCTCCGACAACAACGACTCCGGCGCCCTCCTCCTCCGGGAACACCGGGCCGAGCGCCACCCCCGCCGGGTCTCCCACGGACGAGACGACGACAGCGACGGCGACCGTGGCCCCTCCCCCGACCTCCTCCGGCTCGGCATCGCCCACCGCGCCCACGTCCACTCCCACTTCACCTTCCACCGCAACCCCGCCCACCCCGACCCCGACCACGACTCCCGCTCCCCCTCCTGTCACCGTGACCGCGGTCTCCGTCACGAGCCTGCGCCAGACGGGGCCGACCGCCGCGTCGGGGACCGTCGAGGTCACGACGGACGGAACGGGACCGGTCACGATCTACGTCGAGTGGTTCACCGGCGACGAGAAAGGAGCGCCGGGCACGCCCGACGGCTCCGAGACCTACCGGCGTGAGGGAGCCACCAGCTACACCCTCACGCTCGCCCACGACGTCCGGGGCGCCGGATGCTACTGGGGGCTGCGCGCGACCACGTACCCCGCCGCCTCGAACGGCGGTTCCCTGCAGCAGATCTTCATCCGGCGGTGCACGATCTCATGAACGACGACGACTACAGCGCCACCGAGCTCGGCAGCCACTGGTTCGAGCGTCCGACGCCGGAAGCAACGCCCGACCGGGTGGAAGGCGAAGTGCTGCGGTTCGGGCCGGGCGTGACCGCGGCAGCCGTCCGGCGTGCCGAGAACAGTCCCACAGTGGTCCAGATCTGGCACGGCACACTTCCCGGAGTCCCCGCGCCACGGCCCGCCCGCTCCCGATGGCCGTGGCGCTACGCGTTCGCCGCCGTCGTGCTGGTCGCCGTCCTGGTCTTCCTCGCCTGGCGGCAGTACGGGCCCACCGTCGCGGTGCGGGACGTCACCGTCAGCACACCAGGGCACAGGCTCGACTGCGACAGCACGGCGGACGTGGTGGGCGTGGTGCGCACGGACGGGCGACCGGGCACCCTCACGTACCGCTGGGAACGCAGCGACGGAACCCGGTCCGGGGCCCTGACCGAAAAGCTGACTCGCGGACAGAAGGAAGCGAGGCTCCACCTCCTGTGGACCTTCCGCGGGTCCGGTACGCACCAAGCCGTGGCGCGGCTCGTGATCACCTCCCCCAGCCCCCACTCGTCGGCCGTGACCTTCACGTACCACTGCGGTTGATCGGCATAGCGGTACGTGAACACCGGGGACCGCCACTGAGGCGGGCGCGACGGTGAGAGGAGCGTTGCGGCGTCCACCGGACCGGGCGAACGAGCAAGCGCGGGGCATGCGGCGCGCCAGGAGCACCGGCTTCATCCGGAACACGACCGGTTGGCGAGCGTCCCGACCCCGCCGCCCTGGCGGCTTCCGCTGTCTCCGCGTGGGGTGTCCGTACGAGCGTCGCGGACTCGCGCCGTCCGAAGCGTGCCTGGAGGCGCTGCGCGCCTTTACACCGCCGCAGAGCCCTCCGCCTCCCTCGTGATCACAGCGACGGACCGGTTGCGTAGCCGTTCAGCCAGGTACTCGATTTCCACGGACGTGCCGACCATGCCGACGGCCCTGAGTTCGGCGGCCGTCAACCGTGCTTCACCGAGCGAGAGGTGGTGCGTTTCGCGCAGGGCCTGCAGCACGGGAACGAGGCTGGCTGCCTCGTTCGCAAGGCGTAGCCACACGGCCCCGTGTCTGGTCAGCAGGGCCTGCCTGATCTCCTCGGGGGCCGGGCCCGTATCCATCTCGCACCATGCGTTCGGGCAGGCTCGGCATTGCCCTTCAACGCCCCACCAGAGCCGACCACGCTCGATGAACTGCCCTACGTCGCGAACCAACTCGCCGCCACAGCTCGCGCACTGCGATGTGAGTGTCACTCCCTGAGTGGCGGTGATCATTGGTCTCGTTCCCTTCGGCACGGATCCGGCTGATCCTGCCGCACACAAGGTGATCCGGCGACCCGATTGTTCGGACATACGAGGTGACAGCGTGCCGGGGTCGTGCGGCAGTTGATATCGGTGGTGCGGGTGGTAGCACCGTCTGTCTGTCTCGTGCACTGGCACGCAAGGGCCTGGAGGGACCTCCCAGGAAGGTGGTCAGTGCTGCGGACCTTGCGGTTCCGCGCCCGGGTCGCCGGCCGTTCGGCGCCGAGCAGTCGGACTGTGCCCAGCGTCCGGTAGCCGGTCAGCGGTGTGAGGGGCCCGGATTCGTCGCGTCGTCAGTACGCCTCCAACGACCAGAGGGCGCCCACCTCGTCGTCGGACACGGCGAGCGGGCAGGCGAGGTCCGCGTAGAGGTCGATGCAGCACCGTCGCCTTGGTCCAGTAAGACGTCCGAGGGGGCGAAGGCGTATGCGGGCATCGTTCCGCGGGCGATGTTGGTGCGGTCCGAGGTCGATCGGACCCAGAGCCGCGGATCAGGGACCGGTCGGCGCAGCACGGCATGGGCATGCGTCCAGCGCCCAGCCTTCGTCTGCCAAGGTCCGGTGGCCACGAACGTGTACCTGGCTTCGAGCAACCGCATTGCCGCCGCGGGCTCGTTCGGCCGGTAAGTCTGCCGCCTGGCCGACTGTCCGGTAAGTGAGACGGGCTTCTTCGCTGTAGCCCCACCGTGTGATGATCCCGGCATGCAGCGGCGTCTCATTATTAGCGCCCGCGTGCCGGCACCGAGGTGACCTGGGGGCGATCCCTCCCAGGCGGCCCCACCGCCCGCACGCAGACCTCTCGCGTTCCGCGAGGGGTCTTTTTGTTTCTCCTCAGCACCCCTGACGCAACGGCCCACCCGGCCTGGCAGACCTGGACAGGAACACTCTCATGACAGACGGCAGCCTTCGAATGTTCGGCACGACGCTGCGCAACGGATCGCAGACCGCGCCACTCCAGGCACAGCGGCCTCCTCAGCCGACCACTGCAATGCCGAATGAGGACGAGGCTTCCCACCCTGACGCCTGCACCATGATCGTGTCGCTCAGGGACACCCCTGGGGCGCTGGGCCGGATTGCCGCGACTCTCAGCAGCACACCCGTGTTGGCACTGTCGTACGTGGTCACGGGCACGGAACATGCTGTCGCCGAGATCCGAGTGCCGCGAGTCTGCGCAACGCGTGCCCGGAACAAGCTGAGCCGCATGGTGGACACCGTCGCGGTTACGGAACCCTGCCGGGTCCTTGCCCGGCACAGCCAGCCGGTGCTCGGCTGAGCTGGCGAAGCCATCTCTGGACACGGCCTCGATGCGGCCCGGCACCGCCTCCGCGCGCCCGGACATTCTCCAGGATTCGTATCCGTGTTCGGTGTCAGGTCTGCACAACGCGCACCCCGACCACCGGCCGAGGCCGGGGGTGGCAACGGCCTCGGCGCGGGTGAGTGGCCGGGTGTGGGGGCTTGCCATGTGGCACCCAGCACCCACCGAGGTGGCCGCTGTCCTCGACCCGACTCTCGACCTGACGCGGGTAGGACGGATCAGGTGGGCGCGTCGAGCAGGTGGGCTCCGTTGTTGCGGACGTTGTTGACGGCAGTGGAGACGGGCCGGGCGTTGAGTCGGCCTTCCGCGGGCCTGGTGAGGAGGGCGCGGAGGTCTTCGGTGTCGTGGTGGTGGGGGTCGAGCCAGGCGTCGTAGTGGTCCGGGGTGAGGGCGAGTGGCATGCGGGGGTGCACGCGCCCGGCCTGGTCGGTGGCCTCGGTGGTGATGATCGTGCAGGTCGTCAGCCAGGCATCCGGGTCGTCGTCGCTGGTGACGTCGGGGTCGCGCCAGTACTCGTACAGGCCTGCCATGGCCATGACCTGACCGTCGTCGGGGTGGATGAAGTAGGGCTGCTTGCGGGTCTTGCCCGTCGCCTCGTCCTTGACCGGGTCCCATTCGTAGAAGCCGTCGGCAGGCAGCAGACAGCGGCGCCTGGCGAACGCACGCCGGTAGGCGGGCTTCTCGTGTACGGTCTCCACCCGCGCGTTGATCATCCGCGCACCGACCTTCGGGTCCTTCGCCCACGACGGCACCAGGCCCCACCGCAGCGCCCGCAGCTCGCGGCGCACCTCGTCTCCGCCGTCGCGACCGGCACGTTCGAGGACGGCATAGACCTTGTCCGTCGGTGCGACGTTCCAGCTCGGCGCCAGCGTCTCCTCGGGACGCCAGACGGTGATCTGGAAGAGCCGGTTCAGGTCCTCAGGACCACGGGTCGAGGTGTATCGGCCACACATGCAGCAACTGTGCCACGACACCCGCCGGCGTTCCTCATGAGAACGGGCTCTGGCTCAACTTCTGTGATGCGGTGCGGTTGCCTGCTGGCACGGCCCAGGCTGCGAGCGGGGGCATCGGCGGCCCGGTCGAGCGCCCGCTGTCAGCGCACGTCACGCGGTGGGCGGCCTGCGCGCTTCGACCACAACGACAGAGAAACGGGGGCCGCGGGCCAACGGGCCAAAAGGCCCGCCGGTCAGGCGACCTTCTGACGCTCGGGCGTCTGCCGCGTCTGCCGCGTCTTCACGCCGCCGACGACGAGCGCCAGCCCCACGACGACGATGCCGAGGTAGGCGGTGGCCGTAAGGTCGACGACTCTGTGCATCCAGCCCCACTCCGTGCCGAAGAAGGTCTGCGAAGCGAAGCTGACCAGCCCCTGGGCTCCTACGACGTAGCCGATGCTTTCGACGGTGTATCCGATGGTTGTTCGCACGGATCAATCCTGTCGCGGCGGCGTCGCAGGATCCTCCTCCGCAGGGCCGAAAAGACAGTAGGCCAAAGGATGCAGTCGCTTGGCGGGAGCACCAGCACAGCACCACGCCGCGGGAGGGGAGTGGCCGACACCAGACTGGCTATGTCGGTGAGTTCCGGCTCTGGCTCGACGTCTGCGCTCAGGCGAAAGCCGATCACGGCCCTCCCGGGCCAGGGTTGTCCTATTCCTCGTCCTCGTCCTCGTCGTCGACAACGGCAAGGTCCTCAAGGATCCTGAGCCGCGCGCGCTCGACGCCCAGGAAACGGACGGCCTCGTCGCGCACCTCGTCGAGCGTGTTCAGCCGTAGGCATCAAAGGCCGGACGGAGCATGAGCGGCCATCGGGTGATCGTCCGTACCGAGTACGTGTCGTCCGAGACAGACCGCGGTGTGACAGGCGCGGCCCCGGGATGTTGCCGTAGAGCTCCACCGCTACGGGGGGAAGGGGGTTGGGCGCCGGTCCGTGACCGGCGCACTTCCACGACACGCCCTTCTGCATGTCGAAGGCGAGGATGTGCCGCTCTGACGAAAGCGAGCCGATGGGCTGGTTCGCGCCTTGGCAGGCCCCGCTGACCAGGCGGTTGAAGCCGTGCGTTCGGTTCACTGAATACCCGCCGCCGTTGGAGCCCGCGCCGGTCTCCGAGTAGCCGCCGATGCACCTGCCGGTGTCCACGTGGGTGATCTCGACGTTGGAGATGGCTGATGCCTAGCCGACAGCACGAGCCTCAGTGCCCCTGCCGGCGACGATGACCTTCATCGTCGCGCCTCGCCTGACCACCTGCCGGTCCCCGCTCACCAGTCCCGGCCGGCGATCAGTTCCTCTCCATCCGCGTCCGCGAACCCGTATGCCGACGCGACACACCAGAACTCCTCGCCGATCCACTCACGCGCAGTCGTCTCGATCTCGCTCCCGGCTGCGTCGAACTCCGCGTCCAGAAGGTTGAATTCCTCCGTCGCGGCGTGGGTGAGCGCGTACAGGGCCTTCAGATCCGACGGCTGATCGGCCTCTATTCGCTCGCACAGCCGCAGCAGGATCGCTGCGCCCCGGTCGACGATGTGATCGGGGAAGTATGAGTCCTCGTACATCTGCCGCAGAAATGTGTGCCCTGCTATCTGCTGGTTTGTGATCGGCATGTGCCCTCCAGGATTTTGACCGCGTCGCCCGGATCCATCTGTTCGTCTTCGCCGCCGTCGATGAACCACAGGACCTCCACCGCGGCCTCGGTAGAAGCACGACGATGGTCTCCCAGTAGATCAACGGCAGAGTCCCGCCATCCCACCACACGCCACTGACAACACCCTCCGTGAGTCCCTGCGGATGGTGGTCCAGAGCGGCATCTCGCCTACTCAGTCGCGCACTTCTGTTCTGACCTCGTACTCTGACCTGGCCCGTTCCGAGAGCTTCACCAAGGCGTCCCGCCCCCGGCCAGGCCCCGTGCCCCACCCGGGCCGTCAGTCGGGCCGTCAGCCGGGCCAAGCCTCCGTCAGGGCGGGGTCGGAGGCATTTCGGTGTCGGGCCGCCTGCAGAACCATTTCGCATGTTCGTATATCTGGAGGATTGTCTTGCCCAGACTTCGTCGCGGCCTCGCGGCTGCCATCGCACTGACTTCACTGGCCGTGCTGCCACCCGGTGCATCAGCTGTGGCAGAGGAATCCAGCGGGACAGCAGAGCACATGCCGCTCGGCCCCGCAGACCTGCAGGCTGTCGCGGAACCGGCCGAGACGTTGGCGCCCGGGGTCACCTACCAGAAGTTCACCCAGGGCCAGGCGTCCGACCTGTGGTCGGTCGAGTTGGAGATCCCGTACCCGAACGGCAAGAGCTGGCGGGTCGGCAACAAGACGTACGCCGACGCCTTGGTCAAGGACCTGGCCGCCCACGGGTTCGCGGGCCGTGTCGACTCCAGGGAGTTGCCCGTCCTGACGGGGAGCGGCAGCCCGTTGTCCGGGCACGCGGTTCGTGTCGGGCAGTTCGCCCCCGCCGAGCAGGCTCTGGCGAACCAGATGAAGGGGTGGCTGGAAACCTCCGGGTACGGCGCCCGCACCATCTATACGGCCCAGGACGGCTCCGCCACCACCGGGCCGTGGCAGGTACAGGTCGTCAGGGTGGATGCCACCGCCGACGTCGCCTTCAAGGCCGTACACGGACAGGCCGTCAGCACGACGCAGACGGTCCGCGACATGGCCGAGGCGGCCGGCGGCCTGGTCGCGGTCAACGGATCCGAGTTCGACATCGATTCGCCGTCCAACAAGGAGTTCTCCGGCTACGACGGCGATCCTGAGGGGCTGTACGTACAGGGCAACAACCTCCTCAGCGAGGCCAACAACGGCCGCACCGCCCTGCTCCTGGAGGGCGCTGGAGGCCGGGTCCGCGTCGACGAGATCACCTCCAGGACGCAGGTGACCGCGCCCGACGGCCAGGTCCGCCAGGTCGACGGCGTCAACCGCGTGCCCGGCCGGATCCGCGGCTGCGGCGGAATCGGTGACGACCACCGCCTCGACGGCAAGGGGGCCAACCCCGAGGGCAAGCCGTGGCGGGGCGTCATGTGCGTCGACGACAACGAAGTCGTGATCTTCCGGCCCGAGTGGGGGACGACGACCCCGCCGCCGCGACCCGAGGTCGGCAACAGCGTCGATGTCGTCATGGACGGCAACTGGACCGTCAAGGAGATACGTCCGGCCGGGGGCCCCATCCCCGCGGGCAGCAGGATCATGCAGGGCATCGGCACCGGGGCGGACTGGCTCCGTGCCCACGCCGTCGTCGGTCAGGCCTTCAAGCCCGGCACCACCATCACCGACTCCCAGGGCAAGTCGGTGACCAGCCCGACCCTCTCCGCGGTCGCAGGCGGCGGCCCCGCCCTGGTTCGCAACGGCGAGGTCCTGGTCAACACGGTTGCCAACGGCATGCACGACGCCGTGTACGGCACCCCGACCAGCGCCATCACCGAGCGCCACCCCCGCACCCTCGCAGGGGTCACCGCCACCGGCGAACTCCTCCTGGTCACCGTCGACGGGCGTTCCCCCGGCACCAGCGTCGGCGTCACCGCCCACGAGGCCGCCGACGTCATGAGGTGGCTCGGCGCCACGGACGCACTCAGCCTGGGCATCGGCGGCGACACCACCCTCGTGGCGAACGACAGCCTTTACAACCGCCCCATGGACAGCTGGACCGCGAGCGGCTCCACTGAACGCAAGGTCGGCAATGCCGTTGTCGTCGTGAAAAAGTAGCAGGCGGCGACCGGCAAGTAGGCAGGCGGCATCCTCCCGCTACGGGGCGTGCCGCCATCAGCCACCTGCCGGGGTCGGCGTGGGCGTGGCCCGTTTCCCGGGTACGCCTACGCCAACAGCGTTCTGCCCGGAGCCGTTGCTGCCAGTGCCAGTGCGCGTCAGACCATCGCTGGGGCGACGGCGATTGATCGACCGAATCCGGGGCGGGTGAGAGCCGGGAAGGCATGGATCAGCCGCCTCAAGCGCAACCGGTGGCGGTCGCCCCCGGTTCGACAAACCCGCCGACCCCTTCGAGGCCACCGTCCCCGTCGTCGCGTTCGGCGAATGGCGGTGAGGGTCGGAGCCGCCGACACCTCCATCTGGTTGGGGGGGCTGGCGGGTGGTCGGGGGTCTACGGTGCTTCGGGGTCGTCCGCGGTCGGTGCCAGTTCGGTGATGAAGGTGCGGAGCTCTTCGGCCTCGGGGACGGCGAGGGCGGTGTAGAGGTCGAGGGCCTGTCGGGCGTGGTCGTGGGCGAGGTCCGGTCGGCCGAGGTCGCGGTGGACGTGTGCCAGGCCCTTGTGGGCTCGGGCCTGTTCGGGGCGGTAGCTGCATTCGCGGGCGAGGGTCAGCGCGGTGTCGTGTTCGGTCGCGGCCAGGGGGAGGTCGCCCATGGAACGGGCGGCTTCCGCAAGGGCGTTGAGGGATTCCGCCTCGTCGCCGGGGAAGTCGTGGTTGCGGCTCAGCTCCAGGGCCTCGTGGTGGTGGCGCCGGGCCTGGTCGTAGTGGCCCTGCCGTTGGTACAGCAGTCCGATGTTGTTCAGGACGATGGTTTCGCCGATGCGGGATCCGGATTCGCGGTATACGCGGAGGGCCTGGCGGTGGTGGTCGTGGGCGTCCTCGTATCGCTCTTGGCGCTCGTGGTCGATGCCGAGGCCGGTCAGGCAGCGGGCTTCGCCGGCACGGTCGCCGAGTTCGCGGAAGAGTGCCAGGGACTCCACGCAGTGGTCGTGGGCCCGGTCGTACTCCCGCCGTCGCCTGGAGACGTCGGCGAGGTTCTGCAGTGCGCGGGCCGCGGCGACTTTGTCGCCGCTCTCGCGCGCGAGGTCCAGGGCGTGCCGGTAGTGCTCGGCCGCTTCCTCGTACGCGCCGTGCCACCAGAAATGGACCTCTCCGAGGTCGATGAGGGTGCGCGCCTCGGCGGTCGTGTCGCCGCTTCGGCGGCTGGCCTGCAGGGCCAGGCCGTGGAGGGTCATGGCGTCGGCCTGGTGGGCGTGGCCCAGCAGGTAGCGGTGCAGGGTGGCGGCCAGTTGGCTGGTGTGCGGGCCCCGGTCGTGGTCGGCGGCGTACTGGCCGGCCGCCATGAGGTTCACGCGTTCGGTGTCCAGCCAGGTGATCGCCTCGGCCTCGTTCCGCGGGGGCCAGGTCGGGGTGTCCGGTGCGGGGATGCGTGGTCTGCGGTTCTTGCCCTCGGGGTACAGGTGGTCGATGGCCGCGCTCGCGGTGTGGAGATAGTGGTGGAGGAGCCGGCCGAGGGCCTCGTGCTGGGCGTTGGGGGGTTCCTGGGCGGCCGCGGTGGCCAGGGCGTGCTCGCGCAGCAGATCGTGGAGGGTGTACCGGCCTGGCTGGTACTGGATCAGGACGTGGGCGTCGAGGAGGTCTTCGAGGAGCATCTCGGCCTCCTCGGGCGGGAGCCCGGCCAGCGCGGCGGCCGCTTCCGGGCTGATGTCGCGGCCCGGCTGCAGTCCCAGAAGCCGGAACATTCGCTGCTGATCGGGCGTCAGCTGTTCGTAGGACAGCGTGAACGCTGCCGCGACTCCCCTCTCCGAGGTGGCCAGCTCGGCCAGTCTGCGGCGCTGGTCGCGGAGCCGGTCCGCCAGGTAGACGACGGTCCAGCGGGGGCGATGGCGCAGGCGGGCGGCGGCGATGCGGACGGCCAGCGGCAGAAAGCCGCACAGTTGCAGGACGTCGAGGACGGCCAGGGGCTCGGCCTCCGCTCGTTCGCCCACGATCGCCGTGAACAGCTCCACGGCGTCCGCGGCGGGCAGCACGTCCACGGACAGGGCGTGTGCTCCGTCCAGGTCGGTCAGCCGTCGGCGGCTCGTGACGAGGAGGAGGGCGCGGGAGGCACCCGGCAGCAACGGGCGTATCTGGTCGGTGCCGAGGGCGTTGTCCAGCACGGCCAGCACCCGACGGCCGGAGAGCTCGGATCGCCACAGCGCGGAGCGGTCGGTGACCGACGCCGGGATGTGCTGTGCGGGCACGCCGAGTTGGCCCAGGAGGATTTCGAGCGCGGCACCGGGGTCGAGCGGCGTCTGCCCGGCGGTGTGGGCCTGCAGGTCCACGAAGAGCTGCCCGTCGGGGAACTGGTCCGCGAGGCGGTGCGCCGCATGGACCGCGAGCGTCGTCTTGCCGACGCCGGCCATCCCGTCGATCGCCGAGATCGTCACGACTCCGCCGCTATTGTTCTCCCACTGGCGGGTCAGCCCGTCGAGCTCGTCCTCGCGTCCGGTGAAGTCCGGGACGTCGTACGGCAGGAAGTTGATCCCCTGCGGCTTCGTGGGCGCGGTGGCCGGTGCCCGGAGGTCGGGTGCGTCCCGGAGGATGTCCTGTTCGAGCTTGCTGAAGGCGTGGCCGGGGTCAAGTCCCTGCTCCTCGGCGATGGTTGACCGGAAGGTCCTGGCCACGTGCAGCGCGTCGGGTTGGCGTCCCGCGCGGTGCAGGGCGAGCATCAGCTGGCAGCAGAGCCGCTCCCGCAGGGGGTGGGCCGCCGCGTGGGCGGTGAGTTCGTCGATGAGCTCGTCGTGGCGGCCCAGGGACAGTTCAAGGTCGGCGAGGCGCTCGACGGCGGTGAGCCGCTGCCCGTTCAGGCGTGCTCTGGCGCCCTGGACATAGTGGGCGGTGATGTCGGCCAGCGGCTCTCCCCGCCACAGGGCCAACGCGCGACGTATCTGGTCCACGGTGCCCCGTGGGTCGTCGGGGGTGTCCGGCGCCTTGACGATCAGGGCGGTGAAGTCGTCCAGATCGAGTTGTCCCGGCTCGGGAGTGATCACGTACCCGGCCGGCCGAGTGGCCAGCATCCGGTCGGCTTCCGAAGCGCGGAGCATCCGTCGGATGGCGGCGATCGTGGTCTGGATCTGCGCGCGGGCGGAGTCCGGCGGCAGCGGCCCCCACATCGCTTCGATCAGGCGGTCCGTGCTGATGGCGACCCCGGCGTGCAGCAGCAGGTAGGCGAGTACCGCGCGATGGCGGGGTGCCAGCCCGGGTGACTCGGGACCGGGAGCCAGGGCCTCCACCGGGCCGAGGATCGTGAACCGCATTCCGTCACTCCGGGGGTCGCCAGCGCGTGCATAGAAGAAGCATCGGGAATGTATCAAGATCGACTGGCAGGGTTCCCGTCATGCAAGCACTCCACACGATCGATCCGGAGACGGCGACCGGTGAAACCGCGGGTCTGTTCACCGCCACGCACCGGGCCCTGGGGGTCGTCCCCAACCTGGCCAAGGTGATGGCCAACAACCCGACCGTACTGAAGGGGTACGTGGACGTCGTCACGGCCCTGGGCACGCAGGGGACCTTGTCGGCGGATGTGCGCGAGCGCATCGCGTTGCTGGTGGCGCAGGAGAACCGATCCGACTACTGCCTGTCCGTGCACGCGTTCCGCGGGACCAGAGTGGTGGGACTGACCACGGCCGAGGCGACCCGTGCGCGGCGGGGCGAGGCCGACGAGCCCTGGGCCGCCGCCGTCCTGGACCTGGCCGCCGCGGTGGTCCGGGACCACGGAGTCGTCTCCGACGCACAGCTTGCCGCGGCCCGGCAGGCCGGCCTCTCCGACGGGCACGTCGTCGAGGTCATCGCCCATGTGGCGCTCAGCGTTTTCACCAACTACCTGGCCACCGCGGCGCGGATCGACATCGACTGGCCGCTCGTACGCCACACCGACTGAGAAATCGCGATGACGTGAAACGTACGCGATGACACAGTCGGGGCCGGATCACCCGAACCGGATCCACCCAGCCCTCCCAAGAACAGGAATCAGAGCCATTTCCACCCAGGAGTCCCCCATCATCACCGCCGTCGCCCTCCCTCAGATCTCCACCGAAGACGCCACCGCCTGGCACGCTGTCGTGGCGGCCTCGCTCGCCGTCGATCTGCCCCAGGAGCCCCAGCCCACGTTCGAGCAGATCCATGCCCAACTCACCGTCACGGGGCGGCACGACCGCCGGCTGCGGTGGCTGGCCACCGCGGCCGACGGCTCGGTCGTCGGTGTGGCCGGGCTCCGGCTGTTCACCTCGCCCGGTCAGAGCCACCTCGCCGAGCTGGAACTGCACGTCACCCCGGACCAGCGGCGCTCCGGTGTGGGCTCGCAGCTGCTGGCCGCAGCCGTGAAGGCCGCACAGGCCGAGCAGCGTCGCAGCCTGGTGGCCGCCGCACCCGGTGACGGACCGAGCGGCGCCTTCTGCACCGCGCACGGCTTCCGGCGTGTACTGGCACTTGACCACCTGCTGCTCGACGTCGCCGACGCCGACACCGCCGAGGCCGACACCGAGCACCCCGGCTACGAGCTGGCCGGCTGGACCGGCACGGTTCCCGACGACCTGGCCGAGGCGTTCGCCGCGGCCAAGAACTCGATGAACGACATGCCCATGGGCGACATGGACTACGGCAGCATGACCTGGACCGCCGACCGGGTCCGCGCCATGGCCGAGGTGCTGGCCGACCGCGGTGATCTGCTGCTGACGACTGCCGTGCTCCGCAAGGGCGAGATGGCCGGATACACCGAGATCGTCATCCGGGCCGGGGAGACCCTCCGGGCCCTGCAGTACGACACCGTCGTGGTGCCCGCCCACCGCGGTCACGGGCTCGGACTGTGGGTCAAGGCCGAGATGGTGCGCAGGCTCCGCGCCGAGCACCCCGGAATCGAGGAGATCGAGACCGACAACGCACAGGAGAACACCCACATGCTCGCCGTGAACCGCCGGCTGGGCTTCCGCTTCCACCGCAGCACCCACGAGTACCAGCTCGACCTGCCCGCCAACTGACCACTCCCCTGCCTGCCTCCTCCCCGTCGTCACCGCTCCACTCCCTCGCCACTCCACATCCTCACCGCTCCACAAGGAGAACGTCCGTTGCAGAAGTTCGAGACCCCCGACCCGATCACCACCGTTCTGGAGATACCCGCCGGCCGCATCAGCCTCCTCGCCTCCGACCGCGCCGAGACCACCGTCCAGGTGCGTCCCGCGGACGCCGCCAAGGGACGCGATGTGAAGGCCGCCGAACAGACCACGGTCGCGTACGGCGACGGCGTGCTGCGCGTCATCGCGCCGGAGGCGAAGAACCAGGTGCTGAGCGGCCTCGGATCCGTCGAGGTGACGGTTCACCTGCCCAGCGGCTCTGGCGTCGAGGCCACCTCCGCCGCCGCCGAGGTGCGTACCGAGGGCCGGCTCGGCGACGTCAGCGTCCACGGCGCCCACCGCCGCATCGAGATCGCCGACGTGGAGGGCCTGCGCCTCACCGCCGTCGACGGCGACGTCCACGTCGGCCGCCTGGGCGGGTCCGCGGAGATCTCCACCGCGCGGGGCGGCATCACCGTCGGCGAGGCGACCCGCGGCACGGTGGTGCTCCGTACTCAGCACGGTGACATCTCGATCGCCGCCGCCCCCGGCAGCTCCGCCACTCTGGACGCCGACGCCCGCCACGGCCGCGTCAGCAACGCCCTGAAGAACGACGGCTCCCCCGTGCTGGACATCAGGGCAACCAGTGGCAACGGTGACATCGCCGCCCGCAGCCTCTGACCCTCTGCGTCCGTCACCGCCTCCTCGCGCGGCCCGACGGTTCCCGAGTGAAACCTCCGCCCCGACCGTTCCACCCCGTCACTTCCACCCGACCAGGGAGCACCCCACCATGTCCCACTTCACCGCAGCAGGTCAGCGCAAGATCCGCGACGTGCTGGCCCGGCACGTGGAGTCCGGCAAGATCCCCGGCGTCGTCGCGCTGTTCAGCAAGGGCGACGAGACGCACGTCGAGACGCACGGCACGATGCGGCACGACGGAGGCGCCCCGATGCGCCGGGACACCATCTTCCGGATGGCCTCCGCCTCCAAGCCGCTCTCGATATCGGCGGCGATGGTGCTCCTGGACGAGTGCCGGCTGCGGCTGGACGACCCCGTCGACCGGTGGCTGCCGGAACTGGCCGACCGTCAGGTGCTGAAGGCGTTCGACGGCCCCATCGACGAGACGGTCCCGGCGCGCCGCCCGGTCACCGTCCGGGACGTACTGACCTCCACCTTCGGCCTCGGGATGGACTTGACCTCGATCGGGACGCCGATCATGAACGAGGTCTTCGCACAGGGGCTGACGCCCAACCTGCCCACTCCGATGCCCGATCAGGACGAGTGGCTGCGCCGCCTCGGCGCGCTGCCGCTGATGCACCAGCCCGGCGACCACTGGCAGTACCACATCGCCAGCGACCTGGCCGGTGTGCTGGTCTCCCGGGTGACCGGCCAGTCCTTCGACGAAGTGCTGCGCGAGCGCGTCCTCGGCCCGCTGGGGATGAAGGACACCGGCTTCCACGTCCCGGACGAGAAGGCCGACCGCATGCCGGTCCTCTACGCGCCCGACCCGGCGTCCGGCGAGTTCCATGTGTGGGACGAGTCCAAGGGCGGCCGGTGGAACAGTCCTCCGGCGTTCCAGGGCGGCGGGGGCGGTCTGGTCTCCACCGCGGACGACTACCACGCCTACTTCAGGATGCTGCTGAACGGCGGCAGGCACGGCGGCGAGCGGATCCTGTCCCGGCAGGCGGTGGAGCTGATGACCACCAACCGCCTGGCCCCCGTGCAGAACGCCGCCCGCACCGAGCTGGCCACCAACAACGTCCACATCTCCTACGGTCAGGGGCAGCACGGAGGCTGGGGCTTCGGGATGGCGGTACGGACCTACCGCGGCGACTACGCGCCCGTCGGCCAGTTCGGCTGGGACGGCGGCGCCGGCACCTCCACGTACGCCGACCCCGTCAACAACGTCGTCGGCGTCCTCCTCACCCAGGTCGGCACCTCCGCCCCCCACTCGATCCACCTCATGCACGACTTCTGGACGACCCTCTACCAGGCGATCGAGGAGTAACCCCCCCCGCAGAACTACCGACGGTGCCCGAACCGCCCCGCAGTGCCGGGGCGGAGCGGCGCATTCCCGGCCCTTCAGGCGATGAGCAGGCGGAGGCCGAGATCTGCCGCGTCGAGGTCGGCGAGGTCGCTGTTGCGCTCGGCCCACCGGCCGGATTCGAGGTCCTCGCCGAGGCTTCGCACCGCCCGCTGCTCGGCCTCGGGCCCGACTTTCGTCCACACCGACATCGCACGGCGCACGTGGTCCTCCAGATACGCCTCCGGCCGACGCCAGTACGCCTCGAACAGGCCATCGGCGCAGTCCCACGGGATGGGCACCGGCTCAGCGCGGGCGCCGATCGCTTCGGCCATCCCGGCGAGCGAGGGAAATTCCGCGAGGACGGCGGCGAACTCGGGCAGGTAGTCGCGGGTGAGCCAGAACCGGTCCTGCCATCCGGGCTCGTCGGTGTCGAACGTGAGCACCACCACGCGGCGGCCCACGCGCCGCATCCCGCGCAGCCCCGCCAGCGGGTCCCCCCAGTGGTGAACGGTGGAGACCGCCATCGCCACGTCGAAGGACTGATCCGCGAACGGCAGGCTCTCCGCGGCGGCGGCCACGCACGGCGCCGAGCCGGCTGGCCGTTGCGCCCGCATGACCGCCGATGGCTCCACCGCGGTCACGTCGCGGTCGAGGGGCTCGTAGGAGCCGGTGCCGGCCCCGACGTTCAGGACCGTCCGCGCGTCCCCGAGGGCGCCCCAGATCTGCGCGGCGATCTGCGGCTCGGTACGCCGTGTCGCGGTGTAGGCGCCGCCGATCGCGTCGTACAGCCGTGCACCGAGCACCTCCAGTTGTTCCTCCGGTGTCACCTTCAGTCCCTTCGCTCGTGCCTCAAGTTCCCTGTCGATGGCCGCCACCATGGCGTCGGCGCGATCACGCCGCTCCAGCACCAGGCCGCGCAGTCGGCGCAGGTGCGCGACCGTGTCCGTGGACGGGTCGTCGACCAGTTCCGCCACCTCCCGCAGTCCGAAGCCCAACCGCCGATATGCCAGCACCTCCCGCAGCCGCTCGACGTCGCCCGCGGAATAGGCCCGGTACCCGGCCTCGGTCCGCGCCGACGGCCGTACGAGCCTGATCTCGTCGTAGTGGTGCAACGTGCGGACGCTCACGCCGGCGAGCTCGGCCACGTGTCCCACGGTCCAGTGATCTTCCACGGCACCGACTATGCGGCCTGACGTCACGTGAGGGTCAAGAGCCTCAGTCGCGGCGGCCGGAAGCGAACGCGCGGCAATGGGGGGGCTGTTCCGGCGGACGAGCACCGGATTTGGCGGTCGGTCAGACGAGATCGAGCAGGGTGAGCCGTTCCATCGGCACGTAGTCGAGCAGGGCGGAGTCCCAGTGGGTCGCCCACACCGAGCCGTCGCGTGCCACGGCGAGGACCTCGACGTCCCCGGCGCCCTGGCAGCACGCGGTGACGATGTGGGCGAGCTTCCGCGGCGTCCCGCCGATCCGCCGGAGCGCGGTCCAGACGCCCGTCGCCGTCGTCAGGAACGTGTTGTAGAGCATGCCGTCGCGGCCGATGACGAACACGTCGAGGAACTCGGGCGAGCGGCTCGTCGCGGCGATCCGGGAGGAGGGCTCCAACGGCACGGCCCCGCCGCCGATCTCGCGCGTGGTGCCCCAGAGCGAGGCCGCGGTCCACGGGGTGCTGTAGAGCCGGAGCTTCGGATCGCCGTCGCGGCGCCCGATGAACGGGACCTCGATGAGGTCGGGGCCGGGACTGCACGGCGCGAGGTTCGTCATCGGGTGAGCGCGGACGAGAAGGTCCCCGATGGCGAAGGAGTCGCTCCAGTTCCCCGGCCCGAGGGAGAAGGACGTACGCGGCACGGAGTCGCTGCTCACCCAGAACAGGTCCAGGAGGCCGGTCTTGCGGCTCAGCGCGGCGAGGCCGTTCGTACGGAGCACGAAGGGCGCGACGGGCCCGGCCGGGGCGCGGAGGTGGTCGGGGTCGGTCCAGGTCCGCGTGGCCTCGTCCCAGCGGCTGCCCGCGATGTCGGCGGCCTGCCGGTCGTGGACGAACACCTCGGGTGCCCCTCCTTGGCGCCGGGCGATCACGACACCCGCGAGCGGGTCGATGAGCACCGTGTCGCTCTCGGGCACGTTGAACTCCTGCCAGGCCCCGGAAACCGCGTGCCGGAAGGTGTGGACGTGCCAGGTGCGGTCGTCGCCGTTGTCCCAGAGGGCGAGCCCGGCGAGCCAGTCGGTCAGCGCCGACATCGGCGCGAACGGGTTGAGGGAGGCCGTCGAGACCGATCCGTCGAGATCGGCGTCGAGCGTGGCCGCGCCCGGCGACCACGTCACCCTGACGGCCTTGCCCCGGCGCACCGCGAACGCCCCGAGCCGGTCGGTCGTGCCGGGCGCGCCGACGACGGGCCCGCCGCGCACTTCGACGGGCTGGTTCCCGCTCTCGGGGAAGGCGGGGTTGCGTACGACGGCGACGTCCGTGTCGATGTCGGGGAACCCGGCGATGGGGCCTCCGGCGGGCCGCTCGACATTGATCCGCCACTGCCGGGCGATCGCGTCCCGGTCCGGCGGCTCGCCGTCGGTGCTGTCGATGGGCGGCGTCGCGAGCTCCACCTTGCCGTCCACGATCGTGATGCCGCCGGCGCTCGCCGGAAGCACGTTGACGTTCCACACGTACAGGCCCGGGCACTCCTCGCGGAAGGCGAACGAGGACGGAGGATGGCAGTAGACGCCGGGCCGGTATCCGAGTTCGGCGAGCCGGTGGAACCAGGCGGAGCAGTACTCCCGGCCCTCCTTCACCGGCGGGCTGCCTGCCTCCCAGTCCAGATAGATCACCGAGCCCTGCGGGAGACCCGCGCTCGTCGCCTTCACGGCGGCGTCCTCGGCGTTCGCCACCGCGATCTGCACCCGGAGGTCGATCGGCCCGTCCGCGTTGGTCGGGGCCTGCTGTCCCCAGTAGATCGGCAGGAGCCCCCACACCGGCCGCAGGTCGAACCATCCGTTCATCCAGCCGCCCACGGGATGGGCGCCGACGCCGCCCATCCGGTTGTGGCCGTTCCGCGGCTTCGTGACCGCGATCTCGCCGACGGCCGGGGCCGGCGAATCGAGGTACATGCCCGTCCAGTAGATGTTGGAGAGTTCCCAGATCGCTTCCATCACGGGCTTCCCCGGATACGTGCCCGTGTCCATTCCGGCGTAGAGCATGGCGGTCCTCTCCCCGGCCGCCCCAGGGCGCGTACGCCCGTGACGCCGGGGCACGTACTGCCTCCTTCCACCAGCATGGCCCCGGTGGCCACGTTCCTGCCACCAGAGGCAGGCCCTGTGAGCGCTCGCGGGTGCGGGCGAGCACGGCGGACCGGCATGTCCATCAGGTCCGGTCCACCGCTCCAACCGTCAGGACGGGAGCCACGTCCGCCAGGTGGCCTCGTTCTCCTTCACCCAGCGGCCCGCCGCCTCCTGCGGTGACAGCTTCTGGTCCGCGATCATCAGGGCGACGTCGTTCTGCATGTCGGTCGTCCACCTGAACTTCTTCAGGAAGGCGGCCGCGTCGCCTCCGCCGTCCGCGAAGCGGGCGTTGAGGAACTTCTGCAGCGGCGTGTGCGGGTACGCGCAGGCCACCTTCTCCGGGTCCGCGTCGCAGCCCTCCTTGTAGGCGGGCAGCTTCACCTCCGTCATCGGGACCTTCTCGAACAGCCACTGGGGTTTGTACCAGTAGCTCAGGAACGGCTTCTTCTCCTTGGCGAACTGCTTGATCTGGGTGATCTGCGCCGCCTCCGAGCCGGCGAACACGACCTGGTAGTCGAGATCCAGGCTGTTCACGAGCGCCTTGTCGTTCGTCACGTAGGACGGGGAGCCGTCGAGGAGCTGGCCCTTGCCGCCGCTCTCCGCGGTGCGGAACTCTTCGGCGTACTTGTTCAGGTTCTTCCAGTCGGTGACGTCCGGGTGCTGCTCGGCGAAGTACGTCGGCACGTACCAGCCGATGTGGCCGGTCACCCCGAGATCGCCACCTCGCCTGATCGTGCCCTTGTCGTCGATGTACCGCTTCTCCTGCTCCGGGTGGCCCCAGTCCTCCAGGATGGCGTCGACCCGGCCCTGGCTGAGCGCGTCCCAGGCGGGTACCTCGTCGATCTGCACCGTGTCCACCCGGTAGCCGAGCTCGTGCTCCAGGAGGTACTGGGCGACGGCGACGTTGGCCTGCGCGCCCACCCACGACTGTACGGAGAGTGTCACCGTACGGGAGCCCTTCGCGTCGGCGTACGGGGAGGACTGGCGGGTCATGTCGGCGGCGCCGCAGCCGGTGAGGCCCACCGCCAGGGCGGCGGCCGTGACGAGGGCGGCGATGCGTGTGCGAGCCATCTCAGGCCCCCTTTCCCGCGAGGTCGCGGCGTTCCGTCGGCTGGGTGACGCGGTCGAGCATCAGGCCGAGGCAGACGATCGCCGCGCCGGCCACCAGTCCGGTCGCCAGGTCGCCCTGGGCGAGGCCGAAGACCGCGTCGTAGCCGAGCGCTCCACCGCCGACGAGGCCGCCGATGACGACGACAGCGAGGACGAGTACCACGCCCTGGTTGACGGCGAGCAGCAACGCGGGGCGTGCCAGCGGAAGTTGGACCTGGAACAGCTGCTGCCGCCCGGTCGCGCCCAGGGAGCGCGAGGACTCCATGGCGGCCTGGTCCACCGCGCGTACGCCCTGGGCGGTGATCCGTACGACCGCGGGCAGTGCGTAGACGACGGCGGCCGCGACCGCCGGGGCACGGCCCACGCCGAACAGGGCGACCACGGGGATCAGGTACACGAACTGCGGCATCGTCTGGAAGACGTCGAGCACCGGTCGCAGCGCGCGTCCCAGGCGAGTGCTGCGGGCGGCGGCGACCCCGAGTGCGACGCCGAGCAACAGCGTCACGGCGACGGCGGCCAGGACCTGGGACAGGGTGTCGAGCGCCGGGTCCCAGACGCCCAGCACGCCGATCGCGGCCATCGCGAGGACGGCGGTCGCGGCGGTGCGCCAGGTACCGATGAGCAGGGCGAGGACGCCCACGGTCAGCAGGACCGCCCACCAGGGCAGCCACTGCAGGCCGTCGCGCAGGGGGTTGAGGACCCATGTGGTGAACCACCCCGCCCAGTCGGCGGTTCCGCCGATGACGGGCACGCCGGAGTAGAGGTGGGCGGTCATCCAGTCGACCGCCCCGTTGACGGGCTCGGCGATGTCGACCGTCCACGCGTCGGGCCAGGAGAGCCGGTCGGACAGCCGGCCGGCGACGGCGACGACGGCGGTCGCCGCGAGGGCGACGGCCCAGCCGAGCCGGGACCTGTGGGCCGGAGCCGTACCGATCCGCTCTCCGGCCGCGGCGGTGACCCGGTCCAGGACGATGGCGAGCAGCACGATGGGCACGCCGGCGGCGAGCGCGGCACCGACGTCGACGGAGGCCAGCGCCTGGTAGACGCGGTCACCGAGACCGCCCGCTCCGATGACGGACGCGATCACGGCCATGCCGAGCGCCATCATGATCGACTGGTTCACGCCGAGCAGGAGCTCCTTGCGGGCCAGCGGGAGGCGGGCCGTGAGCAGCCGCTGCCTGCCGGTGGCGCCGAGGGACGCGGCAGCCTCCATGACACCGGCGTCCGCGCCGCGCAGCCCGAGCGCGGTGAGCCGGGCCATGGGCGGGGCGGCGTAGACGACCGTCGCGAGGACGGCCGCGGGCACGCCGATGCCGAAGACGAGGACGACGGGCAGGAGGTACGCGAAGGCGGGCAGCACCTGCATGGTGTCGAGGACCGGCCGAAGGACCCGGTCCATGCGGGCCGAGAGGCCGGCGGCCAGGCCGAGGAGACCGCCGAGGAGCACGGACGCGGCGACGGCGACGACCATCAGGGCGAGCGTCTGCATGGTGGGCACCCACATGCCGAGCAGCCCGCAGGCGCCGAAGGCGGCGACGGAGGTCAACGCGAGTCGGACGCCCGCGACCCGCCAGGCCAGCAGCCCGGCGGCGGCGGTGACGCCGGCCCAGCCGAGGGCGAGCAGCAGCAGGTACACGGCGCGGACGGACACGACCACGACGTTGCTGACGTGTCCGAGGAAGTAGAGGAAGAGGGGGTGGCCGTCGCGGTTGTCGATGATCCAGTCGCTGGTGCGCCCGAGCGGACCGGACAGATCGACGGCGAGCGACGCGGGCCAGCTGCCGCCGCCCAGAAGCACGGCGCCGAGGACGAGAGCCAGGGCCGCGCCGAGGCCGACGCCGATCAGCCGGACGCGGTGGCGCGCGAAAGCGCGCAGCGCACCGGGCGCGGTGTCGGCGGCGGCTGTGGGGCGAGGAGGAGCGGGGGTGACGGTGGCGGTCATCGGCCCCACCGACCCGTGGCGTCGGGGGCGGTTGCGCCGTACGGCGACGGCCGGGTGGCGGCACCGGTCGTGGTGGCACGCCGCGGCCAGGTCAGGCCATCCGTCGTGTCGCCACGCCGCAGCCAGGTCACCGTGTCCGTCGCGGGGGCTCCCGTCGTGCCGCCCGGCGGCGGCCAGGTCGTATGGGCGTACATCAGGCCACCGCCTTCCGCGACGCGGCCGGGACCCCGGCGACGACACCGAGGAGTCCCGCGTGGTCGACCACACCGAGGCAGCGGCCGTCCTCGACGACCCGCGCGTTCACGCCCGCACGGGCGACGGCCTCGATGGCCTCGTGGACGGTGGCGCTCGGGGCGAGCGCGGGGCCGGTCTCGCGCTCGTCGGCGAGCGCGGGGCGCATCGCCGAGCGGACGGTGAGCACCTGCTCGCGCGGCACGTCCCGGACGAAGTCCCTGACGTACTCGTCGGCGGGGGAACCCACGATCTCCTCCGGCGTGCCGAGCTGCACGATCCGGCCGTCGCGCATCAGCGCGATGCGGTCGCCGAGCCTCAACGCCTCGCTGAGGTCGTGCGTGATGAAGACCATCGTGCGTCCCTCCTCCCGGTGCAGACGGATGACCTCCTCCTGCATGTCCCGGCGGATGAGCGGGTCGAGCGCGCTGAACGGCTCGTCGAACAGCAGGACTTCGGGGTCGGCGGCGAGCGCGCGGGCGAGCCCGACCCGCTGCTGCTGGCCGCCGGACAACTGGCTCGGCCTGCGGTGCTCCATGCCGTCCAGGCCGACCTTGGTGACGAACTCGGCTGCACGCTCGCGTCGTTCGCCGCGCCTCACACCCTGGATCTCGAGCCCGTACGCGATGTTGTCGAGCACCGTCCGGTGCGGCAGCAGCCCGAAGTGCTGGAAGACCATCGCGGCCCGGTGCCGGCGCAGCTCGCGGAGCCGGCCGCTGTCCATGGACAGCACGTCCTCGCCGTCGATGGAGATCGTGCCCGAGGTCGGCTCGATGAGCCGGGTCAGGCAGCGGACGAGCGTCGACTTGCCCGAGCCCGAGAGGCCCATGACGACGAAGACCTCGCCCTTGCGTACGTCGAAGGAGACGTCTCGGACGGCGGCGGTGCAGCCTGTGCGCTCGCGCAGCTCGGCAGCGCCGAGCGCGGCGAGTTCCTTGTCGGCGGGCACGCGGTCGGCCTTCGGACCGAAGACCTTCCACAGTTCGCGGACGGAGAAGACGGGTTCGGCGGTGTCCTGCGTCAGGTCGTTCATCGTCGGGTGCCTCCCAGCAGGTCGACGCATTTCTCGCCGACCATGAGGACGCCGATCATCGGGTTGACGGCGGTCATGGTCGGGAAGACGGACGCGTCGGCGATCCGAATGTTGTCGAGCCCGCGGATCCTCAGATCGGGTGCGACGACGGCGAGTTCGTCGTCGACGGAGCCCATCCGGCAGGTGCCGGCCGGGTGGTAGACGGTGTGCGCGACATGGCGGGCGTACGCGCTGAGTTCCTCGTCGGAGGTCACCTCGGGCCCCGGGCAGACCTCGCGCTTCAGCCAGCCGGCCAGTGGTTCGCTCGCGGCGATCCGACGGGCGATGCGGATGCCGTCGACGAGGGTCCGGCCGTCGTAGTCGTCTTCGTCGGTGAAGTACCGGAAGTCGAGTGCGGGCTTGACCTCGGGGTCGGCGCTCGTCAGGTAGAGCCGGCCGCGGCTGCGCGGCTTGGGGATGTTCGGGGTCATCGACACGCCGTGCGCGGGCCGTTCGTAGCCGATCCGCTCCGGGTTGTCGGTGAAGGGGATCTGGTAGAAGTGGAACATCAGGTCCGGCCCCTCGGCCTCCGGGTCGCGGCGGACGAACAGCCCGGCGTCGGAGTCCATCGCGGAGTTCTCGGGGATGGGGCCGTGCGTCTCCCACACGATGACCGACTCGGGGTGGTCGAGCAGGTTCTCTCCGACGCCCGGCAGGTCGTGTACGACGGGGATGCCGAGCTTCTCCAGGTCGGCGCGCGGCCCGATGCCGGAGTGCAGCAGCAGGCGCGGGGTGTCCACGGCCCCGGCGCACACCAGGACCTCGCGTCGGGCGCGTACGACGTGCTCCGCGCCCTCCTTGGTGCGGATGTGCACGCCGCTGGCACGGGTGCCTTCTAGCTCAAGGCGGAACGCCCAGGTCTCCAGGGCGATGTGCAGGTTCGGCCGGTCGAGGAAGGGGTGCAGGTAGGCGACCGAGGCGGAGGACCGTTTGTTGTTCTCGGGGTGGTAGGCGAGGTCGAAGAAGCCGACGCCCTCGTGGAAGGGCTGCCGGTTGAAGCCCTCGACGCGGGGAACGCCGAGCGCGGTCTGCGCCGCGTCGACGAAGTCCCGGGCTATCGCGTTCCGGTCGGCCTCGTCGACGGGGACGATGTTGTTGCGCAGCCGGGCGAAGTACGGATCCATGGCCGCCGCGTCCCACCCCTCGGCGCCGGCCTCGGCCCACTCGTCCCAGTCGGAGGGCAGTGGCTTGAACGCGATGAGGGTGTTGTGCGAGGAGCAGCCGCCCAGGACCCGCGCACGGCTGTGCCGGATGTACGAGTTGCCGCGGGGCTGCTCGGTGGTGGGGTAGTCGTAGTCCAGCTCGCCGCCGAGCAGGCCCATCCAGCGGCGCAGGGTGAGGACGTCGTCGCGGCCGACGTCGCTGGGGCCGCCCTCGATGACGGCGACGGTGACGTCAGGGTCCTCGGTCAGCCGGGAGGCGATCACGGAACCGGCGGTGCCGCCGCCGACGACGACGTAGTCGTACACGTGCTGGTCGTTCATGCCTGGTCCTTCTCCGTCGTGCCCGCGAACCAGCGCACGGGGCGCGGAGCGAGGTTCTGGTAGATGTGCTTGGCCTCGCGGTATTCGGCGAGGCCGCTGGGGCCCAGTTCGCGGCCGATGCCGGACTTTCCGAAGCCGCCCCATTCCGCCTGTGGCAGGTAGGGGTGGAAGTCGTTGATCCAGACGGTGCCGTGGCGCAGCCGGGCGGCGACCCGCCGGGCGCGGTCTTCGTCGGAGGTCCACACCGCGCCGGCGAGGCCGTACTCGGTGTCGTTGGCGAGGGCGACGGCCTCTTCCTCGGTGCGGAAGGTCTCCACGGTGAGGACGGGGCCGAAGATCTCCTCGCGGACGACCCGCATGCCGCGGTGGCACCGGTCGAGGACGGTCGGCCGGTAGAAGTAGCCGGGGCCGGCGGGCCTCTCGCCGCCCGCACGCAGGACCGCGCCCTCGCCGAGGGCGGAGGCCACGTACTCCTCGGTCCTCGCCACCTGGGCCGCGGAGACCAGCGGCCCGCACTCGACGCCCTCGTCGGTGCCGCGGCCGAGGCGGATCAGTTCGGCCCGGCGGGCGAGCTCGGCGACGAAGCGCCCGCGCAGCGACTCCTCGACGATGAGGCGGGAGCCGGCGGAGCAGACCTGGCCGCTGTGGATGAAAGCGGCGTTGAGCGCCTGGTCGACGGCGGTGTCGAACTCCTCGGGCGTCGAACAGGCGTCGGCGAAGACGACGTTGGGGTTCTTGCCGCCCAGTTCGAGGGCGACCTTCTTCACGCTGTCGGCGGCCGCCTTGGCGACCTTCGTGCCGCTGACGAGACCACCCGTGAACGAGACGAGGTCGACATCGGGATGCTCGGCGAGCCGGGCACCGACGGTGTGACCGGGGCCGGTGACGATGTTGGCCGCGCCGAGGGGCAGTCCGGCCTCCAGGAGCAGTTCGACCAGTACGACGGTGCTCAGCGGGGTGATCTCGCTGGGCTTGATCACGAACGTGTTGCCGGCGGCCAGGGCGGGCGCGATCTTCCAACTCGCCTGGAGCAGCGGATAGTTCCACGGCGTGATCAGGGCGCACACGCCGACGGGCTCCTGCACGACGACACTGCGGATGTCGTCCGAACCCGCGTCGACGACCCGTCCACCGTCCTCCTTCTCCACGAGGTCGGCGAAGTAGAGGAAGGCGTCGCGGACGCAGTCGACGTCGACGCGGCCCTCCTCCAGGGTCTTGCCCGCGTCCTGGCTCTCCAGGGCGCCGATCCGCTCGCGGTCGCGCTCCAGCAGGTCGGCGACCCGCCGCAGCAGGGCGGCCCGATCGGCGACCGGCGTACGCGGCCAGGAACCGTCGTCGAACGCGGCGCGCGCCGCGGTCACGGCGTCGTCGGTGTCCTGGACACCGCCCTCCGCGACGACCGCGAAGGCGGTCGCGTCGACGGGGTCGATGATCTCGCGCGTGGCGCCGGACAGGGCTGCGCGCCACTCTCCGCCCACATGGATGGTCTGTTGTGCTGCCGTCACGTCGCGTATGGCCTTTCGTTCCTCTGAGTCCCCCTACCGGTAGCACCGGCGGTTCGGCCGCCTGCCCTGGCTTCTGGAATCCATGCGCGATGTGTTGCGGAGAGTGTTCTGACTCACGCTTGAAGTCGGTTCAAGTAGGGACATAGGGAACGGATTGCACGGAGGGCCCACTCGCTCCGGTGGAGTTGACGGCGGCCTCACAGGCCGTCGCGGGTGACGTCAGCGCACCCCAGGCCTCACCGACCGAGAGTTCAGCCTGTCGATTTTTATCTTTCTAAATGCAGAAACGCTACATTGCATTCACGAAGGCGACATCGATTCCATTGCACCAAGCGAACTATTAATACAGGTGAAATCGGGACTATCGATGCACCTACCCGGCCAGGTAGCCGTAGCGCCAGAGACTCTCACGTTGCAATGGGCTGTGCGTGGACGCTGTGCGTGGAGGAACGATCAGACGGATCGATCCGGCTCCGGTCACATCTTCGTGCGCCGCTCCGTCAGTGCTGTGAAGACGCCAACCCGGCCGAAGCACAAGCCGCATGACAAGTCGCGATACAAGTCGCAGTACAAGTCGCAGTACAAGGAGAGCAGCCATGACGAACACCTCTATCTCCCGGATGCCCGACCCCTCCGAGTTCGTGCCCGAGCTGAAGGACGTCAGTGCCGCCCTGTTCCGGGCGACGGGCAACCGCTCGGTGCCGCGCACCACGATGAGTCTGGTCCACCTGCGCGCCGGGCAGATCGTCGGCAACACCTACCTGACGATCCTGAACACCGGTTTCCTGCGCAAGGCCGGGGAGTCCGAGGCGCGCATCACGGCCGTCTCCTCCTGGCAGGACGCCCCGTACTTCACCGACGCCGAGCGCGCCGCCCTCGCTCTCGTGGAGGCCACCCTCCAGCCCGCCCCGCACGGCAGGGAGCGCGTCTCCGACGACCTGTACGCCGAGGTGGCCAGGCACTACGACGAGAAGGCCCTGGCCACCCTCACCATCGCGATCGGCCAGATCAACTTCTTCATCGCCCTGGCCGTCATCGGCAAGCCCCAGCCCGTCGACTCCCTCGCCGACCAGCAGTGGGACTGACCCCTGCCCGTCCCGTCCCCTCCATGCACGCGGGCGCCGGCGCAGTCGATGACGGCCCGCCCGGCCTGCCCGTCGCCGGTGCGTCACGGACTGCCGGTGCCCAGGTCCTGGCGGTCCGACGCAGGTGGAGGGCCTGGTGTCCTGGCCGGCCCGCCGCATCGCGCAGGGGATGATGGGGGCCGGAAAGACGGAACACGAGGTCAGGAGCTTCCATGGCGAAGCGGGTTCACCAGCCACGTGAGGACGCGGAGTTCGATTTCATCCTCAGGATGAGTGGAACCCCGGTCCTCGCGTACTTCACCGGGACATGGCCCAAGGCCATCGAGCCCTGCCGGGTGATGGACCTCGTCGTGGGTGGCATCGCCGACGAGTACGCGGGCCGCCTGACCGCCGTCCGAACCGACATCACGCGCTGCCCGGCGACAACCGAACGGTTCGGGATCACCGGAGCCCCGTCCTGCGTCCTGCTGAAGGAGGGGGAGGCGGTGGCCCACCGCGCGGGGCCTTTGACCACGGTCGAGCTCCGGGAGTTCCTGGAGGGCCACGTCTGAGACCCGATGCCTCCGCCGAACGCCACCAAGACCCACTCCGCTTGCCCCGAGCCGGAAGCCGCCACCCTCCGCGTCCGCGGCTTCGCCGACATGATGAGCAACCGCCGCGGCCAAGAACGGCCTGACTGGATCAACGGTGTCCTGCGCGACGGTCGGCCGGCCATCCGGGACTTCGTACAGGGGCTCCGGTACGACGAGAAGGCAGCCATCGCCGGCCTGTCCCTCCCCTGGGGATCGGGTCAGGTCGAAGACCAGGTGACGCGGGTGAAGCAGATCAAGCGCCAGGGCTACGGCCAGGCCGGCCTCGACTCCTCCGCGAACGGATACTCCTCATGGCGCGAGCCGGCTCTCGGCCACAAGATCCGGCGCCCGGCACGGTGGCCGACCCGGAGACCTGGCCGATCAGACGACGGATGCCCGCCGGGGATCGACCGGGTCGATCGCGTGCTCGTCGAAGAGGCTTTCAAGGGCCTCCAAACCGTCGTCCCGCCGGAAGTCCTTCTCAGCCCTGGTGATCGGCAGGAGCCACAGAATCCGGGCGTGGGCCCCACCCTTCCAGGTGCAGACCTCGAACTCGGGCCCCAGGGGATAAGGCAGGCTCACCAGGTAGTGATCACACGCCGAGTCGTCCAGCCACGGCCGACCGATGGGGACGGTGTGTCCGACGTCGAGTCGTTGCTGAACAGGCCCGCAGTGGTAGTACGCGTTCATGGTGACGCTCTCCAGATTGACCCACTCGTCACGCGGTGCGGCGAGGAAGAACTCCGTCCCGTGACCATCGTGCTGCGTTGCCTCCCAGCAGCCCGACGTCACGTAAAGCCACCAGTCCCCCGGATGGGCGGGGTGGATCCGGAAGATCCGGAACCCGGGCGCGCGGTCCTCGATCGGCCCCTCCACCCCGGCGACCTCGTCGATGACGCGGCCAGGAAGAGTGCTGCGAAGGTGGTCGAGCAGAGCGGTACGTGCTGCGGCGTTCGGCATCCGATCATGATGCTTCCAGACCCTCGAAGCTCGTCAGCTGGGGTGCGGCCCCGCCGACGCGCCCGATCGCACCGATTGCGACAGACCCGAAGAACGTACTCAAGCCCAGGCGCTTCAGCGGAAGGCGTTGACGTTTTCCGAAGCCCATTGCCGGAAGGGGCGGGCGGGAGTTCCGGTGATCCGTGCAACCGTGTCGCGCACCATCAGCAGCTCGTCGTTCACGTCTCCGCCCGTGACGTCGAGAACGGCTTCCGCGGCTTCCGGGCCGAAGACCGCGGCCATGTGTGCGTGGGCTTCCTGACGGCTGATCTCGGCGAAGGGAACCTCCCGGTCCAGTGCTTCCGCGATGGCCTCGGCCTGTTGCCGGGCGGTCACCTGCTCGGGACCGGTCAAGGCATACGTGCGTCCGTGGTGGCCGGGCTCGGTCAGTGCCACCCGTGCCACCGCCGCGATGTCCGCAGGATGGATGGTTGGCAGCGCGGTCTCGGCGTACGGTGCGCGGACGGTCTCGTGGCCACGGATAGAGTCGGCCCACATCAGCGCGTTCGAGGCGAACTGCGTCGGTCGCAGGATTGTCCAGGCCATGCCGCTTGCCTTGAGTAGTTGCTCCACCGCCAAGTTCTCGCCGGCGGGGTCGAGGTGCGGGTGGGTCTGGACGGTGATGGACGACACCAGCACGACGTGCTCCACACCCGCCTGCAGGGCGGCTTCGAGTATGTCGGCGTCCGGGCCCAGACGTGACACGAGAAACAGCGAACGCACCCCTTGCAACGCGGGCTTCAAGGAAGCCGGCTCCATGAAGTCGCCCTCCACGGCCTCAACCCCGTCGGGAAGGACGGCCCGTACAGCATCGCGCGTGAGCCCCCTCAGCGGCCCGACACCGCGTGCGTGCAGCTCCTTCAGCAGGGCACTGCCTATGTTTCCGGTAGCTCCGGTCACGAGGATCATGGGTGTATCTTCCCGTCATCAGATGATCAAGTAGGCAACACACTAGAACCTCAACCAAGCTTCAGGTCAAGGAGCGTCCGGCCACTCCCACGGGCTGGGCCCGTACATCCGTACGCGACCAGGTCTGCCGTCAGATCTCACGCCCGCACCAGCGCCAGTGAGGGTAGCGGCTGCTTTGCAGGATGGATCCGGACTCGGTCTTGTCCTTGCGGGCCGCGACCTGTGCCGAGGGGCGAAGGCCAGGCCTGCCCGTACGGCCGTTGGGGCGGGTGCGGACACCCGCCCCGATCACCGCAGGAGGAGCACATGTCCCGCCCATACCCGGAGTTCATCCCCGGCGCTGGAGCGAGCCTGGCAACAAGAAGCGTTCTTGAGGGCGAGAGCCGGATTCGCTGGGTCCATCGCAAGCCGTCCCGGCAGCCGGCCGACAATGGCTGGCGCATCCTGGGCGACACCGACACGGGTGACTACCTGCCGAACCCGAAGAACTGGAGGCCCGTCGACCTCAACGAGCTCTGCGCCATCGAACCGGCCCTCATCGGCAGCTACGACTTTCCGGTCGGGGCGGACCTCCAGATCGTCCGTGAGGGCCGTGGCGTGTTGATCGTCGACACCAAGTCGGGCCGCGAGGCCCCCCGGAGCGCCCCCTACGTCCCGCCGCAGCACCGGGCGGGCCAGGAGGGTTGATCGGCCATGGGACACGTTCCGGCCCGTCCGCCATCCGCGCGCCCACGAGGTCCTGCCGCCTGATGTCATGCCCACACCTGGAGCGGTGCAAGGGTGACGGCAGCCTTGCAGGACTGGGCAGTCCAGGGGGCGCCCTCAAATGATCTTGCGCGGTGGATCACAGGGGCGTGATACGTCGTCATGAACTGTCCGATGCCGAGAGGGAGTTCGTTCGTCCGTGTTGCTGCCCGAGTCGTTGCGGGGGCGGAAGCGGCTGGACGACCGCAGTGTCCTGAACGGGATCGTGTGGTGGTTCCGGACCGGAACGGCGTGGCGGGACGTGTCGGAGCGTTTCGGGCGGCGGGCCACGCTCCACACCCGTTTCCGCAGGCGGGCGGCGGACGGGGCGCTCGACCGGATGCTGCGGGCGGCCCAGACGAAGGCGAACGCGGCGAGCGGCCTCGACTGGCTGGTGCCAGTCGCCTCCACCACCTCCCGGGCCCATCGGCACGCGGCCGGAGCCCAAAGAGGGGCTCCGCGACCCGGCCCGCGGCCGGTCCCGAGGCGGCCTGACCAGCAAGATCCGCCTGGCCGGTGACGGGCGGTGGCCGTCCGCTCGCATTCGTGGTGAAGGGCGGCAACACCCACGACTGCACTCAGTTCACCACCGTGATGCCACCGATACGAGTGCCCCGCATCGGACCCGGGCGGCCCCGGGTCCGGCCCGCTCACTCCCCTGCGGGAGGAGTACGCCCCACCGACGATCTGCCCGCCCCTGGTAGCCCGCATCCGTGCCGTACACGTCGACCCCCATGGCGCAGGGCCGTGGTCGCAGCGGGGAGTGGCCGAAACGGCGACATCGCCATGAGGAGCGCGATCGCCCGAGCAGTACGAGGTGCAGGGCGACAGAACGGAGAAGGACCTCTGGCAGCCGGCTTCGACTTGTTCGACTTGTGGGGGCGACTGGCACTGAGTCACGCGATCGGGTGCGAGTTGACGCGGGGTCGGAGGGAAACGCGCTCACCTCGCCTGACCACAAGAGCCCGTTGTGTACGGTGAATTCACTCCCGCTCACGTTGGTACGGCTGACTCCCGTGGGCGGCGACCCACGCCAGATGCACTGGTGACGAGATCGCCCAACGACTGCGGAAAGTTACCGACTGTGACAAATGGTGCTGCCGTCTCCGACTTCTACTGCAACCAGGCCTTGTCCGGCCGGGTGCCGATTGAGACGGTCGCGGAGACGGATCGAGCACTCGCCTTCCACCACACCAATCCGTCGTACCCGGTCCACATCGTGGTGATCCCCAAGGAGCACGTGCCGTCACTGACGGACCTCGGTAACGCCGATCCGGACCTGCTGAACGAGGTCGTCGGTCTGGTGCGCGAGGTCGCTGCCGAAGTCGAGCAGGAGCACGGATCGTGCACGGTGACCACGAACTTGGGGCTCTATCAGGAGTCCAAGCACATGCACTGGCATGTGGTCTTCCGGGGTGAGAACCCCGAGCAGATCTTCGACACCTACGGCCACCACGACGGCTGACGCAGGGCCTGCTGTGAAAGTAGATCTTGGTCGTGAATGATCACTTTCTGTGGGACGTGGGGATCCGGCGAATGGCCGGTGGGCCAGGCTGAGCCGTTGCTGCCGCAGGCCATCAAGGTGGGCCGTCCGCCGGTGTGGACTCGGCGACAGCTGATTGACGGCATAGGGGTGGCGGACCCGGACCGCCGCTCCGTGGCCGGAGGTGCCCGAGAGGTACGGCCAACGGGAGCGCATCTATGACCGCTTCCGGTGTTGGCAACGGGACGGCACCTGGGCCCGGATCGTCACCCAGCTCCAGGCACGGACGGACGCGAAGGGCTTGATCACCTGGGACGTGAACGTCGACTCGACCGTCTGCCGGGCCCATCAGCACGCCGCCGGGGCGGCGGAAGGAGGGCATCCCTGCGGACCGGGTCCGCAACAGGCGGAATCTCGGCTCCCTCGGCGGTCGGCCACCCATGTTCGCCCAGACCGATGACAAGCAGCGGCACGTGGTCGAATGCGGCATCAAACCAGCTCAAGCGCCACCGCGCAGTCGCCATCAGGTAGGACGAACTCGCCATCCCCCACGAAGCGACCGCGCTGGTCGCGGTCCTTAGCGAGTGACGGTGAAGACCTTCGGACTGATGCCCATAAGCAGCGGCTCTCAGGCTAGCCTCCGGTGCCATCATCGTGCAGAGCAGTACGGACCAGAGCGACGTCCACAGCGGGACGGGAGTACGGGGAGGGTCGAGGAGGGCGGAGAGGACGGGGAGGACGCATATAGTGCGTTGGCGGGCACGCCGATGTCGACGGCTCGGCCCTCCTGGACACTGCCGTCGCCCTCCGGCGCACGCTCGCCACCCGAGGGCGCCGCTCAGGGGTGATCCGTACCCGTGATCCGTACTACCGCACGCAGCTCAGGAGCCACCCATGCGCCACTTCGATGTCGATACGCTGACGCCGGGTCGGTGGCGCAACGGCGGCGGTGCTACCAGGGAGATCGCCTCCCGGTCGGCAGGCACCGAGGAGTTCGGATGGCGCGCGAGCGTCGCCGATATCGACCGGGACGGGCCGTTCTCGGCGTTTCCGGGAGTCGACCGGACACTCACCCTGCTGGCGGGCCATGGTGTCCGGCTGAGCTGCCCCGGGGTGTTCGAGCGGCTGCTGTCACGTGCGGGCGAGCCGTTCGCGTTCTCCGGCGACCTCGCGCTCTCGGCCGAACTCCCCAGTGGTCCCTGCCGGGTGCTCAACATCATGGTGCGGCGCGGTCGCTGGACGACTCGGGTGGAACGGGTCGCCGGTCGGGTTGTACCGCCGGTCGGGCACGCCGGGGTGTTCTACGTCCTGCGCGGCCGTTGGCAGACAGGCGAGGACGGACGTGTCCTGGCGTCCGGACAGGGCGTGTGGTGGGACGACGACAACCCGTCGGGCGAAGGAGTCACACCGCTCTCGCCCGACGCATCGGCACTGTGGGCGGACGTCACGCCGACGGAGTGACATCTGGTCAAGCAGCCGGCGCCGCCATCGGATGACCGTCATCGGACGGCTTCCATGGGACCGCGGCCCGATGGAAGCACTCGACTGGAGCAGGACGGTTCCCTGCGTGAAGGGCCTCAGGTCGCCGGACCGACCCGCATGGTCGACCCGGCGAATACCCGAACGGCACCCGCATCGACGTCCGGCACGACCGCCCATACCCCGCCGCCCAACTGCCCCAGTTCGACATGGACGAAGGCATACAGCAGTGTGAAGTCCGACACCACGCGCGCGCCGGCAGGAGAGTTGGCCACCGCCGAGCCGATGAAGTCAGCTACCGGCTGCTGCACACAGCTGCTCGACTCACCCACAGTGGACGCCGCCTCCCCATGTGGATCTCCGCCACCTGGCCTTGGGGCTCCCACCATGCCGACACGGCGAGAAGCAACCAACACCTCACGGGCTGACCCGCGATTGTTCTTGGGGCGTACTGGTCTGGGGGGGTTGGCGCGCTGATGGTGCAGCAAGCGCAGGGCTGGCCGTTACTCGTACCGGTATTTCAGCGAATCCGCCTCCGCATGCTCGATGTCAGCGATCGTCAGCTCCGGCATCCGCAGCTGCGCCAGCGTCACCTCGGCCGAAGTCGGCTGCGCGTCCGCCGGCAGCCACTGCTCCGGCTTCCAGGCCCCGCTGCGCAGGAGCGACTTGGGGCAGTGTGGGTAGACCTCCTCGATCCCCAGCACCAGCGCACTGGCAGGCGGTTTGCCCACGGCGGTCAGCTGCGACAGCAGGTCCGGGCGGGTGGAGACACAGGCCCGACCGTTCACCCTGAGCGTGGTGGTGCGCCCCGGGATGAAGAACAGCAGTCCAGCCCGTCCGGTGGCGATGACGTTCTGCAAGGTGTCCAGACGCTTGTTTCCGGTCGCGTCCGGTATCGCCACCGTCCGTTTGTCCAGTACGGCGACGAACCCGGCGGGGCCGCCGCGCGGGGAGACATCACAGTTGCCCTCGGCGTCCGCGCTGGCGACCAGGACCAGCGATGAGCAGCCGATCAACCGTTGGGTCTGATCGGTGAGTTCGGTCATCTGCTTGCGCATTGCCGTGTCCTTGGGGAATTCGTAGACACGGCGCAACGCCTCCTGGTCGGGCACGGCGTCGCGGCGGAGCGAGTCGAAGGCACTGCTGACAAGGGGTGTCGTCATGCCACCGACTTTAGTGGGCGGACCTTCGATCGATCTTGGCGGCCGGTGAGTGCGGGGACGGGGCGACCGCCTCGCACGTGGTCCACCCTGCTTCCGGTGCCACCTGCCGGCCACTGGCCTTCGTCCTCACCACCGGGCAGGCCGACGACGCCCCCGCCTTCGCGTGCCCCGACTGCGCGGACGGCACCGCACCAGGCCGACGGCGTTTCGGTGCTTCGGCGCTTCGGATGGGGCCGGTCCGACTGGTGACGCCACGCCGCGCCAGGCCGCCCGGCCGGCCTGGCTGACGACCTGCCGACCTGGCCGGCTGACCTGCGGGCCTCTTGTCCACCCACGTCCCGGAAGACTCGGAGCTCCTGGCCACAGCGTCGGGATCTCGGCGTGCCGGCAGCTGGAACCGACGTGGCCGCGGCCATCCATCCAACCGCGCGCCGCACCTCGCCAACCACAGCTGAAACACCGGGGCTAACGTTGACCCATGCCCAATAAGCCGTCGCGGATCGAACTGAGCCCGCTCACCCTCTCCGACCAGGACGAGTTCTGCGCCCTCGTGCGGGCCAGCTCCGAGCTGCATATGCCGTGGATGCAACTGCCCTCCACGGCCGATGAGTTCCAAGCCTGGATGCGTCGCTTCGACGACGGCGCAAACCAGGGCTTTCTGGTCCGTATCCGGGAGACCGGCGTGGCCGCCGGGACGGTCAACATCAACTCGATCATCCGGGGCCGCTACCAGGGCGCGTCCCTCGGCTATGCGGCCTTCGCCCCGTCCGCAGGGTCCGGTTACATGACCGAAGGGCTCGTCGCCACCCTGCAGTACGCCTTCACCGATCTGCGGCTCCACCGGCTGGAGGCCAGTATTCAGCCGGCGAACAAGGCATCCCTGGCGTTGGTCCAGCGGCTGGGCTTCCGCTACGAAGGGCTCTCGCCCGCCTACCTCTACATCGACGGGGCCTGGCGGGACCACGAGCGCTGGTCCATCACCGCACCACAGCCCTGGGCTCCCGATCCGTCCCTTCCCCGGGTCTGACTCCCGCCGATCTCGTCGCACCGGGCCGGGGGTCGAGTCGCCCTGCGCATAGACCTCTTGAACCCTTCGGCGCGCGCCCGGCCGCTTCCGGCACATGGTCGAGATCTTCTCCTGACGCATCGTTCACGTGTCGACAGGCAACCCACACCCCTTGGTTGCCGTCCTCCGGAGGCAAGAGAGGCACCAGGGAAGCCAGGCGCCCGAGAGACCGGAAGCCCGGAATCCCCGTCGGCGCGGTCCTCCTGCGCTCCTCGGTGTCCGACGAGACCGATCTTGAGGATGACCGTTTTGATACGTGCTACACGCGGCGTGGCCACGGCCACGGCGTTACTCGCGCTGGCGGCGGTGTCACCCGGGCCGGCGTACGCGCAGCAGTCACCGCCGTCTTCGCTGCCATCGTCACCGTCCCCGTCACCGGCTCCCGGAACAGCGCCGGCCGCGTCTTCCGGGAGCCGGGTCGGCAACCTCCAGCTCCCCGCGGGATGGAAGATCACCGGGGGCGGGGCCGGGCGGCAGCTGGTCTGGACGTCGCCCGACGCCGTACCCATGGGCGATGCCCGGGTCGAGTTCCACGCCGGCGACCGGCTGCTCGGCCGACCGGTGGCTCAACAGGACGGCCACTCCTTCCGGTTGCCCCTTCGTGACGTCCGGCTTGTCGAGGGGACCCAGTTGCGGGTGACGGCCGCCGGGCGCCGACTCGACGCGCCCGGGCCCGCCCGCTCCGCGCGCATCGATCCCGCCGCCCCCGCCGCTCTGCCGGAGGCCCCGCTTCCCGCGAACCGGGTGGATCCCGGAGTGCCGGGTCGCTACCGGACCGTCAGCGGCGAGTACGGTCTGAAGTCCGTGCGGCTGCCCGGCTTCCCCGAGCCCGTCGAGATGCGCGCCACGGTCGTGGGACCGGCCGACGCGCCGGGGAAGCGGCCCGTAGCCCTTTTCCTGCACGGCCGCCACGAGACCTGCTACACCCCTGGGTCCGACGAGGTGGTGGGCGCGTGGCCCTGCCCGGCGGGCTCTCGGCCGATACCGAGCCACGAGGGATATCTGCGGGCGCAGCGCCTCCTGGCCTCCCAGGGGTACGTGACGCTGTCCATATCGGCCAATGGCATCAACGGCCAGGACTACCGTGCCGAGGACGGCGGCGCCCAGGCCCGTTCCTCCCTGATACGGCTGCACCTCGCCCGCTGGGCCGACTGGTCCGCGAACCGGGCCTCCGCCCCGGCCGCCGTACGACGCGCCTCGGCCGCGGACCTCTCGCGCGTGCTGCTCGTCGGCCACTCCCGTGGCGGTGAGGGAGTCAACCGGGCCGCGCTCGACAGCCTCTCGCCGCCGCCCGCCGGCCAGGACGGCTACCGGGGACCCGTACGGTGGAAGATCCGTGGCACCGTCCCGATAGGGCCCACGATCTTCGGCAACAACCCGGCCCCTGACGTGCCCTCCATGACCATTCTGCCGGGCTGTGACGGCGACGTGTACGACCTCCAGGGCCAGAACTTCGTCGACGGCACACGCGGTGTCAGCCGAGGTGCCGCTCTGCACAGCGCGGTCTACGTGGTCGGCGCCAACCACAACTTCTTCAACAGCGAGTGGACCCCCGGGCAAGCACAGGCGCCTGCCATGGACGACTTCTCGTCCGACGACGGGGTCGACCCGGTCTGCTCCCCCGGCACGAAGACCCGCCTCACCGCCACGCAGCAGCAGGCCGCGGGCGCCACCTACATCGCGGCGGCCGCCCGGCTGTTCGTCGCCGGTGACGACCGAGTCCGGCCGCTCCTCGACGGCACCGGCCGCCGCGCCCCGTCGGCCGACCCTGCCCGGGCCCTCACCCACGCCGTCGGTGCGCACCGCACGCCGGCCTTCGTGCCGGGCTCCTCGGTCACCGTGTCCGGCAGCGGCGGCAGGCTCTGCGCCCAGGTCGACCCCGATCCCGCCCGCGCGTGCCTGTCCCCCGAGGCGGGCGGCATGTCACCCCACTTCGCTTCCTGGGAGGCCTCCCCCGAACCGGGCCGTGACGCCGTCGCACTGGAGTGGGCGACCCCCGGATCCCCGGTCGCGCTGCGCTCGGCCCGGCCGGTCTCCCTCGCGGGTTCCGACGCGCTGGCGCTTCGGTTGATCGTCCCGCCCAACAGCACGGGCACCGAGCTGGACGTCACCGTGACGGATTCCACCGGGCGCCGCGCACACCTGGGCCGTACCCGTGTCGACGGGCTGCCGGGCAGTGAGCGGACCGCCTCCTACTGGGCGCGCGAGATTCGTGTGCCGCTGTCGGCCGCTGCCCGGTCCGGCGTGGACCTGAAGCGGATCACTGCGCTGGAACTGACCCCCCGCAGCGGTTCGGGCCGCGCGTGGCTGATGGACGCGTGGGGCTGGCGCCCCGGCACTCCGGCCGTACGAGCGGCCGCCTTGGCCCGCGTCGACATCGGCCGCCTGACCGTCGCCGAAGGCGACTCCGGAGTCCGCACCTATCGTGTGCCGGTGCGGGTGTCAGGGCAGAGCAGCGGACAGGTCCGACTGTTCGTTCCCGCGCCGGACACGGGCGAGTTGACGTCCCGCACGGTGACGGTACGTCCGGGTCGGCACGACATCGACGTACCGGTCGCGGTACGGGGCAACACCCGCTTCGGCTATGACGTCCCGCACGACGCCTTCGTCAAGGCCGTGCGGGGCACTGCGGTCGGCTCGCACCGGGGTGGTGTGACCGTGCTGAACGACGACGCCATGCCCACGGTGAGCGTGACGCCCGTCGCGGCCGATGTGAGCGAGGGTTCCGCCCTGACCTGGCGGGTGACGCTGTCCGCGGCCGCCGACGCCGAGATCATGGGCGGCGTCGGCTTCCTGCCACCGGCCGGCGGTACGGAGCTGTCGACCGAGGACGTCGACCGGGCGTGGCTGGAGGAGCACCTCGGCGAGGTGCCCGCCACGGCTACGCCGCTCTCCCAGCTCGATCACGGGGGCCTGTACCTGGGCCTCTCCGTACCGGCCGGCGAGACGAGCGCCGAGGTGAGCGTGCCCACCGTCAAGGACGGTGTCAGTGAGACGGTGGAGTCCGTGCGCGCTCAGCTGACTACGTACGACGGCTCGTGGGAGCCCGTCCCTGGGCCGGAGTTCATCGGAACGGTGCGGGACGCGTCGTAGCGTGCCGCGCGCTGTGCCGTGATGAGCGGCGTTACGTGACACGACGTGACATGACACGGTCGGGGCCCCCTCCCATGGGGGCCTCGACTGCCGGAATGCGCGGCGCCCCGCAGCACCGCGCCTGCCGTACCGCGCTCCTCAGCCCCGCGCCCTGCGCCCTGCATCCCCTCTTGATCCGTACGCTCAATCGGTGTGATCACTCGTTCGTGAGTTTCTCCCTGGTCGTGACCGGCGGGCCGCGAGGCTGGCCTGTGGCGCGTGACCTGCGCCGTATCGGTGTGCTGTGGAGGGGGAGATGTCATGAGTCGGGAAGCGGGGCGCCGTGGAGGGCCCGGCGAGCAGGCTGTGCTGCTTGTGGCCGGGCTGGCCGATGTGGCCGTGGGCACGTTGGGGTCCGCGCTCGGGGTCGTACGGGGGCTGGCGCGGCGCTCGGACGCGGCGGAGTTGGTCGGGGAGGCCGAGCGGGATCTGACGGCGCGTGGGCGTCTTGTGCTGGATCGCTACGCATCCGTGCCCCCGGCACATCTGGAGGTGCTCGCCCGGCACGTGCTGGCCGAGCGGGTGGGCGACGGTGGCTGAGCGGTGGGAGTCGGCCGCGTTCAAGGCCCGTGTCGACCAGGTGCTGCATCGCTTCGTCGCCGATGAGGCCGATCTGCTTGCGGCGGTCGATCCGGCCCTGGGGGCGGTGGCCGAGCAGCTGGAGGCCGCCGTCGCGGTCGGCAAACGGTTACGGGCGGCGTTCTGCTACTGGGGCTGGCGCGCGGCACGGCAGCCCGACAGCGACGCCTTGGTGCGGGCGGCGGCCTCCATGGAGCTGGTGCACGCGGCCGCCGTCGTCCACGACGACCTCATCGACGACAGTCCGCTGCGCCACGGGCGGCCCACCGCTCACGTGGCCCTCGGCAGTGTCGTACAGCGTCATCCCCGGGCTGCGGACGCCGCCCGGTCGTTGGCCATGCTCGTCGGCGATCTGCTCATGTCCCTCGCCGGGCAGCTCTTCGCCACCAGTGGTCTGCCCGCCGCCTATCTCGGCCGGGCCCGCCCGCTGTGGGCGGCGCTGGCCCGCGACCTGATCGCCGGGGAGTGTCTGGAGATCCTGCACACCGGTGCCGCCCCGGACACGGCGGCGTCGCTCAAGGTCATCCGCTACAAGACCGCCAAGTACACCGTCGAACAGCCCCTGTTGATCGGCGGCGCCCTGGCCGGGGCCGGCGAGCGGCTGCGCGAGGGGTACAGCGCCTACGGGCTGCCGCTGGGCGAGGCCTTCCAGCTGCGGGACGATCTACTCGGCCTGTTCGGGGACACACGGCGCACCGGCAAGGCCAACGCCGACGACGTGCGCGGCCATCGGCCGACCGCGCTCCTCGCGGAGACCTGGCGCATCGCCGGCTCCGGCGACCGCGAGCGTCTGCGCGCCCTGCTCGGGCGGCACGACCTGGACGAGGACGGTCTGGAGGCCGTACGCGAGGTGATGCGGCGGCTCAAGACACCCGACCGGGTCGAGAGCATGATCGCCGCCCGGGTCGAGGAGGCGCTCGGCGCGCTCCACGCGCTGGACCTGCCTTCGCCTGCGGTCCATGCCTTGACCGGTCTCGCCCACTCGGCCGCGGTCCGTCTGTCCTGACCCGGCTCTTCCCGGCGTGACCCGATCCGACTTGATCCGATCTGGCCTGACTCGATCCGGCTTGAGTCGATCCGGCCTGAGTCGCTCCGGCCTGAGTCGCTCCGGCCTGATCCGACGTCAGCCCGCCTCGCCCCGCACCCGTCCGTCCAGCTGTCCTGTCCGTCCGGCTGCCCCTTCCGCCCGTGGCCGTCACCATTCAAGGAGTCCTGCCGTGTCCGACACCGAGGCATCGATGAACGCCCTTCGGCAGAGCGGCGACGAGCTCGCCGATGCCACCGTCGCCGCTCTCTTCGAGCGCGGCGAGATGGGTACCTTCAACACGCTCATGCGCTTCTTCTCCACCGCCGGCGCTCCCGTGCCGGACGGGTTGCCCGATGTCGCCAGGGAGTATCTGGAAGCCACGAGCGCCCCACCGGCCTGGGTGGACTGGGACGAGATGGAGCGGGCCCGGCTGTTCTTCATCGACAACAACGTGCACATCGCCACCGCTCTGTCCTTCGCCTCCATGCCGGCCTGCTATCTCGTCCCCCACGTCGCGAATCTGCTGTCGACGACCCACGGGCTGAACTACCCCTCCACGCGCATGGCGGCAACCGGCCAGTTCACCGTCTACCTGATGCAGCCCGATGCCTTCGAGGCCGGCAGCCGCTTCATCCCCGCCGCGCAGAAGGTCCGGCTGCTCCACGCCTCCATCCGTCACCACCTCAGGCGCGAGGACCGCTGGGACATCGAGGCGGCGGGGGTGCCGATCTGTCAGGAGGACATGATCGGCGGGCAGATGTTCTTCTCGCTGCTCGTGCTGGACAGCCTGCACCGTCTCGGCATCCACATGTCCGAGGAGGGAGCGGAGGCGTACTACTACGCCTGGCGTGTGGTCGGCGCGATGCTGGGGGTCGACCAGGGCGCCGTCCCCAAGTCCCTCGACGAGGCACGCCGGTTCCTCGACCTGTACATGATCCGGCACATGGGGCCGTCCCCTGAGGGCGCCCACCTGACCCGGCAGCTCATCCGCCTCTACGAGGACATCGTGCCGGGGACGCTGTTCGACCCGGTCGTGCCCGCTCTCGTCCGGTATCTCGTCGGCGACACCTGCGCCGACTGGCTCGAGGTCCCGAGCACCCCGTGGGACACCGTCGTCAAGGCCGTACCCCATCTCCTGGGCGTACTGGAGACCATCGAGGACCGTTCCCCGCTCGGCGCCTGGGCCCTCGACCGGCTCGGACACCTCACCACGGTCTTCGAGCTGTCCTCGCTCACCCGTGGGCGCGTCATGCACTACGCCATTCCTGAAAACCTCAGGAAGGAGTACGGCGTCCCCGACGCACCCTCCCCCACCCGTCGCTGGACCCCGCCGGCCGCCACCGTCTCCCCGTGATCCGATCGGAACCGATCGGCAGGGACCGGCACCGACCGGGTCCGCGGACGACCCGGGTGGTGGTGTGTCAGGGGAGGTTGGCTGCCAGAGCCAGGCGGGTGGCGCGCTGGGTGCGGTAGGCGGCGAGGGCGTCGGCGACCTCTGTGGAGATCCGCTTCTGGTAGGCCGTCTCGATCGCGGCCCCGAAGCCCACCAGGTTCACCTTCTGCTTGCAGGCGACGTCCCGGACGGCGGCCGCGATCGCCTCGGACCCGCCGAGGTCGTCCCCGAGGCGGAGCTTCTCCGTCACCTGATACGGGTCCCCGATGCCCGGGTAGCCGGAGCGGGCCATGCAGCGCGACCAGTTCCCGTTCACCCACTGCGTCCGGGAGTCGGCCTCGGCGCGGGTGTGCGCCTCAGCGGACAGCTGGAAGGGGAACGTCGGGTCGGTGCTCGTCCACTTGGGCTCGTAGAGCTTCCGGTAGCCCTCTCCGAGGCAGCCGTGGACCGGCACGCTCAGGCCGTTGACCTTGATCCCGGCGTCCGTCTCCTGGATGCGGCCGGGGGCGGGCTCGTCCCGGTGGCCGGGGCGAGGTTCCCCGTTGCCGCTCTGCGCGGCGGCGGGGCCGGATAAGGCCGGCAGCCAGGCGAGTAACGCGGCTGTCAGCGCCCCGGTTACGGCCGCCGCTCGGCGGAGTCGGGCGGAATGCATGGTGTGCTCCCTTGTCGTGGGGACCGGCTGTGTCGCGCGTTCGGCGGGAGTCTGCGGATCCCGCGGCTGGACGGGCAAGCTCAAATGCCGCATACAGATGGCCTGTGACAGAACGGACTCATTGGGTCGGGGCGAGCCGGTGGTGCGGGGGGGGCGGGTCTGCGGGGCGGTGTTCGGGGCGGGTGCGCGGGCCGGCGTTCGGGGCCGTATGGAGGCGGCGTTGGGGGCAGTGTTGAGGCGGTGTAGGGGGCCGTGTGCGAGGCGGTGTTGGGGGGGCGGCGCGCGGGAGCCCTACCGCAACCCCTCTACCCGGCGGTAACCTTCGGGCCCGTCCGCAGCTTGGGGGAGTTGTATGGGTGCTGTCACACGGTTCGATTCCTTCGCGAAGTTCGATCCCTTCGCAGAGCACGAGAAGACCCGTGCCGCGTTGAGGGACGTGGTTCCACGGCTGGTCCGGCTACTGCATGGCGTCCCGGACATGGACGCGTCATCCGGTGTCCCCGTGTGGACGGTGGGTGATGTCGGCGCCCACCTCGCGGGCGTGCACTTCGCCTACTCCGTCGGCTTCACCGACGAGTCCGTGGAGTGGGACAGCCTCCTGCCACCGGGCGACGGCCAGTCTTTCGGCGAGCGGATCGCGGCCATGAACTCCACGTCCATCGGACTCTTCAGCGGCGAGGAGCGCGCCGGTCTCGGCGACTTCATCTCCGAGCGGAGCGAGATGTTCCTGCAGGTGACCGAAGGACTCTCCCCGGACACCCCCGTCACCGCCCCCTGGCTCGGGAAGGACTCGGCGCTCACGCTGGCGGCGGCGACCGGTCTGATACTCAGCGAGAGCCTCGTACACGGCCTGGACATCGCCCGCGGCGCCGGACTGCCCTGGCCCATCGGCCCCGAGGAGGCGAGCCTGGTGCTCGGGCAGTCGATGCCGACGATGATGCCGCTGGCCCTGGACACGGCGAAGGCGCGGGGTGTCGGCATCGCGTTCGACCTCGCCATCAAGGGCGGTCCGCGGCTTGCGGTCGTCATCGACGACGGGACGGCGACGGTGACGCGGGACGCCCCGCCGCGCGCGTACGACTGCAGGATCACGGCGGCTCCGGTCGCGTTTCTGCTCGTCTCCTTCCACCGCATGCCCATCTGGAAGGCGATCGCGCGCGGTCAGATGAGGGCGGGTGGGCGTAGGCCGTGGCTCGCCATGCGGCTCGGCGAGCTCATCGCCAGCCCCTGACCTGCCTGGCCTCCGGGACAGGTCGAGCCGTCGCACTCCGACGATCGCCACCGCCGCCGCGCCCAGCGCCCACCCCACGTTGACCGTCCAGGCTCCGCCGGTGCCCAGGGAAAGTCGGTCGGGGAGAGGGAGCACCGACGTCCGCGAGTCGGATCCATGCACGGAAGGGCATGGCGTGGCTCGCGAGCGCCGACCAGTAGCGGCCGTCGGCGAGGGCGTTGGGTAGGACGAGGACGACCGCGACCGTCGTGATCATGGTGGCGGCTGTATGGCGGACGACGGTTCTGAGAGCCATCCCGGTGAGCGGGCACACCGGGGCGAACAGTGCGGAGGCGAGGACGACGCGCTGGGCGCCCGGGTCGGCGATCGAGAATCCCCCGACCGCCGAGGATCGCCTGGGTGAGGACGAACGAGGCTCCCGTGACCAACGCGCCGAAGGCGCCCGCGACGACGACGGCCTTTGCCGCCATCAGCGAACGTCGGTCCGGAACGGCCGCGAACGTCGAACGGACCGTTCCCGTGCTGTGCTCCCCCACCATCGCGAGTGCGCCGCCGGCCCCGAGCTCCCTCACATGCCATGGCTGCGTTCCCGGTGAAGGCGATCTGCAGGGGGATGCCGTCCGGTATGAACTCGGCCCGGTCCCCCGCATTCTCCTCGGTCCAGTACATGTACGTGTCGCAGGCGTGCCCGCGCTGAAGGCGATCACGGCCAAGTCCCGTAGGAGATCCACGTCGAGCGGAGCGACCGGCGTTTGCCCCACTCCGAGGCGACCAGGTCGAGGAAGCGGGGGCGGGGCTCCTCGGGGTGGAGATTCGATACGGACGCGCGTGTCGCCTGCACCCCGGTTGTCGGGGCCGTGGGATGGCCGGTCGTCGAGGCCGTGGGGTCGCTGAGCGTCGAGGCCGTGGTCAGGCCTGTCGTCCGACCGATTGTCGGGCCGGTTGTCGATGCCGCGCCCTCCACCACCGGGAAGCCCCGCAGGGTGACCGCCGCCCACGTGCTGACCTGTACGCTCCGGCGGGCGCCTCGTGCGGAGAACTCCGCGAGGTGCACCGACGTGACGCGGGCCGCGCGGCCGCGCGGAAGGATCGGCCGTCCAGGTGCCCGTGCGCCACCCCTCTCCTCGTCCGAGCACCGCCGACAGTTGCCGTGACCGATGTCGTCCCCGCCGTACAGCCCCGGGCTGACGGCCGGCCGCGAGCGACGCCGGTACCGCCCGCCCTCACTGAACCCTGACTGGCGGGTTTGGAGCATGATCCAGGATTTACGTGGAGGGAGCATGGGGTCTTCTGTCAGATCAGTACCTCCGCAATAGTGGCGCGCACAGCGGAAGTTGTTTTCCGCATGACAGAAGTCCGCTACGGAGGAGTGCCCGTGCCGCACGCCGCCCCACCCGCTCCACCCGCGCCGTCCCTCGCGCGCCGCGCAACCCGTCTGCTGCGCACCTCGCTGTTCGCGCAGGTCGCCTGCGCGCTCCTGTTCGGAGTCCTTGTCGGTCGGCTGTGGCCCGAGGCCGCAGCCGCCGCCCAGCCGCTCGGCGACGGATTCGTCCGTCTCATCAAGGCGATGATCGCCCCGCTCGTCTTCTGCGTGGTCGTCGCCGGGATCACGAAGGCGGGTGACCTCAAGGCCTTCGGGCGCATCGGGATCAAGGCCCTGATCTGGTTCGAGGTCGCGACGACCGTCGCCCTCGTCTTCGGTCTCCTCGCCGGAAACCTCGCCGGGCCCGGAACCGGGATGAACGTCGACCCGGCCACGCTCGACGCCTCCGCCGTCGAAGAGAAGACCGGCGGTGGCGAGCTGCCCTCGACCTCCGAGTTCATCCTGCACTCGCTTCCCGACAGCGCGGTCGGCGCCTTCGCCGAGAACTCGCTGCTCCAAGTCCTCGTCCTGTCCTGCCTTGTCGGCGCGGCACTGCTCCACCTCGGCCACACCAAGGTGCCGGCGATTCTGCCCGCCATCGAACAGGCGCAGGAAGTCGTCTTCGCCATCGTCGGTTTCATCATGAAGCTTGCCCCGCTCGCGGTCTTCGGTGCAACGGCCCATCTGGTCGGCGAGTACGGGCTCGGCGCGCTCTCCACGTACGGGAAGCTGATCGCCGTCTGTTACGGCGTCGCCCTGCTCTTCCTCCTCGCCCTGGCGGTCGCGCTCAAGGCGCTCACCGGGCTCAGCCTCTGGAAGTTCGTCCGTTACACGCGCGAGGAGATGCTCCTCGCGCTCGGTACGGCCTCCAGCGAGACCGTCATGCCCCGCATGATGCAGAAACTGCGCGCCGCCGGCTGCCGTGACGACGCGGTCGGGCTGGTGCTGCCCACGGGCTACTCGTTCAACCTGGACGGCGCCTCCATCTACCTGTCCGTCGGTACGCTCTTCGTCGCCCAGGCGGTGGGCGTCGACCTGACCCTCGGCCAGCAGATCACCGTCGTCCTGGTCCTGATGCTGACCAGCAAGGGCATGGCCGGCGTCCCCGGCTCGGCGTTCCTCGCGCTCTCCGCGACGGCTTCCGCGCTCGGGGTCATCCCGGCCGGTGCCGTGGCCCTGCTGCTCGGTGTCGACCGGATCATGGACGCGATGCGCGTCGCGACGAACCTGCTCGGCAACTGCGTGGCCGTCTTCGTGGTCTCGCGCTGGGAGGGCGCGCTGGACCGGGTGACGGCCAAGAAGGTGCTGAACGGCGAGATCGCGTTCGTACCGGAGGCGACCGGCGGGACCGCGAACGCCACGGAGGCCGGGGAGTCCACGATGGCCGTAGAGGCCGGGGAGAACGTTGAGGCCCCCGAGGCCGCTCACGCTCCGGGAGTCAAGTCCCTTCAGGAGTAGGCAAGTTACTGGAGTGAGGCGGGTGCGGGGCCCGGCCGGTGCGGGCCGGGCCCCGCACGCTCCGGCACCGGCCGGTTGGTGGAAGCGTCAGGGCTTGGTGGAAGGATCAGGGCATGGCTGATGATCCGTTGCTGGTACGTGCGCGTGAGCTGTGGGAGACGTTGGCCGATGCGCCGGTGTCCTTCGCGTCGCTTGACGGTCCCGCCGTGGTCGTGTCACCGACCTCGGCACTGTGTCCGCCGTCATGGGCCGGACTCGTGGTCCTCGGCGGCGCGGCGATCGTCACCGCGCCCACCGAGAGCGCCGCCGGAGTACTGCGCCGTGCGCTGGCTTCGGTACCGACCGACTCCCTCACGCGGCCGGAGAAGGTCCAGACCGTACTGCCCGTCTCCGAGGTGCTCGGGCCGGCGACCTTGGCGTACCTCTCCGGGACCGACTTCCGCCCCGGGCCCGTCGACGGCACTGCCGAGGGCCTGGACCCCGGCCATCCCGCCCTTCCAGGCCTGTTGCGGTCGGCGGGTCCCGATGACGTGGCGGAGAGCGGCATCGAGGAGATCACCTCTCCCGTGTTCGTCGTGCGCGAGGGTACGGAGGTGGTCGCAGCCGCGGGGTACCGCGCTTGGCCCGCCGAGACCGCGCACGTCTGTGTGCTGACCCATCCACAATGGCGAGGCCGCCACCTTGCCCGGCAGGCCGCATCCGCCGCCGTGGCACACGCCCTGACCGCGGGTCTCCTCCCCCAGTGGCGGGCCCGTCCGCCGGCCTCGCGCCGGGTCGCGCAGTCGCTCGGATTCCGGGAGCTCGGGAGCCAGCTGAGTATCCGCCTGGATCTGGAGGCGGATCTGAAGGTGGATGCAGATTCCGTCGGCGGCGCGCACGGCTGACGCGGGACCCCCGGCACATCAGCCGGGCCACGGTCACCAACAGATTCGGGTGACCGTCTGAGCTCTCAGCGGCTGCGCCTCGCCCCTAGGGGATGTCTTGTCGATCAGGCCGGATCAGGGAGCGACGCCTGGCACCGCGCCTCGCAGTGAGGGGGCCGTCGCCGGGCAGAGCCACGGGGGCGTTGATGCGGGGACACGGCGAGACGGTGTTGCTGGACGTGCTGTCCGACGCTGCGGAGTTCGCGCCCGACCAGGGGATCGTCCATGTGGACGGGGACGGCGTGGAAAGGGCCGTCTCCCATCGCGCGCTGCTCGCCGATTCGCTGCGGGTCGCCGGAGGGTTCCTCGACGCGGGACTCGCGCCGGGGAGTCATGTGGTGCTGCCGGCCGATCGGAGCGAGGAGTTCCTGCCGCTCTTCTGGGGCGCCGTGGCCGCCTGCCTCGTACCGGTGCCGCTCGCCCCGGACGCACGGCGGGTGCTCCCCGTATGGGAGTTCCTCGGCCGGCCGACGGTGGCCCTCGGTGCGTCCACCGCGCCGCTGCTCGATGCCCTGCCCGACTCCGTACGCCCCCTGACGCTCGACGGGTTGCGCGCACACCCCGCTCCTCGGCGGCTGCCGGAGCGAGCGTCTGACGGCGTGGCGTTTCTGCAGTTCTCCTCCGGCAGTACCGGAGCGCCGAAAGGGGTCGAGCTCACGCATGCCGCCGTGCTGGCCAATCTGGCGCAGGTCCGCGCCGCGGCGGGCATCGGCTCCGACGATGTGCTCGCGACCTGGATACCGTACTTCCACGACATGGGCCTGATCGGCACCCACCTCGTTCCGCTGTCGGCACGGATCAGGCAGGTCCGGCTCGAACCCCTGACGTTCGCCAAGCCGTGACGTTCCCGCCGCCCGGCAAGGTGGCCCGCCCCCTCGCCCTCGACCGGGCCGGCGCCCGCCGGGACGTCAATCGAATGGATGTCGAACGATGACCGACCTTGACGCGCTGAAGGCTCTCTGCCCGCCTCCCGCCGTCGTTCTCCCGGCGCCCGACTGGTCCCGTGTCGAGGGCGAACTGGGCATGCGCCTGCCCCGCGACTACAAGAAGCTGGTCGCCGCCTACGGGCTCGGTGAGTTCTGCGGTTTCCTCACCCTTTACCAGCCTGGTGCGCTCAGCGAGTGGGTCGATCTGACCGGTCCCATGCCCATGTGGCTGCGTGGGCAGCTCGACGAGATCCCGACCTGGTCGCCGCCGTGCACCGCCGCGGATCTCTTCGCCATGGGTGTCACCGGGAACGGGGACCATCTGTTCTGGGACACGCGGCCCCAGGGCGCCCCCGAAGAGTGGACCGTCGCCGTCGCCGAACGGTTGCGCGCCCCGTGGTTCACGTACAGCGGGACCGTGACCGCGTTTCTCGTCGACGTCCTCGGCGGGACGACGCGCGTCCCGTTGTTCCCCTTGGGCCTCCTCGACGACGGAGTCGTCTTCACCCCCTCACGCCTCCGGAGCCGCGTACCGGTCACCGGCCTGACCACCAGGTCGCCGATCAGTACGCGCGCCATCCGCGACTGGGCCAGGGCCAACGGATACGAGCTGCCGGATCGCGGACGCGTTCCGCTCGCGATCCGGGAGGCCTGGGAAGCGGCACACCCCGGCGGATCCGCTGACAGTGTCTGAGCTGCTCACTCACACTGTCCGCGCCGCTCACTTCGACCGACCTGAGCACCGGAGTCAGGCGAGGTGCACGGACAGGCCGCACAGGCCCATGCCCCGGTGGGTGGCCGTGCGCCAGATGCGGAGCGGGCCGTCGAGGACGCTCTCTTCGCCGGCCGCGTAGTCAAGCCAGTCCTGGGCCTCTGCGGCCGCGCGCTCCTCCGGGGTGAAGGCGAAGGCCCGCTCGACGTGCCGCAGGCCCTCGGCGACCTGGGCGGCAGTGAGCAGGAAGGTGCCGCACCAGCCGGGCAGGAGCACCGCTCGCCTCGGTCCGAGAGCGTGGAGCAGGGAGGAGACGGCGTATTCCTTGCGATGGACCGTGATGAACATGCTGTCCTCGCTCTGCCCTTCCCATACGTCGTACACGGCGGAGAAGGCGGGGTCCGTTCCGCCGGAGCACATCTCGTCGACGTGGCTGCCGGGGGCCGTGAGCGCGCGGAACGAATCGATCTCCGCGCCGTGGTTCTCGTACCAGATGCGGTAGTCGGGGAGCGGGGCCCGCTGCCACTGCTGCCAGCGGCGGGCGGCATCCGGGCTTTCGCGGTCCGCCCGCATCGCGGGGAGCAGTTGCGTGGCGAGGTTCGCGATGCCTTCGTCGGTGTGGCCGGTGATCGCCCACGCACTGGTGAATCCCATGCGAACGACGCTATCTCCGGCCACCGACAGCACCGCTCCCGTGGACCTGCTTGACGAGCTTCGTCATCTGACCGTCCGTCATCACGTTGACGAACATGGCGTGGTCGGTCTTCGGGCTGTGGCGTTTCACCGGTGACGTCGACCGGGGCTCGGCGGCTCTCCGACGCCGGGCCGGAACGTGCCCATTTCACGGAGGAGTTGGCGAGAAGGCGTGTGCGAGATGGAGGCGGTGCGGAGAGGACTTTAAGAAACCTTGTTGAATAAGCCCTTACCTCGGGTTGGCACTTGATTTGCTCCTGCCAATCCGCACAGGGTTCTCTCGAACGTTTGACGCCCCACACGTCAACACGAGGAGAGATCCAGCTTCATGGCAACTCACAAGCGATCCCACGGACTTCGCAACGCGGCCATAGCCACAGGTACGGCCGCCGCGGCCGCTGCCGCGCTGTTCGCGGGCAATCTCGCCGGGGCAGCCGCCCCGGCCGAAGGGACCGTGCACGGACTCGGCGCCCCCGGCGCGGTCTCCGGCAGCTTCGTCGTCATCCTCGACGCATCCGCGAACAAGGCGGACCTCGCGAAGAAGTACGGCGGCACGCTCGTCCGCTCCTACGGCTCCGAGGTCAACGGCTTCTCGGCCTCGGGTCTGTCCGTCGACGAGGCCAAGCGTCTCGCTGCCGACCCCGCCGTCGGAACCGTCGTGCAGAACAAGCGTTTCAGCATCACGGAGACGCAGGAACAGCCCCCGTCCTGGGGCCTGGACCGGATCGACCAGGCCGACACGGCCGGCGACCAGAAGTACACGTACCCCGACAACGGCGGGGACGGCGTGACCGCGTACGTCATCGACACCGGCGTCCGGATCTCGCACAAGGACTTCGGCGGCCGGGCTAGCCACGGCTTCGACGCCGTGGACAACGACGACACCGCCGACGACGGCAACGGCCACGGCACCCACGTGGCGGGCACCATCGCCGGCACCGAGCACGGAGTCGCCAAGAAGGCCAAGGTCGTGGCCGTCCGCGTCCTCGACGACAACGGCTCCGGCACCACCGAGCAGGTCGTGGCGGGCATCGACTGGGTGACCAAGAACCACTCCGGGCCCTCGGTCGCGAACATGAGCCTCGGCGGCGGCGCCGACGAGGCCCTGGACGCGGCGGTCCAGCGGGCCATCGCCTCCGGGGTGACCTTCGCGGTCGCGGCCGGCAACGAGTCCTCCGACGCCGGCCAGGGCTCGCCCTCCCGGGTGCCCGAGGCGCTCACCGTGGCGTCCAGCACCAAGGACGACGAGCAGTCGGACTTCTCGAACTTCGGCTCGGTGGTGGACCTGTACGCTCCCGGCTCCGAGATCACCTCGGCCTGGAACGACAGCGACACCGGCGTCAAGACGATCTCCGGAACGTCGATGGCCAGCCCGCACGTGGCGGGGGCCGCGGCCCTCTACCTCGCGGCCAACCCGTCCGCGACGCCGGCCGACACGGCCGCCGCGCTGACCGGGGCGGCCACCGCGGACGCCATCAAGAACCCGTCGGCCGGCACCGCGAACAAGCTCCTGAAGGTCACGCCGTAACCAGACCGGAAGTGGCGCCGGAGTCGCTCTGACAGCGGCGCCACGACCGTACGGCACGACTCGTCGGGGTCCTTCCCCTCCCGGCGAGCAGGGAAAAGGTGGCCCTCCACACATCCGTGGAGGGCCACCTCCTGTTGGTCGGTGCCGGATACTGCTGGGATGCCGCAGATGTCGCCCGCCGTGCAACCCGAACCGATATCGGCCGACCCGCCGCACCGCACGGACCGCACCCTGCTCACCCAGTCCTGGCTCGACCTCGCGTTCCTGCACTGGGCCGTGGACCCCGCCGACGTCGCCCCGCTGCTGCCCGCCGGCACCGTGCCCGACACCCTCGACGGCGTCACCTACGTGGGCCTGGTCGCCTTCCGGATGCACCGGGTGGGCTGGTTCAGGCTCCCCGGGATCCCGTACCTCGGCACCTTCCCCGAGACCAACGTCCGGCTCTACTCCGTGGACGGCCACGGGCGCCGTGGCGTGGTCTTCCGCTCCCTCGACGCGTCGCGCCTGATCCCCGTGACCGTCGGGCGGTGGGCGTTCCGGATCCCGTACGTCTGGTCGAGGATGAGCGTCCGCAGCGACGGCTCCACCGTGACGTACACCAGCAGCCGGCGCTGGCCCGGCCCGCGCGGGGCGCGCAGCGCGATCAGCGTGGAGGTCGGCGAGCCGGTGGAGGAGCCCACGGCGCTCGAACACTTCCTGACCGCCCGCTGGGGCATGCACAGCTCGTTCCTCGGGCGGCCGCTCTATCTCCCGAACACCCACCCGCGCTGGCCGCTGCACCGCGCCCGGCTCCTCGACTGCGACGAGACGCTGCTCGCCGCCGCCGGTCTGGAGCGGCCGCTCGGCGCGCCCGCGAGCGTGCTCTACTCGCCGGGCGTCCCGGTGCGCTTCGGTCCGCCGCCGGGCGAACCTCGGGCCCTGGCGATCCCCCGCCCACGGGCCGGCGGCGGATGACCCACGGTCCCGCCTCAGCCCGGGGCGATCGCCGCCTCCGCCGCCGCCTTGATCCGGGCGCCGAAGCCGACGGCGTCCTTGCGGGCCGCCGAGAGCGCCAGGCCGGCGAAGAGTTTGCCGAGGCCATGGCCTTCGAGCACGTTGTAGATCCGGACCTGGGTCCGGCCGTCGGCGAGCGGCTCCAGGTCGTAGCCGCCCTCGCTCGCCGTCACGAGGTTCTTGGACACCTCGGCCCACCGGATCTTCACGGGGGCTTCGAGGGCGGTGATGCGGAACTCCCGGCCGGTCTTCATCCCGGCGTCCTTGACCGTGCTCCGGAAGACGGTGCCCACGGCGGTCGGGCTGTCCGGAATCCGCTCGATCCTCAGGACGCGGGGGCTGAACTCCGGATCGTTGCGCCCGTCGGCAAGGAAGGCGAAGACCTCCCCGACCGGCCGATCGACCTCGAACGTCGCTTCGAACTGTCCACTCGTCACGACCCCATGTGACCACCGGTCGCCCCGCCCGGCGAGCGGTGTTCCCCCAGTCGATACGTCTCGACCGCCGTGCCGCCGAACACCGCCGCCCGCTCGGCCGGGCTCAGCGCGTCCGTGAGGTCCCCGGCCGTCGCGAGCGTCCGGCCGTACGACGCCGCGAGGGTGCACACCGGCCAGTCGGAACCGAACATCACGCGGTCCGGACCGAACGCGTCGAGCAGGGTGTCGGCGTACGGGCGCAGGTCCCGCACGGTCCACGTGTGCCAGTCGGCCTCGGTGTGCAGGCCCGAGAGCTTGGCCACGGTGTTCGGCAGGCCCGCGAGGGCGCGCAGGCGGGTCGCCCAGGGTTCGAGGTCGCCGCTCGCGATCGGCGGCTTGGCGGCGTGGTCGAGTACGAAGGTCAGCTCGGGCAGCTCCCCGGCCGCCGTGGTCGCGGCGGACAGCTGGTGCGGGAGGATCACCAGGTCGTAGGCGAGCCCGGCGGCAGCCACCGCCTTGAGGCCGCGGTGGACGTCGGGGCGGAGCAGCCAGGCCGGGTCGGGTTCCGACTGGACCTGGTGGCGGATGCCCACCAGGTGCTCGCCGCCCGGCAGGGCGAGGAGCGCCGCCAGGGTGTCGGCGACGTCGGGCGCCGTAAGATCCGTCCAGCCCACGACGCCGGCGATGAGGTCGCCGGCGCGGGCCGTGGCCAGCATCTCGGGTGTCTCGTCGGCCACGGTCACCGTCTGGACCAGCACGGTCGCCGTCACTCCCGAGGCGGCGGTCTCCTCCCGCAGGTCGCGCTCCGTGAAGCTGCGCCGCAGGGGGGCGAGCGCGGGTCCGGTGATCCAGTCCTGGTCGCGTACGGAGAGGTCCCAGAGGTGGTGGTGGGCGTCGACGACGAGGGACCCACGAGGGACGCTCCCGGGTGCCAGACCCCCTGGGGCGCTCGCTGCCGGCCTGCCGCGCGGTCCGTTCACAGCTGCCACACCACGGGAAGTCCGGCGTCCGCGCCGTCGCCGGAGTAGTCGTGCACGACGTCGAGGAGCTCGGCCATCCGGGCCTGCCATTCCACGTTGACCGGCAGCTTCTCCAGTTCGGCCAGGAGGCGGGTGTAGTCCTCGCAGTCGAGCAGGTGGAAGAGGTCGGTGCCGCTGCGCCAGATCGTCCAGGACGTGCAGCCGGCGGCACGGATCGCGCGGGTCAGCTCCTCGGGGACTTCGCGGTGCGCCTGCTCGTAGGCGGCGACGCGGTCCGCGCGGACGCGGGTGTGCAGGGCGACTCTCATCGGTTCCTCATCCGTGCCTCATCGTGTTTCATCGGTGGTTCGGGACGGGAGCGGTCCCGGGGAGGTGGCGCTCGCGTCGGAGCTCGTCCCAGAGGGATGCGGGGATCTCGCCGGCCAGCATGTCGGCGGCGTCCGTGACCTCCGCCGCGCTGCGCAGACCCAGGAGGACACCGGCCACGGCGGGGTGGCCCAGCGGGAAGCGGGCCGCGACGGCTCTCAGGGGCACACCGTGGCGCTCGCAGATCTCCCGCAGCCGGAGGGCCCTGGCGAGGACCTCCGGTGGCGCCGCCGCGTAGTCGTACGTGGCACCCGGACGCGGATCCGCGAGGAGGCCCGAGTTGAACACCCCGCCGGCGACGATCGACACGCCGCGGCGGTGCGCGGCCGGCAGCAGCTCGGTCAGGCCGCTCTGGTCGAGCAGGGTGTAACGGCCGGCGAGCAGGACGACGTCGACGTCGGTCTCGGCGACGAAGCGGGTGGGTATCGCGGTCTGGTTCATGCCGATGCCGATGGCACGGACGACGCCCTCGGCCCGCAGGCGTTCGAGGGCGGGGTACGCCTGGCGCAGGGCCTGGTCCGCGTGGTCGTCGGGGTCGTGGAGGTACACGATGTCGACGCGGTCGAGCCCGAGCCGCTCCAGGCTCGCTTCGAGCCCGCGCCGGACGCCGTCCGCGCTGAAGTCCCACACCCTGCGGTACGCGGCGGGTACCGCGAAGCCGTGCGCGAGGTCGTCCCCGGGAGCGCCGGGGGCGGGGACGAGGAGGCGGCCGACCTTCGTCGAGACGGTGTACGTGTCGCGGGGCCGGTCCCGCAGGAACGCGCCGAGCCGTCGTTCGGACAGGCCGAGCCCGTAGTGGGGTGCGGTGTCGAAGGACCGGATGCCGCGGTCCCACGCGGTCGCGAGGGTCCGGGCGGCTTCGTCGTCGGTGACGGCCCGGTAGAGGTTGCCGATTCCGGCCGCGCCGAACGCGAGACGGGTGGTCCAGGCGGTGGTCCTGCCGAGGGGGACGCGGGTGGGGGTCGGGGAGTCCGCGCTCATGTGCCCGCCGGCCGGAGTCGGAGGCCCGCCATGCCGCCGTCGACGGCGAGGGCGGTGCCGGTCACCGAGGCGGCGGCCGGGGAGGCGAGGTAGACGACGGCCGCCGCGACTTCGTCGGCGCTCACCAGCCGCCCGGTGGGCTGGCGGGCGCTGAGCGCCGCGCGTTCGGCGTCCGGGTCCTCGGCCGCGTCGAGCAGTCGGGCGACCCAGGGGGTGTCCACGGTCCCGGGGTTGACGCAGTTGACGCGGATGCCCTCCCGTACGTGGTCGGCGGCCATCGCGAGGGTCAGGGAGAGGACCGCGCCCTTGCTCGCCGAGTACAGCGCCCGCTGCGGCAGGCCCGCGGTGGCGGCGATGGAGCAGATGTTGACGACGGCGGCCCGCTCCGAGCGGCGCAGGTGGGGCAGTGCGGCCCGGGTCGTACGGACGACGCCGAGGAGGTTGACGTCGAGGACCCCGTGCCACTGGTCGTCGGGGTTGTCCTCGACCGTGCCGGCCGCGCCGATGCCCGCGTTGTTGACCAGGATGTCGATGCCGCCGAGCGAGGCGGCGGCCGCCTCGACGGCTTCGCGTACCAAGGTGTCGTCGGCTACGTCCGCGCGGAGGGCGATGAGCGTGTCGGGTACGGCGTCCGGGTCGAGGTCGAGGACGGCGACGGCGGCGCCCTGGGCGTACAGCATCCGTGCGGCGGCGAGTCCGATGCCGGAGGCGCCGCCGGTGACGACGGCCCGCAGGCCGGCGAGCGGGGATTCGTTCGTCATGCCGTCACCTCCAGGGCGGGTTCGGCGGCCGGTTCCCTCGGTTCTGCCAGGTCGGCCGCCCAGAACGTGCCGTCGGGATAGACGAACGTGGCCCGTGAGGCCTCGTGCATGTCCGCCGAGAAACCGGGCGCCAGGGGCGCCGTGTAGGCGCCGTCGCGTATGACGGCCGGGTGGGCGAAGTGCTCGTGGAGGTGGTCGACGAACTCGATGACGCGGTCCTCGGTGGTTCCGCTGAGCGCCACGTAGTCGAACATCGCGAGGTGCTGGACCAGTTCGCACAGGCCGACACCGCCGGCGTGCGGGCAGACGGGAACGCCGAACTTCGCGGCGAGGAGCAGTATCGCGAGGTTCTCGTTCACCCCGCCGACCCGGGCCGCGTCCAGTTGGACGATGTCGACGGCGTTCGCCTGGAGGAGCTGTTTGAACACGATGCGGTTCTGCGCGTGCTCGCCGGTCGCCACCTTGACCGGCGCGACGGCGGCACGTACGCGCGCGTGGCCCAGGATGTCGTCCGGGCTGGTCGGCTCCTCGATCCAGTACGGGTCGAACTCGGCGAGCGCACGTGTCCATTCGATCGCCTCGGTGACGTTCCACCGCTGGTTGGCGTCGACGGCCAGGCGGACGTCCGCGCCGACGGCCGCGCGGGCGGCGCGGCAGCGGCGTACGTCGTCCTCGAGGTCGGCGCCGACCTTCAGCTTGATCTGGGTGAAGCCGGCGGCCACGGCCTCCTTGGCCAGTCGGGTGAGCTTCTCGTCGGAGTAGCCGAGCCAGCCGGGCGAGGTCGTGTAGGCGGGGTATCCCCGGGTCCGCAGGACGTTCTCGCGCTCGGCCCGTCCCTCCTTGCCGCGTCGCAGGAGGTCCAGCGCCTCCTCGGGGGTGATCGCGTCGGTGATGTAGCGGAAGTCCACCTGCGAGACGAGCCACTCGGGGTCGGCGTCGGCGAGCAGCTTCCACAGCGGCTTGTTCCGCCGCTTGGCGGCGAGGTCCCAGACGGCGTTGACCACGGCTCCGACGGCCATGTGCATGACGCCCTTCTCTGGCCCGAGCCAGCGGAGCTGGCTGTCGCCGATCAGTGCGCGGCTGACGAGGCCGGGATCGGCGCAGAGGTCTTCCACGGACCGGCCGATGACGTGCGGGCGGAGTGCTTCGATCGCCGCGACCTGGACATCGTTGCCACGCCCGATGGTGAAGGTGAAGCCGTGTCCCGTGGGGCCGTCGGGCTCGTCCGTGCGCAGAACGAGATAGGCCGCGGAGTAGTCGGGGTCCGGGTTCATCGCGTCGGACCCGTCGAGTTGGCGGGAGGTCGGGAAACGGATGTCGTAGGTGTCCATCGCGATGACCCGCGTGATGTCAGTGGACAACGGGGTTCCTTTCACACCTGGGCTGCTTGCTCGGTGTTCGGCGGCTTCATCTGCCCGACCGACACGGAGCAGCCCCAACCATCAGCACAGATCGGGTGATTGGCCTGTTGAGCGAGAACGATACGGCGCTCGCGAGAGGCGGGGCAAGTAGACATCGGATGTTTCTCGGACCCTGAGAACGGCCCTTGAGAACGGCAGCACGAAGGGCATGCCAACGGGCGGGCACTCCCCTGGGGGTGCCCGCCCTCGGCGTACATCACTGGCGGTGCAAGTGGAGGGAGGAGTCCGGGCAGCAGGTCACAGCACGCTGTCGAGCCAGCGGACCACGTTGGAGATGTGGATCGTCGCCCAGGCCTCGGCCGTGCGCGCGTCGCGCGCGGCGAGGGCGTCCAGGATCGCCCGGTGCTCGGAAAGGGTCCGGGCCACGGCCGTCTCCTCGGTGATGCCGCGCCACAGGCGCGCCCGCACGGTGGCCCCGGAGATGCTGTCGAGCAGCGAGCACAGCAGCGGGATTCCCGAGGCCGCCGCGATGCGCCGGTGGAACTCCAGGTCACTGGCGACGAGTTCGTCCAGGCTCGGCGCCTCACCGAGCCGGTCGAGGAGCTCGCCGAGTTCCCTGATCTCGCCCTCGGGGATGCGCTCCGCCGCGAGGGCGGTCGCCGCGGGCTCCAGGATGCCCCGTACCTTCAGGGCCTGGAGCGCCTGGTCGTCCTGGTGGAAGTCCAGGACGAACGACACCGCTTCGAGGAGCAGGGGCGGTTCGAGGCTGGAGACGTACGTCCCGTCGCCCTGCCGTACGTCGAGGATGTTCAGCAGGGACAGCGCCTTCACCGCCTCGCGCAGGGAGTTGCGCGACAGGCCCAGTTCGGCGGCGAGGTCGGCTTCCTTGGGCAGCCGGTCACCGGGGCGCAGCGCACCGGAGACGATCATCTCCTTGATCTTCCCGATCGCCTCGTCCGTAACTGCCAAGGCGTCCTCCTGTGCGCGGCCCAATACATCGGATGTGTCTGCTGGTCGTCAGCCTACTGCAGGGGTGCCACGGGGCCGACCGGCTCGTCGTCCGGCCGGCTCCCCTGGCCGCGTACCGTCGTCAGCGGGCGTTCGGGCCCACGTCCGCCGGTGTCAGAGGGCGACGGACCGGTGTGGCGGTCGCGTACTCGTCCGCGCCGACGTCCCGCAGACTGCCGCGCGGGTCGCCGTCGATGTCATGGGTGACCGGCGGCTGGGCCAGGGTGGCCGCGCCGATCGCCCGGCTGGTGCTCGACAGCCGGTACACCCCGTCGGAGCCTCGTACCAGTCGGGGATCGGCCCGTACGAACCCGCCGGTGGGGATGTTCCCGTCTGCCGCCGCCCCGAAGAGGATGTTGCCCTGCCAGGTGAAGCGGACCGTGGTCGCCATCTCGACCAGGCTGCCGGTCTGGCCGACCAGCAGGTTGTCGGCGACGGTGACGTCGCGGGGTTCGTGCGGGCGGTGGCTCTCGCCCGAGAGTGCGCCGCCCGCGTTGTCGAGGAAGGTGTTGTGGGCGATGAGGACGCGGTCGGGTGCGTCGTTGCCCCGGCGTGCCTCGGCCGATTCGCCGGGGAGATGGTCGCGTTCCGTACCGCTGCCGATCACCATCGGGCGCCCGGAGAGGCCGGCGAGGTAGTTGTTGACGATGACGTGGTCGTTGCCGTAGATCCGGACGCCCTCCTCGCCGCCGATGAGGTAGTTGCTGTCGACGAGGGTGCGGTTGCCGTGGCGCAGGACGATGCCGCCGAGGCTGTCGCGGATGGTGTTGTAGCGGATGGTGTTGTCGGAGCTCTTCACGGAGATGGCCTCGGGGTCGCCGTTGGCCCGCTCGAACAGGTTGTACTCGACGAGCGCGTGCGCGCTGGACAGGGCACGGGGGCTGACGCCGAGGCGGATCGGTTCGCCGCCGTTGGCGCCCGCGAACGTGTGGTCGGAGAAGTGGTTGCGGTGGACGTGCACGCCCTGGGCCATGGCCTCGGTGTCGGCGCCCTCGATGCCGAGGAAGATGCCGAGGGTGGTCTTGCCGTGGAAGTGGTTGCGGTCGATGACGGCCTCGTCGCCGCGCACCATGACCCAGTGCAGGCCCTCGATGTCGGCGAGCTGGAAGTCGTTGCGGGTGAGCCGGATGTACGTGCACGTCGGCGGGATGTCCAGGGTGGTGCTCTGGCGGAAGGAGAAGCCGCTCACGGTCACGTTGCTGGACGCGTCGAAGACGAAGCTCCGCTCGCCGCGCAGCACGGCGCCGCCTCGTGACGCGGCGACGATGGTGATCGGCGCGGTGCGTGTGCCGTTCTTGCCCGTGACGGTGAGGGGCTTGGCGGCGGGGACGGTGTAGGTGCCGTTCGCGACGACGATGCGGGTGCCCGGCCCCGCCGCGTCGATCGCGTCCTGGAGGTCGTCCAGCGAGCCGACGTCGACGGTGGGACCGAGGGGTCGCGCGGGCTTGCGCCGGGCGGCACTCGCGTACGCCGGGGCGGAGAGGGGCAGGACGGTGGCGGCCGCCCCTATCGCGGTGCCGGTGAGGAACGTGCGTCGTTGCATGGTGCCTCCGTGATCGGTCGGATGGGTGATACGCGTACGGCGCGTCACATCGAGGCGCCGGGCCCGGACGGGTCCGACAGGTGGAGCTCGATGACGGGCACGGGTGTGTCGGGCCGCTGCACCGGGAGCCGGAGCGTGAGGGTGCCCGCCGGCTGGCCGCCCATCTGGGTGTTCATCGCCGGGCGGTCGGGGGCCGGCGGTTCCTGGACGATCTCCGAGGCGTCGTTCAGGAGCTGGGCGTACCGCACCCGGCCCGCGAGGCCGGGCAGGTGCAGATGGCGCAGCGGCCAGGCGAAGAGGTGGACGTAGAGGCGGTCGCCGCGCTGGGTGTACCGGCAGTCGGTGGGCGGGGTGTACGGGGAGGGGCCGCAGCCGCGGACGGACCGTTCGTGCAGGTCGGTCCAGCGGCCGATCTCGGCGAGGGCTGCGGTGTCGCGCGGGTCGAGGTCGCCGCGCCCGGTGGGGCCGACGTTCAGCAGGAGGTTGCCGCCCTTGGAGACGCCGTCGACGAGCATCCTGATGAGGAGGTCGGGGCTCTTGTGGTCGAGGTTGTCGCGGTCGTAGCCCCAGCTTCCGTTGAGCGTCTGGCACGCCTCCCAGAGCACGGCGCGGCCGTCGACGGTCATCGGCGCGGAGGGCTGGTACTGCTCGGGCGTGACGAAGTCTCCGGGGAGGCCGGCCCTGTCGTTGACCAGGATGTGCGGCTGGAGGTCGCGGACCATCGCCATGAGGCGCACGGAGTCCCAGTCGTCGGGACCCTTGCCGCCCCACCATTCGCGGCCCGCGTAGGAGAAGTCGAAGAAGAGATAGTCGATCCGTCCGTAGTCCGTGAGGAGTTCGCGGACCTGTCCGTGCAGATAGTCCTGGTACGCGCGGATGTCACGGTCCGCCGCCGCTGCCTTGAACTCCTCGTCGTCGCGCTGTGGGTGCGTACCGTCGACGGGGAACGACGGGTGGTGCCAGTCGATGAGGGAGTGGTAGAAGCCGACCTTGAGGCCTTCGGCGCGACACGCCTCGACGAACGGTCCGACCAGGTCGCGGCCGTGAGGCGTCTTCGTCACCTGGTAGTCGGTGAGCCGGCTGTCCCAGAGGCAGAAACCGTCGTGGTGTTTGGTGGTCAGGACGACGTACCGCATGCCGGCGGCCTTGGCCGTCCTCGCCCACCGGACCGGGTCGTAGCGGTCGGGTTCGAAGTGGTCGAAGTACACCTGGTACTGCTCGTCGGTCATCTTCTCCCGGGTCTTCACCCACTCGTGGCGTGCGGCGAGGGAGTAGAGGCCCCAGTGGACGAACATGCCGAAGCGGTCGTGGGTGAACCACGTCGTGTCGGGCGAAGGGGTCGACGCGATGGCGGCGTCGGTGCTGGTGGTGGTCATGGGGACATCGTTCCTGTGCGTCGGGAGGGGAGGGCCGGCCGACGGCGCCGTCAGGCCGGCTCGTGGACGTCTTCGCGGAGGCGTACGCCAGGGGCGACGCGAGCCAGGTAGCCGCTGTCGTCGCGGCGGGTCAGACCGCACGCCAGGTACTGCTCGTGCAGTCGGGCCAGCGCGTCGCGGTCCAGCTCGACGCCGAGACCGGGTGTGCGCGGGACGGTGATCGCGCCGTCGACGAAGCTCCAGGGCGTGGTGACGACGTCGTCCTCCGGCCGTTTCCAGGGCCAGTGGGTGTCCAGGTCGTGGGTGAGGGCGGGGGTGGCCGCGGCGAGGTGGACCATCGCGGCGAGGCTGATGCCGAGGTGGGAGTTGGAGTGCATGGACATCCCGATGCCGAAGTGGTGGCAGCAGGTCGCGAGGTGCTGGGTGGCCGTGAGGCCGCCCCAGAAGTGGTGGTCGCCGAGGAGGACGCCGACGGCCCGTGCGGGGACGGCCTCGGTGAGGTGCTCCCAGGTGACCACGCACATGTTGGTGGCCAGCGGCATCGGGGCGACGCGGGCGAGGTCCGCCATCGCGGGGATGCCGGCGACGGGGTCCTCCAGGTACTCCAGTACGCCTGCCAGCTCGTCGGCCACCCGGGCGGCGGTCGCCGGGTCCCAGCTCGCGTTGGGGTCGAGGCGGAGCGGATGGTCCGGGAACGCCTCGCGCAGGGCCCGGATCGCGGCGACCTCCTCGTCCGGAGGGAGTACGCCGCCCTTGAGCTTGAACGAGCGGAAGCCGAAGCGGTCCGCCAGGAGCCGGGCCTGCGCCACCAGTCCGGCGGGGTCGAGGGCCGGCCCCCACTCGTCCGGCTCGTGGCCGGGGTGCGCGGCCCACTTGGCGAACAGATAGCCGCAGAAGTCGATCCGGTCGCGGGTGGCGCCGCCGAGGAGGTCGGACACGGGCCTGCCGAGGTGTTTGCCCTGGAGGTCGTGGCAGGCGACCTCGAACGGGGAGGTGACGCTCGCGAGCGTCTTGGCCGCCCCGCCGTCTCCGATGAGGCCGTGGGCGTCGCGGGCGACCCTTCCGCCGACGGCGTCGACCACCCTCCGGGACAGTTCGTTGAGGTCGAAGGGGTCGAGGCCGGGCAGTTCGTCGGCGACGCCGTACAGCAGTTCGAGGTGGGCGGAGTCGCCGTAGCTCTCGCCCAGGCCGTACGCGCCGGTGTCGGTCCTGACCTCCACCACCGCGCGCAGGGCGTACGGCTCGTGGACGCCGACGGCGTTGAGCAGCGGCGGGTCCGCAAAGGCGACGGGGGTGACGACGACGGAGGTGACCTTCACGATCCCACCGCCACGGTGCTCCTGGCCCCGGCGCCGGGGATGTTCGCGAGGGCGCTCCGTCCCCGGTCGAGCAGGTCCCGCAGTTGGTCGACGTGGTCCGGGGAGGCGTCCACGAGGGGCGCTCTGACGTGGCCGACGTCGAGCGCGCGCAGACGGGCTCCGGCCTTCACCAGGGAGACGGCATAGCCGGGGACCTGGTCGCGGAGCTCGGTCAGCGGCAGGTAGAACTCGGCGAGGAGGCGGCCGGTGGTGGCGGTGTCGCCGGTCGTGAGGGCCGTGTGGAAGGCGCGGGCGATGTCGGGGGCGAAGCAGAGGACGGCGGAGGAGTAGTCGCGGATGCCGATGGCCCGACAGGCGCCCGCGCTGACCTCGGCGGTGGGCAGGCCGTTGAGGAAGGCGAAGGTCTCGGCTCGGGGGTGGCCGCTGGTGCGTACGGCGGTGACCATGCGTGCCATCAGGTCCAGGTCGCCGTTGCCTTCCTTGATCCCGGCGACCTGGGGCACGGAGAGCAGGCGCAGTGCGGTGGACACGGCGATTCTGGCCAGGCCGCGCCGGTAGACGAGGACGGGGAGGCGGCCGGCGCGGGCGGCGGACTCCACGTACGCGAGGTAGCCGTCCTCGGTGCCGCCGACGAGGTACGGGGGCAGCAGCAGGATCCCGTCGGCGCCCGCGTCCGACGCGGCGGCGACGGCGGCCTTGGCGTTGCCGAGGCCTCCCCCGGCGCCGGCGAAGACGGGCACGCGGCCGGCGACGACGCGTACGGCGTGCCGGACGATCTCGGCGTACTCGGGGGCGCTGAGCGAGGAGTACTCCCCCGTGCCGCAGGCGACGAAGAGCGCGGCCGGGCCGTGGGCGAGCTGGTCCTCGATGTGGTCGGCGAACACGCCGGTGTTCACCTCGTCGTCGGGGGTGAACGGCGTGAGCGGGAAGGACATCAGGCCGGACGGGATCACGGGAGGTGGTCCTTTCGAAAGGTCGGGTCACCCCTTGAGGGCGCCGCTGGACAGACCGTGGACGAAGGAGCGCTGGAAGAAGAGGAAGACGATCACGGACGGCAGCAGGGCGAGCAGCGACGCGGCCATCACCACGCCGGGGGTGACGAGGGGGTCGACCCGCAGCGTGCGCAGGGCCAGCGGCAGGGTGTACGAGGAGGAGTCGGTGGCCACGAGCAGGGGCAGCAGGTACTGGTCCCAGATCATCGTGAAGCCGAAGACGCCGATGACGCCGAGTGCGGGCTTGCACATGGGGAGGATGATCTGGGCGAAGATCCGCAGGTCTCCGGCGCCGTCGATGCGTGCGGCCTCCTCCAGCTCCTTGGGGACCTCCTTCATGAACTCGGTCATGACGAGGATGGAGAACGCCCAGGCGCCGACGGGGACGATCATGCCGGCGAGGGAGCCGATCAGATTGATGTGGACGACCGGCAGGTCGGCGAGGATCACGGAGAGCGGGATCGCCAGGATCTCCTCGGGCAGCATCAGCGTCGCCAGGATCGCGACGAACGCCAGCGTCATCCCCCGGAACCGCTTCCTGGCCAGGGCGTACCCCGCGAGGACGGAGACGGCGACCTGGAGCAGCAGTCCGAAGCCGACGACGAAGAACGAGTTGAGGAGGTACTTCAGGACGCCCTGGTCGAAGGCGACGGTGAAGTTGTCGACGGTGGGGTCGGACGGGACGACGCTGAGCTGGGTGGGGTCCTTGACGTGGTTGAACGCGCTGACGAGCAGGGCGAGCAGCGGTCCCGCGAACACGATCAGGACCAGGACGTACGTGACGACCTTCAGGACGCGGCCGCCGGCGCTCCGGCTCTCGGTGAGGCCCAGCGCGGTCTCGGTCGGCGCGCTCATTCGTTACCCCTCCGTCGGAACAGGTGGACGCCGACCGTCAGGAGCAGCGTCGCCAGGAAAAGGAGGACCGCTCCGGCGGCGCCGACACCGAGCCGGTTCTGTTCGAGGCCCAGCTTGTAGATGACGGTCATGACGACCTCGGTCGAGCCGTCGGGGCCGCCGTTGGTGAGCAGGAAGACCTCGGTGAAGACGCGCAGGCCCCGGATGGCGGCGAGGATGAAGAGGATGGTGAGGACGGCGCGCAGGCCGGGGACGGTCACATGGCGAATGCGCTGGAACCGGGACGCGCCGTCGACCTTGGCGGCCTCGTACAGGCCGCGGTCCACTCCGGCGAGACCGGCGAGGAAGATCATCATGTCGTAGGGAGCGCCCCGCCAGATGCCGGTGAGCATGATGGAGACCATCGAGGTGTCGGGGTCGTTGATGAATCCCGACGGGCCGAACCCCACCAGGCCGAGGAGGGAGTTCAGCATGCCGTCCTCGGTGGGGTGGTACATGATCCGCCAGAGTTCGGCCACGACCGCGATCGGCACGACCACGGGGAGGAAGGCCGCCGAGCGGACGAAGCCGAGCTTGCGGCCCTGTCCCTCCATGAGGAGGGCGAGCGTCAGGCCGAGCAGCATCGACCCGAGGGTCTGGCCGACGGCGAGGACGACGGTGTGCCAGGCGGCCTCGCGGAAGCCGTCGGAGGAGAGCACGGTGGCGTAGTTCTCGCCGCCGACCCAGCGGTTGCCGAGGTAGGGCTGGACGTCCTGGAAGGACATGGTCAGCGCGCTGGCCATGGGGATGAACTTGAAGTAGAGGAAGAGGATCAGGGCGGGGGCGAGGAAGAGCCACGGCGTCCACCACTTGCCCGCGCGGCGGTTCCTGATGCGACGGCTCGTCACGTGGCCGTTCCTCGGGCGGCGGGAGGCGGGCGGCCCGCTTCCTCCTGTCGCGGACGACGACCCCCGCCCGCCCGGTGCCCGCGGGGTGGAGCCGGTCGCCGTGCCGGCGGCCGACTTCACCTGGTCGACGCTCGTCATCCGGCGATTCCCTGCTCCTGGAGGATCGCGGCGAGCTTGGTGTCGAGCTCACGCAGCTTCTCGCCCAGGTCGAGGGAGCAGTCGGCCATCAGTGCGTTGACGGTCTCGGCGGTGGTCTGGCGTACCGGGGTCCAGTTGGGGATGGAGGGGGCGTAGCGCCCGGAGGAGCGGTAGACGTCGGCGTACGTCTTCCAGCGCGGGTCGGGGCGGACCTCGGTGACGTCCACCGTCTTGTTCACGGGAAGCTGGACGGTGGAGCCGTCCTCGCCCTCCATGCCGAGCTTCTGGCCCTCGGCGGAGATGGCGTACCCGGCGAAGGCGTCCTGGCCGGCCATGTTCTCCGAACCGGCCATCAGGTAGACGGAGCCACCCTCGGCGAGCACGGTGGCGTCCTTCGGCCCCTTGGGCATGGGGACGACCTCGTACTTGTCCTTGCCGAGGGACTTGTCGAAGCGGGGCATGAGGTAGGGGCCGACGACGAACATGCCGGCCTTGCCCGCCTCGAACGTCTCGTTCGTCGGCGGGGTGTCCATGGTGACGGCCCCGGGTTGGACGACCTTCGTGTCGCAGCCGAGGGCGCGGAACCACCGCATGGCCTGCGTCGACTCCTTGCCGCTCATCGACGGCTTGTACTTCCCCTGGCCCGACGGGGTGATGAAGTCTCCCCCGGCGGCCCAGAGGAAGTTGGAGAAGTACCAGGAGGCGTAGCCGCGTTTGGTCGACAGCGGGGCGGCGAGGCCGTAGGTGTCCTGCTTGCCGTTGCCGTCGGGGTCGCGGGTGGTGAAGGCGGCCGCCATCGCGGCGAGGTCGTCCCAGCTCTGCGGGGCCCGCAGTTTCAGCTTCTCGCGCCAGTCCTTGCGGATGAGGAGAGCGCCGGCCTGGGCGGAGTACGGGATGCCGTACTGCTTGCCGTCTACGCTCTTGCCGGAGTTCAGCCCCTGCTCGACGAGGTCCCCGCTGCTCTTGATCTTGCTCAGGTCGATCTCCCGGAGGAGGCCCTGGCTGTGCATCGCGCCGAGCTGGGTGACGTCGTTCATGACGATGTCGGGCAGCTTCCGCTGGGCGGCGCGCTGCTGGAGCTTCGTCTCGAAGTCGTCGAAGATCGCCGTGACCTTCACCTTGTGGCCGGTGGCCTTCTCGAAGCCGGCGACCAGCCTCAGCGTCGCCTTCTCACCGGGTCCGCCGGGCGTCGTCCTGGTCCACAGCTCCAGCTCCGCCTTGGAGTCCTGCTTGGCGTCCACCCCCGCAGGACCGGACGTACAGCTCGTCAGGGCCAACGCCGAGGCGAGAAAACCCGCACCGATCCATCGCGTTCTCTGCATGACAACTCCTGTTCGCCGCCCTCGGCAGCTGGCCTGTAAGCGCTTGCCGGGGACGCTAACGCTCGGCCGAACGAGGGTCAATAGTCCGATGACTGAAAAGAGTTGAGGCGGAGGAGGGTGTACGGCGGCGCATCCGCGCCGACTTGCTCATTGCCCGCTTGAGCAGTCAGGGAGCGGTGTCGGAGGTGAAGCGCTTCGCCTCGGTGGCGGGAGCGCTCCCGTCGGGGCGCGACTCAGACATCGATCAAAGATCCGATGTCTGAGGGCACATGGAAGGTCGGGGCGTTGGAATCAGGCCACGCCGGGTGTCGCCGCTACGCGCGGGTCGCGGCGCCGGCCGGTTCGACGGCGTGCCGCAGGGGCTCACCTCGTACCAGTCGCCGCAGTTCGTCGCGTACGAGTTCGCCGAGGCGGGCGCGTTCCCTGCCCATGGCGCCGGCGAGGTGCGGAGTCAACAGGACGTTCGGCAACGCGAACAGCGGCGAACCGGGGTCGGGCGGTTCGGGCCAGGTCACATCGAGTACGGCGGTGACGTCGGGCCTGTCGCGGAGCACACCGATCACCTCGGGCTCGTTCAGAACCGCACCACGGGCCGTGTTGATCAGGGTGGCGCCCTCGGGGAGCAGCGACATCAGCCGCTCACCCACGAGGCCTTCGGTCTCGGGCAGCAGCGGGGCGTGGACGCTCACGACGTCGCACGCCGCGAACAGGTCCTCGATGCCGGTCAGTCGGACGCCCAGCTCCTGAGCGGCTGCCGGGTCGATCACGGGGTCGCAGGCGAGGACCTCGACGTCGAAGTGCCGGAGGTGCTCCGCGACGAGCCGGCCGATCTCGCCCAGGCCGAGCAGGCCCACGCGGGAGCCGTAGCCCCCGGGCACCACGGGGTTGTGCGGGAAACGGCGGCTGATCGCCACCTCGCGGCCGAGGCGATGGACCTGCTTCAGGCCGAGCAGGATCTGGGCCAGGCTGAACTCGGCGACCGGGACGGCGTTGGCCCTGGCCGCGGAGACGATCGGGATGCCCCGGGCCCAGAACTCCGGCGGCGTCAGATGCCGTACCGAACCGGCCGCCACCATCACCGCCCTCAGCCTCGGGGCGTGGGCGAGCAGCTTCGCGTCGAGCACAGGCGCTCCCCAGCCGGTGAGCAGCACGTCGACCCCTTCCAGTACACCGGGGTCCCGGAGAAGAGCCTCCCGGGTGAGCGGCGGAGCGTGCCGACGTGTCAGGCGTCCGATGTCCTCCAGGACGTGCGCCGGATAGACATCGGCTCTGCGCTCCTCCTCCATGACCAGTAGGGCGTTGGGCATCGTCGTCGCAGCTGCCATCGGCTCGGCCTCCTGGGGCGTGGCGGTTTCGGCGGGCCACACGATACATCGGAGGACAAACCTGATCGTGTCGAAGGACTGGACAAAAGTTCGCCGCATTGCTTGCATTCGCGAGTCGATACATCCGATGTCTATCGTGAAGGATGACTGGCATGCGCGTACTGAGGGTGGGGGAAGCGGGGGCGGAACGCCTCGCGGTCCTGGACGGGGCCGGTGGGCTCCTGGACGCGTCCGGCATCGCCGACGACATCGACCACCGCTCACTCTCCGACGGTGTGCTCGACCGGCTCGCCGGGGCCGTGGCCGCGGGATCCCTGCCGGCCCTGGACGCCCCGGGTGACCGCGTACGCATCGGCGCGCCGGTCGCCCGGCCGGGGAAGGTGGTGTGCATCGGCCTCAACTACCGGGACCACGCGGAGGAGACCGGAGCGGAGATCCCGGCCGAGCCGGTCGTGTTCATGAAGGACCCGTGGACGGTCACGGGGCCGCACGACACGGTGCTGATTCCCCGGGACAGCGTCAAGACCGACTACGAGGTCGAGTTGGCGGTGGTGATCGGCAGGACCGCGCGGTACCTGGACAGCGACGAGGACGCACTCGCGTGCGTGGCCGGGTACGCGGTCTCGCACGATGTCTCCGAGCGCGCGTTCCAGCTGGAGCGTGGCGGTCAGTGGGACAAGGGGAAGAGCTGCGAGACGTTCAATCCGCTCGGCCCGTGGCTCGTCACGCCGGACGAGGTCCCCGACCCGCAGAAGCTCGCGCTCCGGCTGACGGTGAACGGAGTCGAGCGCCAGCACGGCTCGACCGCGGACATGGTGTTCCCCGTCGCCGAGATCATCCGCTACCTGAGCCGGTTCATGGTGCTGCACCCCGGGGACGTCATCAACACCGGCACCCCGGCCGGCGTGGCCCTCGGCCGTCCCGAACCCCGGCCGTACCTGCGGCACGGCGATGTGGTGGAGTGCGGGATCGACGGGCTCGGGACCATGCGCCAGACGTTCCGACAGGCCTGAGGGGAGACGTCCATGCGGTTCACCCGGGACGACCGGCTGCTCTTCGTCGGCGACTCCGTCACGGACACCGGCCGCGACCGCGCGGATCCCACCTCCCTCGGCGAGGGATACGTACGGATGATCGCCGAGGCGCTGCCCTTCCCCGCGACGGTCGTCAACAAGGGACTCAACGGAAATCGGGTCTACGACCTGGAGGCGCGCTGGGACACCGATGTCCTCGGGCTCGCCCCCTCGGTGGTCACCGTGCTGATCGGCATCAACGACACATGGCGCCGCTACGACCGCGGCCTGATCAGCCCGGTACCGGAGTTCGAGGCCTCCCTCGACCGCCTGCTCACCCTCACCGCGAAGACGTGTGCCGCGCGCCTCTTCGTCATGACACCGTTCCTCCTCCCGGCCTCCCCGGAGCAGGAGAGGTGGCACGAGGACCTCGCGCCCCGCACGGAAGCCGTGCTGCGGACGGCCGCCGCTCACGGTGCGACGGTCGTCCGCACGGACCTGGCGCTGCTCGGCGCCGCCGAGGTGCACGGCGCGGCGGCCCTCGCACCGGACGGTGTCCATCCGAGCCCGCTCGGCCACCGAGTCCTCGCGGACGCGTGGCTGGCGGCGGCCGGGGCGGGAAGGGGGCCCGCCTCGTCTGAGAGGCTGTGAGCATGACTGACATGCCCCTCTGGCGTCGGCCCACCCGTAGCGGCTGGCGCATCGACGTCGACGAAGCCCGCACCCGCGCCGACGTGATCGACGCGGCCGGCAGCGTCCGGGCGTCCGTCCCCATCGAGCCGGTCCAGCACTTCACGGGCTGGTTCGCCAAGCGCCAGAACGCGGTCGTGAACCGTGCGTTCGAGGCCGACGGGCCGTCACTGCCGGCCCGTGAGCCGACCGCGATCTCGCTGCGTCCGCACGACCCGGAGGCGTTCGTCAGCGACGGTGCCGACGACGGGCGTCGCCGGGAGAAGACCGGGCGGGCCGCTCTCCACGGCCGGGACTACGCCTTCCAGCACACGGACGGGCAGAGAGCGGACGCGATGCGGGACGGCGTCCGCATCGCGTCGTTCGTCAAGCACGGCTTCCGCCCGCGGGACGGGCACGTCAGCCGCGACGATCACCTTCCTCTGGACGAGACCGACGAACTGGTCCTCACCGTCTTCGAGAAACTGCTGAGGCCCGGACGCCCCGGCGCCGTCTCCGACCTGCTCACCGACCTGAGCTGATCGGCTGCGAGCAGGGCCGGAACGGGGGCCGACCGGGGACGCGCGTCAGGGGCAGCTGATGCGGGCGTCGCCCGGGTCGGTGGTGCAGGTGTCCGTACCGGCACCGCCGTTGGCGGTGTCGTTGCCCAGGACCCCGTCGGTGGTGGTGAGGCGGTCATTGCCGTAGTAGCCGGTCAGGGTGTCGTTGCCCGCGCCGCCGTTCAGGGTGTCGTCGCCGAAACCGCCGTCGATGTTGTCGTTGCCGAAGCCGCCGTGGGCGGTGTCGTTGCCGTAGCTCGCGCGGATGGTGTCGTTGCCGCCGAGGCCGCAGATCACGTCGTTGCCGAAGCCACCGTTGAGAGTGTCGGCGCCGCTGGTGCCGATGATCGTGCACGCGCGCGCGTTGTTCACCGAAGTGGTCGCGGAGGCAGTGTTGTTGGAGGGCATCGGGTCCAGGGGCGAGCCGCTGACACCGACCGAGTTGGTGAGTGTGCCGACGGCCCGGGGTTCGGCCGTCACCGTGACGATCGCGCTCGAACCCGGGGCCAAGGAGCCGAGGGCGCAGGTGGCACCCGTCGTGGTCGTCGTACAGGTGCCTTGCGAGGGAACGGCCGAGATCAGGGTCGCGCCTGCTCCGGAGAGCGTGTCCGAGAGCGAGACGCCGGTCGCGGTGGCCGTGGACGCCGCGGAGTTGGAGACCGTCACCGTGTACGTGGCCCGGTCTCCGATGCTCACCGTGGTCGTCCCGGCCTTCGTCACCGACAGGTCCGCCCTCGGCTGGGGCGGAGGCGTACCGTCACCGCCCTCGTAGCGGGCGAGGGCGAAGGAGAAGCCCGCTCCGTACCCGGCCGCGACGATCTTTCCGTCGGGCTGGACGAGCACGCCCCGGGCCTCGTCGAAGTCGTTGAAACCGGTCACCACGAAGCCGTCGCCGCCGAAGCCGGTGTCCACCGTGCCGTTGGGGTTGAGGCGGGCCAGGCCGAAGTCGTTGGCCTCGGAACTGTTCGGGTCGTCAGCGCGCCCGGCGAGCACGATCTTGCCGTTCTGCTGGAGCGCCAGACCGTACGCGATGCCGCCGTCACCGGGGGCGTTGACCGACGTACGGCCGCCCGTGGCGAAGCCTGCGTCGGGGGTGCCGTTGGCGTTGTAGCGGAGGGCCGCGAAGCCGAGTCCGCCGGAACCGGCGGCGACGATCTTTCCGTCGGGCTGGACGGCCACGGCGTTGCCGAACTCGGTACCGCCGAAGTCCGCGGTCACCATGCCGTCACCGCTGAAGGAGGTGTCAAGGGTGCCGTCGGCGTTGTAGCGGGCCACGCCGATGTCGAAGGCGGTGTTGCCCACGTAGCCGACCGAGACGATCTTCCCGTCCGGCTGGAGGGCCATCCCGCGGGCGATGCCACCGCCGTCCTGGGGCGAGGTGGGGGTGAAGCCCGCGACGACCGCTCCGTCGCCGCCGAGGGTGGGGTCGAGACTGCCGTCGGTGCCGAGGCGGACGAGCGCGAAGCCTCCGCCGCCGCCCTTGCCCGCGGCGACGATCCTGCCGTCCGGCTGGACGGCCACGTCCGCGCCGTCCGCGGATCCGCCGAACTCCTCGACGCGCACCAGGCCGCCGTCGCCGAAGCCCGTGTCGAGGCTGCCGTCGGTGTTGTAACGGGCCACGGAGAAGAAGCAACAGCCGCCGCCCTCCTCCGCGATCACCTCGGTGGTGCCCGCCACGACGATCTTTCCGTCGGACGGCTGGATCGCGACGGCGTTGGCGGTGTGACCGCCGCCGCCGAAGTCACTGGTCACCGTGCCGTCACCGCTGAAGGTGGTGTCGAGGGCACCGTCGGTGTTGTAGCGGGCGAGCGCGAAGCCCGCCTCGCTCACACCGACGACGACGAGCCTGCCGTCGGCCTGCCGTGCGATGTCGTGGCCTTCGGCGTACCCGGTGATCGGGGTCGTCACGCGGCCGTCGGGACCGAACGTCGGATCCAGGTCGCCCGGGGCCGCGAGCGCGGTGCCGGGCAGCGCGAGGACGAGCGCCATGCCGAGCACGGCCGGCACCCCGGCTCTGCCGCCGGGCCTGCGACGCCGTTCCGCCGGTCTCAGCTGTACGTGGGTCATCTGCGTACGAACCTCCGTCTTCGTGGTGTACGGGGAGCAGCGCACAGCTTCGTGCCGGAGTGCGCCCCGCTCCGGCGGGCCGTGCCGAACTACGCTCACCGGCCCTCCTGAACCACTCCCGCGAGGGAGCGCACGGGGAGTGATCCCTGTGTCGGGGCGTCGCGGGGACGGTGGGGCGGTGGTTGCTTCTGAATCGGCCATGTGGTGGCGCGAACCAATCCCCTGATGTGGTGTCAGGGATGGTTCAGGGTGAAGCCGGGGGTGGTCCCTGGCGAAGCGGGCCGGCCGGGAGGGCAGAATCGAAGAAGTTGATCACCGCTTGCCCTGTGGAGTCCCTATGCGTCGTTCCTCGTCCCTGCCGCTCTGTCTGTCGCTGGCCCTGGCCTCCGCGATGACGTTCGCTGTCGCCGCTCCCGTGCTCGCCGCCACCGGGGGCGGTCCGGGCCCTGCCGCCCCCGGCCTGGACCGTGCTGCCCTGCGCGAGGCGATCACCGTGCGCCCGGAGGACGGGACCGCGGGTGTCCTGGCGGAGGTGCACAGAGATGGAGAGGCCTGGCGGGGGACGTCGGGGGACGTGGTGACCGGGAAGCGGCTCAGTCGTGACGCCCATTTCCGGATCGGCAGCATCAGCAAGCCCATGGAGGCCGTGATCCTGCTCCAGCTCTCCGCCGAGGGCCGGGTGGACCTGGACCGGAGTGTTCAGGACTATCTGCCCGGGCTACTGCCGGAGGACCTGTTCAAGGAGCCGGTCGGCGTACGACAGCTCCTCGACCACACCAGCGGCCTGCCCCAGGAGTTCGAGGGTGCCCCGGCCTCCTCGTCCCCGGACGAGGACATCGAGCGCCGACTCGACTACGTCACCTTCGACGAGGTGATCAGGCAGACGCTCCGCCCCGAGGGCAGGCAGGCTCCCGGCCCGCGCTTCAGCCCCGGCACCCGGCAGGAGTACAACTCCTTCGGCTACCGCGTCGCCGGAAAGCTCATCGAGGAGATCACCGGGCACTCGTTCCAGCAGGAGGTGACGGCCCGCATCCTCGAACCGCTGAAGATGCGCGAGACACGGGCCACCGTGCCCGGCCGCAGCACGCCCGTGCCCCGCCCCTACCTGCCCGGCTACCAGCCGGGGAGCGACGGCGAGCTGGTGGACGTCAATGTGCAGGGCGGGCTGCCCGCGAGCATGACCTCCACCACGGGCGATCTGGACCGCTTCATCAGAGGCCTGTTCGACGGCCGACTGCTGCGGCCGGCCCAGGCCGCGGAGCTGTTCGCGATACCGAAGGGCCCCGACGGCAAGCCCCTGCCCTACGCCGGCACCTCCAACTGCACCATCGGGCCCGCCAAGGGCACGGCCTGCTTCAGCGTCGGACTGATGTACACGCCGCTGCCGGACGGCTCGGTCCTGTGGGGCAAGACGGGCTCGGACATGGGGTACCGGAGCGGTGTCTTCGCCACCCGCGACCTGAACCTGCGCGCGGTCTACGCGACGGGCACCTCGCTCCCGTCCGGGAACGGCGGCCCGGCCGTCGCCCAGCGTCTCGTCGGCGCCCTGTTCGCGCGCTGAAGGTCCGGTCCGAGGGGGAGGGTCCCCCCCGTGCGAGGGGGTACGAGCCGTCGTCCCCGGCAGCGGGGGCGGCTCGGACACCGCGTACCCTCGCATCGGAAACGGCCACCGGCCTCGCCGGGTGCAGGGCCAGCAAGGCGAGTAGGGCGAGCAGGGAACGGAACATGACTCAGGCGCGGGGACAGGGGGCGGAGCCCGGTGGGGACGAGCAGGACCGGGCGGCGACGGTGCGCGTCTTCATCGCCCTCGCTCCGCCCGACGAGGCGAAGGCCGAGCTGGAGCGGGTACTGAGCCCCGCTTACGACGCGTATCCGCGGATGCGGTGGAACCGTATCGAGGACTGGCACATCACCCTGGCCTTCCTCGGGGAACTGCCGGTCACGACGGTGCCCCTGCTTCGGTCGCCGCTCGCCGATCTCGCGGCGTCCCGGGGGCCGGTGGAACTGGCGTTGCGGGGTGGCGGGCATTTCGACGAGCGGGTGCTGTGGAGCGGCATCGACGGGGACCTCGACGGACTGCACCGGCTCGCCACCGACGTCCGCACCGTGGTCAAGGAATGCGGTGTCCCCTTCGAGGACCGGCCGCTGCGCCCCCATCTGACGCTGGCCCGCGCCCGCCGCGACGATCAGTCGAGCGTCGTGGACGTGGCCGCCGGACTGGCCGGCTTCACGGGTCGCCCCTGGCGGGCCGAGCGGCTCCACCTGGTCGGCAGCAACTTCGGCCGCGGCCCGGGGCCGATCCGGTACCGCGACATCGAGGCATGGGCGTTCGGCGGGCACTGACATTTCTCCGATGCCGCATCACCCGGTGTCCGTGGCGGGGAGAATGCCCGCCATGGAGACGAGACTGACGGGGTCGCGTGCCTCGGCCGCGGTCGGTGATCTGGGATGGCGCTATCTGCTGGGCAGCCTACGAACGGCGGTCCCCGTCGAGTCGCTGATGCGGGCGGCCGAGGTGGCGACGCTCGCCGTCGCGGCCTGCGGTGACGACGCCGACCGGCACCTCGTCCTCGACGTCCGGCGCGGGCGGGTCCTGCTCACCCTGCAGTCCTCGGAGCACGCGGCCGTCACCACCCGGGACGTCGACCTCGCGCATCGGGTCTCCACCGCTGTCGGCCGGCTCGGGCTGCGCACCGAGCCCGAGGTCGCGACGGGCGCGCCGCGGTCGGTCCAGCTCATGGAGCTGGCGATCGACGCGCTCGACATCGCCTCGATCAGGCCGTTCTGGAAGGCGGTGCTGGGGTACGCGGACGAGCCGGGCGCCGAAGGACCCCGCGATCCGCTCGTCGATCCCCTCGGGCAGGGCCCCGCGATCTGGTTCCAGCAGATGGACGGCACGCGCCCGCAGCGCAATCGCATCCACTTCGACGTCTGTGTTCCGCACGACGAGGCGCAGCGGAGGATTGACGCCGCGCTGGCGGCGGGCGGCCGCCTTGTGTCCGAGAACCGGGCCCCGGCCTTCTGGGTCCTGGCGGACGGCGAGGGCAACGAAGCCTGCATCACGACCTGGCAGGGGCGCGACGACTGACGTCGGCGGGGCCGTCGGCGGCGGCGCCCCCGCCGCTCGGGGCCGCCCGCCTCTCGAAGCCGTGTCCACCAGCGACTCGAACGACGAGCCACGGTGAGCGCCGAGGTTGAGCCTTGGCGCTCACCGGCAGATCAGTCGTGCGGCGATTCGCCGGCAGCCGACCGACGCCCTCCGACTGAGGCGATCAAGGCGTCTGCCACGATCGCCGCGTCCGCCTCCGCGACATCCGCCGGGTATTCCGGCAGCAGATCGTCCCAGACGGGCAACCATGATCCGAACAGCTGGCTCTGACCCTCGGGACGGGCGAAGAACCAGATGTGCAGATGCGCGCCTCCGTCCCCGATGCGGTAGACGTGGGCTCGCGAGATGTGCGGCAGGGCCTGCACGTGGCGGACGATGTGGGTGGACAGGACACCCAGCTCGGCTGCCAGCTCGTCGGGCAGGTCCGCCATGTCGTAGTGCTCGATCGGATGCAGCATGAGCACCAGCGGCACACCGACTCCCGTGATCCGGGTGAGCCGCCAACGTTCGTTGAACCAGATCCCGTCGCCTCGGTCACGGCACGACTCGCAGTCCGACGGGTCCTCCCCGTGTCGTGGAGGCTCGGGCAGCACGGGAGGGCGCAGGGGCGAGACGCGCAATCCGTCCGCTTCGAACGGGCTGATGGTCCACCCCGTCATGCGCGCGAGCGGGAGCCGACGCTCACCATCGGCAGCGGCAAGAGCGTGGTCGTAGAACTCTTCGGGTCGCAAAGCCATGGCGCGAAGACTAGTTCGACATCGACACCCGGTGAGGACCGGGGTGACCTGCTCGACCTGCTCGACCTGCAAGTTCGTTCCCGTCAATGGTCGCTCGGCCAAGCCGCGTTCGTACGAGGAGAGCACGAACGTTCCTGAACGCATCGGCTGACCTGGGGATTCACGAAACTCCGGTGCCGGCGTCGAAACCGGTCGGCGACGCCTGTGCGTGTTTCCCTGTGAAGTGATCGCTCCGGAAAGGGAATCACCTTGTCCATCACAGGTTTCAGCCCGTCCCGTCGCACCGCGCTCGGCCTCGGCACCGGTGCCGCGCTCGCGGTCGCGTTACCGCTCGGCGGGACGGCGTACGCCTCCACGCCCGACGGGGACGACCTCCTCGCACGGCTTCGGGCGCTGGAGGAGCGGCACTCCGCGCGGCTCGGCGTGTTCGCCCACGACGTGCGGACCGGGCGTTCGGTGGCGTACCGCGCCGACGAGCGTTTCCCGATGTGCTCGGTCTTCAAGACCCTTGCCGTCGCGGCCGTGCTGCGCGACCTCGACCACGACGGCACGTTCCTGGCGCGGCGCATCCGGTACACGGCGGCGGACGTCGAGCGGTCGGGCTGGTCCCCCAGGACCGAGCTGCCGGAGAACCTCGCGAACGGGATGACCGTCGCCGAGCTCTGTGACGCCACGCTGCGCTACAGCGACAACACCGCGGCGAACCTTCTCCTTCGCGAGCTGGGCGGTCCGACGGCCGTCACCCGGTTCGCCCGGTCGATCGGCGACCGTACGACCCGGCTCGACCGCTGGGAGCCCGAGCTGAACTCGGCGGAGCCGTGGCGCGAGACCGACACCACGACGCCCCGCGCCATCGGCCGGACCTACGGGCGCCTCCTGCTCGGCGACGTGCTCCCGCGCCGGGACCGGCAGCGGCTCACCCGGTGGATGCTCGCCAACACGACCAGTGGCGAACGGTTCCGCAAGGGCCTGCCGGCCGACTGGCTCCTCGCCGACAAGACCGGCGGCGGACGGTACGGCGGCAACAACGACGCGGGCGTCACCTGGCCGCCGGACGGCGGGCCGATCGTGGTCACCGTGCTGACCACGCGGTTCCAGGAGGACGCGGCTCCTGTGAACCCCCTGGTCGCCGACGCGGCGGCGCTGGTGGCGGCGGAACTCGGCTGAATCTCTCCCGGAGAGGGATCATGCCCGGAAAAGAGACCCGAATAAATAGCTTGAGCGCCGCCCCGAGCTTTCCTAGGCTGTGGGCACACGCTGAAAGGAGGTGATCCGAGAACATGGTTTCTTTTCGGATTCGTGAGGTGACTGCGGGCTAACGGCCTGCCGTCGCACTCTGTGCACCTCGGCAGGTCATCTGCCGAAAACCACGCAGTCACCCGACCCGTGGGCCGCCGGTAATCCGGCCGGCTCCCGTCCGAACTCGAGCGGACGGGACCAAGGCCCACGGGTCGTCCGCGTTCCCGGCCGTCCCGGATCCACCGATGTGAGCCGGATCACAGGGAACGTCCGGACGGGACGGACCCTCCTCGGGGTGTCGGCGCGTTGCTGCGCCGGCCTCGGAACGGAGGGGAATCCCATGGCGATCATCGACATCGAGCGGTCTCGGACGATCACGGGCGGGCGGGCCGTCGCCGCACTGCTCGCCGTCCTCGCACTGGTGCACCTCTACTGGGCCACCGGCCTGACCTGGCCGGCCGCCGACGAGCGGGCCCTGTCGCTCGCCGTCCTCGGCAGCGTCGTGTCCTTCGGGCCGGCCGTGGTGCTGCCCCTGGCGGCCCTTGAGGGGTTCGCCGCCTTCGCCGTCGCCCTCCGCGCACACGAGGGCGGTCGTCGGCGCGGCATCCCGCGTCTGGTCACGGCCGCCGTCGCCGTCGGCATGCTGCTCCGCGGGGCGGTCGGCCTGGTGTGGATCGTGGTCGGCAGGGACGGTTCTGGTGCGGCGTTCCCGTGGCTGAACGCCCTGGTGTACACACCCCTGTGCCTGGCCTTCGGATGGGCGGCGCTGCGTGCCGCCCGCTGACCCCGTCGACCCGGGCGTCGCGCTCGCCCGGGCCGCCCGGCGCGGCGACACCCTGGCCCTGCACGACCTGCTCGACCACCTCACCCCGTACATCGCCCGGATCTGCCGGCCCATCGCACTGGACGACGGACCGGACGCCACGCAGGAGGCGCTGGTCGCGGTGTTCACCTCGCTGCGTTCGCTACGGGAGCCGGAGGCGCTCTACGGGTGGGTGCGGGCGATCTCCGTACGGGAGGCGGTGCGGGTGGCGAAGCGGGCGGGACGGGCGCGGCCGGCCGAGCTCGCCGACGTACCGGAGCGGGGTGATCCGCAGCTGGCCGCCGACATCGACGACGTCCTGGCGCGGCTGTCGCCCGCGCACCGGGCCGTCCTGGTGCTGCGGGACGTCGAGGGGATGGACGAGGAGTCCGCGGCGGCGCTCCTGGGAGTACCGCCCGGCACGGCGAAATCCCGGCTGCACCGGGCCCGGCAGAGTTTCCGAAAGGCGTGGTCGGCGTGAAGGCGAGCGAAGAGGGCAACCGGGGCGACGAGGACAGGGCCGGCCTGCTGCTCGACGACGTGCGGCGGTTGCGCGTCATGGTCGCCGGCGTCCGGGGCGCCCAGCTCGTCGAGCGGGTGCTCCCCGAGCCCCTCCCCCGGGTCTGGCACGTGATGGGTGATCTGGAGGGCGGCTTCGGGGAGTTCCAGCCCGACATGCGCTCGGTCCGGGTCCTGCGGCACGAAGGCGACCGGGTGGAGGCCCTCGCCCGCAGCCGCTACGGGCTGCGGGCACACTTCCACGGCGTGCTGCGGCCCGGCTGGTGCTGGCTGCAGAGCCGGTTCCTGGTGATCGGGATGGCGGCGGTGGACGAGGGAGGGCGGACCCGGGTCGCGCTCACCGGAGGCGTACGTGTCCCCGGGCGCGCGGCGCTGGTGCCGTTCGGCGCGCGGCGCGAACTGGAGGAGGCCATGACGCGCCTGGCCGGACGGGTCTCGTGACCGCCCGCAGCCCGCGCGCGACCGGTCGGTCACGGGCCGTTGTCGGGGCACGGTCCCGTCATACCAGGCTCAGCGCGCCCGTCTGCCGGGCGCGGGCCTCGCCCACCCGGAGGATCACCGCGGCGGCTGCGAGGAGCAGGGCGCTGAGCGCTCCGAGGCCGAGCAGGGTCGGGGCGAGTTCGGTCACGGTGCGGTGTTCCAGCAGGGCGCCGCGGACCGCGAGCAGGCTGCCGGTGAGCGGGAAGACCGCGCCGACGACCTGGACGGCGGCCGGGAGGGCGAAGTGCGGGAGCCGGACGCCCGAGACGAACCAGAGCGGCTCGTCGAGGATCGTGTACAGGAAGGCCGAGTCCCGGGAGAACACCAGGAGGCTGTTGAGGAACGCTCCCCAGGCCACCGCCGGGATCAGCAGGGCCAGGAGGACGATCCCGTACATCCACCAGGCCGAGACCGACAGCGTGCCGAAACCGGTCAGGGCGGCGACGGTGAAGCAGGTGAGCAGCCAGGCGTTCTGGAGCAGCGCGCCGGCGCCGTTGGCGATCATCAGGGTGAGCCGGCCGGCCGGGGAGAGGAAGAGCAGTTCCAGGGTGCCGGTGGTCCGCTCGAAGGAGAGGTGCCAGGCACTCTGGACGAGGGAGAAGAAGAAGGCGTACGCGAGGGTGCCGGTGGCCAGGAAGGCGAGGAGGCGCTCGGGGTCGGCGGCGAGCGGCCAGTTCTCGGCGGCCCGGGAGGCCGTGGCGACGGGGCGCAGGGTGTAGTAGGTGGTGGCCAGTTGGAGGACCGGCCAGACGAGCATCGAGAAGACGACGAGCGGCTGGCCGAAGAGCCGGCGGTGCTGCTTGAGCGTTTCCGCGGCGAAGACCCGCAGGGCGTGGCGGAGCTGGTTCACCGGGTGCCGCCCTTGGCTCCGACGGTCACGTGGTCGGAGCCGACGGCCGGGGTGCCGGAGCCGACGGCCACCGCGTCAGAGTCGGCGGTCGCTTTGTCGGGCCCGGCAGTCGCCGCATCGGGACCGGAGATCGCCGCGCCGGATCCGTCGATCTCGGCATCGGATCCGGCAGTCGCGGCCCGGGGGGCGGTCGGGGCCGAGTGGGGCCCGGCGAGGGGTGTGTCCGGGGTGGCGGCGAGGCCCGCCTCGCCCCTCTCCGCCAGCGTCATGATCGCGTCCTCCAGACTCGCCTCGGCGATCTCCAGGCCCCCGATCGAGCCGCCGGCCTCGAACACCGCCGCCGTCAGCGGTCCCGCCATGTCGTCGGGGTGGCGCAGGGTGATCAGCTCTCCCCCGTCGGGCAGTGCTTCGCGGGTCGCTCCGAAGGCCTCCGCGACGGCCCGGGTGCGCTCGGTCGGGTCGGTGACGGTCAGGCGGACGGTGCGGTGGCTGCCGGTCGCGGCCTTCAGCTCGGCCGGGCTGCCCTGGGCGAGATGGCGGCCGGCGGAGATCACGTACACATGGCCGCAGAGTTCTTCGACCTCGGCCAGGTAGTGGGAGGTCAGCAGCACCCCGGTGCCGTCGTGCGCGGCGAGGTCGGCGACCACGCGGCGCAGGTCGCGGGCGATCGGCGCGTCGAGACCGAGGGTCGGCTCGTCAAGGAGGAGGTAGTCGGGGCGGTTGATGAGGCCGCGGGCGATGGCGAGCCGCTGGGTCATGCCGCGCGAGTACCTCTCGACCATGGTGTCGGCGGCGTCGGTCAGACCGACGAGGTCGAGGAGTTCGCCGGTCCTGCGGCGCAGTTCGGCCTTCGGGACGTCGTAGAGCTGACCGAAGTACCAGAGGTTCTCGCGGCCGGTCATGCGGGTGTAGACCATGCGCTCGCCGCCGGCGATGAGGTTGATGCGGCGGCGTACGGCACGGGCGTCGGTGACCGCGTCCAGGCCGTCGACGCGGACGGTTCCGGCGCTGGGGCGCAGGAGGGTGGCGAGGATCTTGATGGTGGTGGTCTTGCCGGCACCGTTGAGGCCGAGGAGGCCGGTGACGCGGCCACGCGGGATGTCGAGGTCGAGACCGTCGACGGCGCGCTTGAGGGTGCGGGGGCCGAGGATGCCCTTGTCCCGTACGGGGAAGTCCTTGCGCAGGCCGCGTACTTCGATCGCCGTGGTCATCAGTAGGTCCTTTCGACGGCACGGGCCTCGGCCCGCGGCAGGTAGGCCAGCCCCAGGAGGAGATAGGCGCAGGTGAGGACGGCGCAGACGGCGAGCCGCGGGAGGAGTTCGGGGAGGGACTGGCCGCCGGTGAAGCTGCCGTGCAGGACGTCCATGGCGGAGGTGGTGGGGAGCAGTTCGGCGAACCACCGCGCGGGCTCCGGCAGGTAGTCGCGGGGGAAGGTGAAGCCGCCGACCAGGCCGAGCACGATGAAGACGGTGTTCTGCGAGATGTGGGCCTCGCCGGCCGCGATCATCAGTCCGCCGAGGCCGACCGAGAGCGCGAAGACGGCGCCGATCAGCGCGAGGCCGCCGAGCAGCGCGCCGGGCACGGAGGAGACCGGCACGGTGATGCCGAGGACGCCGACGACCAGGCCGAGGGTCAGGAACTCGAGGACGCTGCTGAGCACCGCGAAGGCGGTGAAGCCGATCAGGTACGGGAGACGGCCGGCGGGGGCGATGAGCAGGGCGCCGAGGGTGCCCTGGCGTTGCTCGGTGATGAGCGCCTTCGCGGACCAGAGGATCATCCGTACGGCGAAGTGGAAGGCGGTCGTGCCGACCACGATGTAGGCGAGATAGGCGGTGGTGCCGCTGCCTGCGGCGAAGTCGTCACCGACGGCTCCGCCGCCGATGGCGTGGAAGCCGAGATAGGCGAGCGCGATGGTGAGCGCGGCGGGCAGGACGGTGCCGACGGCGTACGTCCACGGGTAGGCGCGGCGGGTCATCTGCCAGGTGCGCCAGGCGGTTGCCCAGACGATGGGCATGAAACGGATCCCTCCCCCGAAAATAGTGGAACCGAGCGAGTTCCCATTGGGAACTTACAATGAGTTTCTATCGGGAACTCACTCGATGGCGCAAGATGGATCGCCTACGGACCGGACACGGATCCGACACGGACCGGTCGCCCGAACGAGGAGGACACGTCATGGCACGAGCGGTGCCCGACCGCGACGCCGCCTGCGCCATCGCCCAGGCCGCGGCCGTCGTCGGCGACTGGTGGAGCCTGCTCCTCGTCCGCGAGACGGCACGGGGGCGGCACCGCTTCGACGAGCTCCAGCGCGAGCTGGACATCTCCCGCAAGGTCCTCACCGAGCGGCTGAACCACCTCGTCGACAGCGGAGTCCTCGACAAGGTCCCGTACCAGGAGGGGCCGGTCCGGTTCGAGTACCGGCTCAGCGACGCCGGGCGCGCGCTGCTCCCCGTCCTGGTCTCGATGCAGGACTGGGCCGACCGCTGGCTGCTCGGCGACGGTTCGCTCACCGCGTCCGCCGACGAGCGGAGCGCCGAGGCCCACCGCGTCCACGACCTGCCCGGCACCCGGCTGCCCCGGCTCACCCTGCCCGCGCACACGGGTACGGCGCTGGACCCGGTCGACGCCGGGGCCGGCGCCACCGTCCTGTTCTGCTACCCGGCGACCGGCCGGCCGGGCCCGCTCCCCGACGACTGGCTCGACATCCCCGGCACGGCGGGCTGCACCCTGGAGAACCGGTTGTTCCGGGAGGCGCACGAGAGGTTCACGGCGGCCGGCGTCGCGGTGCGCGGCATCAGCACGCAACGCCCGGACGAACAGCGGGCGTTCGCCGCGGCCGAGGAGATCCCCTTCCCGCTCCTCTCCGACATGGACAACGGGCTGTCGGCGGCGCTCCGGCTGCCGACGTTCCGCGCGGGCCAGGCCCTCCGCCTGAAGCGGGCGATCCTGGTCCTGGACCGCGAACGGACCGTCCGCCACGTGCAGTTCCCCGTCACGGACATCCCGGCGGCCGTGGAGACGGCCTGGCGCGAAGGGACGTCGGTCGCCTCGGAGTGACACCTTTCGTGCCGACTCCTTGGGCTGGACAGTTCCGCCCGGCCCGCCGGGTCGGGCGGCAGGGGGGTCGCGCGGCCGAGGGTCCGTCTCGCCAAGGCGCCGGTGGAGAGGGCCAGTTGCTTGCCGAGCTCCCCGGTGGCGCCGTCGCCCACCCCGAACAGGAACGTGGTGAGCGCGCCGAGCGCCATGATCGCCGGCCCCTCCCCCGACCCTCCCGGCTCGACTGGGCTCGCCTCGACGCGGTAACTCCGTTCCGTGGCACGTTACATGCGACGGCGCGGCTCACGCCGGGGTGACCGGAGAGGAGCTGCCGAAGGCGCCCGGCGGGATCCAGTGGTTCCCGGGGAGGTCCGCCCGGCGAAATAGGAATTCGATTGCGTTCGGAACTCCGCCGTGTTCCTATGTCATGTCTTTTTCATGATCATTGCTTTGGGGGAAAAAGAAATGACCAGAGGCATGGACCGCCGTTCCGTCATGCGCGGCATGGCGACCGCCGGAGTCGGCGTCGCGGCCGGAGCGGTGGCGATGGGGAGCGGCACGGCGTACGCGGCGGGTTCCGGGGACGACCCGTACAGCGTCGACGTCATCAGCAAGGGTGCGGACCCGACCGGTGCCACCCCGAGTGACGCCGCGTTCCGCGCGGCCGCCGCCGAGGTGCTGGCCTCGTTCCAGCCCGGCCCGATCTCGGGGGCGATCCCGAAGAAGGTGCTGGTCGTCCCGCCCGGCACGTATCTCCTGACCCAGCCGGACTCGCTCCTCCCGAACGTCAACGGCGAGGGCAACGGGGGCATCGTCGACGGCGTGTCGATCACCGGCTACGGCAAGCGGCTGTCGCGGATCGTGTACTCGCCCGCGGCGAACGACACCACGCTGTGGACGAACTACCAGCGCTACAAGAACATCCGGATCTCCGGGCTGACGTTCACCAGCACCAACGCCACGTCGAGCTTCAACTACGCCTACTCGTCGGCCGACTACGGCGTCCAGGACACCTGGTACACCGACGTCGAGTGGCGCGGCAGCTGGAAGCGCGGCATCGGCCTGGACGGCCCGGCGACCACGTCCAACCTGAACAGCGAGATGGGTTGGGACCACTGTCAGGTCGGCGGCTCGTACTCCGACGCCTTCCTCGTCATGGGGATGACGTCGTCCGCGACGCAGCAGGACCAGTTCCTCAACTACTGGTTCCGTGACTGCAAGGTGGAGTACCAGTCCGGGGTGTTCGTGAGGAACAACCGGGGCGGTTCGATGAACTTCATCGGCGGTTCCTACATCCTCACGGACGCCGCGTCGACCGGTACGTTCTTCGAGCTGACCGCCGACGCCACCACCCGGGCCGACTCGGTCTCGCGTCTGTACGCGCAGGGCATCCGGTTCGAGCTGCGCGGTGTCGGCCACAAGGTGATCGACTCCCGGTGGTACAAGGGAAACATCACCTTCGAGTCGTGCGACGACACCGCTCTGAGCTTCAAGTCCTGGGCTCCGGACGCGGTGACGCACGTGTACGACTTCAACGCCAACGGCGCCCGGGGTCCGATGGTCCGGTACGTGGACTGCGGCCTCATGGGCTCGCACCGGGTGGGGACGGGTTCCACCGCCACCACCAACGGCAAGGTCCTGTACGACGGTTGCCGGTTCATCGACATGTCGGCCGCGACCGGGGCGACCGGCTTCCTCCGCTGGACCGGGTCCGTCGCGCCCCGCTACGAGATGCGCGACTGCCTCATCGGCGCGAACTACCTGACGGACGTGAAGAACCCCGCCTGACGGCCCAGGCATAGGGACGTGAGCGGGCCGCGACGGGAGTCGCGGCCCGCTCTGTCGTTCATCGGGCGTACACCTGGACTTCGGGTGTCGGGCCGGACGGTGGCCGCCGTACCGACACGGAGGGGCACCACGCTCACGCAGGACGTACAAGCCCCCCTCCTGAGGAGACTCGCGTGACTCACCCCCCTACCGCCCGGTCACTCGTGCTCGTCGTGACCTCGGCGCTCGCGGCCGCGGCCCTGGCCGTGCCGGCCCAGGCCCACCACCGTGGCTCCGGCGCCTCCCTGCCCGTCGTGACGCCCCGCGCGGAGACGCCGGTGCTGCACGACGACGACGCGGGCGGCAACGCCGACGCGGACGACCCCGCCATCTGGCGCAACGCCGCCGCTCCGGGCCGCAGCCTCGTCGTCGCGACCGCCAAGGAGGGCGGGCTGCGCGTCTACGACCTGGACGCACGCCTGGTGCAGTCGATAGCCGCGCCGCCTGCCGCCGGGCCGGACGACGCTCCGGGCCGGTTCAACAACGTGGACCTCGTCCAGGGGCTGCGGCTCTCCTCGGGACGCGCCGATCTGGCCGTGACCAGCGACCGCGGTCACGACCGGCTGCGGTTCTACCGCATCGACCGCGACCGCGCCGGCGGCCCGCTGACCGATGTCACCGACCCCGCCGCCCCGGCCGTCTTCTCCCGGGACCAGGCCGAGATCAACGACCAGCGGACCGCGTACGGTCTGGCGACCTGGACGGACCCGGCGTCCGGGAAGTCCTTCGCCCTGGTCAGCCGTCGTGAGCGGACCGGCATCGCGCTGCTCGAACTGCTCCCCGCCGCGGGCGGCAAGGTCACGTACCGCACGATCCGCACCCTGGACCTCCCGGCCACCTTCCGGCTGCCCGACGGCACGTCGTGGGCCCCGTGCGGCGAGCCCGGCGAGCTGCCGCAGGTCGAGGGCATGGTCGTCGACCCCGCCAACGGCACCCTCTACGCCGGCCAGGAGGACATCGGCATCTGGCGGCTGCGCGCCGACCTCACCGGCACGCCGAAGCTTCTCGACAAGGTCCGCGAGTTCGGTGTCCCCGGCGTCTACGACGAGGAGACCGAGGAGTGCACGCCGGGCGCCGACCCCGGCTTCGGCGGGAACAGGATCTCCTCGGACGTCGAGGGCCTGACCCTGGTCACCGAGTCCGACGGCGACGGATACCTGCTCGCCTCCAGCCAGGGTGACAACACCTTCGCCGCCTACGACCGGGAGCTCGGGGACCGCAACGAGTACGAGGGCGGCTTCCGGGTCGCACCCGCGAACAGCGCCCTCGACGGCTCGGAGGAATGCGACGGCGCCGCCGCCCTGAACGCACCCCTCGGATCCGCGTACCCGCGCGGACTGCTCGTCGTGCAGGACGGGCACGACGCCCCCGGCGACGGTGACCGGCCCGCGACCAACTTCAAGTTCGTCGACCTCGGGCCCGTCCTGGACGCCCTCGACGACTGATCCGCCCCACGATCGCCTTCCCTCACCGGCCGCCGGGGCTCGACGACCCGGCGGCCGGTGACGTGTGCGGTGTCCGGAGCCCGCGGTGCGAGGGGTGCGGTGTCACACCGTCGTGAGGAGGGCCGCCACCGCATGGGCCGTGGCCGGGTGACTCGTCGTCAGGGACGGCGGACGGAGGTCCTGGGCGGCCGGCGTCCACGGGTCGCCGCAGCCCAGCAGGTCCGCGACCGCGTCACAGGCGGCCCGGTGGGTGAACAGCAGCGCCGCGCCGGTCGGGCCGGTGGCCGGCCCGTCCGCCGGGGCCCAGCCGTCCGTACAGCCCATGAGGTCCGCGACCGCGTCGCAGGTCTCCGGGTGGAGGGGAAGCAGCGCCGCGCCGCGTGGCGGGGCGGTCGCCAGGGGCGTCCGCTCCACCGGCTGCTCGTGCCACGGCGGGACCCAGGCGTCCAGGGCCGCGAGCCGGGCCGGGAAGATCCGCCCCGCCTCGCGGATGAGCAGGGGGGCCAGCTCGGCGGCGTTCGACCGCAGCGTGGTGATGAGCGTGGGCAGCCACGGCAGCAGCACGGGGTCGGGAAGTCGTCCGAAGGCGTTCGACACGGCTTCCACGACGACGTCGGCGAGTCCCGGTACCGGCTCCAGGGCGTGCACGAAGCCGCTGAGGTAGCGGGGGTAGGAGGGCACCACCAGGGGGTTGCCGAGGAGTTCGTCGCAGCGCCCGCGCAGCTCGCCCCGGGAGAGGGTGCCGAGCTGGACCTGGGCCGCCCACAGCAGCGCCGTCTTCGCGGGGTCCCGCGGGTGCGACTGGGCGACGGCGAGCTCCAGCTGCGTACGGTCGCAGCCCAGTGACAGCGCCAGGCTCTCCATGCTGAACAGGAAGCCCAGCATCGCCGCCACCTGGCCCACGGTCGCGTCCTCGTCGCGGAACGCCGTCGGCAGCAGCGTGCAGTAGTGCGCGTACCCGGTTCTGACGAAGGACTCGATCCACGGCGGCAGGACCGGTTCGCTGGTCCGGTAGTACGCCAGGAGGCCGCGCACCCGGCGCAGTACCTCCGGCGCCCCGTCCACGGTGCGCTCGCCCGCCAGGACGTCGAGGGCCCGCGTCCCCAGCTCGTCGGCGAGGCGTCGGCCGCCGAGGAAGAGCGTCGCGTCCTCGACGGCCGCGAGGACCTCGGCCGTGGTGGCCTGCGGTCCGTACGCGATACGGCGCAGGCGCTGCTCCAGCACCTGCTCCAGGCTCACGCCCTCGTAGCCCAGCTCGATGAGGGCGCGCTGGTGGGTGCCGAGCGACAGGTCCCAGGACTCCTGGATCGACCGTTCGCCGAGCCGCCGCTCCCCCATCACCGTGCGTGCGGCGCCGGGCGGCAGCAGTCGGCGCAGCATCCACAGGACGTCCGAGCAGGCCCGCAGCTCGGGCTTGGACGCCATGTCGAGCAGGGCGCGCCGTACGCCGCGCTGCTGGAGGTTCAGTTCCAGGGGCGCCAGCCGGTCGTGCACGTCACGGGCGAGGGGCGGCAGGGCGTCGTAGCCGACCTGGCCGATCCGGTCGCCGCCCATCATGATCTCGACGAGTCGGCGCACGTCCCGCCGGCCGGGGACGGTGTCCTTCTCGATGCAGGTGACCGCCGCGTCCTGGAAGTCGTACGGCGTGGGCTTGGCCCGGTCCCGCATGGCGGCGAGCAGGATCGAGGTCTCGAAGACGGCGATCGCGTCGGCGGTGGAGGCCAGGTACCCGTTGCGTCGGGCGGCGCGGACGATGTCCACGGACCAGCCGAGCAGTTCGGCCTCGTCGAGGCCGTGGAGGACGGGGGGCCGCTGGAGGAAGCCGGAGAGCCGGTCCTCCGCCGGTACGGGTACGGGCTCGGCCGCGGTGGCCTTCGCCGCCGTCTTCGTGGTTCGCGGCTTCTTCGTACCGGCCTGTCCTTCCAGGCGGTACGACTTCACCCCGGTGCGCTTGAGGTTCTTGGCCCACTCCGTCGCGGCGATCGACACCGAGCCCGAGGCGAGGCCGAACTGCGCCTCGATGGCCGCGTGGCTGGACGGGATCAGCCCGTACTGCCAGGTCGTGGCCGTCCGCGGGGTGATGGTGAAGTCGCCGGTGCCGTGCACGCCGAACTCGTCGACGCGGCTGGCCGCGTGGAAGGCGCCGCACACGTACAGGCAGTCCGCCGGGTCGGTGCCGGTGGCGGCGAGGTGCTCACGCATCCGGGTCCACATGTAGCGCTCGCGGTCCTCGTCGACGCGCACCCGCTCCCCCTGGCCGGGGGCGAGGCGCCGGAAGAGGCTGCCGATGAGGAACATGACCTGGCGGTAGGTGGCGTGGTCGCTGTCGCCGAGCGGGACCTCGACGTACTGGTGCCACCACTCCGACCAGTGCCGCACCTTGCCGTGGCGGAGCAGGTGCTCCTCCAGTTCGGCGAAGCGGGGCCGCAGGTCACCGATCTCGACGCCGACGGCCTCGCCGTGGAGGGCGGCCTCGGGTTCGGTCCCGGCCGGGTGGGTCTCGCCGTCGGCGGGCTGTCGAGGGTCCCACTGGAAGACGTGGTCGGAGGAGCGGTCGACGAGGACGAGTTCCACGCCGGGGGTGTCGAGGGCGTACGCGACGGCCTGGTACTCGGCGGAGGCCTCGGTGATCGGGGCGACGACGGACAGTGGCGCCCAGTCGGGCGGGAAGCCGTCGATGTCGCTCGCGAAGGCCTGGACGGCGACGGGCAGCCGGCAGTTGCGCAGTTCGGTGAGGAGCGGCGCCATGTCCTCGCACAGCTCCAGGTACACGACCTTGGGCTGCTTCTCGCGCAGCCGGCGGGCCATGGCGAGGGCGGAGGCGGGCGAGTGGTGGCAGACGGGGAAGATCTCCAGCGGTTCGGCGACCGCCCGGTCGACGTCGTCGACCAGGCCCAGGAGGATGCCTTCCAGGGCGTCCTGTCCGCCGGAGAACTCGGCCGCCGCTTCGTGGAGTTGCCCGCGCAGCGCGGCGAACGGCGGGCTCGTGGGCTGCTCGGGGGCGCCGCTCATGCCAGCTTCGCGATCGCTTCGCGGCCGCCTTCGAGGAACTCGGGCCAGGAGCCGCCCTCTTCCTTGCCGCGCGGCTCGACGACACCGTGCAGGTACTTGTTGAGGATGGCCAGGTCCTCGGGCTCGCGGCGGGCGAGCGTACCGACCAGGGAGGCGGCGAGGGCGCGTGCGGTCAGGGTGCGCTCGCCGAAGAAGTCGCTGTGGAGGACCGCGTCCTCCAGGACGCCGATCTGCTCGGCGGTGGACAGGGCGGACTCCAGCTTCTCGTCGTCGCTCCCGGCCGCGGCGGCGGAGGCCCGCAGGTCGGCGAAGCTCTGGAGGAGGACGTCGAGGAGGGTGGGCGGCACGTCCAGTTCGATCGCGTGCCTGCGGAGCAGCTCCTCGGTGCGGAAGCGGACGATCTCCGCCTCGCTCTTCTTGTTCGTGACGACCGGGATGCGGACGAAGTTGAACCGGCGCTTCAGCGCGGAGGACAGGTCGTTGACGCCTCGGTCGCGGCTGTTGGCCGTGGCGATGACCGAGAAGCCGGGCTGGGCGAAGACGATGTTCTCGCCGCCCGCGCTGTCGAGCTCGGGGACCGAGATGTACTTCTCGGAGAGGATCGAGATGAGCGCGTCCTGGACGTCGCTGGTGGAGCGGGTCAGCTCCTCGAACCGGCCGATGGTGCCGGTCTCCATCGCGGTCATGATCGGCGAGGGGATCATCGACTCGCGGGACTGGCCCTTGGCGATGACCATCGAGACGTTCCAGGAGTACTTGATGTGGTCCTCGGTGGTGCCCGCGGTGCCCTGGACGACCTGCGTGGAGTTACGGCTGATCGCGGCGGAGAGGAGCTCGGCGAGCCAGCTCTTGCCGGTGCCGGGGTCGCCGATCAGGAGCAGGCCACGGTCGGAGGCGAGGGTGACGATGGAGCGCTCGACGAAGCTGCGGTCGCCGAACCACTTCTGCGACACCTCCCGGTCCAGGCCGTCGGCGCGCTCGGAGCCGAGGATGAACAGGCGGACCATCTTCGGCGAGAGGCGCCAGGAGAACGGCTTGGGGCTGTCGTCGATCGACTCCAGCCAGTCGAGTTCCTCGGCGTACTTGATCTCGGCGGGAGCGCGGAGCAGGTCGGACATGTGAAGGGCCTTTCTGGGCAGGTCGTGGGTGCGGGACGCGCGGGCCGGCGGCTTCCGCGGTGCGTGTGGGCGGCGGGGCCGGGCCTCGGGGCGTCTCAGGTGAGGAAGGTCTTGAGTTCGTGTACGAGCTTGTTGATGTGGCCGGAGACCACCGGGGTGCCGAGGGCCTTGAACCGCTCGCGGAACCAGGGGTTGACCTCCTGCCGTCCCGAGCTGGTCACCGAGCCGACGGGGATGAACCGCACGCCGGACCGGTGGACCGCCTCGATGCCCTCGAACAGCGGCTGTGAGCGGTCGAACTCGTAGAAGTCGGAGATCCACACCATGACGGTGTTCTTCGGCTCGGCGATCTTCGGTCTGGCCATGGCCATGGCCACGGGTCCGTCGTTGCCGCCGCCGAGGTTGGTGCGGAGGAGCACGTCGAACGGGTCGTGCACCCAGGGCGTGAGGTCGATCGCCCGGGTGTCGTACGCGATGAGGTGGACGTCCACCTTCGGCAGGCCGGCGAAGATCGAGGCGAGGATGGTGCAGTTGACCATCGAGTCGACCATGGAGCCGGACTGGTCCACGACGACGATGAGCCGCTGGGGCGTGGTCCGGCGGACGGTGTGCCGGTAGTAGAGGCGGTCGACGTAGAGCCGCTCCTCCTCCGGGCTCCAGTTGGTGAGGTTCTTCCAGATGGTGCGGTCGAGGTCGAGGTTGCGGAAGACCCGCTTGGGCGGGACCGAGCGGTCGAGTTCCCCGACGGTCGCCTTCTCGACCTGGGTGCGCAGCACTTGGGCGACCTCGTCGACGTAGCGCCGGATGAGGGACTTGGCGTTGGCGAGCGCGATGCCGGACAGATTGCCCTTGTCGCGGAGGAGTTGCTCGATCAGCGACATGCTGGGCGTGAGCCGGGCGGCGAGGGCGGGATCGGCGAGCACCTCGCGCAGGTGCATCCGGCGGACGAGATCGGCTTCGACGGCGCCGAGTTCGGGCCCGAGGCCGCCGCCGTCGACGACCGCTCCGGCGCCCTGGCCGCCGCGCAGGCCGCCGGGCGGGCAGCCGAGCGACCGCTCCAGCCAGCCGGCGTCGGACTGCCAGCGGGCCAGCTGGCCCGCGGAGACCGTCCCCGATCCGGTGGAGAAGACGTTGAGCAGCAGCTTGGACGCGAGCGCCGCGCGCCGCACCTCGGCCGCCCGGTCGCGGGCGCCGTCCGGCTCGGGCTCCGGCTTCATCAACCCGTCGAACTCGTCGGCCAGTTCCGGATGGCGCTGGACGACGGAGTCGACGGACGCGCCCGGGTCGAGCAGCGCCGACGGCAGGCCGATGTCCTCGACGACGGCGAGGCTCGCCGACTCCAGGGCGGCCTGCTCCTCGGGGTCGAAGAGCCGGGCGAGGAGTCGCCAGTAGAGAACCTGGCGACGGTTGTCGTCGGGGTCGGGTCCGACCGGGGGTCGGGCGGGGTGGGCAGGAGGTCGGGCGGGGTCGGCCGGGGTTACGGCGGCAGGGGTTGCCGGGGCCGTGTCGTCGGTCATGTGCGCAGCAGCTTTCCGGCTCGTTCGCGCAGGACGGCGACGGAGTCCGTGGCCGCCTTCTCCGCCCGGGCACCGACCTTGTCGGTGGTGCCGCCGGCCCACGCGCCCGCGTGGACGGCGACGGTCTTCTTGCGGACGGTCGTCTCTACGGCGAGCGGCTGGAGGACGAACACCCCCGCGTCCCATCGGAGCAGGCCCAGGCACGCGCCGGACACGGCGACCGCCTCCGGGGTGAGCGGACCGGCGGCCGGGATGCGGTCGGTGTCGACGGCCAGCCGGTGCCCGGCGAACGTGAACGCCAGTTGTCCATCGTCCCCGCCCCCGTCCTCGGCCTCGCCCTCGGCCGCGTATCCCTCAAGGAAGACGGGGACGGCGATCCGGGCGGGGTGGCGGTCCAGCGGGGTGGTCACCGGGTCGGTGGCGGTGGAAAGGATCACCCGGGCCGTGGCGAAGGGGTCCGCGGGCTCGCCCGTGCGAGCCCGCTCGTCGTCCCAAACGAGGTCGCCCTCGGCGGTGACGGGCATGGCGTCGAGGTCCATGGCACGGCCCTCCCCCACGGCGGCGAGCAGAGACATGCGCGGCCGGAGCAGTTGCCACAGGCCCGCGCCGACGACGGTGTCCGGCTTGGGCGCGGACACCGCCGCCCGGACCAGGCGCGGTTCCGTGCCGTCGGCGGGTTCGAACACCGCGTGGACCTGGGCCTGTACGGCGGTCGCGTGCTCCTGTACGTCCACGCCGAGCGGCAGCAGTCGGCCGGTCGCGAGGGACGGGTCGGGGGTCCGGGTGGCACCCGGCAGGGTCAGGAGCATCGCGCGCGTCCACAGGTCGGCCCAGCGGCGCACCGGGACGCGGTCCAGGGTGGCCCCGGGGCAGGAGGCGGCGAGTTCGGCGGCGAAGCCGTCGAGCAGCGTGGCCTGTCGGCGCAGCCGCGGGTCCGGCAGCATCGCGGAGACCACGGGGGCGGCGCCGGCGACCAGTTCGTGGTCGATGCCCTGCCAGCCCGCGCGGGCGAGGTCGCACAGCCAGGCGCGGGCGGCGGCGAGCACGTTGGCTCCGGGCTCGTCCGCTGCGGTGTCCGGGGTGTTCCGCTCGGCGCGCGGCCGGCCGGTGATGTCCGCGACGCGGTCCGTCAGGGCGTCGTGCACGGAGCCCATGAGGGCGGTGCGGGCGGCGGCGAGCGCGACGCAGTGGTCCTCGCCGGCGGCGCCGGCCGCCGCCTTGTCGGCGGCCTCGGCGACCGTCACGGCCAGCGGCGTGCCGGCGACGGCGGTGGCGAGCGCCGCCAGGCCGGCGGCCTGGGCGGGCTGCGGGCGGAGCAGTCCGGAGACGAGTACCCGGTCGAAGGCGTCGACGGCGGTGAGTGCCTCGTCGAGCCCGTCGACGGGGTCGGTGAAGAGGTCCGTACGCATCAGGCGACCTTCCTCGTCGGCGGGAACCACTGCATCTCGGGCAGCGGCGCGGTGATCGGCTCCAGTTCGAGATAGGCGAGGTGCCTGAGGAACCGGCTGAACACCGGCGCGGCGGCCGAGGTGTCGCCCTGCTCGGGGCGCGTGGCGGTCATCACCGCGACGAGCTTGTGGGCGTCGGGCTCGGCGTCCGACGTGTCGGCCTTCAGGTACCGGGCGACACGCTCGGCCCCGTACTGCAGGACGGCTTCGCCGACCAGCGCGCGGATGTGGTTGCAGTAGGTGCCGCGCGCGCCGCCGCAGGGGCGGTTGTTGTTGGTGCTGCACGCGAAGGCGTACGTCCCGGTCGCGATCGAGGACACGTACACGCGTCCCACGTCGGACCCGCTGGACACGACTCCTTGCAGCCGTCCGTCGGCAAGCTCGACGAAGGGCACCTTGGCGAGTTTCCGCGGTCGTGCGGGCGGTACCACCCGCGCCGTACTCGACCTCTCCCAGACCGACAACGTACCTCTCCCATGCACGTCAAAGGGGATGTCCTCGCCGTTGCGGCGGAACGAGAACGAACCTATCCCCGCCCACTGACAACGACTCAGAACACCGCCCCCCGGACCGTGGAGAGGCCGGAACGGACCGCCTTCCCGTGCCCCTGGTAGGGCTTCGCCAGGACGTGGGCGCCCGGGATGCCGACCTCCGGGAGCGCGTCCTCCTCCGCGGTCGTCGCCGCTCCCGTCTCCAGCCTGAGGACCGCGCGGTTCAACGCCTCCCGCGCCGATGCGCTGCCGTGAGGGCGTCGAGAAGACCGGGGAACGCCTCGTCCATGTCGGCACGGCGCAGGGTGTTCATCCGGGAGGTCCCGGCGTAGTGCTGCCGGATGAGCCCGGCCTCACGGAGCACCTTGAAGTGGTGGGTGGCCGTGGACTTGCTGACGGAGATGTCGAAGCCGCCACAGGCGATGTCCGCGTCCCCGGCGTCGAGCTGCGCGACGATGCTCCGCCGCACGGGGTCGACGAGCGCCTCCAGCACCTGCTGAAGGTCGAACTCCGAGACGTCGGGGTGGGGCGGCGTGCGTTCCATGGGTTCCATAGTACGACAGCCATCAAAGTTTGACCACGATCGTACTTTTATGCCACGGTGGCGGCGTCCCCACGACGTCCCCGCGACGTCTCCGGCGAACGAAGGACGGTGCCATGGCAAGGACTGTGCGGTTCCACGAGCTCGGCGGACCCGAGGTGTTACGGCTGGAGGACCTGGACCCCGGCGAGCCGGGCGCCGGGGAGGTACGCATCCGCGTGGACGCCATCGGCCTCAACAGGGCGGAGGCGCTGTTCCGGAGCGGCCGGTACATCGAGCAGCCCGCACGCCTGCCCTCCGGGCTCGGCAACGAGGCGGCCGGCGTGATCGAGACGATCGGTACCGGGGTGGCCGGCCTCGAAGCGGGCCAGGCGGTCAGCGTCGTTCCGAGCTTCTCGCACAACGACTACGGCGTGTACGCCGAGCGGGCCGTCGTTCCGGCGAGCGCGATCCTGCCTCGCGCGGACGGCGTGGACGAGGTGACGGGCGCGGCGGTGTGGATGCCGTACCTCACGGCCTACGGAGCGATGGTCGAGGTGGGAGGGGTGCGGGCGGGCGACGTGGCGGTGGTGACCGCGGCCTCCAGCAGCGTGGGCCTCGCCGCGATCCAGACCGCCAACCGCTTGGGCGCCACGCCGGTCGCCGTGACCCGCACCCGGGACAAGCGGCAGCGACTCCTCGAAGCGGGGGCGGCCGAGGTGATCGTCTCCGACGAGGAGGACGTGACGGAACGCCTGCGCGAGCTGACCGGCGGCCGGGGCGCCGAGTTCGCCTTCGACGCCGTCGCCGGACCGGGCGTGGTGGACCTGGCCCGCGCGATGGCCCCGGACGGGACGGTGTTCCTGTGGGGCGCGCAGAGCGGGCTGCCCACCCCCTATCCCGGGTTCGATCTGGGCATGCCCGCGCTGAGCATGCGCACCTACACGATGCTGGAGATCACCAGGGACCCCGGACGGATGCACCGCGCCACGGCGTTCATCACCTCGGGCCTGCGCACCGGATCGCTGACCCCGGTGGTGGACCGCCTGTTCCCGCTGGAAGAGATCGCCGAGGCGCACCGGCACATGGAGTCCGGCAGCCAGTTCGGCAAGATCGTGGTGACCGTGCGGCACTGACGGCCGCGCGTCGTCCGGCCGGGGAGGCCGACCGGTCGACGGCGGACGCGGTCAGGGTCGCTCGCGCGGTCACGTCGGCCTCCTGGGCGGGCCCGGCGGCACAGCCGGGGGTCCCCGGCGCGGGCGGAAGCGCGTCCAAATCAGGGCAATCATCATCTAGAATGCAGGGCGGCTGTGAGGCGGTGGCTCGTCGCCGGACACTCCGGCTGCGGAATGTCCGGACCGGCCGATGAGGGCAGCCCGGACAGGGCCTGGCCCTGGCGGGGACCTCGTGATGTTGATCACGAGGATCCGGGGAATCGCGTGACCATGGGCGGGCGTCTCAGTGGTACGGAAGACCCAGCCCCCCGTCCGCGAAGAGAAGACCCCATGGAGAAGTGAGGTATGCCGGTGATCTGCGTCGGTGGCATGATCGGAATCGGCAAGACGAGCGTGGCCGAGATGCTCGCCAAGGAGCTGGGAACCGCCGTCTTCTACGAGAGCGTCGAGGACAACCCGATCCTTCCTCTCTTCTACTCGGCGAGCCCCGAAGAGATCCAGGCGAAGCGGTACCCCTTCCTCCTCCAGCTGTACTTCCTGCAGACGCGGTTCGCGTCGATCAAGGAGGCGTACAAGCAGGACGACAGCGTGCTCGACCGGTCCATCTACGAGGACTGGTACTTCGCCAAGGTCAACCACGACCTGGGCCGGATCAGCTCCCTCGAGATGCGGGTGTACGAGGGGCTGCTCGACGAGATGATGCGCGAGATCGACGGTCTGCCGTACCGCAAGGCGCCCGATCTCATGGTCTATCTCAAGGCGGACTTCCAGACGGTGCTGCACCGCATCGGACTGCGGGGGCGCGACTTCGAGCAGGACGAGAGCCTCGTCGAGTACTACCGGACGCTGTGGTCGGGGTACGACGACTGGGTGCACAAGCACTACTCGGCCAGCGACGTCCTCGTCGTCGACATGAACCACACGGACGTCGTGAACAACCCCGAGGACGCGTCCCGTGTGGCGCAGGAGGTCAAGGACGCCCTGGCGGCGGTCGCCGGCCGCGTCTGAGCCCGCCACAGCGCGGCAGCCGCACGTGGCCCGTCCGCCTCGCGGCTGCCGCTTCCGGACCTGCCGGGGACAGGGTTCGGCTCCCGTCACCCGGCGACGACGGCGTCACGGCACCTCCGCCCGGCAGCCGGCCGCAGCCCATGGGGTCGCCTGTCACCTGTCGGCACCCGAAACCTGCCGACGGGAGGCGGCCGCCTCCTTCGCACGTGGGGAGAAAGAGGCGGCCGGGGCAGGGCGCAGGTCAGCGGTGGGTGAAGTCCGGGGCCCGCTTGTCCACGAAGGCGGACATGCCCTCCTTCTGGTCGGCCGTGGCGAACACCGCATGGAACAGGCGACGTTCGAAGCGAACGCCCTCGGCCAGGGTGGTTTCGAAGGCCCGGTTGACGGCCTCCTTGGCCATCATGGCGACGGGCTTCGACATCCCGGCGACGGTCTCCGCGACCGCGAGCGCCTCGGGGAGGAGGTCGTCGGCCGGGACGACACGGGAGACCAGACCGGCGCGTTCTGCCTCGACGGCGTCCATGGTGCGGCCCGTCAGGCACAGTTCCATGGCCTTGGCCTTGCCCACGGCCCGGGTGAGGCGCTGGGAGCCGCCGATACCGGGGATCACGCCCAGTTTGATCTCGGGCTGGCCGAAGACTGCCGTGTCGGAGGCGAGGAGGATGTCGCAGAGCATGGCCAGCTCGCAGCCGCCGCCCAGGGCGTAGCCGGATACGGCCGCGACGGTCGGGGTGCGGAGGTCGCCCAGCCGGTCCCAGGCGGTGAACCAGTCGGTGAGGTACATGTCCATGTACCCCTGCGGCTGCATCTCCTTGATGTCCGCGCCGGCCGCGAAGGCCTTCGGGGAGCCGGTGAGGACGATGCAGCCGATGTCCGGGTCCCGGTCGAGGGCCTCGGTGGCGGCCACGACCTCGTGCATGACCTGGAGGTTGAGGGCGTTGAGCGCTTTCGGCCGGTTGAGCGTGAGCAGCGCGGTGCGGTGGCCCGTACGCTCGACGGTGATCGTTTCGTAGACGGTCCCGGTCATGCGGTGGTCGTTCCCTTCGGTGCTTCCGAGGCTGTGTCGCGAAGGACGTGGACGATGCCGGAGAAGTCCTGGGCCGCTCCGTCGCCCACCGCGAAGGCGGCGTACATCTCGGCGGCGCGCGGGCCGAGTCCGGCGTCGATGCCGGCGGTACGCAGGGCGTCGGCGGCGAGTCCCAGGTCCTTGGCCATCAGTGGCGCCGCGAACCCGGGAAGGTAGTCCCGGTTGGCCGGGCTCGTCGGAACGGGCCCGGGGACCGGGCAGTTGGTGGTGAGTGCCCAGCACTGGCCGGAGGCGGTGGAGGCGACGTCGTAGAGCGCCTGGTGCGACAGGCCGAGGCTCTCGCCGAGGACGAAGGCCTCGCTGACGGCGATCATGGAGATGCCGAGGATCATGTTGTTGCAGATCTTGGCGGCCTGGCCCGCGCCCGCGTCTCCGCAGTGCACGACCCTCTTGCCCATGACGGCCAACAGCGGCTCCGCCCGGGCGAACTCCGTCTCTCCCCCGCCGGCCATGAAGGTGAGGGTGGCGGCCTCCGCGCCCACGACCCCGCCGGAGACAGGAGCGTCCAGGGCCCGGTGTCCGGCAGCCACGGCCGCGTCGTGGGCGGCACGCGCGTCGGCGACGTCGATGGTGGAGCAGTCGATGAACAGCGTGCCGGGCTTCGCGGCCGCCAGGAGGCCCTCGTCGCGGTAGAGGGCGAGGACATGGCGTCCCGCGGGCAGCATGGTGATCACCACGTCCGCCTCGGCGGCGGCCGCGACGGCGGACTCCGCCGCCTCCACCCCCCTCGCGGATGCGGTGGTCAGCGCGTCGGGGACGAGGTCGAAGCCGAGGACCCGGTGGCCGGCGGCGGCCAGGTTGACGGCCATCGGGCCGCCCATGCGGCCGAGGCCGACGAAGGCGATGACGGTGGTCACCAGGGCACCTCCTGGAACGAGTCGGCGACGGCGGGAAGCCGCAGCTCACGGTCGGGGCCGAGCGGGGCGAAGTACCGGGCCACGTCCTCACCCGTGACGTCGGCGAGGGCGGCGGGCGACCAGCGGGGATCACGGTCCTTGTCGATGACCTGGGCCCGGATGCCCTCGACGAGATCGGGTGAGCTCAGGGCCGCGCAGGAGACCCGGTACTCCTGTTCGAGCACCCGCTCCAACGGGCCGAGCCCACGGGCCCGGCGTACCGCGGTCAGGGTGACCTTGAGCGCGGTCGGGGACTTGGCGGCCAGGGTGGCGGCCGCCTCCTTGGCGGCCGGGACGCCGCTCGCGAGGAGCCGGTCCACGATCTGCTCGACCGTGTCAGCGGCGTAGCAGTGGTCAATCCACTCCCGATGGGAGGCCAGTTGACCGGGCGGCGCATGCCCGACGTGTGCCGCCAGGGCGTCGTGTACGGACGCCTGCGCGAGCCCTGTCGTCAACCGGTCGAGCCGCTCGGACGGTACGAAGTGGTCGGCGAGGCCGCAGAGCATGGCGTCGGCGGCGCCGACGGCCGTCCCGGTGAGGGCCAGGTGGGTGCCCAGCTCGCCGGGTGCCAGCGCGAGGAGGTAGGTGCCGCCGACGTCGGGGACGAAGCCGATTCCCGTCTCGGGCATGGCGACCCGGGAGCGCTCGGTGACGATCCGTACGGTGCCGTGGGCCGATACCCCGACGCCACCGCCCATCACGACGCCGTCCATGAGGGCGACGTACGGCTTGGGGTAGCGGGCGATCAGGGCGTTGAGCCGGTACTCGTCCCGCCAGAAGTCGGCGGACTCCGTGCCGCCGACCCGGGCGTCCTCGTAGATGGCGCGGATGTCGCCGCCCGCGCACAGTCCGCGCTCCCCCGCCCCGGAGATCACCACCGTCTCGACGGCGGGATCGTCCCGCCAGGCGATGAGCGCCTCCTCGATCCGCAGCACCATGCCATGGCTGAGCGCGTTCAGGGCCTTGGGACGGTTGAGGATCAACCGGCCCGTCCGTCCCTCGGTTCCGACGATGACCTCCTCGTTCCCGGTCATCGCAGGTGCTCCGTCAGGGCACGGGCGACGATGACGTTCATGATCTCGTTGGTTCCTTCCAGGATGCGGTGGACCCGCAGGTCCCGGACGATCTTCTCGATGCCGTACTCGCTCAAGTAGCCGTATCCACCGTGGAGTTGCAGTGCCCGGTCGGCGACGGAGAACCCGGTGTCGGTGGCGAACCGCTTGGCCATGGCGCAGAGCTGGGCAGCCTGTGGGTCGCCGCGGTCGAGGGCCTCCGCGGCCTGCCGTACCAGCGCGCGGGCGGCGGTCAGCTCGGTGGCCATGTCGGCCAGCCGGAACTGGAGCGCCTGGGCGTCGAGCAGTCGGCTGCCGAAGGCCTCGCGGTCGGCGAGATGGGTGAGGCTGCGGTCGAGTGCGCTCTGGGCACCGCCGAGGGAGCAGGCGGCGATGCCGAGGCGGCCGCCGTTGAGGCCGTGCATGGCGATGCGGAAGCCCTCGCCCTCGGCGCCGAGCCGCCGGTCGGAGGGAATCCTCACTCCGTCGAGGACCACCTGGCGGGTGGGCTGGGCGTTCCAGCCCATCTTTCGCTCGTTCACGCCGAAGGAGACTCCCGGATCGCCCCTCTCGACGACGAACGCGGAGATCCCGCTCGGGCCGACCCCTCCGGTGCGGGCCAGCACGACGTACACGTCGGAGACGCCGGCGCCGGAGATGAACTGCTTCACGCCGGTCAGCACGTAGTGGTCCCCGTCCCGCTCGGCGCGGGTGCGCAGCGCGGCGGCGTCCGATCCCGCGCCTGGTTCGGTGAGGCAGTAGCTGCCCAAGGCTTCGGCGGAGCAGAGGCCGGGCAGCCATCGGGCGCGCTGGGACCGGTCTCCGTACCGGTCGATCATCCAGGCGACCATGTTGTGGATGGAGAGGTAGCCGGCGATGGAGGGGCAGCCGGTCGCGAGGGTCTCGAAGACGAGGACGCCGTCGGCCCGGGTGAGTCCGGAGCCTCCGTGCTCCTCCCGTACGTAGACCCCGCCGAGTCCGAGCGAGGCGGCCCTGCGGATGACGTCGACGGGGAAGTGCTTGTCCTGGTCCCAGGTCACGGCGTGTGGGGCGAGCTGTTCCTGGGCGAAGTCGAGGGTGACTTCGGCGAGGGCGAGCTGGTCCTCGGTGAGGGTGGTCACGGCGCTCATCCCATCGTCGGGATGGTGAAGCTCGCGCCCTCCTTGACCCCGGAGGGCCAGCGCGAGGTGACGGTCTTGGTCCGGGTGTAGAAGCGGATGGCGTCGGGGCCGTGCTGGTTCAGGTCGCCGAAGCCGGAGCGCTTCCAGCCTCCGAAGGTGTGGTACGCCACGGGTACCGGGATGGGGACGTTGACGCCGACCATGCCGGTATTGACGCGGCGGGTGAAGTCGCGGGCCGTGTCGCCGTCGCGGGTGAAGATCGCCACCCCGTTGCCGTAGGGGTGGTCACTGGGCAGCCGCAGGGCCTCCTCGTAGTCGGCGGCGCGTACGACGCCCAGCACCGGGCCGAAGATCTCCTCCTGGTAGATCCGCATCGAGGGGGTGACCCGGTCGAAGAGCGAGGCGCCCGCGAAGAAGCCGTTCTCGTGGCCGGGGAGGCTGAACCCCCGTCCGTCCACGACGAGTTCCGCACCTTCGTCGACCCCGATACCGACGTATCGGTTGACGCGATCCAGGGCGTCTCGGCTGACGAGCGGCCCGAAGTCGGCGTCCGGGTCGTCGGAGGTCCCGATGCGCAGGCCCGCGATGCGCTCCTTCAGTTTCGCGACCAGTGCGTCGGCGGTCTCCTCGCCCACCGGTACGGCGACGGAGATGGCCATGCAGCGCTCACCGGCCGATCCGTAGCCGGCGCCGATCAGCGCGTCGGCGGCCTGGTCGAGGTCGGCGTCCGGCATCACGATCATGTGGTTCTTGGCGCCGCCGAAGCACTGTGCGCGCTTGCCGTGCGCGGCGGCGGTGGCGTAGATGTGCGCGGCGATCGGCGTGGAACCGACGAAGCCGAGGGCCTGGACGCGGGGGTCTTCGAGGAGGGTGTCGACGGCTTCCTTGCCGCCGTTGACGACGTTCAGCACGCCGGGTGGCAGGCCGGCTTCGAGGAACAGCTCCGCGAGCCGCAGGGGTACGGAGGGGTCGCGCTCGGACGGCTTGAGGATGAATGCGTTACCGCAGGCCAAGGCCGGTGCGGCCTTCCACAGAGGGATCATGGCGGGGAAGTTGAAGGGGGTGATCCCGGCGACGACGCCCAGCGGGCCGCGGAGCGAGTGCACGTCGATGCCGGTACCGGCGTTGTCCGTGAACTCGCCCTTCATCAGATGCGGGATGCCGGCGGCGAACTCGACCACCTCCAGGCCGCGTTGCAGGTCGCCGTGGGCGTCGGCGACGGTCTTGCCGTGTTCCGCGGAGAGCAGTCGAGCGATGGACTCCCGTTCGCTTTCGACGAGTTGGAGGAAGCGCAGCAGCACGCGGGCGCGCCGCTGCGGATTCCACTGTCCCCACTCCTGTTGGGCCTCCTCGGCGTCGGCGATCGCCGCCTCGGTGTCGGCGCGTCCGGCCAGGGGAACTCTGGCCTGGGCCTCGCCGGTGTTGGGGTCGTACACGTCGGCGAAGAGACCGGACGTGCCGGTGGCGTGCTTTCCGCCGATGAAATGGGTGAGTTCGCGGACCATCGAAGCCTGCTCTCGTCAGGTGAGGATCCGAGGAAGGCGCGGCGAGGGGGCATCACGACACCGATCGGGGTGCGCGTCGCCGGTCCGGCCGCGGGACAGGGGAAGGCGGGGTCGCCTTCGTCGAGTCACGAACGCGGGGACAGGGCCTCGCCGTTCGGGTACTCCGCCGGATCACCTGGGCCGTGTTCACGTACCGGTGCCATGCGTGTCTGCTCCATCCTCGTGGACAACACGGAACACCCCACGGCCGGTATCCTGACTCCCGGATCAGCGCGCGCTCTCCGGCCTTCCCGACGGATGGTTGCCGTCAGTGGCCTCACCTGCTGGAAGAGCACACTCCCCGGTCACAGTGGCGGGACCGCGCCGGATTCACACCGGCTTCCCTGCACCGCGGGCTTGTCACGAACATATAGTTGGACGTCCTAGTAAGTCCACCCCCCACTCCGGCGGGGCGGGTTGAAGGCGATCACGCGCCGGTAAGGTCCACTGCCATGACGGACCTCATGGCGGACGACATGACGATCGACTGGCGGGCGGACCGCATCGGAAGCGCGCTTCGGGGTGAGAACCCCACGGTTCTCCGGCGTCTCCACGCCGGATTCGCGGTCATCGGGGACGTCCAGTTCCTCCCCGGGTACTCCGTGCTTCTGACGGACGATCCGGCTGTTCAGCGGCTTTCGGAGCTTTCGAAGGCCGGGCGCCTCCGCTTCCTCTCCGACATGGACCGCCTCGGCGAAGCCGTCGAGCGCGCATGCCGGCGGCTCGACCCCGCGTTCCGGCGCGTGAACCTGGAGGTCCTCGGCAACACCGACGGGTTCCTGCACGCCCACGTCTGGCCCCGGTACGAGTGGGAGTCCGCCGATCTCGTGGGGATGCCGGTGTGGCTGTACCCGAGGGAGCGGTGGAGCGACGAGCGGTACGCGCTCGGCCCGCGGCACGACACTCTGCGTGCGGTGATCGGCGACGCACTCGACGGCCTCTCGGACTGAGATCGCCACCGGCTGAGGACGCGGGCCTTCGAGGTCTCACGCCCGGTCGTCGGCCACCCTGTACGGGACGAAGGTACTGGTGTTCTCGTCGACGGCGAGCGGGCGGCCCAGCGGCGGGACCGCGCGCTGAGGGCAGTCGAGGCGCTCGCAGAGCCGGCAGCCCATGCCGATCGGGGTGGCCGCCCCGGTGTTGTCGAGGTCGATGCCGTCCGAGTAGACGAGCCGGGACGCGTGGCGGATCTCGCAGCCGAGGCCGATGGCGAAGGTCTTGCCGGGCTCGCCCCAGCCGCCCCGGTGCCGGGTGACGGCGCGGGCCGTCCACAGGAAGCGCTGCCCGTCGGGCATGGCGGCGACCTGGACGTGGATCCGGCCGGGCGCGGCGAAGGCCTCGTACACGTTCCACAGCGGGCAGGTACCGCCCGCGCGGGAGAAGTGGAATCCGGTCGCGGACTGCCGCTTGGACATGTTCCCCGCCCGGTCGACGCGGACGAAGGAGAAGGGGACCCCGCGCAGCCTGGGGCGCTGGAGGGTGCTCAGCCGGTGGCAGACCGTCTCGTAGCCGAGGCCGAAGTGGTCGGTGAGCCGCTCGATGTCGTAGCGGAACGCCTCGGCAGCCGTGTGGAAGGCACCGTACGGGAGGATCAGCGCGGCGGCGAAGTAGCTGGCGATCCCGATCCGGGCCAGGCCGTGCGGGGTGGACCCGACCGGGAAGTCCTCGGCGGCGAGCCGGTCCAGCTCGTCCCCGTACTCGAGGAGCGCCAGCTGCGTGGCCATCCGAAAGGCCTGCTGGCCGGGCCGCAGCCGTGCGGAGAGGTGGAGTACCCGCCCGGATTCCTCGTAATGGTGCAGCCGCTCGGACCCGGCCGCCGCGTCCCCCACGACCCGTACACCGTGCCGGTCCGCCAGCCTGCCCGAGAGGGCGCGGACGACCTCTCCGGGCCGGATCCCGATGCCGTGGGCCAGCTCCTCGGCGGCGAGGTCGGTGTCGTGGAGGTAGTTCTGACGGCGGTAGAAGAATTCGCGGATCTCCTCGTGCGGGGAGAGGGGGCCGCCGCGGTCGCCGTCCCGGCCGTCCGTCACCCCGGCCAGGCCTTCGGCGAGCCGCTGCCCACGGCGACCGAGGTCGAGGAGGACCTTGGCGACGCCCGGCATCCGGGCAGCGAGCTCGGCGAGATCGGAGGTGGAGACGCGGGCCTCGGCGACCTCGCCGGCCAGCGCCTCGCGCAGGTCCGCGACCAGCCGGCTGGTGTCGCGCTCCGAGAAGAAACCCGGATCGACGCCGAAGGCCTCGGTGAGCCGCAACAGGACGGGCACGGTCAGCGGGCGTGAGTCGTGCTCCATCTGGTTCAGGTAGCTGGGCGAGATGGCCAGGACACGAGCCAGCTCGGCCTGGCTCATCCGCCGCTCCTCGCGCAGCCGCCGAAGCCGCGCACCCGCATACGTCTTGCTCACCCGACCCCCTCGACTCCCGCCTCACACTACGCCGGAATTCGCGCGGGACGGCCTTGGCAAACTTGGCAAATCCTCGCGAGAAGATGCGCAGAAGTTGGCAATCGTCCACGGTTGATGGCACCGAGTGTCATTGGGAGAGTCGTCCTGCGGCCCGCCGGTCCAGGCGGCGCAGGCGGTGCCACCGGGCGCGATTCATGCCCTGATGTCGGTGATCCCGGCGGGTACCGGTCGGCGGTCAGGCGCGATTGCTCAGTTCGTTCCACAAGGGACGGCGGGCCGCACCCCGAATGACGGCACACAGTGCCAAGCCTTTGCACCTTTGACGTGCACGGCCCGCTCGAACGACTCATGGAGACGGTGACGGTCATGGCAGACACGAACACGACGGCAGCGGCGACGGCTGCGGCGGCGAAGCTGGCCGCGCGCTGGGCGACGGACCCCCGCTGGGCCGGGATCGAGCGCACGTACACGGCGGAGGACGTGGTCCGGCTCTCCGGCAGCGTCCGCGAGGAGCACACCCTGGCCCGGCGCGGCGCCGAGCGGCTCTGGCGGCAGCTCCACGAGCGGGACTACGTCCACGCGCTCGGCGCGCTGACCGGCGGACAGGCCGTCCAGCAGGTGCGAGCCGGTCTCCAGGCGATCTACCTGTCGGGCTGGCAGGTCGCCGCCGATGCCAACCAGGCCGGACACACGTACCCCGACCAGAGCCTCTACCCGGTCAACTCCGTTCCCCAGGTGGTCCGTCGGATCAACAACGCGCTGCTGCGGGCCGACCAGATCGCCACCGCCGAGGCCGGCTCGACCGCTTCGACCGACGAGGGCATCGACTGGCTGGCGCCGATCGTGGCCGACGCCGAGGCCGGATTCGGCGGTCCGCTCAACGCCTTCGAGCTGACCAAGGCGATGATCGCGGCGGGTGCGGCCGGCATCCACTACGAGGACCAGCTGGCCTCGGAGAAGAAGTGCGGTCACCTCGGCGGCAAGGTCCTCGTCCCGACCGCCCAGCACATCCGCACACTGAACGCGGCCCGGCTCGCGGCGGACATCGCCGACACCCCGACCCTGATCATCGCCCGTACCGACGCCCTCGCCGCGAACCTGCTGACCAGCGACGTCGATGAGCGCGACGCCCGGTTCGCGACCGGTGAGCGCACGGCCGAGGGCTTCTACCGCGTCCAGAACGGCATGGCGCCCGTCATCGCCCGCGGCCTCGCCTACGCCCCGTACGCCGATCTCATCTGGGTCGAGACGGGCACCCCGGACCTGGCGCAGGCCCGCGAGTTCGCCGAGGCGATCCACGCCCAGTACCCGGACCGGATGCTCGCGTACAACTGCTCGCCGTCCTTCAACTGGAAGGCCGCGCTCGATGACGACCAGATCGCCAAGTTCCAGCGGGAGTTGGGTGCGATGGGCTACCGCTTCCAGTTCATCACCCTGGCGGGCTTCCACTCTCTCAACCACGGCATGTTCGAGCTTGCCCGCGGCTACGCGGACCACGGCATGACGGCGTATGTCGACCTCCAGGAGCGGGAGTTCGCCGCGCAGGCGCAGGGCTTCACCGCTGTGAAGCACCAGCGTGAGGTCGGCACCGGCTACTTCGACCTGGTCTCCACGGCCGTCAACCCGGCCTCCTCGACGACCGCGCTCGCCGGCTCCACCGAGGCAGAGCAGTTCCACTAGGGGGTGTTTCGAAGTCCTGTGGGGCGCTGTGCGGGACTTTCGAAACACCCCCTAAAGCGTGTTGCAGAAGGTTGTATCTGGGCAGGTCGGGGCCGGGGTCGTGGCCGGTCTGGTCATGCGGCGAGGGCAAGGTTGTGCATGTGGGCGACGGCCTGGACCGCGTAATGAAGGCCGTGGCCGCGCTGACGGCAGTCGCGGAGGATCTTGTAGTGCTTCATGCGGGCGAAGGCGTGCTCGACGCGGGCCCGTACTCGTCGGTGCTGGGCGTTGTCCTCCTCCTCCCCCGGCAGGAGGGCCCGTCCGGGGCGTTTGCGGTGCGGGACGACGAGTCCGGTGTTGATGTACGCGCCGTCGGCCAGCACCGTCACGCTCTCGCAGGCAGCAGCGAGGCCGGAGTCCCGCCAGGCCCTGGCGTCCGCGGTGTTGCCGGGCACCGGGCGGGCCGCGGCCACCACCAGCTTGGTGTCGGCATCGATGATGACCTGCACGTTCGCCGAGAATCGGTAGTTGCGTGACGAGGCGCCGACCTTTCGGTCACGGACCGGAACGAGGGTGCCGTCCACGATCCACAACCGCTCCACCGTGTCGGCCGGGCGGGCGGCCGGCTCGATCGCCAGCAGCGGCCGCAGCCGCTGAATCACCCGGCACACCGTCGCCGGTGAGCAGCCGAACAGCGGCGCGAGCTGCCGCATCGTGAGGTTCGTGCGGTAGTAAACGGCCACCAACAGCACCCGGTCCGCCAGCGGCAGACACCACGGCCGCCCACCACCGGGACCGTTCCCGCCCCGCTCCCGCACAACCTTCAGCAGCCGCTCGAACTGCCGCATCCGCAGCCCGGTGAACGTCTCCACCCACAACGGCCCAGCCTTCAACACCCCACCCATACAGGCAAGATGCCCGAATCCCAGCCTACTGCAACACGCTTTAGCCCGCCCTCCGGTGCCCGACCGGCCCGCGCCTCCGGATGAACGGGGGCGAGCGACCGTCCCCGCCCGCCCCCGTTCCCCGCTCGCAGTTCAGGAGAGTCAGATGACCACCAGCGCCCTGATCCGTCACGTCCACGTCCTGGCCGCTCCAGGTGACCGGCACGAAGAGATCCTCACCCCCGCCGCCCTCGACTTCGTCGGCAGGCTCGCCGCCGCCTTCGGCGAGCGCCGCCAGTGGCTGCTGAAGGAACGCCGCCGGCAGGCCATCCGGCTCGCCACCGGTTCACCTCTCGACTTCCCGGTCGCCACCTCGGCGGTCCGCGCCGACCGCACCTGGAGGGTCGCCCCGCCCGCCCCCGGCCTGGCCGACCGCCGCGTCGAGATCACCGGGCCGCCCCAGCGCCGTATGGCGGTGAACGCGCTCAACTCCGGTGCGCGCGTGTGGATGGCGGACTTCGAGGATGCCACCGCGCCCACCTGGGACAACGTCATCGAGGGTCAGCTCGTCCTTCTCGACGCCATCGAGCGGCGGATCGACTTCACCGCCGACAGCGGCAAGGAGTACCGCCTCGGCGAGAATCCCGCCACGATCATGGTCCGACCTCGCGGCTGGCATCTCGACGAGGAACACCTGGAGTTCGCCGGCCGCCCGGTCCCCGCCTCCCTCGTCGACTTCGGTCTGTACTTCTTCCACTGCGCCCAGCGCCAGATCGACGCCGGCCACGGCCCGTACTTCTACCTCCCGAAGCTGGAGAACCACTACGAGGCCCGGCTGTGGAACGACGTGTTCGTCCTCGCCCAGGAGCTCCTCGGCATCCCCCGGGGCACCGTGCGTGCCACCGTCCTCATCGAGACGATCACCGCCGCCTTCCAGATGGAGGAGATCCTCCACGAGCTGCGCGAGCACAGCGCCGGGCTCAACGCCGGTCGCTGGGACTACCTGTTCAGCCTCATCAAGACCTTCGGCCACCGCACCGACTTCCTGCTCCCCGACCGGGCCAAGGTCACCATGACCGCGCCCTTCATGCGGGCGTACACCGAACTCCTCGTCCGCACCTGCCACCGGCGCGGCGCCCATGCCATCGGCGGCATGGCCGCCCAGGTCCCGAGCAAGGACCCCGCCACGCACGAAGCCGCCCTCGCCAAGGTCCGGCTCGACAAGGAGCGGGAGGCCGAGGAAGGCTTCGACGGCTCCTGGGTCGCACACCCGGGGCTCGTCCCGCTCTGCCAGGAGGTCTTCGACGGGTTGCTCAGCGACCGTCCCCACCAGCTCGACCGCAGCCGCGAGGACGTCCAGGTGACGGCCACGGATCTGCTCTCCGTGCGCCGGATCAGTGGCCCGCCGACGGAGGAGGGCGTGCGGACCAACATCTCGGTGGCCCTGCGCTACTTCGACGCCTGGCTGCGCGGGCAGGGAGCCGTCGCCCTCGCCGGCCTGATGGAGGACGCCGCGACGGCCGAGATCGCCCGCGTCCAGGTCTGGCAGTGGCTGCGCCATCGGGTGATCGACCGGGAGTCCGTGCTCCTGGTGCTCGACGAGGAGCTGGCCCGGCTCGGCGCGGAATACCCGTGGGCCGCGCTCGAAGAGGTCCGGGATCTGTTCGAGCGAACCGCGCTCGCGGCCGAGCTGCCGCTCTTCTTCACCCCCGAGGCGTACACCCGCCACCTCGTTCGCACCACGACCACGGAGGCGCAGGCATGAGCCCCGCCGACATCCGCCGTGTCGGAGTCGTCGGGGGTGGCCGGATGGGCGCCGGCATCGCCGAGGTCTGCGCGCGGGCGGGACTCGACACCCTGCTCTGCGAGGCGACCCGCCCGGCGGCGGCGAAGGCCCGAGAGCGGATTGCAGTCTCCCTCGAACGCGCCGTGCAGCGCGGCAAACTCGACCGCACCTCCGCCGAGGCCGCCCTCGACCGGATCGCCGTCGCCGCGGACCTCACCGACCTCGCCGACCGGCAGCTCGTCGTCGAAGCCGTCACGGAGGACCCCGACGCCAAGACGGAGGTGTTCACGGCCCTCGACAAGATCGTCGACGATCCGGCGGCGATCCTGGCCACGAACACCTCCTCCCTACCCGTGATGCGCCTGGGCATGGCCACCGGCCGCGCCGACCGAGTCATCGGACTGCACTTCTTCAACCCCGTGCCCGTGCTGCCGCTTGTCGAGGTCGTCACCACCCTGCACACATCCCCCGATGTGACGGCGGACGTGACGGGCTTCGCCACCCGGACCTTGGGCAAGACCGTCATCCACTCCCGCGACCGGGCCGGCTTCGTGGTCAACGCCCTCCTCGTCCCGTACCTGCTCTCCGCGATCCGGATGACCGAGTCCGGCTTCGCCACCGCCATGGACGTCGACCGCGGCATGGAACTGGGCTGCGCTCACCCCATGGGCCCGCTCAAGCTCGCCGACCTCATCGGCCTCGACACGGTCGCCTCCATCGCCGAGTCCCTCTACGCCGAGTTCAAGGAACCCCTCTACGCACCACCGCCGCTGCTTCTGCGGATGGTGGAAGCGGGACTGCTCGGCCGCAAGACGGGGCGCGGGTTTCACCCGTACCGCCGGGAGGAGACCCGGTAGCTCGGGCTGACGGCCCTGGGCGGCGTGGCGGACAGCGGGTGAGGGCCCGGTGCCTACGCAGGCAGGAGTGCGGGAAGCGTGGAGGTTTCCCGCCCTCCTGCCTGCCGCCCGACCGCCTGGGACTTGTCCGGGCGGGCAAGTGGCGGTGGGACGTCACCGGGGCGGGGTGATGGCGGCTTCGCGCCCTGGTGGCCGACTCAGTCGCCCACCGCCGGCACACAGGCACTTTCGGTGCGGTCGTCCGTACCGCCCTCACCACTACCCGTAGCAGACCGACTATCCGCGATTGCACTTATAGCGCGCTTGCAACTATTGTGAAGGCACGTAAAGCGCTTCTTCAAGCAATCACGGAAGGTTGAACCATGCCGCTGGCTCTCCTCGCCCTGGCAGTCGGGGCATTCGGGATCGGCACGACGGAGTTCGTCGTCATGGGGCTGCTGCCCGAGATCGCCGGTGACTACGGCGTCTCCATCCCCACCGCAGGCCTGCTCGTCACCGGCTACGCGCTCGGCGTCGTCGTCGGCGCGCCGCTGCTGACCCTCCTCGGCAACAAGGTGAGCCGCAAGCGGATGCTCATGCTGCTCATGGGACTGTTCGTGGTCGGCAACCTACTCTCCGCCATCGCCCCGAGCTTCGGGATGATGATGACCGGCCGGGTGATCGCCTCGCTCGCGCACGGATCGTTCTTCGGCATCGGGTCCGTCGTCGCCGCCGGCCTCGTCGCCCCGAACAAGAAGGCCGGCGCCATCGCCACCATGTTCACCGGCCTCACGGTCGCCAACATCGTCGGCGTGCCGCTCGGCACCTTCATCGGGCAGGCGGTCGGCTGGCGCACCACCTTCGCGATCGTCGCCGCGCTCGGAGTGATCGGCCTGCTCGGCATCGCCAAGCTCGTCCCCTCCATGCCCCGCCCTGAGGGCACCCACCTGCGCCGGGAGCTCAAGGCGTTCCGCAACCCCCAGGTACTGCTCGCGATGGCGATGACCGTGCTCGGCTTCGGCGGTGTCTTCGCCGCGATCACCTACATCGCGCCCATGATGACCGAGGTCGCCGGCTACTCCGACGGTGCGGTCACGTGGCTGCTGGTCCTCTTCGGCATCGGCATGTTCCTCGGTAACCTGCTCGGCGGCCGGTACGCGGACCGGCGCCTGATGCCCCTGCTGTACGCCGCCCTCGGCGGGCTCGCCGTCGTCCTCGCACTGTTCACCGTGGTCGCTCACCACAAGATCCTCGCCGCGATCGCCATCCTCCTCGTCGGGGCGCTCGGCTTCGCCACGGTCCCGCCGCTGCAGAAGCGCGTCCTCGACCAGGCCCACGGCGCGCCGACCCTGGCCTCCGCCGTCAATATCGGCGCCTTCAACCTCGGCAACGCCCTCGCTGCCTGGCTCGGCGGCCTCGTCATCGCCGCCGGCCTCGGCTACACCGCGCCGAACTGGGTCGGCGCCGTCCTCGCCGCCGCCGCCCTCGGCCTCGCCATCTGGTCCGCCGCGCTGGAGCGCCGGGCCCCCGCGACCGAAGCCGTCGGCGCCGCCGACACCCGTGTCCCCGTGCACCACTGACCTCCCCTCCCCCGCCCCTACACATCGCACCAAGGAGAAGCTCCATGAACGCCACCGCCGTCACCCCGCTGACCACCCAGGACGCCGAGATCCTGCTCACCGCAGCCCGCCGCGCCGCCGAGGCCGCGGGGGTCACCGTCAGCGTCACCGTCCTCGACGCGGGCGGCCACCTCCTGGCCTTCCGCCGCGACGACCGCGCCGTCCTCATCTCCGGGGAGACCAGCACCCGCAAGGCCTACACCGCCCTGCAGCTGAACGCTCCCACCGCCGACCTCGTCGACCTGGTCAAGCCCGACGGCCCCTTCCACTCCCTCACCACCGCCTTGGACCGCCCCCTGCTGTTCATCGCCGGCGGCGTCCCCGTCCACCGCGACGGCGCCCTCATCGGCGCACTCGGCGTCGGCGGCGGCGCGCCGGAGCAGGACCACGCGTTCGCGGTCACGGCCACCGCCGCACTCGCCTGAGCGACAAGCCGCGAGCCCGTCCCCGGGTCTCCGTTCGCCCGCCACCGACGCAGCCACCACCCGTCCCGGCGAGCCGCAACGTCGTTCTCTCGGCGCGGAACACTTCGCACGGGCCGCCTCGCCGCGACGGCGCCCCTCCGCAGGCCCTTGTACGGGGTCGGCCCTGCCCCCTTACGGGCGGACCGCGCGCAGGGCGCCGTCCGCGCGGAGGTCGGCGAGGGTCGGGTAGCCGTCGACGGCCATGATCAGGTCGGCCTCGGCGAGGAGGGAGCGGAGGACGTGGACGATGCCGTCGGTACCGCCGAGGGCAAGTCCGTACGCGTACGGGCGGCCGACTCCCACCGCCGTGGCGCCGAGGGCCAGGGCCTTGACGACGTCGGCGCCGCTGCGGACCCCGGAGTCGAAGAGGACGGGGAGTCCGTCGGCCGCGGCGACCACGCCGGGCAGGGCGTCCAGGGCGGGCAGACCGCCGTTGGCCTGGCGGCCACCGTGGTTGGAGCAGTAGATGCCGTCCACGCCGCCGTCCCTGGCACGGCGGACGTCCTCGGGGTGGCAGATGCCCTTGAGGACGATCGGGAGGTCGGTGAGCGAGCGCAGCCAGGCCAGATCGTCCCAGACGAGCGGCTTGCCGAAGACGCCCGCCCACTCCAGGACCGCGGCGCGCGGATCCTCCTCGGGGCTCTTGGCGAGGCGGGCCCGGAAGACGGGGTCGGAGGTGTAGTTGGCGAGCGCGTGCCCGCGCAGCTGGGGGAAGTTGCTGGTGGCGAGGTCGCGCGGCCGCCAGCCGGTGATCCAGGTGTCGAGCGTGACGACGATGCCCCGGAATCCGGCCGCCTCGGCACGGTGCACGAGGCTCGCGGCGAGGTCGCGGTCGGTGGGGGTGTAGAGCTGGAAGAAGCCCGGTGTGTCGCCGAACTCGGCGGCGACGTCCTCCATCGGGTCGACGGTGAGCGTGGACGCGATCATCGGCACGCCGGTACGGGCGGCGGCGCGGGCGGTCGCCAGGTCACCGTGCCCGTCTTGGGCGCAGAGCCCGATCACCCCGACCGGCGCCATGAACAGCGGGGACGGCAGCCTCAGCCCGAACAGGTCGACGGACAGGTCGCGCCGGTCGGCGCCGACCATCATGCGCGGCACGAGTCCCCAGTTGCGGAAGGCCGTGACGTTGGCCTCCTGGGTGTACTCGTCCCCCGCGCCCCCGGCCACGTACGACCACAGCGACGGCGGGAGCGCCGCCCTCGCCTTCGTCTCCAGTTCGGCGAAGGTCATCGGCTGCGTGGGGAGGACGCCGAAGAGCCCGTCGAAGTAGATCTCGTGCTGGTAGTCGCCGTAGTGCTGGGGCATGGGGAGACGTGTCCCTTCCGGTTCCTGTCGGCGCACTCCTCCTGGTGGGAGAGGTTCGCCCCGCTGTGGTGGCGACCATCGTGCCCGCCACGCGCGCCCGTGACCATGGAATGACAGCCGGAAAAGTACCGGGGGGGGAGGGATGGGTCGGAGCGGGGCCGGCGGCTAGGAACGCGTCGCGGTCCTGCACCCGCCGTCCGTGCTCCCCGTCCCGTCGTCGATCCCCGTGGTGCGGTCGTACGGGTCCACGGCCTCGCCGCCGGTCGCTGTGCCGGCCGACCCTTCCGAACCGAACTCCGGGGTGAAGTAGCCGTTGTGGGTGTCGCACCCGCCGTTGGTCATGTCGACCTTGTACGAGACGAGGGAGAAGGTTCCCCTCTCGGTGATGATCTTCGACGGGTCGTCCCAGTTGAGCACCACCTCGCGCCGCACGATGGTGCGCACGATGTCGTCGCTGCCGGCCTCGGCCCGTACGACCGGATAGACGTAGGTGACGTCGGTGGTCACCTGGAGGGCACCACGCTCGCCCTCCCGGTACGTGATCCGGCCCCGGGTCTTGACGACGTCGCCCACCAAGCGCGCGTACGACGGGTCGAAGCGGCTGAAGAGGAGGAGCGGGTCGTCGTCCTCGCCCGGGGTGCGGAACGCGGCGGCCAGGTAGTCCTTGACATCGCGCTGGTGCGGGTTGATCAGGGCGATCGCCTTCGCGGGGCGCTCACCGCGCAGCACCTGCAGGTCCAGGTTGGAGGAGGCGAGGAAGTCGCGGGTCTGCCGGAGGGCCTTCTCCACCTGCGTCCTGCTCATCCACCCGGTCGCGCGGGCGGCGGGGACCGTGATCCCGGCGGTGCCGCTCGCCCAGCGCAGGGCGGGCGAGCCCTTGAACGGCTCGTCGAGGGTGGGGAGTCGGGCCGGCTCGACGGGCGGCGCCTCGGTCGGGCGCTCCGACTCCTGGGCGAGCGGCGGCCCGGACCGCCCGTCCGGGTCGGACGAGCCGATCATCCCCCACGGGTCCAGGGCCACGACCAGCAGCGCCACGGCGGCCAGGAATCCGACCAGGTACCAGCCCTTCTTCCGCCGGGGCGGGCGCGGCGTGTACGTACGCCATCCCTCGGCTCCCGCGGGTTCGTCGCGCAGTCGCTCCGTGACGACCCGGGCCCGCGCCGACGGCTCCTTCGGCGCGTCCGCGACGCCCTCCACGGAGTCCCGCAGGAACTGCTCCCACACCTCGTCCGGCACGGACGAACCGCCCCGCTCCCCACCCGCGTTCACACCCGACTCCTTGCCTCGAACACTCGATTCGACCCCGCCCCCGGGGCCCCCGAATGATCGCATGGCGGCTGCAGGGGCGTTCGGGCAGGTCAGATGCCTACGAGGCTCGACCGGCCACGCCGGTGCGTGAACCACCCACAAGCACCTGGCCCTTGAGGAGCCGGCCCCGGGACCACGAGCTCCAGGAGGGCGGCGGCGGTCGTCAGCCCGTCGTCGGGGTCCAGTCGCCGAGCCAGGCGGCGGTGTCCTGGGTGGCGGCCTGGGCGGCTGTCAGGTGGGGGCGGTTCTCGTTCGAAGGGCCGGAGCCGGGGCCTGTGTTGCGGTATTCGGCGAAGCGGTCGGCCTTCCACGGGAAGCCGCTCATGTCCGACCAGGGGGTGGGCTTCACGGCCGCGCTCAGGACGGTTTCGCGGACCGTGGTCTGCGGGGAGAGGGTCGCGTCTCCGCCGGCGTGCCAGGGGCGTCCGAGGTGGAAGCTTCCTGCGGTGACGTCGCCGTTCACGGTGGAGCGGGTGATCAGGAAGCCCTTGCGGCCCGCCGGGGTGCTCGGCGCCGTCAGATAGCCCGCAGACGTGCCGTCCCAGCGCTTCTTCAGGGTGAGGATCGACCTGTCGATCACCGCCGTGGCCCGCCCGAAGACGAAGTCGACGTTGCCGATCACGTACGACCCGGTGACGTACACCCGGCCGACCCGGTCCTTCGCGGCGGTGTCGAGGAGGAGGGTGTCCTGGTCGCCGCTGACGATGACGCCGTCGAGGAGGACCCGGTCGGCGGCCGTGCGCAGGGCGACGGCCTGGTGCCCGTTCAGGTTCCGGTTCGCGGCCTCGTCGAAGTCGTTGGAGACGGTGAGGTTGCGGGCCTGGAAGTCGTCGGCCTCGACCGCGACGGTGGCGCTGCCGCCGGTCCCGTACGTGCCCGAGCCGTCCGGCCTGGTCATGCCGGAGGCGTGGCCCTCGACGATGACGGTGTCCTTGCGGCTGCCGCCGGTGCCTTCGATGGTGACCTGAGGCTTGTTCGAGGGGATCTTGACCGTCTCGCGGTAGACGCCGGGCGCGACCCGGATCACGACGCGCGAGGTGTTGCCCGCCGGTACGGCGTCGACGGCCTTCTGGACGCCGGTGAACCGGCCGCTGCCGTCCTTGGCCACCGTGAGGACGGTCGGCGCCGCGGCCACCGTCGGGCTCGCCGTGCTCGCCGTGCCGATCGAGGAGCGCGGCCCCGTACCGGACTTGAGCAGCGCCGGCACCTCCGCCGCCGGGTCGAGCGTGTACGGGTAGTACGACCGGGGGTCGAACGCCGTACCGCCGCTCTCGTTGCGGCCCGTCGTACCCGAGAAGATGCTGCCGCGCTGTACGAGCGCCGCCGTGCCGTCCTTGATCACCGGGTTGTTCACGCCCTGGAAGACGCTGTTCTCCAGCACCATCCGCGTCCTGCCGCGCGCGTAGTTCCCGTACGACGAGGTGATGTTCGTGCCCGGGTCGTCCTGGAGGAGGTTGTTGTAGAGGTGCGCGTGGGCGACGTTGTCGGTGGACGGGTTGCGCTGCTCCGTCTCGCGGAACCAGTTGTGGTGGATGGTGAGGTCGGCGGTGACGTTCTCCGTCCAGCCGATGCCGAAGGTCTTGTTGTTGTTGCCGAGCCTGTTCCAGGACACCGTGACGTACGTCGTGTCCTTGCGGCTGTCGATCAGCCCGTCGGCCATGTGCCGCAGGTCGTTGTGGTCGATCCACACGTGGTGCGCGCCGTCCATCTGGATGGCGTCGAAGTCGTGGTCCTTGTCGTTCCAGATGCCCTGGTACGCGTCACGGATCGTCAGGTTCCGGATGATGACGTTGTGGACGCCCTGCCCGAGGAAGAAGCCGCCGCCGACGATGTGGCCGGACGTCCCCGAGCCGACGACGGTCTTGTCGGAGGTGACCTTGATCTCCTTGCCCGTGGGGTTCATCGTGATGGTCCCGGCCACGACGATGACGTACGGCTCCGGGGCGGTCGCGTACCGCTCCAGCTCGGCCAGGGTCCGGACCGTCACCGTGCGGCCGTCCCGCCCGCCGTAGGTCCCCTTCTGGCCCAGTGCGTCGACCGACGCGAACCCGTCCGCGACGGCCCGCGCCCAGGCGGGCGCCTCCGCGGCCGTCGCCCCGGCCCGCGCGTCCGCGCCGAACACGCCGAAGGCCGTGCCGTACGCCAGCACCCCCGCCGTGGCGAGCACCGCCGGTACACCGATCACCATTGCCTTCCCGCGCCTGCGGTGCCTCGCCCTGCCTCGCGCCTCGGTCATGTCGTACGTCCTTCCGCCTGTGGGGGTGCCCGCCGGAAGGGGCGGGCGGAAGGTAGTCGCCACGGAGTGGGGAAAGGTTGCCGCCGTGTGATCGATCCCGGTGCTCACCGGGGCGGCCGACCGCGGCCACCGTCTCGGCCCCACCATCGCGCTCGGTCAGGCCGAGGTCATCGGCGCCCGTCCCCTCCTGACGAACGCCGATGACCCGCGTGGAGCCGTGGCCACTCTCGCACTGCCACGTCAGGCGTACGCATGGACCTGCGGGTCAGGCGTATCCGTAGGCCTGCGATGCGTCAGGCGTGTCCGTAGGCCTACGTGTCAGGCATACGGGTCGAAGGGGATCCCGGCCGGCTTGGCCTTGGCCAGGTGGGGGGCGAGATTGCCGTCCTTCAGACCGAACACCGCGCTGCCGAAGTTGGCCTGGCTGAGCTTGTCGCGCAGGCCCGCGGGGTAGCCGTTCCAGCCGACGAGGCTCGGGAACTGCCAGCTGTGCTGGTGGTTCTCGGGCGGTTCGTCGTTGGAGTTGGCGGGGCGGAAGCAGTGCGTGCCGATGCCGTCCTTGTGGTAGACGACCTTGGGGTGGGTGCCGTCCCAGCGGATCGCGTCCCGGCCGTAGGTGTTGAAGTTGCCGTGGGCGGACGTGGAGACGTACTGCGCCTGGTTGTTCTGCACCCACACCACGACGTGTTCCCAGTCGTGACGGTGCCCGCCGAGGCCGCTGCCCGCCACGGCCTGGTCCTTCTCGAAGTACAGGCCGTAGATGATCGCGCACCAGCCGTTGTTGCACTTCGCGCGGGCGTATCCGTTGGTCTGGGTGAGGTCCCACGAGTCGCGGCACTGACCGTTGACGGCGCCGGAGGGGTTGAGCCCGCCGTTGATCGTGCCGTCGGGCCCGATCGCGGGCGTGGGGTAACAGCCGTCCGTGTCGTAGTCGTAGGCGGGCTGGAAGGTCTGTTCCAGGCCGTCGGCATTGGCGGGCAGGGCGGCGGGCGGTGCGGCGAAGGCGCTGCTGGGCAGGGCGATGATCAGCGTGAGGGCGCCGGCGAGGGCGAGCGCGCCCCTGGTTGCGTACACCTGTGTCTTCACTGGGTCCCCTGGGTCGGGCGGCATGAATCGACAGGCGCCATCTTGGCATGAACAGATCATCGTCGGCGGGGTCCGGTCGTGAACTCAACGCGTCGCCGCGGCGACCAACCGCCCCACCTCCCCGGCCGAGACGGTGCCCCCGTTGACCAGGCGGTCGAAGACCAGACCGTCCACGCAGGTCAGCAGAGTGACGGTCCGTTCACCGGCGTCCGCCACGCCGTGCGCGACCAGGAAGGCCTCGACCAGGCGCCGGCCTGCGTTGTCGCGCGGCACGAGGATCTCCCGCAACTCGGGGTGGTGCACGCTCTCCAGGGCGCAGGCGTAGCGCGCGAGCGAGCGACGGCGCCCGTCCCCCGTGAGCCGAAGTCCGGCGAAGGCGGCGAGTCCGGCGGCCAGTTCCTCGGCGTTCCGCGGCACGGAGGCGCGCGCGCCCTCACCCTGCAGCTCTGCCTGGTCGAGCGCGACCAGCCGCTGGACGAGTGCGATGAGCAGTGCCTGGCGCGTGCGGTAGTACGCGGACGTCGTGCCCGGCGGGAGACCGGCGGTCCGGTCCACGGCGCGGTGGGTGAGCCCTCGCATGCCGTGTTCGGCAAGGACGTCGATGGCCGTGTCGGCGAGGAGGGTGCGTCGGGTGGCGGACATCCCCCTTTTCTACACCTGTAGAGAGTGGGTGTACGTTGCCCCCACCGGGGTTTCTACAGGTGTAGAAGCGTCGGTGCACGGCTGACGGGCGTCCGACGCAAGGGAGTTGAGCATGCACGGGAACGCGGTGGTGGTCGGTGGCGGCATCGGCGGACTGGCGGCCGCGATCGGGCTGCGCCGGATCGGATGGGAGGTGACGGTGCTCGAACGCGCCTCCGTCCTCGACGACGTCGGCGCGGGCATCTCCCTGCACGCCAACGGCGTCCGCGCCCTGGACGCCCTCGGAGCAGGCGAAGCGGTACGCGGAGCCGCCCGGCCCCAGTACAGCGGAGGCACCCGCGTCCCGGGCGGTGGATGGCTGGCCCGGATGGACGGAACCGCGCTCGAACGGGAACTCGGCACACCCATCGTCGGCATCCCGCGCGCCGCACTGCACCGGGCGCTGCGGGCGGCCCTGCCTGCCGAGTACGTGGTCGTCGGGGCCGAGGTCACGTCGGTGGACCTCACCGACCCGCGCCGGGCGAGGGTGCTCACCGGAAAGAAGGGCGCGGACGGGGTCCGGGAAGCGGACCTCGTCGTGGCCGCCGACGGCGTGAACAGCCGCCTTCGCGCCCAGCTCTTCCCCGATCACCCCGGCCCCGTCTACAGCGGATCCACCGCGCTGCGCGCGATCACCGACACCCCCGTCCCGCTGACGTCCGACTTCGAACTGACCTGGGGCAGAGGTGCCGAGTTCGGGCACATCGCGTTCGCCGACGGGCGCGCCGAGTGGCACGCCGTACTCAACTCACGCCCCGGCGTGCAACACGCGGACCCGCTGCATGAGATGCGCCGTCGATTCGGGGACTGGCACGACCCGATCCCCGCGCTGCTCGCCGCCACGCGCCACGGCGCCGTGCTGCACCACGACATCCATGAACTCGCCACTCCCCTGCCCACGTTCGTCTCCGGCCGGGTCGCCCTGCTCGGCGACGCGGCCCACGCCATGACCCCCAACCTCGGCCAGGGCGCCTGCCAGGCACTGGAGGACGCGGTGACGCTTGCGGCCGCGCTCGCGACGACCACCGACCCGCGCGACTCCCCCACCTCCCCCACCTCCCGCGACTCCCGTACGTCGACGTCCGGCATCGACGCGGCTCTCGCCAGGTACGACGCCGAGCGGCGGCCCCGAAGTCAGGCCGTCGCCCGCGCGGCCCGCCAGGCCGGCCGCATGGGGCAGCAGCTCTCCCATCCCCTCGCTGTCTCCCTCCGCAACACGGCACTCCGGGCAGCCCCGTCCGGCGCGACCCTCCGCGCGATCCTGCGCCACGCCGACTGGACGGCCCCGAGCCTGGGACCGACCATCAAATAGACGAGACGTCTCGTCTCATCTAGAGTGGTCGTCATGACCACCACCGCGTCCCCCGCGTCCACCACGCCCCCCGCGCACATCGCCATGTTCTCCATCGCCGCCCACGGCCACGTGAACCCGAGCCTGGAGGTCATCCGTGAGCTCGTGGCCCGTGGCCACCGCGTCAGCTACGCCGTTCCCGCGTCCTTCGCCGAGAAGGTGGCGGCGACGGGGGCGACGCCGGTCGTCTACACCTCGACCCTGCCGACCGACGACGACCCGGACGCCTGGGGAACGGAACTGATCGACAACGTCGAACCGTTCCTGAACGACGCCGTGCAGGCGCTGCCGCAGCTCGCCGAGGCCTTCGACAAGGACCGGCCGGACCTCGTCCTCCACGACATCACCGCCTACCCGGCGCCCGTTCTCGCCCACACCTGGGGCGTGCCGGCCGTCTCCCTGTGGCCCAACCTCGTGCCGTGGGAGGGGTACGAGGAGGAGGTCGCCGAGCCCATGTTCGCCGAGCTCAAGGCCTCGCCGCGCGGCAAGGCGTACTACGCGCGGTTCGAGGCCTGGCTCGCCGAGCACGGCGTCGACACCCATCCGGACAGGCTGATCGCCCGCCCGCGCCGCGCGCTCGTGCTCATCCCGAAGGCGCTCCAGCCGCAGGCCGACCGGGTCGACGAGGCCGTCTACACCTTCGTGGGCGCCTGCCAGGGCGAGCGCGCCGAGCAGGGCGGGTGGGAGCGGCCGGCGGACGCGGAGAAGGTGGTGCTGGTCTCGCTCGGCTCCGCCTTCACCAAACTGCCCGGTTTCTACCGGGACTGCGTGGAGGCGTTCGCCGGACTTCCCGGCTGGCATGTCGTCCTGCAGATCGGGAAGTTCGTCGACCCGGCGGAGCTCGGTGTCGTCCCGTCCCACGTCGAAGTGCGCTCCTGGGTGCCCCAGTTGGCGATCCTGCGGCAGGCCGACGCCTTTGTGACCCACGCGGGCGCGGGAGGCAGCCAGGAGGGCCTGGCCACCGCCACCCCCATGGTGGCCGTACCGCAGGCGGTCGATCAGTTCGGGAACGCCGACATGCTCCAGTCCCTGGGCGTCGCGCGGCACCTGCCGATGGACGAGGTCACCCCGGAGCGGCTGCGGAAGGACCTGCTCGCGCTCGTCGAGGATCCCGAAGTGGCCCGCCGCGCACGGGAGATCCAGGAATCGATGGCCCGCGAGGGCGGGACGCGCCGGGCCGCCGACCTGATCGAGGCCGAACTCGCCGGAGCGTGACCGGGAGGGCGGCCCGGCACCCCTCGTGCGGAGCGGGGTGACGGGCCGCCCTCGGCCGGGCCGTGTCAGACCACCGCGCCCGTGCGGTCCCGGTCGCCGGTGCCGCCCGCCCGCTGCCGTGGTTCGGACCCCTTGCCGGGGGTGGCGGCCGGCGCCGGGTTCCTGTGCTCCAGGGCAACGGCCAGCGGCATCGCCGTGAACACCGTGGACGCCATGCCGAGCACGACGCCCGCGAGCAGCGCGACCGAGAAGTCGGTGAGCGAGTCGCCGCCCAGTACGGCGAGCGCCACCAGGACGAAGAGGGCGCCCATGCCGGTGTTGACCGTACGGGGCAGGGTCTGGGCGACGGCCCGGTCGGCGAGGTCCGGCAGCGGAACGCCCCCGCCGCGACGGCGCAGCTCCCGCAGGCGGTCGAGGACGACCACCGAGTCGTTGACCGAGTAGCCGACGACGGTCAGGAGCGCGGCGAGGAAGACGCTGTCCACCGGCTTGCCGAGCCAGGCGAACAGGCCGATCACGAGCAGCACGTCCTGGGTCATCGCCGCCACCGCCGCCGTCGCGTACGTCCAGCGGAACCGTACCGTCAGATACAGGAGTTGGGCCGCGACCGCGAGACCGAGCGCGAGCAGGGCGTGGGTGCGCAGCTCCCCTCCGAGGCTGGGGCCGATCAGGTCGTCGCGTTCCACCTCGACCGGGCCTGCGACCTTGGTGAGCGCCTCCCGGATCTCCCGTTGTTCGCCGTCGCCGCTCTCCCGGACGCGTACCGAGACGTCGCTGTCGCCGGTGGTCTGCACGACGGCGTCGGGGAAGCCCGCCGCGGCGATCGACGCGCGCGCCGCGTCGGCGTCGACAGGCCGCTCGGCGGTGTACTGGACGACCCGGCCGCCGGTGAACTCGACGCCGAACTCCAGGCCCCGGAAGCCGATTCCGGCGAGGGCCACCATCAGGAGCCCGGCGCAGGAGAGCAGCCAGCGGCGCCGGTGGGCCATCAGGCGCGGGACGCGCCGGGTCAGCCGGGTTCGCAGCCGGCCGAGTCCTGCCATGCCGGTGACCGCCGGGCGCCGGCGCACCACGGGCAGCCGCAGGGTCAGGTCGGCGAGCAGGCGGGTGATCACCATCGCGGTGAGGAGCGAGGTCACGACGCCGATCGCGAGGGTCACGCCGAACCCCTTGACGGGGCCGGTGGCGAAGACGAACAGGAGGCCCGCGGCGAGCAGGGTGGTGACGTGGGAGTCCGCGACCGCGCTCCACACCTTGCCGAACGCCGTCGTCAGCGGCCGCCGCAGGTCGGCTCCCGTGGCCCGGCGGCCGAGGGCCGCGTACTCCTCCCTCGCGCGTTCGAAGACGAGGACGTTCGCGTCGACGGCGATGCCGATGGCGAGGACGAAACCGGCGAGGCCCGGCAGGGTGAGCGTGGCTCCGAGGGCGACGACCGCGGCGTACGAGATCAGCCCGTACAGCAGGAGCGCGATCGTCGCGAGGACACCGAGGAGCCGGTAGATCACCATGACGAAGACTCCGGTGCAGGCGAGACCGATCACCGCGGCCAGGGCGCTGGCTCGGATCGCCTCGGCGCCGAGCGTCGGTCCCACGGTGCTCTGCTCGATCGTCGTCACCGGGACCGGGAGCGCGCCGCCCTGGACGAGCGCCGCGAGGTCGCGTGCGTCCTGCGCGGAGAACCCTCCGGTGATCTGCGCGGAGCCGCCGCCGATGCCCGGGCCGCACGGGACGCCGGTCTGCATGCCGGGCGCGGAGACGACGCGGTCGTCGAGCACGATCGCGACCCTGCGGGCCGGGTCCCCGGGTGCCGCGCAGGCGGCGGCGCCGGTGAGCTGCGCCCAGGTGTCGGCGGCGCGGTCACGGAAGGCGAGGTCGACCGTCCAGCCCCGGCCGTTCGTGGTGTCGAGGACGGCCTCGGCGCTCTTGACGCCGTCGCCGGTGAGCGCGGGTGCGGCCAGGCCGAGGAAGCGGCCGGGCGCGTCGGGGTCGGCGAGGACGCGCGTCCCGTCCTTCGCTGCCGGCCCCGCGGGCCCCCGGGCCTCGCCTGTGACGGCGTGGAAGGTGAGCTGGGCCGTGCGGCCGATGACTTCGGCGGCCTGGCGCGGGTCGCTGAGTCCGGGGAGTTCGACGACGATGCGCCGTTCGCCGGAGCGGGCGAGCGAGGGTTCGGCGACGCCGAGACCGTCGACGCGCTTGCGGAGCACCTCCAGGGCGCGGTGGGTGGACGCGGCGTCGGCACGGGCGGTGGGTCCGTCCACGGTCTGGAGGACGATACGGGTCCCCCCACGGAGGTCGAGTCCGAGACGGGGCGGGGTGGTCAGGGTGATCCAGAGGGAGAGCGCGACGACGGCGAGCGCGAGCAGCGCACGCCAGAGCGCGGAACGAGAAGACACGATGACTCCACAGGCAGCGCACGGCGGGCGGCGCTCCTCCACGCGGCAGGTGGGAGCGCCGGCCCGGCCGTGCCGGACGTACGGTCGGTTACGCGTCGCGGGGCCGGTCCGTGGACATGCCGATGGCCCGGACGGCGACGCGGGAGAACGTCAGCTGTGCCGGGTGGAGGGAGGACCGCGGGGGGCGCGCGGGCCGTGGGCGGCGCCTGGCGGCGCCCGCTCACGGCGGGGATCGCCGGCGAGGACGCCCCGCGCGGGTACGGAGAGGTCGGCGGGAACGACGACCGTCGCCCCGGGTGTTCCTGGGAGCCGTACGGGGTTCTCGACGGCGGCCGTGAGCCGTACGACGGCGGTGGGCGCGAAGTGCGGCTCGGGCGCCGATGCGCGGTGGGTGGCGGGGTGAGGGGCGGGCTGGACCGGCGTCGACGTCACGGTCGTGCCCGAAGCCGGGGCCCGGGCCGCGACGGAAGCCGGGCTCGGGACCATGTGGCTCGTCGGGACCGTGGCCGGTGTCGGATCCTGGGCCGGGAGCACGAGGAGGGACCAGATCGCGAGGAGCATCGCGGGCAGGAGGGTCGTGAGTCGTCGCGCCGAACGTCCCACCGTCCCGCCCCTCTCCCTCGTCCCGTCGGCCCAGAGTAGACCGGCCCTCGAAGTCCCCGGCCACCGAGCCCCTCACTCAGGACTGTTGGGTACGTCAGCTGAGTACGCGTGCTCATGTGAGCTACGGCACGGTCTCGCACGATGGGTGGGTCAGCGCTTCGTCCTCGGATCCAGGGGGCCCTTCCGTGCTCAGCCGTCTCGCCGCCCATGTCGTCCCGTTCTTCGGGCGACTGACCGTCACCACCGATCCCGGGGCCCGACTGGAGCCCGGCAGCATCCTGGTCGTGAACCACACCTCGACGGCCGACCCGGCACTCGTCCTGGCCGCGCTCCGCAAGCGGCTCGCCGTCGAGCCCGTGCTGCTCGCCACCGCCGGACTGTGGCGGATCCCGCTGCTCGGCCGGGCGCTGACCCGGGAGAGGTACGTCCCCGTCCACCGCAATTCGGCGCGGGCTGCCGCCGCCCTCGACCACGCGGCGGTCGCGCTCGCCTCCGGGCGGCACGTGATGCTGTATGCGGAGGGCCGCATCCCGCCGCGGCCCGACTCCGCCGAGAATCCGCCGGAGGCGTTCCGCACCGGACTCGCGCGGCTGGCCGGGGCCACCGGGGCTCCTGTCGTGCCGATCGGTCAGGCCGGTGCCCGTCGGATCACCTCGGGCGGGCGTGTGAAGCAGATCGCCGGGGTGCTCACCGCGCCCGTACGGAGGCCGGGCCTCCATGTCCACATCGGGGCGCCGCTGCGGCTGCCCGCCGATGTGACGGCCGCGACGGAGCTGGCCCACGGGGCCGTCACCGAGGCGTGGCGGACGGCGGCCGGGGCGCTGGGCGAACCGGCGGCCTCGGCGGCCCGGCGCCCCTGAGGGTCAGCGAGGGCTCGGCAGACGGACGGCCGTTCACCCCCGGTCCCCCTGAGAGTTGCCCCGGGGCCTCCCGTCGTTACCGAAAAGCGCTCTACGATGCGGTGGTTGTGCGTGAGCACGCACAACGAGCGTCAGGGGGAGGCGCGATGGCGGCAAGACCTGCACGACCTGTTCGAGCGCAGGGCCGGATACCGGACGAGCTACCGGTTGGGGTCCGGCGGGACCTGCCCGGTGGAGTGGAGCTGTACCACCTGAGGCCCGACGGCAGCGTTCTGCTCGCCGACCGGGAGGGCAGCCGGGAGCTCGGACCGGAGCGGGAGTTCCTGCGGTTCATCGACGACGGGCAGTTCGCCCACTACCTGGTCGGAGACGCGGCGACCTCGCCCGAGCGGCCGTCCAACGCCACCGTCAAACTCGGGGTCGTGGGCCCGCGCAGCGCCTTCACCCCGCACGCGCACGGCGGCGAGCACTTCGTCCTCAGTCTCGGCCACGCCGCCTGCGGCCTGTTCGACACGGCCCGCGGGCGCGTCACCGACGTCCCGCTCACGCCGGGCATGCTGATCCGGATCCCGGAGATGATGCCGCACTCCTTCGCCAACCGCGGCGACGGACCGTTGACCATCCTCGCGGCGAACACCGGGTACGGGATCGACCACGAGGACTACGCGATCACCGCGGCCGAGGCCGAGCGGCGGGCGAAGGCGCCCGCGAGCGGCCCCGGCGGCAGGACCGCCCTGGCCACCGACCCCCTCACCGACTACCGGACCCTGGCCGCCGAGCTCCGTGACATCGAGCGCGCCCAGCGGGTCCACGGCATCGGCGCCACCACGGTCCGCGAGCGGCTCGCCGCCCGCCTGCGCCGGGTGGCGGCCGCGCTGGAGGTGCCCCGGTGATCTGTCCCCACTGCGAACGCAACCTGCTCCGCAAGGAACGCGTCGGCGACACCTGCTCACACTGCCATCGCAGCTACGCGCTGGACCCCAAGACCAACGCGCTCCGTCTCAACGACCTCCGGGTACGCCGGATCACCGCCGTCCTCACCGACGGGGGCCGGATCGGGATCGTCCCCGACCAGCTGTGGTACGCCCTCTCCCGCAAGCGCCTCCGGGACAGCGAATACGGGCAGGGCTGCGCGGCCTGGGCGTTCGTGGCGGCGGCCTTCGCCGCCGGCATCGCCTTCTTCGCCCAGGTTCCCGGCCTGCTGATCGGCTCCGCCGCTCTGGGGCTCGTCGGCATGGGGGTCTTCGTGGCCCAGGGCCTGGGCGCGGGCGTGGGCATCCCACCGGTCCCCCGGGAGTCCTTCCCCGCGCACGTCCTCACCCTGTGGCGGGCGGTGTACGGGGCGCTGCCGCCCGGTGTGATCGACACCGAGGGGTCCGCCGACGACCCTTCGGGCCCGGCGGGTGCGGCCGGGACCACCGCGGTGCTGGTCTGCCCCGACCGCGCAGTCATCGCCTTCCTCGTCGCCGACGGCCTGCCCGCCCGCCACGGCCTCGCGGTGGTCCTGAGCGCCGAGGAGGCACGGGCCGTACCGTCGAAGGGTCCGGTGCTCGTGCTCCACGACTCCGACGCGGACGGCGAACTGTTCGTACGGCGCCTCCGCGACGCCCTGCCCGGCCGTACGGTCATCGACGTGGGGCCGCCGCTGCGCACCGTGAGGACCCGGCCGCAGGCCGTCCCGTACCGGGACCCGAAGCGGAAGCCGAGCCCGGCGGACATGCGGCTCCTCACCGAACTGGGCACGTACACCCCCCAGGAGCTGAAGTGGCTCGGGAAAGGCTGGCGGTTCCCGCTCGTCGGACTGCCCCCGGCCCGGCTGCTCGCCGTCGTCGACCGGGTCGCCGGACAGGTGACGCGCGGGGTCGACCCCGACCGGCGGCGCGCCGCGGACCTGGGCTTCCTCACCTGGCCCGAGCAGGCCGGACCTGACCCGGTGGGTGGCCGGTGATCTGCCCGCACTGCGCCGCCCAGCTCGCGGCCAGGGAACGGACCGGGCAGACGTGCTCGCGCTGCCGTCGCCGGTTCGCGCTCGATCCGAAGATCCACGGCCGGGGCATGCACGATCTCCGGATCCGGCGGATCGCCGAGCACGCCACCGACGGCGGGCGCCTGAAGGTGACCCTCACCCAGCTCTGGTACCTCTCCCGGATGTCCAACCAAGTCTGGGACGCGAAGCCCGCACGCGGAATCCGGCCCGGCGTCCGCTGGCTGGTCGCCGCGCCCCTCGCTCTTCTCCTCCTCGTCGTCGGCAATCTCGTCCACGGCGCGGTGGGCACGATCGGCGTCACCGCCGCCGTCGTCGTCGTCGTGGTGGCGGCCTCCGTCATGCGGTACAGGCCCGCCAGCAAGGCCTGGTGGAACATCACCCCCTCGGAGTCCGCGTTCCGGCAGGCGATGACCGGCCCCTGGCGCACCGCGTACAAGGGGCTGCCGCCGGGTGTGGTGGACGACGGTCCGCGCGCCCCGGCAGCCCGCGAGTCCCTCGCCGTCCGCCCCGAGGCCGTCATCCTCTGCACCGATCACGCGGTCGCCGTCTTCCTCCGGATCAACGGCATTCCCGCGAGCCTCAAGGCGCGGCTGGTCGAGGCCGAACCGGCCACCGCCCACGAGGCGCTGGCGGAGGTTCCCGCCGGGCTCCCGGTGGTGGTGCTCCACGACGCCGACGCCCTGGGGGCCCTGCTCGCCCCGCTGTTGCGCCTCGCCCGGCCGGACCGGGTCGTGGTGGACGCCGGACTCCCGGTCGCCGCGGTCCGAACCCGCCGGGGTGCCGTGCACCGGGTGTCGACCACCTCCACGGTGGACGCGGCGGACCTCCGTTCCGTCGCGGGCCTGGCCGAGGAGGACGCCGCATGGCTGGCCGGAGGCCGCTGGAGCCCGCTCGCCGCCGTTCCCCCGCCCCGCCTGGAGTCGGTCGTCACGGCGGCCGTGGAGCGGGCCCTGTCCGCCCGTCCCGCGGAACTCCGTTCCACCGACGGCTTCCTGACCTGGCCGGCCGAGGCGCCGACGCCGGCCGGCGGCCCGTCCCGTACGAAAGGCGCCCCGCCCGGATGAGCCAGCGACACCTCCCTCCCCCGCGTACCGGCCAGGCCGCCGGTACCGGCCGTCGGCCCTCGCTCGGGCTCGCCGCCCGGACGATGACCGGGGTGGCCGACCGGGCGATCACCGTGGCCGCGGCGCGCGCCGGAGCGCCCGGTGGGCTGCGCTTCACCGAGCGCCAGCTGTACTACGCGACCTGCCGCGTCTTGAGCCCCGGCTCGGCCCTCGTCGGCCGGATCCCCGGCACCCCTGCCCCGGTCCTGCGCCTGCCCGCGTTCACCCGGGCGCTGGAGGCGCGCGGCCGGGAGAACGTACCGGGACTGCTTCCGCCGCCGACCGCACCGCCCGCACCGCGCCGCCGGACCGACGTCACCGGGGCGGAAGCGTCGGAGCCGGACCTCCATGACTACGGGCTGCCGCGTCTGCTGCTCTGCCAGGACCGGTCGATCGCCGGGATGCTGCTCGCCAACCACGTCCATCTGGAGGCGGCCTGCCCGGTGTTCGCCGCCGCGGACGCCCTGCCGCTCGACCCGCGCCTGCTCGCCGCCCTGGAGCTGGCCGACGGCGCCACCGTGTACGTCCTGCACGACGCGAGTCCGTCGGGGGCCGCGCTTCCGGCCCGGGTCCGGGCGGGGCTGGGGCCGGTGCCCGGAGTCCGGGTGGTCTCCCTGGGTCTGGTGCCCCGGCACGCGGCCGCCCTGCGCCTGCACTCCGGCCGCGGCCCCGCACCCGATCCGGCCGAACTCACCGCGCTGCCCGCCGCCCTGCGACAGCGGGAGGCCGAGTGGCTGGCGAGCGGACGGTTCGCCCAAGTGGCGGCCGTGCCCCCGGACCGGCTGCTGCGGACGGTACTGCGCCTGACCCGGGGGCCACGACCGCCCCGCGACTCCCTGTGGAGCGGCCTGCGCGGACTGCGCGGAACCGGCTTCATGACCTGGCCCGCCGCGTGACCCGTCCCGGCGCTCCCTCCCACAGACCCGAGGTACGCACACCATGATCCGTCCCGAAGAGATCGGCTACGCGGACGAACTGCTCGCCGACGGCACCGTCCACCGCACCTACGAGAACGGCCTGGAGGAGTGGCGGCGCCGCACCACGGGCCACCCGCACCTCGTGCAATGGCATGACAACCGCGGCGCCTCCGGCACCGACGAGCTGCTCGGCGACCGCATCATCAAGCGCACCCTCGACGACGGCACGGTCACCTACGCCCGGGACATCGGCTACGGCCGCACCCTGTGGGCGCGCGGCGAGAAGGTCATGGTCAACCGGAGTTCCTTCGGCGGCCGCATGGGCATCCTGCTCGCCGGTCTCGGGGTGGCGACCCTGGCCATCACCGCCGCGCAGTTGCCGCCGCTGAGCATGTCCTCCGAGCAGGAGGAGGCACTGCGGCAGCAGCAGGCGCAGGCCTCGCAGTCCTCCGGAGGCGGCGGCGACAGCGGCGGCTCGGCCGACGGTGACGACGGATCCGGAGGGTCCGGTGAAGGGCCCGAGGGCGGGTCCGGCGACGGGAACGAATGGGACGCGAACTGGGACGGCGACGGGGACGCCTGGAGCGACGACGACTTCGGCTGATCCGTGCCACCGGCACCACCAGTAACACCGGTACGACCAGTAACAGCAGGAGAAGGAGCAGTTCGTGGCACGTCTGTGCGCCTGTCTGGCCGCCACCACCGGGCAGGCCCGCGCCCATCTCGACGCGATGGGCGCCCTCGGCCCCGGCCACGTCCCGGCCGAGGTCCCGGGCGCCGAGCTGTCGCTGCTCCCCGGGGAGCCCGGCCGCGCCGAGGGCCCGTACACCGCGTACGGGCGGACGGCGGTCGGGGAGGTCACCCTGCACAACCGGCCGGTGCTCCTCGCCGCCCTCGCGCAGCGGTCCGCTCCCCCGCCGGCCGACTGCTCCGACGGTGAACTGCTGCTTCGCTGCTGGGCGTTGCTCGGGGACGTGGGGGTGGGCCTGGCCGAGGGGATGTTCGTGCTCGCCGTGCTCGACGGCCCCGACCTGGTCCTGATCCGCGACCACGTCGGCGCCCGCACCCTCTTCTACGCGCGGGCCGACGCCGCCTGGGCCGCCTCCACCTCGTTGCGCGCGCTGCGCCGCTGGCCCGCGCTCGGCACCTCGATGAACCTGTCGGCGGTCCGCTCGTTCCTCACCTTCGCCTATCTGCCCGGCGAGGAGACGCTGCTGACCGGCGTACGGGAACTGCTGCCCGGCCGGGTGCTCCGGCTGCACCGGGACGGGACGTCCACCGAGACCGTCCACTGGGAGCCCCGGGAGCGGATCGAGGAGCCCGTGCCGCACGACCCGAGCGGCCATGTCCTGGCGCTGCGGGCCCTGTTGGAGCGGGCGACGGCGAGCCGACTGCCCGTCGCCGAGCCGGCCGCCGTGCTCCTCTCCGGCGGCATCGACAGCTCGCTGGTCACCGCTCTGGCGGCGAAACTCCACAGCCACCCGGTGCACACCTACTCCATCAGCTTCGGCGACGACCTGCCGAACGAGCTGGGCTACTCGGGCCTGGTGGCCACGCACTGCCACACCCGCCACCGGGTCCTGAACGTCTCGGGCGAGGCCGTGGCGGCCCGGCTCGCCGAGGCGGCCGCCCTGCTCGACAGCCCCGTCGGCGATCCGCTGACCGTGCCGAACCTGATGCTCGCCGAGGCTGTGGCCGCCGACGGCGCCTCCGTCGTCCTCAACGGCGAGGGCGGTGACCCCGTCTTCGGCGGGCCGAAGAACCTCCCCATGCTGGTCCAGGAGATGCACCGGACTCCTGGCGCGCCCTGGGACGAGGACCGGGCGACCGCGTACCTGCGCTCGTACCGCAAGTGCTGGACCGACCTCCCGGACCTGCTGACGGCCCCGGCCCTGGAGGCCCTGCGGGACGCCCCGCCCCTGGAGCGGCACGTGGCGCCCTATCTGACGGCGGACGGCGGCGGCCCGTACCGGATGCGGCACCTCCTCAACCAGCTGCTCCACTGCAATCTGCGGACCAAGGGCGCCCACCACATCCTCACGAAGGTGGAGCGGCTGACGTCCTCGCAGGGGGTGGAGGGCCGTTCCCCGCTCTTCGACCGGTCGGTCGTCGACCACGCCTTCGCGACGCCGCCCTCCTTCAAGCTCCGTGGTACGGCGGAGAAGTGGATCCTCAAGGAGGCCGTGCGGGACCTGCTCCCGGACACCGTGGTCGACCGGCCCAAGAGCGGGATGCGGGTGCCGGTCCAGCAGTGGCTGACGGGCCCGCTCCGCGACCTCGGCCAGGACCTCCTCCTCGGGCCCAGGTCCCGGGAGCGCGGGCTGTTCCGTCCGGAGACCGTCCGCGCCTGGCTGCGCGGCGAGGGCGCCCTGCTGCCCCGGCAGGGCGGCAAGTTGTGGCTGGTGCTCACCCTGGAGCTCTGGCTGAGGTCGTACGACGTGTGACCCGGAACCGCGTGTGACCCAGAACCGTCCGATACGACGACCCGATCCGCGAAAGGCCCCCGCCATGACCAGCGACGCGACCGGCGCCCCCGGCATGACCGAACTGACCGATCCCCGCACCGGTGCACCGCGCGGTTCGGCCGTGCTCTCCCGGCTGCCCGAGGTCCGGACGGCCGTGGCCGGTGCGCGGGCCGCGCTGCCCGGTTGGAGTGCCCTCACCCCCAAGGAGCGCGGTCGGCGCCTGGACCGGCTCGCGGGCCTGGTCGAGGAGCACGCGGCGGAGTACACGGCCCGTGAGCGGGCCGGGACGGGCAAGCCGGAGGCGGAGACGACGGGCGAGATCGAGCAGGTCGCGGATCTGTTCCGGTTCTTCGCGACGGCGGCGAGGACCCGCACCGCACCGGCCGCCGGCCTGCTGGTGGCGGGCCACGAGAGCTGGGTGCGCTGGGAGCCGGTCGGCGTGGTGGCTGTGGTCGTGCCCTGGAACTATCCGCTGCTGATGGCGGCCTGGCGCTGTGCTCCTGCTCTGGCGGCCGGGAACACGGTGGTGGCGAAGCCGGCCGAGACGACCCCCGACAGCCTGGAACTCCTCGCGGAGCACGCCGTGTCCGCGCTGGGCGCCGATGTACTGCGGTGCCTCCCCGGCGACCGGGAGACGGGCCGGCTGCTCGTCGAGTCCCCGGTGGACATGGTGGCGTTCACCGGCAGCGGTCGGGCCGGGGCGGACGTGGCGGCCCGCGCGGGGACCCGTCGGGTCAGCCTGGAGCTGGGCGGCAACGCCCCGGCGATCGTCCTCCCGGACGCGCCCGCCGACACCTGGGAGTCCCTCGCGGACGCCGTCACGTACAACGCCGGGCAGAGTTGCGCCGCCCCGGCGCGGGTCATCACCCTGCCGGAGAACTACGAGGCCGCCGTCGCGGGCCTCGCGGCCGCTCTCGGCTCCCGGGTGGCGGGCCGGGACTTCGGGCCGCTGAACAACCCGGACCAGGCGGACCGCTACGACCGTCTGGTCGCCGCCTCCGAAGCCAAGCGGAACATCGTCGCGGACGTCGCTCCGGCGCCGGCAGAGGAGGCGGGACACTGGCGGCCGGCGCGACTGCTCGCGGACCTCCCCGACGACGACCCGGCGATCACCGAGGAGGTGTTCGGCCCGCTCCTCACGGTGCAGCGGGCCGACGGGCTCGATGCCGCCCTGGCCCTGGCGAACGGCGTCCCACAGGCCCTTGCCGCCAGCGTGTGGACCACCGACCTCACGACCGGCCTGGAACTGACGGCCGCCCTGGACGCGGGCGAGACCTGGCTCAACTGCCACCTCGTCCAGACGGCGGAGCTCCCGCACGGCGGCCGCGGCGCCTCCGGCCACGGCACCGACCTGAGCACGCTGGCGCTCCAGGAGTACCAGCGGCCCAAGACGGTCACGGTCCGGCTGGGGCGCCGGGACCAGGGAGTCTCCCCCGTCAGTGGTGGCCGGCGTCGTGAGTGGCGGGTGGACGGGGGCGCTGACCCGGTTCCAGGACCATGAACTGGCCCATCATCCCCTGGTCTTCGTGGTACAGCATGTGGCAGTGGTACATGTACGGGCTGTTCGGGTCCGCGTAGTCGGCGAAGCGCATGATGAGCCGCATCGAGGCGCCCGGGGGCAGCAGGATGGTGTCCTTCCACCCGGCGAGGTGCTCCGGTGGCGGGCTGCCGTCGACGGTGAGCACCTGGAACTGCACGTCGTGGACGTGGAAGCTGTGGAGGGTGCCGTCGCCGGTGTGGACCTCCCATATCTCGGTGGTGCCCTCCAGGACGGTCAGGTCGATGCGGTCCGCCGACATCCGTCGCCCGTTGATCGTGTGCTCGGCGAGTTCGAAGACCCGCTGGGCGTCGGCCGTGTGCGCCGGGATGCGCGGCACCTCGGCAAGCCGTGCGGGAAGGCGCGCGGAGGGCGCAAGGGCGGCGGCGGCCCGCAGCTGGAGCACGTCGAACCGGTCCGCGCCTCCGTCGCGCTGGACGAAGCCCGCTCCGGTGTCGGGGTCGGAGCTGCGCAGGACGACGCGCTCACCGGGGGTGAGCGTGACGACGATCTCGGCGCGTTCCCCCGGGGCTAGCTGGACACGGTCGGTGCTGTGGGGTGCGGAGAGCAGTCCGCCGTCGGTGGCGATCAGTTCGAAGGCGCGGCGGTCGGCGAAGTGGAAGTGGAAGACACGGGCGTTGGAGCCGTTCAGCAGGCGTAGGCGGATGCGTTCGGTCCTGACGTCGAGGTAGGGCCCGAGCGTGCCGTTGACGAGGATGCGGTCGCCGAGGAACCCCGTCGTCCCGGCCATCGGCTCGTCGGGATCGAGTACACCGCCCGGCAGACGGCGGTCCTGCACGATCAGCGGGATGTCGTCGATGCCGTAGGCGTGGGGCAGCTCCGGCGGGGCCGTGTCGTCGTCGATCAGGAACATGCCGGCCACGCCCCGGTAGACGTGCTGTGCGGTGCGGCCGTGGGGATGCGGGTGGTACCAGAGGGTGGCGGCCTGCTGGCGGACCGTCCAGGAGGGCGACCAGGTGGTACCCGGCCCGATCATCTGGTGGGGTCCGCCGTCCATGGAGGGCAGGAGGTGCATCCCGTGCCAGTGGAGGGACGTGGCTTCGTCCAGGGCGTTGCCGACGTTGATCCGTACCTTCTCGCCGCGTGCGGCGCGCAGGGTCGGACCGAGGTGGGCGCCGTTGACCCCCCAGGTGGTCGAGGGCTTGCCCGGCGTGAACTCCGTACGGCCTGCGGCGATCGTGAGGTCGAAGACGCGTCGCCCTTGCGCGTCGACGCGGGAGGGGGCGAGGGGTGGGACATGGAGCGGTCGATCGAAGGACACCTTGCCCCTGGTGTCGATACTGCGCCCGGCCCAGGAGACAGCGGCGCCCAGGACCGGCAGGGCGAGGGCGGATCCGCCGAGGACGCCGAGCAGGGTGCGTCGGGGGATGCTCATGCTGCCGCACTCTCGTTCTGCGTCTGCGTCTGCGTCCGCGTCTCCGACGGCGCCTGCGCCGGGGGCTGCGGCTGCGACCGTGTCCGCATCAGCGTCATGACGGACGCGCCGAACATGAGGACTCCGAGGGGTACGTGGAGTTCGCGGACGTGCGCGAACCCCAGTCCGGCCTGCACGAAGGTCAACAGCAGCAGGGGCACGCCGTGCAGGACCGCACGCGCTGCGACGACTCCTCTGCGCCAGGCGGCCACGCCGACCAGGAGGTGGAGCACCACTGCCAAGAGGACGGCCCCCGCCATCCCGCTGTGCACCGTGCGGCCGACGGGAACCGAGGCCAGCAGCAGGCCTGCTGCCACGGCCTGGGCGAGGAGGATCACGGTCTGAACGGCGGCGGTGGCCCGCAGGGTCCGCAGGGCGCGGGGCGGGCGTGGTGAAGCATGCGGTTCCGACATGGGCTCGCTTCGTGTTCGAGAGGGATCGAGAAGGATTCGAGAGGGATTCGCCGGGAAGGGAAATCGCGGGGCGTGAGAGGCGAGAGCGCCGCGTGGTCAGCGGGCCTGGCGTACGCCGCGCCGCCAGACGTCCGCAATGTCGCGGACGGCGGTGACGTCACGGGTGGGATCGCCGTCGACGAGGAGCAGATCGGCGCGCAGGCCCGGGGCGATGCGGCCGCGGTCAGGGAGGCCGAAGTGCCGGGCGGTGGCGGCGGTGGCCGCGTGCAGGGCCTGCGGCGGCGTCAGGCCCGCTGCCGTCAGGAGTTCGAGTTCGCGGTGCATCGCCTCACCGTGGAGCGGGGCGAAGGGGGTGGCGTCGGTCCCGGCCAGCAGCGGCGCGCCGGCCGCCGCGAGCGCGGCGACGACCTGGGCGGCGTACGCGCCCCGGTCGGGGCGCCCGCCGCCTGAGGCCTCGGCATAGGCGAGGGTGCTGACCACGAACACGCCCTGGGCGGCGGCCTGAGCGGCCAGTTCCTCGGTGGACGGCGCGCCGGCTCCGTCCCCCCACCAGGCGTGGGCGAGTCCGTCGACTCCGGCGGCGAGCGCCGTGGCCGCCTCGGTCGCCGTCGCCGCGTGCGCGATGGTCCGCAGCCCGGCGTCGTGGGCCGCCGCGACCAGTGCTGCCGCGGTCCGGGCCCCGAGGACGGGCAGTCGGGTTCCCGCCGTCGACCCGTCGTCGATGACGATCTTGAGGTAGTCGCTGCCTTCGCGGAGGCGGGTGGCGACGAAGTCGGCGGCGTCCTCGGGCCGGGAGAGGGTGTCGAACGGCCCGGCGGCGTCCCCTAATCCGTCCGCCATGAGGGCCATGAGCTGGGAGGGGTGCCCACCGGGCGCGGTGGCGAGCACCCCGGAGCTGCGCAGGTCGGCGACATCGTCGCGCGCGGCGGCCAGGGCCCGCTGACGCCGGAGGTTGGCGGGCAGGCAGAACATGTCCAGCTCCGTCGTCACGCCGTGGCGCAGGGCCGCGGCGAGGCTGCCGTCGAAGGTGTGGGTGTGGGCGTCGATCAGCCCCGGCAGCAGCGTCCGTCCGGATCCGTCGACCTCCACGTCGACGGGCCGCGCGGGGTCGTGGGAGGCGATCCGGTCGCCTTCGACGAGGACGTCGGCGTGTTCGATGACGCGGGCGCCGTCGAAGACACGTACGCCGCGGATGAGCGTCCGGGCAGGGGTGGGCACAACAGCCTCCTGGAGGGATCAGCAGTTGGTTCGCTCGCTGATAGTACTCCAGCTAACTATCTCTGGGTGAATAGAATTGCGCCCATGAGCGGAGACGAGCACGAGGACGCGGTCGACCGGATCGCCGCCGACTGGCAACGGGAACGGCCTGACCTCGACGTGACCCCGCTGGCTTTCGTGGGACGGATCGCGCTCGTCGCCGAGACCCTCATCGGGCCTGCGGGCGAGCGGGCCGTGGAGCAACACGGCATCAACAAGGGCGACTTCGACGTGCTCGCCACCCTGCGCCGGCGCGGAGCGCCGTACAGCGTGATCCCGTCGGTCCTGTCGGCGGAGCTGATGATGTCGCGCGCCGGGATGACCAAGCGGCTCGACCGCCTGGAGGGCGCCGGTCTCGTACGGCGCACGCTGGACGCCGACGACCGCCGCAGCTTCCGCGTCACCCTCACCGAGGAGGGGCTCGCCATCGTCGACGCCGCGCTCACCGACCTGGTGGAGTGCCTGGGTGGTCTCGTCGCCGGCCTCGGCCAGGACGAGCGGCATCACCTCGACAACGCCCTGCGCACGCTGCTGCGTTCGCACCAGCGCTGAAGGAGGTCGCGGCGACCCTGTCCGCCGTGACCCCCTAGCGCTCCAGGTAGGCCGCTCGGGGGATGTCTCCGGACACCAGGGGGGCCATGTGGTCGCGGTAGCGGGGCGAGAGGGTTTCGAGGGAGGTGATCTTCTCCAGCGGGACCCAGTCGAGGCCGATCTGGTCGATGTCCTGCTCGGTTCCGCCGACGAGCTCGGCGCTGCCGTCCACGGTGCACAGGAAGACGATCTCGACCCGGTGGAAGTTCTCCGTCGCCAAACCGCTGGGGTCGTCCCACCAGCCCTCCAGGACCCAGAGCAGCGGGCCGACCTTCACGGTCAGCCCGGTCTCCTCGCGTACCTCCCGGCGGACCGCGTCGGGCAGCGACTCACCGATCTCCTGGCCCCCTCCGGGGAGGAAGTGGCACTCTCTGCCGTTCCAGAGGTTCCGGGTGAGCAGGACGGAGCCCTCGTGCAGGACGACGGCCTTCGCGGAGGTGCGGATGCGGGTCGGAACGCTCATACGGGGTCTCCTCGGTCCGGGCGGATCGGCCACCCCGGCAGCATGCCCACCACGCCCGACCGCATGCCCCTGCGGCGCTGATGACGGAGGTCAGAAGACCGACAGGCCCGTGATGGTCGTGAAGCGGTCGAGGGCGGTCACGCCCGCCACCGAGTTCCCCCGGGCGTCGAGACCCGGGCTCCAGACGCACAGGGTGCAGCGGCCCGGCACGACGGCGACGACCGCTCCGCCGACGCCGCTCTTGCCCGGCAGACCCACCCGGTAGGCGAAGTCGCCGGCCGCGTCGTAGGTGCCGCAGGTGAGCATCACGGCGTTGACCTGCTTGGCCTGGCTGCGGGTCAGCAGCCGTGAGCCGTCGGCGCGCAGGCCGTGGCGGGCCAGGAAGCCGGTGGCCAGGGCCAGATCGGCGCAGGACGCTTCGAGGGAGCACTGGCGGAAGTACTCGCGGAGCAGATCGGGGACGGGTCCCGTGATGTTGCCGTAGGAGGCCATGAAGTGGGCGAGGGCCGCGTTGCGGTCGCCGTGGGCGGCTTCCGAGGCGGCCACGCCGGTGTCGAAGTCGAGCTCGGGGTTGCCGCTCTCGGCGCGCAGGAAGGCGAGCAGGCTGCCGGAGGCGTCGCCGGTCAGCCGGTGCAGGCGGTCGGTGACGACGAGGGCGCCGGCGTTGATGAACGGGTTGCGCGGGATGCCGTTCTCGTACTCCAGCTGGACGAGGGAGTTGAACGGGTCGCCGGAGGGTTCCCGGCCGACATGGGCCCAGAGCGCGTCGCCCTCTCCGGCGAGGGCGAGGGCGAGGGTGAAGACCTTGGTGACGGACTGGGTGGAGAAGGGCCGCCGCCAGTCCCCCACCCCGTAGACCGTGCCGTCGAGTTCGGCCACGGCCATGCCGAAGTCGGTGGGGTCGGCCGCGGCGAGGGCCGGGATGTAGTCGGCCGGGGTGCCCCGGTCGGTGAGTTCGGCGATCTCCTCGGCGATGCGGTCGAGGACGGGCTGGAAGGAGGTGGTGGTGTTCGTGGTCACGCGCTGTCCCGGGGTCCCCGGTCCTCCGCGGCCCGGCGGGCGGCGGCGAGACCCAGGTCGCCGCCGGCCGGTGCGGTGAAGAAGCGGGCGACGGCCTCGTCCGTGACCTCGGGGAGCGTGGGCGGGGTCCAGCGGGGGTCGCGGTCCTTGTCGACGACCTGGGCCCGGATGCCCTCGACGAGGTCGGGGGTGGTCAGGGCGGCGCAGGAGACGCGGAACTCCAGGTCCAGGACCTCCTCCAGGGTCGCGAGGGCACGCGAGCGGCGCAGGGTGGCCAGGGTCGCCTTGAGGGCGGTCGGGGACTTCGAGAGGAGGGTGGTGGCCGCCTCCTTGGCGGCGGGCACACCCGTGTCGAAGAGGCGCTCGACGACGGCCTCGACGGTCTCGGCGGTGTAGCAGGCGTCGATCCACTCCCGCTGTTCGGCGAGGACGCCGGGCGGGGCGGTGGTGGCGTGCCCGGCGACGGCCTCCCCGGCCGGAAGCCGGGTCAGGTCCCGGACCAGGGCGGGCAGTTCGGCGGAGGGGACGAAGTGGTCGGCGAGGCCCGTGAGGATCGCGTCGGCGGCGCCGACGTGGCCGCCGGTGAGGGCGAGATGGGTGCCGAGTTCGCCGGGGGCGCGGCCGAGGAGGTGGGTGCCGCCGACGTCGGGGACGAAGCCGATGCCGGTCTCCGGCATGGCGACCCGGGAGCGTTCGGTGACGACGCGGACGGAGCCGTGCGCGGAGACGCCGACGCCGCCGCCCATGACGATGCCGTCCATGAGGGCGACGTACGGCTTCGGGAAGCGGGCGATACGGGCGTTGAGCCGGTACTCGTCGCGCCAGAAGGCCTCGGACGCGGAGCCGCCGGCGCGGGCGTCGTCATGGATGGCGCGGATGTCGCCGCCGGCGCAGAGGCCCCGCTCCCCCGCGCCTTCGATGACGACGGTCGTGACGGCCGGGTCGTGCTCCCCTTCCGTCAGGGCGGCGTCGACGGCGAGGACCATGGAGTGGGTGAGCGCGTTGATGGCGCGGGGGCGGTTCAGGGTGATGAAACCGGCCCGGCCCTCCGTCCGGAGGAGTACGTCGGCGGTTCCGGTCGGCACGATCACTCGGTCCCTTCGGGTGGCGCTGCTCACTGTTCCGATCACCGTACCGGGCCCGTCCGGATGTGCGGGATGCGGATCCGGAGAGCGGTACCGGTCAGTCGCCGAAGAGGAGGGAGCCGGCGCCCCGGGTCATGCCGGTGCCCGCAGGCGTGGGGAAGCGTCCGGGACCGGAAGGCCGGAAAGGCGGCGGGAGGCCATGCGGACGGGAGGACCCTCTGTCGTCGGGCCCCGTGGTGTGAGGGCGGGAAGGACTCATCCGCTTCTCGCGGATCCTGATTGCACGGTGCACGGTCCTGTTACGGCCGCTACCCCGCGTCCTCACGTGTCGAGTCCTTCCCGTCCCTTCCATGGAACCACCGCTCCGGCGGGGGCGCGAGCGCCCGCCGGAGCGGTGCCGGAAGGGGTCAGGCCGGGAGCAGATCCTGGGGAACGCGCACCTGGCGGGGTGTGGAGAGACGGATTTCGATGATGTCGCGGACGGTCGGCCATTCCTCGTCGAGGATCGAGTAGAAGGCCGTGTCGCGGACGGCTCCGTCAAGGCCACGGGAGTGGGCGCGACGGACTCCTTCGCAGCTCGCTCCGAGGCGTTCGATCGCGATTCTGGAGCGGGTGTTGCGGGCGTCGGCGCGCATGGTGATGCGCCGGACGCCCCAGGCTTCGAAGGCATGCCGGAGCATGAGGTACTTGGCCTCGGTGTTGATGCCGGTACCCCGGGCGTCGCCCGCGATCCAGGTGTTGCCGATCTCGGCGGCGTCCGGCACGGAGGTCAGCGGATCTCCATGGGGCATGCCGGGCACGGGCGGCCAGACCAGCGGCCCCCGCCAGTAGTCGAGTTCGAGGAACCGGGTCGAGCCGATGACTCGCTCGTCGGCCGTACTGACCAGAGCGAAGGGCAGGCATCGTCCTGCCGCCTGATCGGTCAGGGCGCGCGCGATGTAGTCGAGGGCCGATTCGAAGCCGTCGGGTACGGGGGTGAAGGCGTAGGCCGCTCGGTCCGCCCCGCCGGCCCGGGCGAGGGCTTCGGCGTGCCGCATCGCCAGCGGCTCCAGGCGCACGGAGCGCCCGGTCAGGAGAACAGGTACTGGCACGGAACCTCGGGTCTTTCACGGGCAGGGAAAGCTTCCGCCGAGGGGTCACCGCGGCGGCAGCAAGGGGGAGGTTCTCGCCGGTGCCGACCACGTCAAGAGAGCGACAAATAAGCAGGTAAAACGGTTCGTCACCGGTGGCGAGGAGGACAGTATGCAGCCACAAGCGCTCGGAGAACAGAACCCCCGGCGAACCCGGGTACACGCCTGGGTGAAGGCTGGCGCGCGCCCGGGTGGACCGGTCTCAAGCAACGGACGGAGCCGCCCGCCAGTCGGACGGCCGGAGGGTCCGGAAGCGGTTCAGACGCAGGTGGGATGGCCCCAGCCGTCGGGGTTCTTCGCGATGGTCTCGCCCTTGTCGTAGGCCTTGCCGCAGCGGCAGCGGCCGGAGAATCTCGCCTTCAGCGTGCCGCCGGACGGGCGACTCCGACGCGTGGCCGAGCCACCGGAGGAGTCGGCCGAGGACGCACCCGAGGAGCCGGACGGCGCTGAGGAGCGCGCGCGGGGCGCGGAGGCGCGTGTCGGGGCTTCCGGAGGCGGCAGCGGGGCACCGGCGGCGGAGCCCGTGGGCTCCTGGGTACGGGCGGTGTGGCTGGCCGCGCGGTCGGCCGCGTCGTTGAGGGGGTCGCCGTCGACCTGGTGCGCGGGTACATAGACGAAGTCGACGCGCCGGCCGGTGAGGAGCGCGTCGATGCGGACGACCAGGTCCTTGTTGGCGACGGGACTGCCGGAGGAGGTCTTCCAGCCCTTGCGGCGCCAGCCGGGGAGCCAGGTCGTGACGGCCTTCATGGCGTACTGGGAGTCCATCCGGACTTCGACCGGCACCGCCGGGTCGAGGGTTTCGAGCAGCCGTTCCAGGGCCGTGAGTTCGGCCACGTTGTTGGTCGCGCGGCCGAGCGGGCCGGCCTCCCAGCGGTCGATCGCTCCGTCGGCGCGGCCGATGACCCATGCCCAGGCCGCGGGCCCGGGGTTTCCCTTGGACGCGCCGTCGCACGCCGCGATGATCTTTTCCACCATCCCACGATCCTGACACGGCGGCGGGGGTGGGCGGTCCCACCCCCGCGGCGCCGGCCGCCGTGGGTCAGAAGTCGCCGTAGTTGACCTGCCAGGTGGGCAGGCCCATCCGGCGCCAGAGCGCGACGACACGGTCACGGTCGTCGAGCGAGACGCGCACGTTGTACCGGTGGCGCACCTGGGCGTCGAAGAGCTCGGCCTTCACGAGGTCGTCGCCGCGGCCGTCGCCGGACGCCCGCATCCACAGTTCGTCGTACGGCACCTCGTGGTGGGCGAGCCAGGCCTCGGTGAGCGCGCGGTGGTCCTCGCTCCGGCCGGACAGCAGCACGATCCGGTCCCGCTCGGTGTGCCGGAAGGCGCGCAGGGCGTCCCGCACCGAGACGTTGAGCAGGTCGCGGTCGCAGGACCTGAAGTCGTACGGGCCCCGGTCGACGCGCAGGGCGAGGGTGCCGTCGATGTCGCACATGACGGCGGTGGGGAGGCTGAGGTCGGGGACGTAGGGCTCTCCGACGGTGGGGCGGTCGTTGAGCCAGTCCGCGGTGAGCCGCCAGCCGCCCCGGGTGGCCTTGGCGTGCTTCTCGGCGAGGATGCGGATGATCTCCTCGCCGACGGGTCGCTCGCGGGCGGCGTCGCGGCGCACGCATTCGTCGACGGGGACGTCGGTGAAGTCGTGGACGGCGAAGGTGGCGAGTCCTCCCACGGCGGCCTTCAGCCGCTTCGGGATGTGCGGGGTCAGGTGGGTGTTGTCGACGACGACGTCGAAGCCGTCGTCGACGGCGGCGCGGACGGCGGCGTCCTGGATGCCGAGCACGGTCTGCTCGTGCTTGTGGGAGCGGCCGCGGTCCGGCGAGGGGACGTCGAGCATGGAGCGGAGGTCGTCGAGGTTGACGCGCCGCACGCGTCCCTCGGCGGCCGTCTGGAGGGCGCGGGCGGCCGTCGTCTTCCCGGAGGCCGGGAGGCCGGTCATGACATGGACGACTGGCACGGTCAGTTCTCCTGGTCGTCGGCGAAGGGGTCGGTGGCCTCGGGGCGCAGCCGGCGCCATACGAGGAGTTCGGTCGAGCGCCCGTCGAGGCGCAGGAAGAGGGCGGCGCGCAGGCCGCGGTCGGCCACCGCGGCGGCGGCGCGGGCGAAGGCGCCCCGGTCGTCGGCGAGGTGGGCCAGGCGCGCGTACTCCTCGTCGACGGCCCGCTCACGTTCGGCGGCCGCGGCTTCGAGCCGGCCGATCACCTCGCGCACCCAGGCGTCGAACTCGTCCGGCACCTGCTCCAGGAGGGCGTCCAGCGGCTTGCCGCCGTCGGCCTCGACGTCGGCGATCGAGCAGCCGATGCCCTTGGCGACTTCGCCGGCCGGGAGGGCGGCGAAGCGCTGGATGCCGTGGCCGCGCCAGATGTCGCGCTCGGTGACGCCCGTGAGCACCTTGTGGAGGCGTACGTACTCGGCGAGCTTGGCCTTGGCGCGCACGCCGGAGGCGAAGCGCAGCACGAAGCCCTCGGCGTCGGTTCCGGTGGCCCGGTGACCGCCGGGGAGGGTGTTGGACTCGGTCAGGGCGACGAGCTCGGCGATGTCCGTCGCGGGCCAGGTGCGGACGACGGAGCCGACGGGCTGCCAGCCGGTGGCGGCCTCGGCGAGCGGGACCTCGGTGCCGTCCCGGTCGAAGGCGGCGAGCAGGACGAGGTCGCGGCGCTCGCCGTAGTTCACGACGATCCGGTTGCCCGGGTAGAGGATCTCGGCGAGGTACGTGACGCCGGGCGTCAGGCCCGTCGTGTCGGCCGCGTCGAGCCGGCGCTGCGCCCAGGTGGCCTGGGTGCTGGTGAAGGAGCCCTTGGAGGCGACCCGCCAGCGGTCGTCGTAGTGGAAGACCACGCCGAGGCTGCCGTCGACCTTGTCGTACACCTCGAAGGGCTCGTCGGGCAGCGGCGGCGCGTAGGGGCGGCCGCCGGCGTGCTCGGAGACGTTGAAGAACTTGGGGAGGGGGAGCGCGACGATCCGTCCGGTGGCGTCGTCGGTGACGAGTCCGCGGCAGCGTGTGGTCGCCCGGTTCCAGTGCTGGGCGTACTGGCACGCGCGCGTGTACGTGTAGATCGACAGCGGCAGCTCGGGGTGCCGCTTGCGCGTGACGTGCCCGTCCGCGAGTGCGGCGGCGAGCTCCTCGGACGGCATCAGGTCGTGCAGAGTCAGGGTCGCCTGGCTCATGGGGTCCCTCCCGGTTGTTCGGTGATCCATCCTCGGCCGGTGGTGCCCGGAAGGACAGCGAATATCGGGGCACGCGGGCGTGGCGGGGCGGTGTGCGGGGCCCGAGGGGGAGGTCGGGCGTGACCTATAAGACGCCCCCTAGAGCCGGGGCGTGTCGGTAGGGCCCCGTAGACTCGCCGTCTCCCCGTCGGTGACGTCACCGGCGCAGACGAAGGAAGCGAGCTCCATGAACCACGCGGACGGTACGGCACCGATCTACGCCGAGCTCATACGGGAGCGGGGGGATGTTCCGGGTGACGTCCGCCAGGTCGCGGAGGAGGTTCTGCGGGACCTGAGCCGGGTCATCCAGGTGCCGCCGCAGGGCGTCCCGGTGCCGCAGCAGCAGGGCGTCGTCGCCCACGCGGGTGCCGTCGCGCACGCCGCACTGGGTCCGGGCATGGGTACGCACCCGGGTGCCGGCGCTCACCCGGGCGTCGGGCCGATGGGTGTCGGCGGGCCGGCGGGCGTCGTGGGCCAGGCGGGCGCGGTCCTGCCGCACCGGCCGATGCGCTAGCCGAACGTCTCGGGGCCTCGTCCGTGGCGTTGCCGGCGGCTCCGGACACCTCCTGGGCCCGTCCGTCGCGTTTCCGGGCGTTGTCAGTGCCGTAGGCCATGCTGCTTCCCGGACGGCCCGCGCCGTAGTGGGGGCGGGCCGCGTACGGACAACTGGGGATGACGACATGGCCGAGGTTCTGCTCTTCCACCACGCTCTCGGGCTGACCGAGGGCGTCGGCGCGTTCGCCGGGGAACTGCGCCGGGCGGGGCACACGGTGCACACGCCCGACCTGTACGGGGGGGCGTACGTTCACCGACCTGGAGGCCGGCGCCGGGTACGCCCAGGAGATCGGCTTCGGCACCCTGGTGGCGCGCGGCGAGCGGGCCGCGGCCGAGCTGCCGGAGGAGATCGTCTACGCCGGGTTCTCCCTCGGGGTGCTGCCCGCCCAGAAGCTGGCGCAGACCCGGGCCGGGGCGCTCGGCGCGCTGTTGTTCAGTGCCTGCGTGCCGGTGACGGAGTTCGGCGCGGCCTGGCCGGCGGGCGTCCCCGCGCAGGTGCACGGGATGGACGCCGATCCGTTCTTCGTCGAGGAGGGCGATCTGGCGGCGGCCCGCGCGCTGGTCGCGGACGCGGCGGACCGGAGGCTGTTCCTGTATCCGGGCAGTGCGCACCTGTTCGCGGAGCGAGGCGGGTCGTCCTACGTTCCGGAGGCGGCCGCGCTGTGCGTGGAGCGGGCGGTGTGCTTCCTGGACGGCGTCAAGCGCTGAAGCGACGGACGTAGCGGCGCTGCCAGGGGGTCTCCACGGCGTGCGGGTCGTAGTGGCGGCGGACGTGGTCGACGGCCTCGTCGGCCGGGACCCCGTCGAGGACGGCGAGGCAGGCCAGGGCCGTGCCGGTACGGCCCCGCCCACCTCCGCAGGCGACCTCGACCCGTTCCTCCGCGGCGCGTTCCCAGGCATGGATGAGGACGGCGCGGGCCGTGTCCCGGTCGGTGGGGAGGCGGAAGTCCGGCCAGCGGAGCCACACCGACTCCCACGGGACCTCGGGCGGCCTCCTGCCGAGCAGGTGGACGGCGTAGGTCGGATGGGTCCCGTCGGGCAGCGGGCGGCGCAGGGCGCGGCCGCGCACCAGCCGTCCGGAAGGGAGTCTCAGGACGCCGGGGGCCGACTCCTGCCAGGGTTCCGTCATCCCGTCACGGTAGTCGTCGGCGGGGGCTCGTCGCCCGGTTTCCGGGTCGGGGATCTCGGTCGGGGAGCCGGGTCCGGGGATCTGCCGGGAAGCTGTCGGGGCCACGTCGGGGTCAACCGTTCGGTCGACCCCGTTGTCGTCCGTCCCGCCCCCCCGGTGAGGGCCGGCCGGCGGACCGTGCGGGGCCGTGCGCGGGCGGAGGATCGGGACAGGGTGCGGGCCCGTCTTCCGGCGGGTCGCCCGTGTTCGCCGTACCGAGGAGTCCGTCATGACGAAGTACCGCCGTGCGTCCCGTACCGCCCGGGTGCTCCTGCCCGGGGCGGCGGCCGTGGTCCTGCTCGCCGGGTGCGCGCAGGGCTCCGGAGGGGTGGCCTCCGCGACGGGTTCGACGGCGGCGGGGGCGTCTCCCACCACCGCGCCGTCCACGTCCGGCTCCGCCGTCACCGTGACGCCCGCGCCCACCGGGAAGCCCGCCCCGGGCACGCTCCTGGTCAGCGATTTCGGCTCCGACACGGTCACCTTCGTGGACCCGGCGCGGGGTGCCACCGGTTCCGTCGAGGTCGGCACCGCGCCCTACGGCCTCGTCCTCGGCGAGGACGGCCGGGCCTGGGTGGCGACCGCGGAGGGTGTGGCCGTCGTGGACACGACGACCCGGCAGCGGCTCGCGCTCATCCCGTACGAGACGGACGCCGGGCCCGTGACCACGGGCGAGTACCGGGGCGGCGGCATGGGCATCGCGCTCGCGCCGGACGGAAGCCGGGTGTACGTGGGGGTCAACGTGCCTGGTGGGAACGGCACCCTGGAAGTGATCGACACCGCGGCCCTGCGGGTCACGGACACGGTGCCGGTGGGCCGGCGCCCCTTCGACGTGGACGTGTCACGGGACGGCGCCGAGGTGTACGCGACGAACCACGACTCCTTCGACGTCACGGTCGTCTCCGCGGGGACGCTGGACGCGCGCCGGGTGGAGGTCGCCCCGTACGGCACCGAGGGCGGGCTCGGTTCCTGGCTGAAGCCGCACTACACGGCCGTACGGCCCTCGGACGGAAAGCTGCTGCTGCCCTTCGAGGGCGAGCGGCTCGCGGTCGTCGACCCGCGGACGGGCCGCACGACGATCGAGCCGATGACGGCCGACACCCACCAGCACGGCGCCACGGTGACGTCCGACGGAACGCTTCTGACGGTGGGCACGGGCCCGATCGACCCGGACGAGGACCGCGGCCCCTCGCTGACGGTCCGGACCCCCGGCGGCGCGGAGCGGGTCTACCCCCTGGAAGGGCCGCACGAGGACGTGGCCGTGTCGAAGGACGGGCGCACCGCCTATGTGACCGGCGGGTTCACCCGGGACGGGTACTGGGACGGCCTGAGCATCGTCGACCTCGACACGGGCGACACCCGTCGCCTTGAGGCGGGTTCGCGGCCGCTGGGGATCGTGGTCCTCTGACGCGCGGCCGCCCGGGGATCGTCAGCGCTGCGGCAGGACCGTCAGGACGCGCTCGACGAAGGTCTTGAAGTCGGCCATGAAGTCGGAGAGGAACTGCATGGTCGTCGGGTCGGTGACCTCGCCGTCGTCGCCGAAGAGTCCCGGGGTGAACTGGATGTAGGCCTCCGGGGCGTTCATCTGCGGGGAGTTGCAGAAGCTCAGCACCGAGCGGAGGCTCTGCTGGGCGACGGCGGTGCCGATCTTGCCGGGTGAGGCGCCGATGACGGCCGACGGCTTGTGGGTGAAGGAGTTGGTGCCCCAGGGGCGGCTGGCCCAGTCGATGGCGTTCTTGAGGCCGCCGGGGACGGACCGGTTGTACTCCGGGGTGACGAAGAGGACGGCGTCGACGGCCGCGATGGCGTCCTTGAGGGCCTGGCCCTCGGGCGGGTAGTCGGCGTCGAAGTCGTGGTTGTAGAGCGGGAGGTCCTTGATGGGGATCTCCCGGAACTCCAGCCCGGCGGGGGCGACGCGGATCAGGGCCCGGGAGAGGATCCGGTTGATGGACTTCGTCGAGAGGCTGCCGACGAAGTAGCCGACCTGGTACGTGGTCATGCGGGCGGTCCTGCCTTCCGCGAGGGGTGCACGAGGGCGCGGGACGTCGCGGGCGCGCCGTGGCGGCCGGGGTCCCCGGGCAACGTAACCCGGTCGCCTCAGCCGGGCGACCGGAGAGCCCGGTGGGGACGACGGGGGCGCTGTCCGGGGCGGGCGGGCCGAGCGGGAGGCCCGCGAGAAAGGCACCCGCGGTGCCGAGCCCGACCGGCCCGAGGCGGACCGTGCCGAGGAGCGATCCTGCCGCAATGACGATAAAAAGGGTGAACCACGGATAATCGGCGAAATTGCCATACGCGACGTACTCGGCCCTATCCGTTGGCTTCTTGCACGCTCATACGGAAGGGCGGACAGCGTGACGCGACCGAGAATTCTCGTGGTGGGCGCCGGATTCGCCGGAGTGGCCTGCGTACGGAGGCTCGAACGACGCCTCGCGGAGCGGGAGGCGCAGCTCGCGCTGCTTTCGCCGTTCTCGTACCAGCTGTATCTGCCGCTGCTCCCCCAGGTGGCCGCGGGGGTGCTGACCCCGCAGTCGGTCGCGCTCTCGCTGCGGCGCAGCGAACGGCACCGCACCCGGATCGTGCCCGGTGGCGTGGTCGGTGTGGACACCGCGGCGAAGGTCTGTGTGGTGCGGACGATCGCCGGCGAGTACGTGACCGAGCCGTACGACCATCTGGTGCTCGCGCCCGGCAGCGTGACCCGCAGTTTCGACATCCCCGGGCTCGCCGACCACGCGCGCGGGATGAAGACGCTCGCCGAGGCGGTGTACATCCGCGACCACGTCATCGCGCAGCTGGATCTGGCGGACGCGAGCAACGACGAGGAGGAGCGGGCCGCGCGGCTGCGGTTCGTGGTGGTCGGCGGCGGCTACGCGGGGACGGAGACGGCGGCCTGTCTCCAGTTGCTCACCCACAACGCGGTCAAGCGGTATCCGCGGATCGACCCGAAGCTGATCAAGTGGCATCTGGTGGACATCGCGCCGAAGCTGATGCCCGAGCTGGGCGACAAGCTGGGCGCCGCCGCCATGGACATCCTGACCAAGCGCGGCATCGAGGTGTCCCTGGGGGTGTCGGTGGCCTCCGTGGACGACGACGCCGTGACGCTCACGGACGGGCGGGTGCTGCCGAGCCGGACGTTGATCTGGACGGCCGGTGTCGCGGCGAGTCCGCTGATCGGCACGCTCGGCCAGGAGACCTTCCGGGGACGGCTCGTCGTCTCGGCCGAGATGAGGGTGCCGGGGCTCGACGGGGTGTGGGCGCTCGGCGACGCGGCGGCGGTGCCCGACCTCACCAAGGGCGAGGAGGGCGCGATCTGCCCGCCGACCGCCCAGCACGCGATGCGGCAGGGCAAGGCGCTCGCCGACAACGTGGTCTCGACGCTGCGCGGCGAGCCGACCCATCCGTACGCCCACAAGGATCTGGGTCTCGTGGTGGACCTCGGCGGGCTGGACGGGGTCTCGAAGCCGCTCGGTGTGGAGCTGCACGGGGCGCCGGCGCAGGCCGTGGCCCGGGCGTACCACTGGGCGGCGCTTCGGACCAATGTGGCCAAGACCCGGGTGATGACGAACTGGCTGCTGAACGCCGTGGCCGGGGACGACTTCGTACGGACCGGGTTCCTGGCGTCGAAGTCGGGCACGCTGCGGGATTTCGAGTACACCGACGCGTATCTGACCCCGGAGCAGGTTCTCAGCCACACGGGCGCGTTCCGCGGGGCGGTCGGGACCGGCGGCGGGAACTGACTCCACGGGCGTGTACGGGGCCGGCCGCGATCAGGCCGCAGCCGTCACCCGCTCACCGACTCCACGCGCACGACAGGACGGACACGGGGGCCGGACGCCGACGGCGCGTCCGGCCCCCGTGTCGTGCGCTCAGCGGGCCAGTTCGGGCGCCGGGCCCATCACGATGACGGGTTCCTTGACCGGGTCGAGAGCGCGGATGAGTGCGCGCAGCGACTCGCGTTCGAGGGTGACGCAGGCCTGGGTGGGGCCGCCGTGGTCGACGTGGATCCAGACGCCGCCGCCCTTCTCCTCACCGAGCGGGCGTTCCCTGTCGAGCGGGGTCCGGCCGGGGACGCGGTTGTAGTCGATGGCGATCACATGGTCGAAGGAGCCTTCGAGTGGCTCACCGGAGAAGCCGGTGCCGCTGATGGCGAACTGGTCGTCCTCGTCGTACGGGAGGCGGGAGCCCGGGTCGGGCAGCCGGCCGCCGGCGTCGCCGAGCCGGAAGACCCCGATGGGGCTGCGCAGGTCGCCTGCCGTGTGGTCGGCGGTCCAGCCTCGTAGCGCGTTGTGGGCGGGCCACGGCCCCGCCGACGCGATCCAGCGGCCGCGGGGGTCCTTCTCGTAGAGGGTCGCGGTGGAGGTGTTGTCGTCGGCGGTGGCGCCGGTGACGACGAGGGCCTGGGTGGTGCCGTCGGGGACGAAGGACTGGGTGACGGTGCCGACGCCGGGGATCCGGGGGGCGGGGACGGGGGCGGAGGCGAGGCTGTTCGCCGCCCGACCCGGCCCGCCCATGTCACCCGCCGCGCCGGGCGGGGCGCCTTCGGGGCGGGCGTCGTCGGCGGCGGGCGGGGCCGCGGCGGCCGTCCCGGCGGGTGCGGCGGGGGCGGGTTGCGCGGTGCTCGCGCAGCCGCTGAGCAACAGGGCCGCGCACAGCGTGCCGGCGCTCAGCAGCGCGGGGGCGCCCTTGTGGACGGACATGGACGGATCCTCCTGGCCGGGGGCAATGCGTGGATCCGTACCCGTTCGATGGGCGGCCCTGCGGCAACCCCGGTGCCCTCACCCGTACGGCCGCGTCCACCGGGGTTGCCTCGCGGGCCCGAATGGTGTTGACCCGCAGGGGCGGGGCGGGTTTTCTGCTCCCATGAACGATCTTCGTATCGAGTCGGCGCGGAGCGAGCCACAGCTCGCGGACTGGCGGGCCGTCCACAACACGATCATCCCCACGGCCGTCCTCTCCCTCGAAGAGGTGCGGGAGCGCGCGGGCCGGAACCGGCTGGACGTCGCGTACCTCGGGGAGGTGGCGGTGGGTTGTTCGACGGTGCGGCCGCCGGACGAGGAGACCGCGGCGGCGACCGTGATCGCGCGGACGCTGCCCGGGTTCCGGGGCCGGGGCTTCGGGACCGCGTTGTACGAGCGGGGGCTCGCGCACGCGCGGACGCTGAGCGGCGAGGGCGTGGAGACGGTGGTCCTCGCGTCCAACGAGGAGGGGCTGCGCTTCGCGCTCGCGCGTGGCTTCGTCGAGGTGGAACGGTACGTCCTGCCGGGCGACACGGTGCCGTTCGTGACGCTGCGCCTGGCCTGACCGCACCGCGAAGGTCGCCGACCCCACTAGGAATCTGACGAATCGTCAGATCATCGCGTCACGGGTCTGGGAACCTTCGGGGCCCGGCGCTACCCTCCGCGCATGATTCGGACGGTGGTGTGGGGTACCGGGAATGTCGGGCGCGCGGCGATCCGTGCCGTGGACGCCCATCCAGGCCTTGAGCTCGCGGCCGTGCTGGTCTCCGATCCGGCGAAGGTCGGACGGGACGCGGGCCGGCTCGCGGGGCTCGGCCACGACCTCGGGGTGGTGGCCGTCGACGACGTCGGCGCGGTGCTCGACGGGCGGCCGGGGGCGGTGGTGTACGCGGCTTCCGGCGACACCCGGCCCGACGGGGCGCTCGACGACGTGGCGCGCGCGGTGCGGACGGGCGCGGTGGTGGTCACCCCCGCGCTGTATCCGCTGTACGACCAGCGCAACGCGCCGCCCGAGTTCCGGGATCCGGTGCTCGCGGCCGTCGCCGAGGGCGGCGGTTCGCTCTTCGTGTCGGGGGTGGACCCGGGCTGGGGCAACGACGTGCTGCCGCTGCTCGTGAGCGGGCTCGGCAGCACGGTGGACGTGATCCGCTGTCAGGAGATCTTCGACTACTCGACGTACGAGCAGGAGGAGTCGGTCCGGGATCTGATCGGGATGGGCCGGCCCCTGGAGTACGAGCCGCCGATGCTGCTGCCGTCGGTCCCGACCATGGTGTGGGGCGGGCAGATACGTCTGATGGCCCGCGCGCTCGGCGCCGAGCTCGACGAGATCCGCGAGACGGTGGACCGGCGTCCGCTGGAGTCGACCGTGAAGACCCGGACGATGGGTGTCTTCGAGGCGGGCACGCAGGGCGCGATCCGGTTCGAGGTACAGGGGGTCGTCGGCGGGGAGCCCCGCATCGTGATCGAGCACGTGACCCGCATCCATCCCTCGTGCGCGCCGGACTGGCCGGTGCCGCCGGACGGGGCGGGAGCGCACCGGGTGATCGTCGAGGGCAGTCCCCGGATCGAGGTGACGGTGGCGGCGACCGCCGAGGGCGAGAACCGGTCGGCGGGCGGGAACGCGACGGCGGTGGGCCGGCTGGTCGGGGCGATCGACTGGCTGGTGGCGGCGGAGCCGGGACTGTACGACGCGCTGGACGTGCCGCTGCGGCCGGCGGTCGGAAAGCTGGGAAGGAGACCACGGTGATCATCGACATTCCCGAGGGCCAGGAGCCGATCGGATACGTGTGGGGCGACATGGTCCCGGAGATCGGGACGGCGGCGGCGAACTTCTCGCTGTCGGTGTACGCCCATACGACGCTGGGGCTGCGCGAGTTCGAGGCGGCGCGGCTGCGGATCGCGCAGATCAACGGTTGCGGCTTCTGCCTGGACTGGCGTACCGACCGGGACGGCGTGAAGGTCGAGGAGGGCTTCGACGAGGTCGTCGCGGCATGGCGGGAGACGGAGGTCTCGGAGACCTTCGACGAGCGGACGCGGCTCGCGGCCGAGTACGCGGAGCGGTACGCGCTGGACCATCACGGTCTGGACGAGGAGTTCTGGGAGCGGATGACGGCCCGGTACAGCCAGGCGGAGATCGTCGAGCTGACGATGAGTCTGGGCTCGTGGCTGGCGTTCGGGCGGCTCAACCGGGTGCTCGGGCTCGACACGGTGTGCGTGCTGCCGACGCACTGAGGCGGGACGCAGGAGGGGTCGGCCGGGATTCCGGCCGGCCCCTCCTCGTTCCGATCGATGTCACGGTCGGTCAGAAGTCCTCGGCGACGATCCGTTCGATGTTGCGTTCGGCGAGTGCCGTGATGGTGACGAAGGGGTTGACGCTGGCGTTGCCGGGGATCAGGGATCCGTCGATGGCGTACAGCCCCGAGTAGCCGTGGAGCCGCCCGTGGTTGTCGGTCGCCTTGCCCAGGACCGCGCCGCCGAGCGGGTGGTACGTGAGGTGGTCGCCCCAGATCTTGTACACACCGAAGAGGTCGGTGCGGTAGATCGTGCCCTCCTTGGAGTTGATCTTGTCGAAGATGGTCTTCGCGGCGTCGATGGAGGTCTGCTTCCAGGCCCTGTCCCAGCTCAGGTCGACCGTGCCGGTGGCCGGGTTCCAGGTGAACTCGGCGCGGTGGGGGGTCTTGGTGATGGAGAGGTAGAAGGACGCGTAGGTCTCGATGCCGGTGGGCAGCGGGGCGACCTCGGCGAAGGCTCCGCCCGCGTCCCAGTTGTCGATGCCCGCGGTGGGCATGGACGACTGGAGCTTGCCGGTCGGGTCCCACATGTGGTTGGCGCGCCCGCACATGACGTTGCCGTTGTCGCCCCAGCCCTTGCCGATCTCGTTGCTGAGGGCGGGGAGGGCGCCGGTGGCCTTGAGGCGGGTGAGCAGCTTGCTCGTGCCGACGCTTCCGGCGGCGAAGAAGACCTTGTCGGCGGTGACGGTCTTGCTCGCGAGGGTGGCGCCGGTGGTGTCGATCTGGTCGATGGCGACGGTGTATCCGCCGCCTGCCGCCGGGGTGACGGAGGTGACCTTGTGGAGCGCCGAGACGGTGACGCGACCGGTGGCCGCGGCCTGGGCCAGATAGGTCTTCTGGAGGGTCTTCTTGCCGGCGTTGTTGCCGTAGATGACCTCGCCGTCGAGGGCGGACTTCGGGACGGCCCCGGCGGCCTCCTGCTTCATGTAGTCCCAGTCGTAGACGTTCGGGACGAACACGAAGGGGAAGCCGGAGCGCTGGGCGTGTTTGCGGCCGACGCGCGCGTACTGGTAGCAGGCGGTGCTCTCCCACCAGGCCTGGTCCACCTCGGTGACACCGAGCCCGGCGTTGGCGCGCGGGTAGTAGGTCGCGTACATCTCGGCCGCGTCGACGGTGGGGAGGATGGCCGCGAAGTTCTCGCGGCGCGGTGTGACGGCCATGCCGCCGTTGACGAGGGAGCCGCCGCCGACGCCCCTGCCCTGGTAGACGGTGATGCCGGCGAAGTCCTCGGCGTCGAGGATGCCCGTGTGACGGGGGACGTCCTTGTCGAGGGGGAAGCCGAGGAAGTTGCTCAGCGGCTGCTTGGTGCGGGTCCGCAGCCAGAAGGAGCGATAGTCGGGCCGGGTGGTGTTGGCGAAGATCTTGCCGTCGGGCCCGGGGGTGTCCCAGGCCATGCCCATCTCGACCATGTGGACGGCGATGCCCGCGCGGGCGAGCCGGAGGGCGGCGACGGAGCCGCCGTATCCGGTGCCGATGACGAGGGCGGGCACGTGGGCGCCGGTGGGGATCGGCGTGTCGACGAGGCGGGCTTCGGCATGGGCCGGGGTGCCGTGGCCGACGAGAGCCGCGGCACCGAGAACAGAACCTGTTCCCGCGAGGAATCGACGGCGACTGACGCCGCCGATTCCCCTTGCGGACAGGGGTAGTTCACTCATGTGATGTTCCTCACTCGATGAGCGAATGGGAACATGTTCTACTGTCGACAATCAGGGAAGTCACGAGAAACCGCCGGGTAACTTGAATCCGGCCACCCCTCTCGAACGAACCTCGCCCGATGCCGGGTCAGGCGAGCGCGGGCCCCGGGGCGCCGGTGAGGCGCTCGGGCGTGAGCAGCTGGGCGAGCCGGTCGGCGGGCAGCAGGCCCTTCTCCAGAGTCAGTTCGACGACCCCACGCCCGGTGGCGAGCGCCTCCTGCGCGATGGCCGTGGCGGCGGTGTAGCCGAGGTGCGGGTTGAGCGCGGTGGCGAGGCCGATGGAGTTCTCCACGGCCGCCCGGAGCGCCTCGGTGTTGGCGGTGATACCGCTGACGCAGCGCTCGGCGAGGGTCAGACAGGCCGCGCGCAGGGAGAGCAGGCTCTTCGACAGGGCGTGGAAGATGACCGGCTCGAAGGCGTTGAGCTGGAGCTGCCCGGCCTCGGCGGCCATGGTGATGGTGATGTCGTTGCCGATCACCTCGAAGGCGACCTGGTTGACGACCTCGGGGATCACCGGGTTGACCTTGCCGGGCATGATGCTGGAACCGGCCTGGACCGGCGGCAGGTTGATCTCGTTGAGTCCGGCACGCGGTCCCGAGGACAGCAGCCGCAGGTCGTTGCAGGTCTTGGAGAGCTTGACCGCGATGCGCTTGAGGACCCCGGAGAGCTGGACGAACGCGCCGCAGTCCTGGGTGGCCTCGATCAGGTTGGCCGAGGTGACCAGGGGCAGGCCGGTCAGTTCGGCGAGATTGCGGCGGGCGGTCTCGGCGTAACCGGGGGCGGCGTTGAGCCCGGTGCCGATGGCGGTGGCCCCGAGGTTGATCTCGTGGATGAGCTCGGCGGCCTCGGCGAGGCGGCTGCGGTCCTCCTCCAGCATCACCGCGTACGTGGAGAACTCCTGGCCCAGGGTCATGGGCACCGCGTCCTGGAGCTGGGTGCGGCCCATCTTGACGACCTCGCGGAACTCCAGGGCCTTGGCGGCGAAGGCGTCCTGGAGCACGGCCATCGCCAGGAGCAGTTCGCGGGCCGCGCCGATCGCCGCGATGCGGATGGCGGTCGGGTAGACGTCGTTGGTGGACTGACCGAGGTTGACGTCCTCGTTGGGGTGGAGGCGGTCGTACTCCCCCTTGGCGTGGCCGAGGAGTTCCAGGGCGCGGTTGGCGACGACCTCGTTGGCGTTCATGTTGGTGGAGGTGCCGGCGCCGCCCTGGACGACGTCCACGACGAACTGGTCGTGGAGCAGTCCCGTACGGATCTCCCGGCAGGCACCGGCGATGGCGGCGGCCTTGTCGGCGGGCAGCAGCCCGAGTTCCTCGTTGGCGCGGGCCGCCGCCTCCTTGACGGCGGCGAGCGCGTCGATCAGCAGTGGGTAGACGGAGATCGGCGTGCCGGTGACGGTGAAGTTCTCGGTGGCGCGCAGGGTGTGGACGCCCCAGTAGGCGTCGGCGGGAACGTCCCGGTCACCGAGCAGATCGTGCTCGCGACGGACGGGAACGGGGTGCGGGGCCGGTGCGGGAACCATGGGGTCCTCAGGGTGCGTGGCGCGCCCGGGGGGGGCGCCGGGGTTGCGGTGGGGTGGGGCGTTGCCCGTGGGGGCCGCGCCGAGGGGGCGGCCGTCCGCGTGCGCGGTGGCCGGGTCGACTTCACGGCCGTACGACGACGGGGCGGGCGGGAGCCCCGCGAAGGTTGGCTCCGGCTCGCGGGCGGGCGGGGGGGCGCCGCCCGCGAGCCGGGGTTCTGGGGTGCGCCGGGTCAGGCGCGGGCGGCGACGGCCGAGGCCGAGCGGGAGCCGCCGGTGGCGAGGGCCGGTTCCGCGCGGACGGGTCCGTCGAGGAGGCGGCGCAGAAGGGCGGTGCCGCGGGCGGGGTCGCCCGCGCCGCCGTCGGCGAGGAGCGTCGCGAGGAGGGCGATCCGGGCCTGGGCGGCGCGGAGCGTGCCGGTGAGCAGTGCTCCGGCGGCGACGAGGTCGACGGCGCCGCCCCCGGTGTAGATCTCGGCGAGCGGCCCGGCGGGGACACGGGTGGTCACGGCGACGAGGACGCCCTGGGCGACCGCGTCGGCCACGGCGGCGGCTATCTCGGGGGTCGCGTTTCCCGCGCCGGTGGCGACGAGGACGATGCCGCGGGCGCCGGCGCCGACGGCCGCATCGAGGAGGAAGGGGTCTCCGTCGGAGTGGTGCGTGACGATGGCGACCCGGGGAAGCTGGACAGCGTCGGGGACGTCGGGGTTCGCCTTGTCCGCGGCGGCGGGCAGCGGCAGGGGCGTCGGGCGCTCCGGCTGCCGCTCGATGTCGACGCGGGAGAACCCGACGCGGCCCAGGCGCTCGGCCGAGGGGTCGGAGAAGGCGTCGGCGGCGAGCGTCTGGGTCTTGACCGTGCCGCGGGCGGCGTGGACGCGTCCGTCGAAGACGACGAGGACACCGAGGTCGCTGACGGAGGAGGCGACCTGGAGCGCGTCGTACAGGTTGCCGGGGCCGTCCCCGTCGCCGGTGCCGAAGGGGCGCTGGGCGCCGGTGAGGACGACCGGGCGGGCGTCGGTGTGGTGGAGGTCCAGGAAGAAGGCGGTCTCTTCCAGGGTGTCGGTGCCGTGGGTGATCACGATGCCGTCGACGCCGGGGTCGGCGAGGGTCTCGTGGACGGTCCGCAGGAGGGCGAGCTGGTGGGCCGCGGTGATGCGGGAGCTGTTGACGTTGAAGAGGTCGACGACCTCGACGGTGACGCCCTCGGGCAGCGGGGCGGTGGCCAGGACGTCGTTGCCGGAGGCGTCGGCCGCGTAGCCGGTGCCCTGCCAGCGGCTGGCGATCGTGCCACCGGTGCTGATGACGACGATCCGGCGCGCTCCCCCGTCGTTCGTCCGCTTCATGCCTGCCGTCCTTACTCCGTACCGAAATGGCCCTGCGTCGCAACGATAGGACAGAAGGTGCGCAAGGCGATTGCGAAATCAGCCGCCGTATCGTTTCCGCGTGGTAGATAATTGCGCCATGGACCGAATCGATCTCCACATCTTGCGCGAGCTTCAGAACGACGGCCGGCTGAGCAACCAGGAGCTGGCCCAGCGGGTGGGCCTCAGCCCGTCGCCCTGCCTGCGTCGGGTGCGCCAGCTGGAGCAGGACGGGGTGATCCAGGGCTACCGGGCGATCATCGACCCGGAAGCGGTGGGGCGGGGCTTCGAGGTGCTCGTCTCGGTGGAGGTGCGGCGGGACCGGGAGACGGTGGAGGCCTTCGAGGAGGCGCTCCAGGACGTGCCGGACGTCATCGAGGCGTACCGGCTGTTCGGGAGCCCCGGCTGTCTGCTGCGGATCGCGGTGGCCGACCTCGCGGCGTACGAGCGGCTGTGGATCGAGCGGCTGACGACCCTGACCGGGGTCACCGAGGTCAATTCGCAGATCATCATGAAGCGGATCAAGGAGCCGAAGGGGATGCCGGTGGACGTCCGTGGCGTCTGAGTACTCCTGAGGGCATCCGGGGCGGATCCCCGGGTCCTACGGTTCCGCCATATGCGAGAACGTCATGGAACAGCCTCCTCCCCGTTACATGACAGGTACCTGTCGTGTGCCACTCTCCCGGTGACACGAAGTCAACACGCGTAGAACGGCGGGTTCGTCGAGCCGACCCCCGCCACCCCACGCGCACCGTCCCCCGGGAAAGGGCCCCCCATGTCCGTTGTGCGGATCGGCAGATGGAAGGTGTGGGCAGCGGCCGTCGCCGCCACCCTCGTCGGCGTCACGCTCCCCACGGTCGCCGCCACCCCCGCCGGCGCCACCACCACCGCGTACGACAGCACGTACTACAAGAACGCGATCGGCAAGACCGGCACGACCCTCAAGTCCTCGCTGCACACCATCATCAGCAGCCAGAGCAAGATCTCGTACGACGCGGTGTGGAACGCGCTGAAGGTCGCCGACCAGGACCCCAGCAACACCAACAACGTGATCCTGCTCTACAGCGGGACCTCGCGGAGCAAGAACCTCAACGGCGGCGACGTCGGCGACTGGAACCGCGAGCACACCTGGGCCCAGTCCCACGGCAACTTCGGCACCTCGGCCGGCCCGGGCACCGACCTGCACCACCTGCGCGCGGCGGACGTCCAGGTCAACAGCATCCGCGGCAACAAGGACTTCGACAACGGCGGCAGCGCGGTCAGCGGTGCGCCCGGCAGCTACACGGACAGCAACTCCTTCGAGCCGCGCGACGCCGACAAGGGCGACGTGGCCCGGATGATCCTCTACATGGCCGTCCGCTACGAGGGCGACGACGCCTGGGCCGACCTGGAGCCCAACGAGTCGACCACCAACGGAAGCGTCCGCTTCCACGGCCGCCTCTCGGTCCTGAAGCAGTGGAACGAGCAGGACCCGCCGAGCGCCTTCGAGGAGCGTCGCAACGACGTCATCTACAACACCTACCAGGGCAACCGGAACCCGTTCATCGACCACCCGGAGTGGGTCGAGGCGATCTGGTAGTCCGAGCGTCACAGCGGTGAACGGAGCCGGGCCGGGGTCGTCGTACCCGGTCCGGCTCCGTCGCGTTCCGGGCCGGGCACGTCGGGCGCCGCACACGGACAGGCCTCTACGCCTGACCGCTGAGACCGCCTTCAAACGTCAAATGGCGGATGTTCTCACGCTCTTGGCGCGAACGATGGATGCACCCAAGAGACGTTATCCATCCGTTATAAACGGTCAGTTCGGCCCGTTCTGTTTGCCTTTTCCGTGCGACCTGGCGCACATTTCCGCTCCGGGAGCCGTCGACGCATCTATCACGCCCACGTGTCCACAACAACCCCTCCGGACCAGGAAGTTCCGAGATCCACTGGGTAGCTTCGGCGCCCATGACCCCGTTGACCACTGGCCGTACGACCACGACTCCCCGCACGACACCCCCGACGATCGCGGACGGCGCCGAGCTCTGGCGGATCGCACGCGGCTCGGGGGAACTCGACCTCAACTCGCCGTACAGCTATCTGCTGTGGTGCCGCGACTTCGCCGACACGACCGCCGTCGCCCGTGACTCCTCCGGACGCCCGATCGGCTTCGTCACCGGCTACCTGCGGCCCGACGAGCCGGAGACCCTCTTCGTCTGGCAGATCGCCGTCGAGGGTTCGCACCGCGGAAGCGGGGTAGCCGGGACCCTGCTCGACGCTCTGTCCGCACGAGTGGCGGCCGAGCACGGAGTCAGCCGAGTCGAGGCGACGGTCACCCCGGGGAACCTGGCGTCCGACCGGCTGTTCCGGTCGTACGCGCGCCGGCACGGCGCCGAGGTGACGCAGGAGGTCCTGTTCCCCTCGGCCGCCTTCCCCTCGGCGGGGCACGACTCCGAGGTCCTGTACCGCATCGGCCCCCTCGGTGCCCCGGTGTCCTGACCCGTCGTCCGCGCAGACCACGCTCCCGAACCACACCCTGGAGAAGAGCTTCCGTGACCCTGACCGACATCGCCACGCCCACCGTCTTCGAGACCGTCGAATCCGAGGTCCGCAGCTACTGCCGCGCCTGGCCCGTCGTCTTCGAACGCGCCAGTGGCAGCAGGCTGTACGACGAGCACGGGCGTCCGTACCTCGACTTCTTCGCCGGCGCTGGCTCGCTGAACTACGGCCACAACAACCCGGTGCTCAAGCGGGCTCTCCTCGACTACCTCGGCGACGACGGCATCACCCACGGCCTCGACATGTCGACGACCGCGAAGCGTGACTTCCTGGAGACCTTCCGGGCGACGGTCCTGGAGCCCCGCGCCCTGCCCTACAAGGTGATGTTCCCGGGCCCCACCGGCACCAACGCCGTGGAGGCGGCCCTGAAACTCGCCCGCAAGGTCACCGGGCGGCAGACGGTCGTCTCCTTCACCAACGCCTTCCACGGGATGTCGCTCGGATCGCTCGCCGTCACCGGCAACGCCGCCAAGCGCGCCGGAGCGGGCGTCCCGCTCCATCACGCCATCCGCATGCCCTTCGACGACTACCTCGACGGGCAGCTCCCGGACTTCCTCTGGTTCGAGCGGCTCCTCAACGACGCCGGCTCCGGCCTCGACCACCCGGCGGCCGTGATCGTCGAGACCGTCCAGGGCGAGGGCGGCATCAACGTCGCACGGGCCGAGTGGCTGCGCGCGCTCGCGGAGCTCTGCCGCCGCCACGAGATGCTCCTCATCGTGGACGACATCCAGATGGGCTGCGGCCGCACCGGCGACTTCTTCTCCTTCGAGGAGGCGGGCATCACGCCCGACATCGTCACCCTGTCCAAGTCCATCAGCGGCTACGGCCTGCCCATGGCCCTCTGCCTGTTCCGGCCGGAGCTCGACGTGTGGCAGCCGGGCGAGCACAACGGGACCTTCCGCGGCAACAACCCGGCCTTCGTCACCGCCACCGCCGCCCTCGACGCCTACTGGCGCGACGGCTCCCTGCGCGAGCGCACCCTCGGCCGGGCGGGCCGGGTGGAGCGCGCCCTCCTCGACCTGTGCGCGGGCGACGGGCGCACGGGCCTCTCGGTCCGCGGCCGCGGACTGGTGTGGGGCCTGGAGTTCGCCGACGGGGAGCGCGCCGACGCCGTGTGCCGGCGCGCCTTCGAGACCGGCCTCCTCGTGGAGACCTCGGGTCCGCGCGGCGAGGTGGTCAAGCTGCTGCCGCCGCTGACCGCGACGGACGACGAACTCGACGAGGGCCTCGGCATCCTGGCCCGCTCCGTCCGCCACACCGCCTGATCCCTCTGCCGAACCGGCATTCCGCCGACCCGATGACCCGAAAGGCAGTCGTACCCCATGATCGTCCGTACCTTCGACGAGCTGGAGAACACCGAGCGGCACGTGAGGGCCGCGTCGGGCACCTGGGAGAGCAAGCGCATCGTCCTGGCCCGTGAGCGGGTCGGCTTCTCCCTCCACGAGACCGTGCTGTACGCCGGAACCGAGACCGCCATGTGGTATGCGAACCACGTCGAGGCCGTGGTCTGCACGGCCGGCGAGGCGGAGCTCACCGACCACGAGACGGGCCGCACGTACACGATCGTGCCCGGAACGATGTACCTGCTCGACGGGCACGAGCGCCACACCCTCAAGGTGAAGGCCGACTTCCGCTGCCTGTGCGTCTTCAACCCGCCCGTGACGGGGCGCGAGGACCACGACGAGAACGGCGTCTACCCCCTGCTCACCGAACCCGAGCCCCCGTCCGACGACGTCTGAGCCCGGCACGTCACCGACACCCCTACGCGAACCGACACCCCTTCACGAAAGGAAGCACGCTCCCCCATGCCCTCCGCACCCACTCGCCCCGTCGACCTCTACCCCACCCGTGGCCCCAAGGAGGAACTGATCGGCCGCAAGGACCCCGTCGTGTGGTCCGAGCCCGGTACGGCGGGCCCCTTCTGGGCCCGTGAACTGGAGGAGTACGACCGCGACGGATTCGTCACGGTGGACGAGATCGTCACCCCGGACGAGGTCGACGCGCTCCGGGCGGAGCTGGACCGGCTCGTCGCCGACCCGGCCGTACGGGCGGACGAGCGGGCGGTCGTCGAGCCGCGCTCCCAGGAGATACGTTCCGTGTTCGAGGTGCACCGGATCAGCGAGGTCTTCGGCCGGCTGGCCGAGGACCCTCGGATCCTCGGGCGCGCCCGCCAGATCCTCGGCTCCGAGGTCTACGTCCATCAGTCGCGGGTCAACGTCAAGCCCGGCTTCGGGGCCAGCGGCTTCTACTGGCACTCCGACTTCGAGACCTGGCACGCGGAGGACGGCCTGCCGAGGATGCGGACCGTCTCGGTCTCGATCGCGCTCACCCCGAACCACACCACCAACGGCAGCCTGATGATCATGCCGGGCTCGCACCGCACCTTCCTGGGCTGCGCCGGTGCCACTCCCCAGGACAACTACAAGAAGTCGCTCCGGATGCAGGACGCCGGCATCCCCTCGCACGAGGCGCTGACCACGTTCGCCGACGCCTGCGGCATCCGCCACTTCACGGGTCCCGCCGGATCGGCCACCTGGTTCGACTGCAACGCCCTGCACGGGTCGGGCGACAACATCACCCCGTACCCGCGCAGCAATGTCTTCCTCGTCTTCAACAGCGTCGAGAACCAGCCCGAGGCGCCCTTCGCCGCCCCGGTCCGGCGGCCCTCCTTCATCGCCGCGCCCGCCTGGGACCGGTCATGACCGGTCCCGCGCGCCTCGACCGCCGCGGCTTCCTCGGCAGAAGCGCGCTCCTCGGCGGACTCGCCCTGACGCCCGGGCTCCTGGCGGCCTGCACCCGCACCCAGGTCGGGACGGGGGCGCCCGAGGACGACGGCGCCCTCCTGGCGCGACTGCGGAAACAGGGCTTCGTACGGGTCGGGTTCGCCGGTGAGGCGCCGTACGGCTTCCAGGACGGCGGCGAGCCGGCCGGCGAGGCCCCGACGCTGCACCGCGAGATCTTCACGGCGCTCGGCGTACGCGAACTGCGGCCGACACTCACCGAGTTCGGGGCGCTGATCCCCGGGCTGCTCGCCGACCGGTTCGACGTCGTGAGCGCGGGCATGTCGATCACGCCCGAACGCTGTGCCAAGGTGGCCTTCTCCGCGCCCGAGTTCGTCTCCCCCACCGCCCTGATGGTCCGCAAGGGCAATCCGAAGGGGCTGAGCGACCTGCCGTCCTGCGCGGCGAAGGGCGCCACCGTCGGTGTGCTGACGGCCGCGGTCGAGGCGTCGTTCGCCAAGGCGTCAGGAGTCCCCGACCGGTCGGTGAAGACCCTGGCCAAGCAACAGGACGGTCTCGACGCCCTCCTCGCCGGACGGATCGACGCCTTCGCCCTGACCGCCATCTCGCTGCGCTGGCTCGCGCGGACGAACCGGGACGCCGCGGTGGAGGTGACCGAGGCGTTCGTGCCGGTGGTCGACGGAGTACGGCAGCTGGGCGCGGGCGGCGCCGTGTTCCGGCCCGGCGCGACCGGGCTGCGGGACGCGTTCGACGAGGAGCTCCTGAAGATCACCGGCTCCCCCGACCGTTTCGTGGAACTCCTCGGCCGCTACGGCTTCACCGCGCGCGAGGTGCCGCCCCGCTCCCTCCGGACCGCCGACCTGTGCGCCGGGTGATCGGGGACCGGATGACGGACGGCGGCCGGATGACGGGCAGCGGCCGGGTGACGGGCGCGCGGTTGACGGGAGTTCGGTGGACGGGGGTTCGGCATGGCTGACTTCCTCCCCGAGCTCCGCCGGGCGCTGCCCCGGCTCGCCGAGGGGCTCCTGGTCACGGTGGAGGCCACGGTGCTCGGCGCCGCGCTCGCCCTGGTCCTCGCGTACGCCCTCGGCCTGCTGTCCCGGTCGGCGCGGCTACCGGTACGCGGTGCGGTGCGGCTCGTCGTGGAGTTCTTCCGTGGCACCTCGCTGTACGTACAGCTCTTCTGGCTGTTCTTCGCGCTGCCGATGGTCGGTTTCCGGCTGGAGCCGCTGGCCTGCGGCGTGCTCGCGCTGGGGCTGAACTTCGGGGCGTACGGCTCCGAGGTCGTGCGGGGCGCGGTGGCCGCGGTGCCCCGGTCCCAGACCGAGGCGGCGATCGCCCTGGGCATGGGTCCCGTGCTGCGCCTGCGGCGCGTCGTGCTGCCGCAGGCGCACGCCCTGATGGTCGCGCCGTTCAAGAACCTCCTCGTCCAGCTGCTCAAGGCGACGCCGCTGCTCTCCCTGGTCACGGTCCCGGATCTCACGTTCCAGATCGACCAGTTGCGCTCGTCGACGGGCGCGACGGCCGCCTCGTACCTGCTGCTCCTGGGGCTCTACTTCGGCCTGGCCGTCGTCCTGAGCCTCCTCATGAACGCCCTGGAGCGGGCCGCGAAGGCCCGTCTCGGGCAGGAAGGAGGGGCCTGATGTGGGACGGGGAGGCGGCCCGCGCCGCACTGCCGACCGTTCTCGAGGGCTTCGGCGTCACCCTGGTCGCGACCGTGCTCGCCTTCGTCGTCGCGATGGTCCTGGGCCTGGCGCTCGCCCTGGTGCAGCGCGCGGGTCCCCCGTGGCTGGCGCTTCCGGTGCGCGGGGCGGCCGGGTTCGTCCGCTCGACGCCGCTCCTGGTGCAGCTGTTCGCGGCCTGGGTGCTGGTTCCGGGGCTCGACGCGCCGACGCTCGGCGTCCTGGTCCTCGGCGTGCACTACGCCACGTACCTCTCCGAGGTGTACCGGACGGGCATCGACGCCGTGCCGAAGGGGCAGTGGGAGGCGTGCACGGCGCTGTCGCTGCCGCGCCGGCGGGTGTGGCGGGCGGTGGTGCTGCCGCAGGCCGTCCGCAACGTGCTGCCGCCGCTGGGCAATTACGCGGTCTCCATGTTCAAGGAGACACCGCTGCTCTCGGTGATCACCGTGCACGAGATGGTGCACGAGGCGAACACCTTCGGCAGCACCCACTTCGCCTATCTGGAGAGCTTCACCCTGGCCGCCGTGGTGTTCCTGCTCGCGAGCTGGCCGACGTCGGTGCTGATACGACGACTGGAGGCGCGCCTTGCGCACTGAGGAGACCGCGGACATCAAGGACACCGGGAGCACCATGGGGGCGAGCGCCACCACCGGCCCGGCCGTCCGCTTCGACCGGGTCACGAAGCGGTACGGGGACCACACCGTGCTCGACGGTCTCGACCTGGAGGTCGCCCTGGGGGAGCGCGTGACGCTGATCGGCCCGAGCGGCTCCGGGAAGACCACGATCCTCCGGCTGCTCATGACATTGGAGCGGGTGACCGACGGTGTCATCCATGTGAACGGAGAACCCTTCTCCCACATGCCGGGCAGAGGGACCGGGACACTCGTGCCGGCGAGCGAACGTCATCTGGCCGCGCGACGGCGGCGGATCGGCATGGTCTTCCAGCAGTTCAATCTCTTCCCCCACATGAGCGTCCTCGAAAACGTCGTCGAGGCGCCCGTGCACGTGCTCGGCGAGAGCCGGGAGGAGGCCGGCCTCAGGGCCCGGGGCCTGCTCGACCTGGTCGGGCTCTCCGACAAGGTCGACGCACGGCCGACCCGGCTCTCCGGCGGCCAGCAGCAGCGGGTGGCCATCGCCCGCGCCCTCGCGATGCGGCCCGAGATCCTGCTCCTGGACGAGGTGACCTCGGCGCTGGACCCAGAGCTGGTGGCGGAGGTGCTGGACGTGCTGCGGGACGTCGCCCGGCAGACCGACATCACCCTGCTGTGCGTCACGCACGAGATGGGCTTCGCCCGGGACGTCTCGGACCGGATCCTGATGTTCGACGGCGGCCGGATCGTCGAATCGGGACCGGCCGACGAACTCCTGGACGCGCCCGCCGAGCAGCGCACCCGGGCGTTCCTGAGTTCGGTGCGCTGAAGGGGGCGCGCCGGCCGGAGTGCACGGCCCGGCGAGGGCCGGGTCGTGCACTCGGGTCAGCCGTCGGCGCCCGGCTCGACCGTGACCATGCCTTCCCGCAGCCGGTCCAGGCTCCGGGCGAGCAGCCGGGAGACGTGCATCTGGGAGACGCCGATCCGCTCGCCGATCTGGGTCTGGGTCAGCTCCTCGACGAAGCGGAGGTGCAGCAGCAGCCGGTCGCGCGGGGCGAGGGCCTCCACCAGCGGGGCGAGGGTGTGGAACTCCTCGAAGAGTTCGAGCGCGGGGTCCTCCTGGCCGATGAGGTCGGCCAGGGCGGCGTCCTCGTCGTCGCTGTCGCCGCCGGCGATCGTGGCGTCCAGGGAGGTGGAGTGGTAGCCGTTGGCGGCGACCTGGGCCTCGACCACCTCGTCCTCGGACAGGTCCATGACGGGTGCGAGCTCCGCGATGCGCGGGGCCCGGCCGAGCCGTGAGCTCAGTTCGTCGGTCGCCTTCGCCAGCTCCACCCGCGCCTCCTGCAGGCGGCGCGGGACGTGCACCGCCCACGTGGTGTCGCGGAAGAACCGCTTGATCTCGCCGACGATGTAGGGCACGGCGAAGGTGGCGAACTCCACCTCGCGCGACAGGTCGAAGCGGTCGATGGCCTTGATGAGGCCGATCATGCCGACCTGGAGGATGTCCTCCCGCTCGTCACCCCGCGCGCGGAACCGCCCCGCCGCGTAGACCACGAGCGACATGTTCATCTCGATCAGGGTATTCCGGACGTACTGGTGGCCCTCCGTGCCCTCCTCCCGTGCCGCCAGTTCGCGGAGGAACACCTTCGACAGGGCACGCGCGTCGCGGGGCGGAAGCTCGTGCGGGGCTTCCAGAACAGGCAGTTCCTCACCCGTACCGTTCGTCAGGTACGTCACGTTCGTCACGTACGTCGTCGTCGTTTCGGCCGGATCGGTCCGCACGGGGACAACCTCCTCTGGCTCACGGTCCGTTCAGCGGTCCCGGTTCTCGTACCCCGGCTTCCCCGGAGCACTCCTCGGCGGTGGCCTGCCGTTTCCTCCGCGGCGGATCAGGGGGCCGCCGGGGCGGGTTCGCCGTCCGCCGGCCGGTCGGGGCGGTGCTCCGGGAGCGCGTGGAGGCGTACGGCCCCGGGGCCTGCCGTGCAGTGGCGTTCGGCCCAGCCTTCGAGGGCCGCGCGGCAGGCGTGGTCGAGGTGGTGGAGTCCGGAGAGGTCCAGTTCGACCGGGCGGTCGCGCGGCAGCGCTTCGAGCAGGTCGAGCAGCTTCGGCAGCCGGAGGAAGTTCGCGTTCCCCGACAGGCTCACCCGGGCCGGGCCGGCGCCTTCGTCGGTGCGGTCCACGCGGACGTGGGAAAGGTCCCAGGCGGCCTTGGCGACCGAGAGGACGAGTCCGATCAGCACCCCTTCGAGCATGTTCACGCTGACGATCGCCACGGCCGTCACGACGAGGACGAGCGCCTCCCCGCGGTGGCCGTGCCACAGCGTGACCACTCCCCTGAAGGGGATGAGCTTCCAGCCGGCGTGGACGAGGATGCCCGCGAGCGCGGCGAGCGGCACGTATGCGAGGGTGCCGGGGAGCAGGGAGGCGAAGAGCAGCAGCCACACCCCGTGCAGGACCCGGGCGGCCTTGGTTCTTGCTCCCGCCTGGGCGTTGGCCGCGCTGCGGACGATCACTGCGGTCATGGGCAGGGCTCCGAGGAGCCCGCAGCCCGTGTTGCCTCAGCCCTGGGCGAGCAGTTCCTTGTCGTAGTCGGTGCGTGGTCCGTCGTGCAGCCGGTCCACGGCCGCCGCGCCGAAGAGCGACTCGGCGGAGGCGATCAGGACGAAGGCGAGGACGGTGCCCGGCAGGGCGAGGTCGGTCAGGGCGGCGAAGTCGTCGGCGCTGGGGACGCGGACGGCGTTCAGGACGCCGCTCACCCGCACGGTCGCGATCGGCAGGTCGAGCAGAGCGGTCGCGCAGGTCCGGGCGAGACCCCACGAAAGGGCCCGTGCAAGGTCATACCGGCCCGAGGTGTCGATTTCGGGCGACTCCTCGCGTCTTCCGGCCGGAAGCAGCCGGAACTTGACCCGATCCCCCACGGGGAAGGCGCCCGGGGGTGCGGCACCGCAGGGCGCATCCGGACCCAGGCGCCCGCTCACGCGGACGGAAGGAGGCGAACGGCGCCCACGCGGGGCGCACGCCAGGTGATGCAAGGGGTGACTCGACGTGTCCTGCCGGTGACGTGCGGGGGGACCTGGCGGGCCGGGGCGGCGCTCACCACCAGTAGGCGGGGTACCTCGGTGCTCGACGCCGGATGCGGGACGCGGCGTACGCGGTCAGCACGAGCAGGACCGTGGACCCGAACAGCAGGGGTACGAACCTGCCCGGCGCGGGCGCCTGGAGCACGATGACGACGGCGGTCGCGCAGGCGGGTGAGTGCGGGGTCCGGGCCAGCGTCGTGAGGGCGAGGGTGACACCGGCGGCGAGGGCGGCCGCCCATGCGCTGCCGTGCGCCGCGGCGGCGACCGCGTACCCGGCGGCGGCCCCGAGGAGGTGGCCGACGACCACGCTCCGCGGCTGGGCCAGCGGAAGCGCGGGGGCGCAGTGCACCAGCGCGGCGCTGGCGGCGAGCGGTGGTATCAGCACGGGCTCGTGGATGGCGGCGCCGATCGCGACGAGCGCGAGCAGGGCGGCCGTGGCGGCGCTGACGTTGTGGACGGCTGCCGCGGGCGCAGGCCGGGCCGGGGCGCGCCCGGCCATCCAGGGCAGGCGCGGGCGCCGGCTCCGGGAAGCGGTGTCGTCGGGGGTGGCCGGGTCGGGGCGCAGGGCTGTGTCGGTACTCATGTGATGCGGGGTTTTCCGGGGCAGGCGGCCGTGCGGCCGGACGAGACGGGAGGCGGGCTGGTGGTCGTACGGGAGGACCCTGTGGTCGACAGTCGGCCCGGCCTCGCGCCTGAGCCTGGTGCGGCGGCGCAACCTCGCACCACTCTAACCAGCGGGTTCGCGGCGGCGCGGGCGGGGGGCGGGCTCGCCCGGTCGGCGTAAAATGAGGCGGGTGAACGCACTCAGGTACGAGCTGGTGTTCTCCGACGGCAAGGGTTCGGCCCGGGACGTCGTGGTCGTCGAGCGCACCTCCTTCAAGGGCTCCGGCGGTCATCCCGTCTATGCCGACCCCACCGGCATCATCCGGGCGGAGATCAGCGACCGGGACGAGGTGCGCATCCTCGCCTCGGGCGGGCACCAGCAAGCGGCGCAGCACGTCCTGGCCCGCCCCCTCCCCGACGGCGACTCCTCCGATCCCGGCGATCCCCCGAGTGCCTCGGCCCCCGCGTTCTGAGTCCGCACCTCCACCGGGTCCTCATGCGTTCGGTCGCGTCGAGTAGCCCGGCGGCGCGGGGGTGAGCAGGCTGGGGGTGGCCCCGTGAAAGGCCGCCCCCGTGTGCGAGGAGACCGCTGATGGCCGTGCCCGATCCCGCTGCGCCCGATGCCGCCCCGTACCGGTACGACGATCTCAGCGCGCTCTATCTCAACTGCACGCTCAAGCGTTCCCCCGAGGTCAGCAACACCGAGGGGCTGATCGAGCGCAGCCGGTCCGTCATGGAGGAGCAGGGTGTGACGACCTCGCTCGTGCGGCCCGTCGACCTCGACATCGCGACCGGCGTGTGGCCGGACATGGCGGAGCGCGGCTGGGAGACGGACGCGTGGCCGGCGCTGTACGAGCGGGTGATGGCGGCCGACATCCTGGTGCTGTGCGGGCCGATCTGGCTCGGCGACAACAGCTCCGTGATGAAGCGGGTGATCGAGCGGCTCTACGGCTGTTCGAGCCTCCTGAACAGCGACGGCCAGTACGCGTACTACGGGCGGGCCGGCGGCTGTCTGATCACCGGTAACGAGGACGGCGTGAAGCACTGCGCGATGAACGCCCTCTACAGCCTCCAGCACCTCGGGTACACGGTGCCGCCCCAGGCGGACACGGGCTGGATCGGCGAGGCGGGCCCCGGCCCCTCGTATCTGGATCCGGGCTCGGGCGGTCCCGAGAACGACTTCACCAACCGCAACACCACGTTCATGGCGTGGAACCTGATGCATGTGGCCGGGCTGCTGAAGCGGGCGGGCGGCATCCCGGCGCACGGCAACCAGCGCTCGGTGTGGGACGCCGGCTGCAAGCCGGAGTTCCCGAACCCCGAGCACCGCTGACGCCACGGCCGCCTGTCGGCCGGGCATCGGCCGACTCCCGTCGCCGGAGGGCCGCACGTGTCACGGAGTGGGATCCATGCCACATCTTCTTGACGCGCACATGGAGGCCACTTAGCTTCGCCTTACCTAACCACCCCCCTTTTTTCGCCCGGAAGATCACTTTCATGCCAAGAGCCGTGCCACGTTCGCCCCGTCTCACCACCGCGACGGCGGACGTGGCGTCCGTACCGGCTTCCGGGCCGCCCCTGACACCGCAGCTCACCCCGGCCTGGCTCCTGGCCGCCGTCGGACTCCTCGCCACGGCGTTCATCGCGGGGGCCTGCTGGACGGCGGGGCACGTCCACGCGGACGGCTCGCTCCAGACGGTGGCCCGCTTCCTTCACCTCGCCTTCCTCACCGTGGGTTTCGGATCGGTGCTCGCCGTCGACTGGTTCGCCGTCCTGTGGCTGACCGGCCGACGCCCCCTCGCCGGCGTCCTCGACACCGCCTGCGCGCTCCAGACCCCGATCTGGGCCGGCCTGGGCGGCCTCGTCGTCACCGGACTCTTCCTCCGCCCCGACCTCGGATCCACGCTCACCCTCGTCAAACTCGGGCTGGTCGTGGCCGTCACCCTCAACGGCCTCTGGGCACATCGGCTCGGACAGCTCCTGGACGGGTTCCGGGATTCCGCCGTCCCGCGCGGGCTGCTCGTCCGCTCGGGCGTCGCGGCGACGGTCAGTCAGACCGGTTGGTGGGGCGCCTGCCTGATCGGTTTCCTCAACAGCCAGTCCTGAACCGGGTCATTCCGGCGGCCTGCCGGTCCCGGGCACCCCTCCCCGTTTTGGATTGTCGGAGGATCATCAATACGATCCGGCGATGATCACGAGAAAACGGCTGGCGACCGGGGCCTGCGCGCTGCTCGCCGCCCTGAGCGTCGCGCTCCTGCCGACGAGCGCGACCGCCGACGCGCCGGAGGCGAAGGAATCCCCCAAGGTCGAGCTGGTCCTCGACGTGAGCGGCTCCATGCGGGCCAAGGACATCGACGGCAAGTCCCGGATGACCGCGGCCAAGCAGGCCTTCAACGAGGTCCTCGACGCGGTGCCCGAGGAGGTCCGGCTCGGCATCCGCACCCTGGGCGCCGACTACCCCGGGCAGGACCGCAAGCGGGGCTGCAAGGACACCCGGCAGCTGTACCCGGTGGGCCCGCTCGACCGGACCGAGGCCAAGACCGCCGTGGCGACGCTCGCCCCGACGGGCTGGACCCCGATCGGCCCGGCGCTGCTCGGCGCGGCCAAGGACCTGGAGGGCGGTGACGCCACCCGCCGGATCGTGCTCATCACGGACGGCGAGGACACCTGCGCCCCGCTCGACCCGTGCCAGGTGGCGCGCGAGATCGCGGCCAAGGGCATCCACCTCGTCATCGACACCCTGGGCCTGGTGCCGGACGCCAAGACCCGGCAGCAGCTCACCTGTATCGCGGAGGCCACCGGAGGCACGTACACCTCCATCCACCGCACCGAGGAGCTCTCCCGGCGGGTCCGTCAGCTGGTCGACCGTGCCGCCGACCCGGTCGTCACCCCCGTGGCCACCGAGGGCACGCTGCGCTGTGCCGACGCGCCGCAGCTCAAGCCCGGTCTGTACACCGACCGCGAGTCCTTCGGCCAGCACCGCTGGTACCGGGTGGACCTGCTGCCCGGTCAGGAACTCCGCGCCTCCGTCAGCGTGTCGGCCGACCGTGCCGTCAACAACGACTACGGGGTGCTGCTGCGTGCCGTCACCCGCCACGGCCGGGAGATCGTCCGCGGCTCCGAGGCGGGCGACGGACGCACCGACGTGATCTCGACCGGTCTGCGCTACCCGAAGCCGGAGCTCGACGACGAGCCCGAGGACGGCAAGCCGGCCGCCGAGACGGTCTGTCTCCAGGTCAGCAACTCGTTCTCCGCTCCCCCGTCGGTCAAGACGACGCCGGGCATGCCGATCGAGCTGACGGTGGACGTCGTCGACGGCCCGTCGACGGCCTCGGACGTGGCCTCGTTCGGTCTCGGCCGCGGCTGGTGGCTGCTCGGCGCGCTGGTGCTCGCCGGCTTCCTGGCCGGTCTGGTCTGGGGCTGGCTGTCCCGCTGGCGCGTCGCTGTCTGGAGGACCAACTGATGCGTACCGTACGCACGCTCGCCACGGCCGCGCTCGCGGGCGCCGCTCTCCTCGGTCTCGTGGCTCCGGCCGCCCTGGCCGACTCCCCCTCCGCCTCGGCGGACCCGAACGACGACACCGCCTCGACCGCCGGGCCGACGGAGGCGGGCACCACCTTCCGTACCGCCGCGCGCTTCCTCCCCGGGCAGCAGGCCACCGCGCAGGCCGCCACGGGTGACTACCTGTACTGGGTGTTCCCGGCGGACACCGGGCAGCGGCCGACGGTGAACGCCACCGTCACCCTGCCCGACGCGGCCCTGCGGCACGGCTCCGCCACCTGGCGGATCGACGTGTACGACGGGCTCCGGCGGCGCCAGCCGTGCATGTACGGGACCCAGTCCCGTGCCGCGGCGAAGGAGACGGCGACCGTGCAGCTCACCTGTGTGCTGCGGCCGGTCCGCGCCTCGGCCGACGGCTGGTCGAACGACCCGCTGCCGGGCAGCTACTACGTGCGGCTGACCGCCGGCGCGCTGCCGGACGAGGACCTCGGCCAGCCGTTCACGGCCCGGCTCGGGGTGAGCACCGTCGACAAGGGCGGCGCCTACGCCACCGACGGCTCGCTCGCCGCGCCGCTCGTCCCCGGGGCGACGACGGCCGACCAGGCGGAGGCCGACGAGAAGGCCGGCCGGCCCTCCGCCGTCGAGGCCGCGGCCCCGGAGGACGGCTGGTCCTCCGGATGGTGGTCCGACCGCTGGCTCTGGACGGCGGCGGGCGGCATCCTCGCGGCCCTCGCGGGCATCGGCGGCTACAAGCTGACGCGTGGCGCGGGACGCCCGTCCCGCGTCCCGCCGGCCGTCTGACCTGTCCTCGGACGCACGAAGGCCCCCACCGCGCCGATGCGGTGGGGGCCTTCGTGCGTCCGTCCCGGCCCGGGACACGGCCCGGGGTCGGTCCGGTTCACCGGCGGGCCGGGAAGCCGTGGGCGCGGGCACCGGCCACGATCGCGACCACCGGCACGAGGAGGACGAGCACGCTCCAGGGCAGGGCGCCCGCGCCGAGGACGTCGAGCAGGACACCGCCGGCGATGCCGCCTGCCGCCATGGCCGCGTTCCAGAGGCTGACGAGCATCGTCTGGGCGGTGTCGGCGTGCTCTCCGCCCGCGTCGGCGACGGCCGTCTGGAGGAGGGTGGGCGCGCCGCCCCAGCCGAACCCCCAGAGCACGGCGGCCGTCAGGACGAGCTCGGTGCTCCCGGCCGTGACGGCGAGCACGGCGACGGCCACGGCGAACAGGACGGCGCCGGCGAGGGTCAGGGTCCTGAGCCTGCGGTCGATGTGCCGTCCGGTGAACCAGATCCCGGCGAGCGAGGCGGCGCCGAAGACCAGCAGGACGAGGCCGGTGGAGTCGGCGAGACCGAGACGGCCGAGGTAGGCGGCGACGTAGGTGTAGAGGATGGTGTGGGCCAGGACGAGGGTGAACGTGGCGGCCAGGACCGGGAGGACACCGGGCACCTTCAGGGTCCGGGCGACCTGGGCGCGCCCGCCGTGTGCCTCGCCGGGCAGGTCGGGAACGGCGAGGGCGATCCAGCCGAGGAGCCCGACGGCGATCACGGTCATGGCGGTGAACGCGACCCGCCAGCCCACCGCGTCGCCGAGGAAGGTGCCGGCCGGTACTCCGAGGGAGAGTGCCAGCGGGATGCCGGTCATGGCGACGGCGACGGCCCGGCCCTGGAGGCGCGGCGGGGCGATGCGACGGGCGTATCCGGCGAGCAGCGCCCAGGCGAGGCCCGCGGCGACCCCGGCGAGGAACCGGGCGCCCATGGTGAGGGCGTACGAGGAGGAGGCGGCCGTGACGGTGTTGGCGGCGGCGAATCCGGCGACCGAGGTGAGCAGGAGGCGCTTGCGGCGCCATGCGGCGGTGCGGGCGGCCAGGGGCACGGCGGTGAGGGCGGTGCCGAGGGCGTAGACGGTGACGGCCTGGCCCGTGGCGGCCTCACCGACGCCGAGGTCGGCGCTCATGGCGGGCAGGACACCGGCGGGGAGGGTCTCGGTGAGGCTGGTGACGAAGACCGCGGTGGCGAGGGCGAGCAGCGCGAGGAGCGGCAGCCGGCCGGACGGGGTGGTGGAGGCGGCGGGGGTCTCGGGGGCGGCGGGCGCTGCGGAACGGGCCGCCGCTGTCGTGTCGTTGGTCATGGATCTATGCTCGAACCCTCACATTGATGTGAAGGTCAAGCGAGTCCCTGGAGGGGGCGGCCATGCGGATCGGGGAACTGTCGGAGCGCACCGGAACACCGCGCCGACTGCTGCGCTACTACGAGGAGCAAGGTCTCATCGTCGCGGACCGGCTGCCGAACGGCTACCGGGTCTATGACGAGTCGAACCTGGACCGGGTCGTGCAGATCCGGGGCCTTCTGGACGCCGGTCTGCCGACCCGGATCATCAAGCAGATCCTGCCGTGCCTGAACAAGCCGCGGATCATCCATTTCCCGGACGCCACCCCGGAGATGCTGGCGACCCTGGAGGACGAGCGGGACCGGATGACCGAGCGGATCCGCTGCCTCACCCGGAACCGGGACGCGGTGGCGGAGTACCTGGACGCGGTACGGGTGAAGCCGGCGACGCCGTCCGCCTGACCGCGGCCCTCCGGGTCGTCCGTACGCTCCGGCGTCCGCCGTGCCGTTCGAGCGCGAGCGGCGGCCCGCGGCGGGCGCCGACGTGCTCGCCGGTGAGCACGTCGGCGACGGGGGCCCCGCCCGTGGCGGGGGGGGGAAGGTATGGGTGGCGCCGGAGGGCGGGCCGCCGGATCGGTCAGGCCATCCTGGCGGCGCCCTCCATCACCGCCTGCCGGATGCGGTGGTAGGTCCCGCACCGGCAGATGTTGCGGATGGTGTCCAGATCCGCCTCGGTGATCTCGCGCCCTGCCTCGCGGGCCCGGCGGACCTCCGCCACCGCGGTCATGATCTGGCCGGGCTGGCAGTAGCCGCACTGGGCGACGTCGAGGTCCAGCCAGGCCTCCTGCATCGGGTGGAGTTCGCTTCCGACGGTGTCCGGGAGGCCCTCGATGGTGGTGACCTCGTCGTCGGGGGTGAGGTCCTCGACGGGCACGGCGCAGGGCGTGAACGCCTTGCCGTTGAGGTGGCTCGTACAGGCCCGGCAGACGCCGACCCCGCAGCCGTACTTGGGTCCTGTGACGCCCAGGACGTCCCGGAGGACCCAGAGGAGCCGGACGTCACCCTCGACGTCGGCGGTGACGGCCTTGCCGTTCAGGATGAAGGTGTGCTGCGGCACGGATGCTGCTCCAGGTCTCAGAGGGCGCGGTCGCGGCCGTCGGTCGGCGAGGCGGGGACGGGCGGGACGGTCGGCAGGGGGGTGAAGGCGAGCGGGTCGGCGTGGTTGACGGGGAAGACCGTCGGCATCGTGCCGGTGGCCCGGCCGTAGGCACAGGCGACGGCCGCCATCGCGCCGGCGACCGCGAGTTCGCCCGCGCCGCCCGGCTTGTCGCCGGTCGGGGGCATGACGATGATCTCCAGCTCGGGCGGGGTGTTCCACTGCCGGGTGTAGAAGTACTGGTCCCAGCTGCCTTCGAGGAAGTGTCCGTCGCGCAGGTGGAGGCCGGACGTCAGGGTGAGGGCGATGGCGTCGGAGATGCCGCCCATCATCTGGGCCTCCAGACCGCGCGGGTTGACCGCGAGGCCGACGTCGACGGCGCAGACCACCTTGGTCACGCGTGGTCCGGTGACCGCCCCGGGGATCTTCCGCCCGGTGGTCTCGGGACGGCAGTCGATCTCGGCGAGCATCGCGACGGCGGAGTGGTACTCGGTGTGGACGGCGATGCCCTGCGCGGTGCCGGCGGGCATGGACCGGCCCCACTCCCCCACCTCGGCGACCTTGTCGAGGACGGCACGGGCCCGCGGGTCCTTCATGAGACGGCGGCGGAACGCGTACCCGTCCTGGCCCATGCGCTTCGCCAGTTCGTCCATGACGAGTTCCTGCGCGCAGCGCACGTTGGGCGAGTAGATGCCGCGCATGGAGCCGGTGTTGTAGCCCTTGTCGGTCTCGGAGAGCAGCTGGGTGGTGACGCCGAGGTGGTAGGGGCTGACCTGGGTGAGCTGGAACATCGTCTCGGAGAAGGCGAGGTCGCCGACGGGCAGCCGGGCCGCCTCGGCCGTGAGGAGCTCGCCGATGCCGTGCCCGAAGTCGGTGGCCACGGAGGTGTGACGCTGCTCGTACGTGAGGACCTCTCCGAGCGTGTACGTGGCGCGGACCCGCGAGGTGGACATCGGGTGCGTACGGCCCTGGCGGAAGTCGTCGGTGCGGTGCCACATCAGCTTGACGGGCTTGCCCATGGCGCGGGAGATCTCGGCGGCCTCGTGGGCGGCGTCGTGGAAGAGCTTGCGGCCGAAGGAGCCGCCGCCCTCGGTGACATGGACGCGGACGGCGGAGACGGGCAGGCCCAGCTCTACGGCGATCTGTTCCTGGGCGACGATCGGCGCCTTGAGCGACGCCCAGATCTCGGCGGAGTCCTCCCGGACGTCGGCGATCGCGCAGTTGGTCTCCAGTGCGGCGTTACTGGAGAAGTGGAAGGTGAAGCGGGCGTCGACCGCCTTGGTGAGCAGCGGCAGCGGCGGTACCACGAGCGGGAGTTCGGCCCGGCGGAGCTTCGCCAGGACGGTGGCGTCGGAGGCGCCCTCGGCGGTACCGGGCCCCCAGTCGACCCGGAGGGCGCGCACGGCGTCGACGCACTGACCGAAGGTGCGGCCGCGGACGGCGACGCCGGTGGAGACGGCGACGACGTCGGTGACGCCGGGCATGGCCCGGACCTCGGCGAGGTTGGCGACGGAGCGGACCGTGCCGTTGATGGTGGGCGGGCGGCAGACCATGGTGGGCAGGGCGTCCGCGACCTGGAGGTCCATCGCGAACTTCTTGCGGCCGGTGACCGCGTCCAGGGCGTCCACGCGGCGCTGTCCGGTGCCGACGACACGGAAGCGGCCGGCGTCCTTGAGGGTGACCGCGACGGCGGCGTCGGACACGGCCGCCGCCTTCACGGCGAGTTCGCCGTAGCCCAGCAGCGCGCCGGCCGGGGAGAGGACGGCGCCCGACTTGGTGGTGAGGGTGGAGACGGCCTCGCCGAGGACGAGGGAGGCGGCGCGCAGGAGCCGGCCCCGGGCGACGGCGGCGGCGACGCGGAGGGGATGGTAGGTGGAGTACGTGGTGTTGGAGCCGCCGGTCAGCTGGTTGAAGAGCAGCTCGGGCCGGGCGTCGGCGAGCGTCACCTTCACCTTGTCGAGGGGCAGGTCGAGTTCCTCGGCGACGATCATGGCGCTGGAGGTGGTGATGCCCTGGCCGACCTCGGCGCGGGGCAGGGCGAGGTGGGCCGTGCCGTCGGTGTCGAGGCGGATGGTGATGAGCTGACTGGTGGGAAGGGCCGCGAGGGTGAGCAGCTCGTTGAGGTCGAGGAGTTCGGCGGGTCCGGGCAGCGACGGAATGAGCGCCGGGGCCGCGGCGGCGGCCTGCCGGGGAGCGAGGGCCTCCGCGCCGAACTGGGCGGCGACGGTCAGGGTGGGTGCGGCGAGGACGTACCCGAGGAACCGGCGGCGGCTGGTGCCGCGCGCGTCGCCGCCTTCGGGGATCTCACGGGGGTCGGTTCCGTCCCCGGTGCCGCTCGTGGGGTGGTCGTCCCGCACGGGGTGCCGCCTCGCCATTCGGTGTGCCCTTCGTCCTGGTCCGGCGCTGCGCCCCGGGCTGTCCTCAGATGCGTCGATCATCGCTCATGTGGGTGATCCCGGGGGACCGTTCGCACTGCCGGTGTCAGGTCACCGTCAAAAAGGGGTCCCCTCGCCGCCCTCACGGGCCGGTGCGATCCCGTGAGGTCGGCTGACAGACAGCCTGCCGGGACTGGACACTTGTCACCTGCCCGATGCGACGGGCGAGCACGGACGGACGATGCGCCTTCCTCGGGAACGGGGTGGGCGGGTGACAGGGGGTACGGGGAATGGCAGGGTCGGGTGCGCGAAGCCTGTCCAGAGGGGCGTTGATTCGGCAGCGCGCGAAGGCGCGGTTCGTCGGCCGGCGTGCGCAGTTGGCTCTGTTCACGGAGAACCTGTCGAAGGACCCGCTCGCCGAGGACGATCCGGCGGAGTTCCTCTTCCACGTGCGTGGTGTGGGCGGGGTGGGGAAGTCCACGCTGCTGCGGCAGTGGCAGGACGCGGCCAGGCGCGCGGACGCGGTGACGGCGATGGTGGACGAGAACGACGTCCACGGGGTGCGACAGGCCCTGACCGAGCTGACCAGACAGCTGGCGGAGCAGGCGGGCCCGTGCAAGGACTTCGACCGGGCCGTCGAGCAGTACCGGCGTGAGCAGGCGGCACTGGTCGAACCGATGGCGCTGGAGGGCGAGGCCTCGGTGTCGAGCCGCGTCGTGACGCAGGCCGCGCTGGGCGCCGTCTCGCTGATCCCGGGAGCCGGTGTCGTCACCGCCCTGGCGAATCCCGAGGCGGCAGCCCAGGGGCTGGACCGCGTGCGGGCGGCGTCCCGGTCCCGTGTCCAGCGGCGCGGTGCCGGGGGCGACGAGGCCGGGCTGAGCCGTGCCTTCGTCTCGGAGCTGGAGCGCCTGTGCCGGCGCCACCGGTGGGTGGTCCTGTTCTTCGACACGTGGGAGCAGAACGCCGGGTACTTGGACGAGTGGCTGCTGAGCACGCTGGACGAGGAGTTCGGCCCGGTCCCGGTGAACGTCATCGTCGTGCTCGCCGGCCGCGACGAGCTTTCCGAGCGGGGGTGGGCACCGCTGCGGGATCAGGTCGCGGACGTACCGCTGGAAGTCTTCACCGAGGCGGAGACCCGCTCGTTGCTGACGACGCGTGGCGTCACCGACCCGAGAGTGGTGGAAGCGGTGCTGCGGCTCTCGTTGGGGCTGCCGCTGCTCGTGGACCTCCTCGCCCTGGCCCGCCCTCACACCGTCGACGACGTCGACGAGGGCGGACACGTCGCGGACGTGGCCGTGGAACGCTTCGTGCAGTGGATCACGGATCCGGAACAGCGTGATGCCGTACGGGCGGGGGCGTTGCCCCTGCAGCTGAACGAGGACGTCTTCCAGGCCGCGGCCGGGCCCGAAGCACCGGGACTGTGGGAATGGCTGTGCCGGCAGCCGTTCGTCAGCGGCCGCAGCGACTTCAAGCATTACCACGCGGTGGTGCGGGCCAGCATGGTGCGTCAACAGCGCACGCATTCGCCTCAGGCCTGGACCTCGACGCATCTCCGCCTGGCCGACACGCACGCCGCCTGGCGGGTCTCCGTCGAGGAACGCCTCGCCGAGGCGCAGCCGTGGGAGAACGCCGCATGGCGTCGGCACCGTCTGGACGAGACGTACCACCGGCTGTGCGCCCACCCGGGAACGTATCTTCAGCAGGCCGTGGAAGAGGTCGTCCATGCCGCGGGCCAGGACACGGCCGTACTACGGCACTGGGTCGAGAGCATCGAGCAGGCCGGGAACGACACGGCCGACGCGGCGCTCATCAGCTGGTCGGAGCGGCTCCGGGAAGCGCTCCTCTCCGACGAGCCCGCTCTCCGGTGCCTCAGCCTGCTGCTCGCCCGCGGCCAACTGACCGCCGACGGCCGGAGCTGGGCCCACACCCATCGCGGCAACCTCCTCTACCTCGCCGACCAGGACGAAGAGGCGCTCGTCGAGTTCGACCAGGCCCTCGCCGCCGACGCGGACAACGCCCACGCCTGGGCACGGCGCGGGGAGACCCACTGCTGGCTGGGCCACTACGACGAGGCCGTCACCGACCTCACGACCGCCCTGCGACTCGACCCCACCGACGCCAGGGCACTCGCCCACCGCGGTGACGTGCACCGGCAGGCGGGCCGCTACGACCAGGCCATCACCGACTTCACGGCCGCACTCGAACTCGACCCCACAGTGCCGTGGGCACACGCCCACCGCGGTGAAGCGCACCGGCAGGCGGGCCGCCACGACCAGGCCATCACCGACCTCACCGCCGCACTCGAACTCGACCCCACCAACGCCTGGGCACTCGCCTCGCGCGGCGAAGCACACCGCCAAGCGGGCCGCTACGACCAGGCCATCACCGACCTCACCGCCGCACTCGAACTCGACCCCGCCTACCTCTGGGCTCTCGCCTCCCGCGGCCAAGCGCATCGGCAGGCGGGCCGATACGACCAGTCCATCACCGACCTCACGGCCGCACTCGAACTCAACCCCACGTACGACTGGGCACTCGCCAACCGCGGCGAAGCACACCGGCAGGCGGGCCGCTACGACCAGGCCGTCACCGATTTCACGGCCGCACTCGAACTCGACCCCACCCACGCCTGGGCACTCGCCAACCGCGGCGAAGCACACCGGCAGGCGGGCCGCTACGACGAAGCCGTCACCGACCTCACCGCCGCGCTCGAACTCGACCCCACCTACGCCTGGGCACTCGCCAACCGCGGCGAAGCACACCGGCAGGCGGGCCGCTACGACGAAGCCGTCACCGACCTCACCGCCACACTCGAACTCAACCCCACCTACGCCTGGGCACACGCCACCCGCGGCCAAGCACACCGCCAAGCAGGTCGCTACGAGAGGGCGCGCCTGGACCTGGAGCAGGCCGTCGAGGCGCACCCCGAGGATCTCTCCTGCGCGTTCGAGAAGCTCATGCTCGACGTCCTGCAAGAGCGGATCGAAACAGGTACGGAGCAGTGGGAACAGCGGTTCGCCTCTCTGTCGAGCCCACAGGATGCCGCCGACATCAGGTTCCTGGCGCTGTTCAAGGCCTTGCTCTTCGAGTCGGAGGCTCGTGTACGCGAGACGACCGCAGCCGTCCTCTCCTCACAACCGGACCGTGAGGACATCACCTATGCGCTGGAGTATCTGACCGAACTGTCAGCCGTGGGAGGCGAGGTGTCCGACCGCGTACGCCTGTGCCATGACCTGATGGTCGGTCGCGCCTCGGCGTGAGGCGTCCGGGGCCGCAGCCGGGCGGACGTCCGGACGCGGGGACGGAGGCGGCTCCCGGAGCGAAGATGCGGCGCACAGGAGATCCGGGCGCGCTGACCGCCGCCCGCGATCAGGGCGTTGACGGAGGCCATCGGGTCGCCGCCCACCTGCCGGGCGAGCAGCGCGCCGAGCACCAGCGGGCCGAGGACGACCGCGAGGGCCCCACCGGTGGCGGTGACGTGCTGGAGGGGGCGGGTGCGCCGGGCGTCGAAGGTCATGGTCACAGTCCACCAGCGGGCGGGCGGGCGCCGTATCGGTCGAGGTACTCAGGTGTGTGTACGCGGCTACTCAGTCGCTCGCGCGGAGTTCACCCGAGGGGTCCCGGGCGAACGTCTCTTCGGCGATCCTCGGGGACGACGGACGCGACGAGGCGTTCCCGGGGCAGACCATGGAAGGCGGGACGACCGTGACGATGGAGATGGCGGAGACGGCGGGGAGTCGGGAAGCGGTCGTGCTGGTGGTGCAGCACGAGGAGGAGGCCGGTCCGGGGCTCGTCGGCGAGCACCTCGTACGGACCGGCCTCCGGCTCGACGTGGTGCGGGCCTGGGAGGGCGAGGCGCTCCCGGCCGGCTTGAGCGGACACGCCGGGCTGTTGGTGCTCGGCGGGTCGGTGAACTGCGAGGACGACGCAGCCGCTCCGTGGCTGCCCGGGGTCCGGTCGCTCGTCCGGGAGGCCGTGAACGGGGAGATACCCCTGCTCGGGATCTGCCTGGGCGGCCAGATCGTCGCCCACGCCCTGGGCGGCTCGGTCACGACGCGCCCCCAGGGTCGGAGTTGGGTGCCGTACCGCTGCGGAGGCTGCCGACCACGGCGGGAGACCCCGTGCTCGGCGAGGTGCGGGACGGGACCCCGGCGGCGCAGTGGCACTGGGACGAGGTGGACCGGCTGCCGCCCGGCGCGGTCCCGCTGCTCACCGGGGACGACTGCCCGCACCAGGCGTTCCGGGTCGGGAGCGCCTGCTGGGCGGTGCAGTTCCACCCGGAGGTGGGCGGGGAGGCGGTCGCGGTGTGGGCGGCCGCGGACGACGAGTACGTACGAGAGGCGGGCGCCGATCCGGAGGCCGTGGTGAATGCGGTGAGGGACGTGGAACCCGAACTCCGCAGGGGCTGGGGCGCCGTGTCGGAGGCCTGGGGTGCGGTGGTCCTGGCGTTCGCCGCCACCGCGGCGATCACCACCGTCCTCGACATCCCCGCCGCCCGCAGCCTCTGATCCACAGCCCCGGGGCGCCTCCGCGCGCATGAGACCGGGTACTCATTCTCCGGTGAGTGACTGCCCGGCGCGTCCGCTTGGCCGGGCGGGGTCGCTGGGGTTGCTTGAGCGGGCGGCCGTACCGTACGAGCACGCACCCGAGAACGAAGGAGACCGCCGCCATGGCCGACTACCGGATCGAGACCGTCCGCACCGGGTACCGGAACTGGACCGCCCGTAACGACCGGGGCGCGGAGGTCCGGATGGCCGCCGCCGACGACGCCGACGCGCAGCCCGCGTTCACGCCCGTCGAGTTGCTGCTCGCGGCGATGGGCGGCTGCGGTGGGCTCGTCGTGGACAGGACCGCGCGGGCCGTGGACCACGAAGACCTCACGATCGTGGTCGAGTCGGTCTCCGGGCCCGAGGACGACGGCCGGGTGGGCCGTATCCGGGTCAGCTACGAGTTCGAGCTGCCGGACAACAACCCGAAGGCGGCCGAGGTGTTCGCCCGCGGGGTGCGTCTGACGCACGAGAAGTTCTGCACGGTGAGCCGGACCGTGGAGCACGGCGCGCGCGTGGAGGCGATCCTGCCGGACGGCACGGTCGGCTTCGAGGGCTGATTCCCACCGGTGTCCGGACCGCCGGGGGTCATTCCTCGATCGCGCCGCCGATCCGGCGCAGATGCTGCCGGAAGGTGTACGAGGGGTCCTCGGCCCGGCCCGCCAGATAGGCGTCGAACCGGGTCTGCGTCCGGAGCGTCTCCCCCGCCCTGATCCGGCGGGCCTGTTCCCGTTCCGTATCGAACAGGGTGCGGGCCACGTCGAGCACGGCGTCCACGCGGGCGGCCGTCACGAAGAGCACGCCGTCGTCGTCGGCGAAGACGACATCGCCGGCGGTCACCTCGTGCCCGCCGAACCGGGCGGTGGTCAGCGCGTCCGGGTCCCGGGGGTCGAGACGTACGGGGCCGGGCGCGTGACGTCCGTACGAGAAGACGGGCAGCCCGATCTCGACGAGGTCGGGGGTGTCCCGGTGCAGGCCCCAGACGACGACCCCGGTGACGCCCGCCGCCTCGGCCTCCAGGACGGCGAGGTCGCCGACGCAGGCCTCGTCGTGGCGGCCCGCGTTGTCGATGACGAGGACGTCGCCGGGCTCGGCCAGGGTGAACGCCTCCAGGAAGACGTCGACGCTTCCACAGTGCCGTGCGGGCAGCGCGCGGCCGGCCACCCGCTGCCCGGCGACGACGGGCAGGATCCCGGTGGGCGCGGCGCGCAGCGGTTCCCCCAGGCGCACGCACGCGTCGGCGACGAGGGGCGTGGAGAGGTCCTCGAACTTCTTCAGCATCGGCGTTCCGTTCTGTGACGGATGGCGGTACGGCGGGCTGCGCGATGCTATCGGGCGGGCGGGCAGGCGCCTCACGGGCAGGTACCCCGGGCGGGTGAGCCGGGCCACCCGCGGCCGGGCGCCCCGGGCAGGTGGGCGCCTCCCGCGGACGGGCGCACAGGGCGGGTGGGCGGGCTCCCGCGGACATACACCCGGGTGGCCGCCTGGCGTGCGGCCGGACCCCGACCTCCCTACGATGAAGGCATACCTCTCTCCGGATTGAGGGACCAATGGCCGCAGAGGATTCCGCACCCGAAGGCCGACCCCCGGGTCTGAAGGCCAATGCGATCGGGTTCGTCGACGCCCTCGTCATCGGGCTCAACTCCACCTCCCCCGCGTACTCCCTGGCCGCCGTCATCGGCCCGATCGTCGCGCTCGCCGGGATCTACGCGCCCGGCGTGATGTTCGCGTCCTTCGTCCCGATGCTGCTCATCGCTTCGGCGTTCTACTACCTGAACAAGGTGGACCAGGACTGCGGTACGACGTTCTCCTGGGTCACGCGCGCGATGGGCCCGTGGGCCGGGTGGCTCGGCGGCTGGGCCATCGCGATGACCGGTGTCCTGGTCGTCGGTTCACTCGCCGATGTGGCCGTGAGCTTCGCGCTCCTCTCCGTCGGCCTCGACAGCTGGGTGGACAACGCCTTCGTACGGCAGTCCCTCACCGTGCTCCTGATCCTGGTGATGACGGCCGTCTGCGTCATCGGCACCGAGCTGTCGGCCCACGTGCAGAACGTCCTCATCCTGGCGCAGGTCGCCTTCCTGCTGATCTTCGTGGGTGTGGCGCTGTACAAGGTGTACGACGGCACGAGCGCGTACGACTCCGTCGAACCCTCCCTCAGCTGGCTGAACCCCTTCGGCGCCGGAGGCGCGGCGCTGACCGGCGGGCTGCTGCTCGGCGTGTTCATCTACTGGGGCTGGGAGTCGGCGGTCAATCTCACCGAAGAGGTCAAGGACTCCGCGACCGCCCCCGGCAAAGCAGGCCTCTGGTCGACCGTCATCCTGCTGGTCACCTACGTGTCCGTGGGCTTCGCGGTCGTCGCCTACGCCGGTCCGGCGTTCCTCGCGGAGAACGCGGGCGAGGAGGAGTTCATCTTCGCCCAGCTCGCCACCGATGTACTGGGCGGATGGGACTGGGTCCTGCTGCTCGCCGTCTCCACCTCCGCCATCGCCTCCACGCAGACGACGATCATCCCCGCGTCGCGGACCGCCCTGTCCATGGCCCGCCGCCGGGCCCTGCCCGCGCACTACGCGCACATCAGCCCGCGCTTCCGCACCCCCGACGTGAGTACGTGGTGGGTCGCCGGCATCGCCATCGCCTGGTACCTGGTGGTCAACCAGATCAGTACCAACGCCCTCTTCGACTCGCTCACCGCGCTCTCGCTGCTCATCGCCTTCTACTACGCGCTCACGGGCATCGCGTGCGCGGTGTACTACCGGCGCCATCTCTTCGAGAGCGTCCACAACTTCCTGTTGATCGGCCTCGGCCCGCTGGTCGGTGCCGGTCTGCTGACCTGGCTCCTGGTGAGGTCGGTCTCCGACATGTCCGATCCCGCGAACTCGTACAGCGGCACCTCGTGGTTCGGCCTCGGGCCGCCGCTCGTCATCGGTATCGGCATCGCCCTCACCGGGGTGCTCGTCATGATCGTGTGGCGGCTGCGGTCGCCCGTCTTCTGGGAGGAACGCCCGGGCGTGGCCGACCCCGACCTCGTGCACGGCACCAAGGGGCGCTGAGATGTCGGTCGTCCTCGGTTACGACGAATCCCCCGGCGCCGCCCGCGCGTTGCGGATCGCGGTCGAGGTGGCCGCCGCGTTCGACGAGCAGCTGGTGCTGGTCTACGGCGCCGCGGCGCCCGGCCCCCTGGGCGAGGAGTACCGGTCCCACTACGAGGCCATCCGCCAGAGCGGCCGCGCGGGCCTCGAACACGCGGTCACGGAGGCCGATCGGGCGGGCGTCCCGACCGTCGTCGAGGTGCTCGACGAGAAGCCGGCCCAGGCCCTGATAGACGCGGCGACCCGCCACGCGGCCCGCGTCATCGTGGTGGGCAGCTGGGGCGAGAGCCCGATGCGCGGCGCACTGCTCGGTTCCACTCCTCACAAGCTCCTGCACATGTCGTCCGTGCCCGTGCTGTGCGTTCCGCCGGAGGAGTGACGCGGAGGGCCGGAACGCACATGGGGGCGGCGGACCCGGCGAGGAAGCGGCGGCGGCTGGACATCGGGGGCTCCTTGGGCGGGACGGCGAGCGCGAGGGTCGACGGCGTGCCAGGGGCGAACGAGGGCCTGTCGTAGCGCCCCTGGCATCCGGTCGATCATCGGCTCGCCCGCCCCGGCGGACCATGCACAGCGCATGAAGAACGTGTGACACGGCCCGGCCGGCCCGGCCTCCCCTCCTTCGGGTCAGTCGAGCCAGAGCTCGCGGACCTGGGTCAGCGGGTCCTTCGCGATCCGGGGTTCCGCGTCCCAGATCATCGTGGCGCGTCCCTCCGTGCTGTAGCGGGGCCAGTCGGCGCCCGGGTCCTGGTCGGTCACGAAGGCGACCCAGGCGCGGTGCATCGCGTCGGCGAGCGCGCGCGGCGGTGTGTCCCCGGCGACGGCCGGGACTCCCTCGGCGCCTAGGAGGTCGAAGGCGAACGGCAGGTCCACGCAGTGGAAGGCGAGGCCGACGGCCGGCGAGCGCCAGGTGAACTCGTAGAGCCAGGTGGGCCTTTCGCGTGCGGCGCGGGCGTCGGCGACGGCGAGGTTCGGGGCGCGGAAGGTCGCGTCGGTCAGGGCCTGGCCGAAGAGCCGTTCCGGGCCGCCCTCCGCGTACGCCTCCGCGAGGGCGTCGGCCCTGGTGGGTTCGAGGCCGAGGCCGCCGAGGAGGACGGGCAGCGGCGGGCCGTCCGGGCCGGGCGCGGGGAACATCGTGAACTCGTGCTCGGTGAAGCCGAGCATCAGCGGGACGTCCGCGCCCGCCTCGCCCGTGGTGAGCGCTTCGAGGACGGGCAGGGGGATCAGTTCTCCGTCGGCGAAGGGGGCGAAGGACAGCAGGGGCGGCAGGCCCTCGCGGTCGGGGCCCGGCTCGTTCATGCGGTCCTGGAGGGCGAGGATCTCGTCGTCGCCGAGGTCGCGGAGGGCGGCGGCGGTGGCCGGGATGCCGGTGCGGGAGGTGAGGAGCCGGGAGGCGGCGTGGGCGGCCTCCGGGCCGTCGGGCCGCGGGACGGCGCCGGAGACGGAGAGCGCACCGCGGAACAGGCCCTCGGCGGCGGGCACGGCGAGGAGGGTCTGGACGGCGCCGCCGCCCGCGGACTGTCCGGCGACGGTGACCTTGGCGGGGTCGCCGCCGAAGGCCGTGATGTTGTCCCGCACCCATTCCAGGGCGGCGATCCAGTCCCGTACGCCCCGGTTGTCGGGGGCGTCCTCCAGGTGCAGGAAGCCCTCGATGCCGAGCCGGTAGCCGACCGAGACGAGGACGACGCCGTCCCGGTTGAACGCGGCCCCGTCGTACCAGGGGCTGGCCGCCGAGCCCGCGACGTAGCCGCCGCCGTGGATCCAGACGAGGACGGGCAGCGCGGCGGCGGGGTCGGTGCCGGGGGTGAAGACGTTGAGGTTGAGGACGCCGGCGCCCGGGATCGAGGGCTCGGGGATGGTGGTGATCTCGGCGAAGGGGCGGCGCTGGGCCGTCGGCCCGTACGCCGTGGCGTCCAGCGGCTCCGACCAGGGCTCCGGCGGTACGGGCGCGGCGAACCGCAGGTCGCCGACGGGCGGCCGCGCGTAGGGGATGCCGAGGAAACGCAGGCTGCCGTCGGCGCGGCGCTCGCCGCGGACGGGCCCGCGGGCGGTGGTGACGGTGGTGTCTGCGGTCACTGCGGTGCCGGTGCTGCCGGTGGTGCTCATGGGTGCTGCTCCTTCTGCGCGGGGGCACACGAAGCCCGGGGCACGACCCTGCCACCGGTCACTTACACGTGTCAACATCCGTCACGCGCGTCACCCCACGCGCCTCTCCCCTGGGCAGCAGCAGCGGTGTCGCGAGCAGCAGGACACCCGCCAGGCCGATCGCCGCCCTGGGTCCGACGGCGGCCGCGAGGAGCCCCCAGAGCGCGGTCAGGGCCGCGACGGAGGTCTTCGCCGTGACGGACCAGGCGGTGAGGGTACGGGCGACCCGGTCGGTCTCCGTCAGGTCGAGGCGGTGGGCGGCGAGCACCGGGGTGAACACGGCGGAGCAGGTGATCAGCGCCAGCTCGACCGCCATCACGAGCACCAGCCCCGAGACCCCTGAGTGGACGAGGACCAGCCCGACGGGCCAGCAGGCGCGGAGCACGCCCGAGGTCCACAGGACCCGGTGACGGCCGTACCGCACGACGAGCGGCCGGGAGAGCCGTGAGCCGACGAGCCCGCCGACGCAGGGCACCGCGAAGGCGAGCCCGTACTGCCAGGGGGCGAACCCCAGCGGCCCCAGCATGAGGACGGCGAGGAGGGGTGCGGTCGCCATGATGAGACCGTTGACCAGCACGGAGTTGAGGAACAGCGGGCGCAGAACGGGCTGGGCGAGGATGTGCCGCCACCCTTCGAGAAGGTCGCCGGCCCTCATCCCCGCCCCCTCCCTGCGCGCGGGGCGGGGCTCGCGCCCCTTGATCGCGCGGATGCCCGCCGCCGAGAGCAGATAGCTCAGGGCGTCGACCAGCACGGTCGCCGCCGGGCCGAGGAGGGCGACCAGAGCGCCACCGAGCGGCGGTCCGAGGACGGTCGCGGTCCAGGTCGTGGATTCGAGCCGGGCCTGCGCGACGAGCCGGCCCTCCGCCGGTACGAGCGCCTTCAGACAGGCACCGGAGGCCGCGCCGAAGGTGATGTCCGCCGCGGCGACGACCACGGAGACGACGAGGAGCTGGGCGAAGGCGAGCCGGTCGAGCGCGTACGCGACGGTGACGCTCAGCATCGCCGCGCACCGCACTAGGTCCATGGCGATCATCACGGGCCGCTTGCGGCGGAATTCCACCCAGGGGCCGAGCGGCAGCGCGACCGCCGCGCCGACGGCGGCTCCCACGGCGGCCAGCGCCGCCACTTCGGCGGAACCCTTGTGGAGCACGGTGATCGCGAGCAGCGGGAGGGCGTTGAAGGCGACCCAGGTGCCCAGGGTTCCGGCGGCGTACGACGCCCACAGCCATCCGAAGTCCCGCCCGAGGGACACCCCGCGGTCCCGCCCCGAGGACACTCCGCCCGCCATGCCCGTACCCCTCTCGCCGGCCGGCCGCACCATCACGGACCGCCGTCCGCCATCAAAGCGAGCCGAGGACGCGCAGATCAAACAACCGCGGGAGCCGGACGGCACAACCCGTGGTTGTCGGTCAAGACACCCCCTAGGGGGTGTCTTGTCGATCAGGCCGGATCAGGGAGCGGCGGCTGGTGTATGGGGTCTCCCCAGGCCCGCAGGGGCCGAGGGGACGCATCGCAAGGCGGAGGAGGGAGGCATGGCGGAGCCATGCCGACCGACGACAACGCGGCGAGGCGCGGTGCCAGGCGTCGCGAGCCCGGCCTGATCGACAAGACACCCCCTAGGCTGCACGGCGTGGATCTCGAAGCCGTACGCACCTTCCTCGCCGTCGTGGACTCGGGCCGGTTCCGGGAGGCCGCCGACGAGCTGTCGATCACCCAGCAGGCCGTGTCCAAGCGGGTCGCCGCGCTGGAGAGGGAGCTCGGTGTGCGGCTGCTCGACCGGACCGCTCGCGGGGCGGAGCCGACGATCGACGGGCAGGCGTTCCTGCCGCACGCGCGCGCCCTGCTCCATGCCGAGGCGCGCGCCGTGGCCTCCGTGCGTCCGGGGCGGCGGGCGCTGCGGGTGGACGTGCTCGGCCGGCGCCTCGCGCCCGCGGCGCTGCTCCAGGGCTTCCACCGGGCGTTTCCGGAGGTCGAGCTGGACGTCGTGACGCTCTTCGACGCGGACGCGGCCGTCGCCGCCCTCCGCGCCGGGACGATCGACGCGTCCTTCCGGGCGGTCACCATGCCCGGCCGACGGCTGCCCGAGGGAATCGAGGCGTTGCCGGTCCTGGACGAGCCGCTCCAGCTCCTGACGGGTCCGGCGCACGTGCTCGCGGGGGCGCGTGCCGTCACGCCCGAGGGGCTCGTCGGGCACCGGATCTGGATTCCGGGCATCGTCAGCGGGACCGAGTGGGCCGCCTACTACGCCGACCTCGCCGCCGCGTTCGGTCTCACGATCGAGGTGACGGGCCCGGACTTCGGCACCGAGCCGCTGCTCGACACCGTCGCGGACACCCCCGAGCTCGCGACCTTCGTCGGTGCGCGGACCCGCCTGGTCTGGCCCGAGGGCCACGGCCTGCGACGCGTCCCCGTGCACGGGCCGACTCCGGTCTATCCGCACTTCTTGCTGTGGGCCGTGGACAATCCGCACCCCGCGCTGCTCACACTCCGAGCCCACCTCGCCGCCTCGCCCGAGGCCCCCGGGTCCGCCGTGTCCGCCGACCGGGACGGCGATGTCTGGACCCCGTCCTGGGCCCGGCCCAGGGAGCGTCGCCCGCTCCCAGAGCCGGTCCGGTCGCCGGACACCCCCTAGACTTGAGGGACTCGTACCGCAGGTCAGGTCCAGGGGGAAGGCGGCCGGTGATGAGATGGGACGCCGATGCCGTGGTGGGGGTGCTCGTCGTCCTGCTCGGTGCGGGGCTCATGACCGCCGGTGTCCTCTGGAAGGGGCGGGCGGTACGGCCGTTCGCCGCCTCACGCGCGCGTTCCGTGGCCCAACGGGACTACGCCCGTGATCTGCAGCGGGCGGCCGACCATGTGATCGCGGTGGCCCGCCGGTCCGCCGGCGCGGGTGAACCGGCGATCGTCACCGTCGAGGCCGTGGTGCGGACCACACAGGAGCGCTACGGCTACGCCGGGGTGGAGCGGCGGCACGCGGCGGCGGCCCTCCGCCGCAGATACGAGCAGGGGCGCTGCGCGGTCGACTGCGTCACCGACGCCTACGGCTGAACTTCCGTCTCCGGTACGGGCGTTCCCTGGTGGTAGTACATCCGCAGCCCCGTGCCGGGCGGTGCGGCGGGGTCCCGGCGCCAGAGCGAGCTGCGCCTGGCCCTGTGGCCGTCGTGGAGCGTCTCGTACGTGAGGTGGACGAGGCCGGGTGCGAGCAGCGTCCCCGAGAGGGCGCTGGGCTCATAGCTCGGTCCGTCCTCCCGAGCGCCGGACATCTCGGGGAGCGCGGCGAGCATCTCCTCGTACGTCCAGCGCCGGCCGGATGCGCCGACCTCGATGAACTCGGGGTCGAGCAGTGCCGCGGCGCCCGCCCGGGAGACGCGTACGGCCGGGTCCAGGAGCGCCAGTTCACCGGCGACGGCCTCGGCGATGTCGGGGTCGTCGGTGGTTCCGAAGCCGGTCATCGGTGTCACTCCCCCGTCGTGCCGTCGAGGCGTTCGCGCAGCAGGTCGGCGTGGCCGTTGTGGCGTGCGTACTCCTCGATCATGTGGGCGAGTACGTAGCGCACGGAGTACGTCTCGCTCTCGCGGGTTCCGGTGACGTCGAGGGAGTCGGCCGCGGCGACGATCGCGCGGGCGCGCGCGCATTCCTCGCGCCAGACGGTGAACGCCTCGTCGACGTCGGCCTCGTCCACGTCGAAGTCGGCCCAGTCGGTGGAGCCCGGGGGCGTCCAGGGACTGCGGCTCGACTCGCCGTTGAGAACGTTGCGGAACCAGCCGCGCTCGACCTCGGCCGCATGGCGGACGAGACCGAGCAGCGAGAGGCCCGAGGGGGCGATCGCCCGGTCCTTCAGCTGCTCCGGCGCGAGCCCCTCGCACTTCAGGGCGAGGGTGTCGCGCTGGAAGTCGAGCATGGCCGTGAGGACGGCGCGCTCGTCCCCTGCGTACGGCACGGACGTGCGGTGATCTTGGATCGTCATGGGTGCATTGTGCCGCCGTCCACGGCCGGTGGCCCGGGATTTTCCCGGGCCACCCTCGCACGGAAGGGTCTACTCGAAGGCGGCGGCGGCCTCCTTGAGCGCGTCGGCGACGGCCTCGGGCGCGTCGGGGCCGGGGGCTCCGGGGCGGTACGTGACGGACTTCAGGCGGCCGGTGAAGCGGAAGGACCGATGGCGTTCGAAGAGCGGCCAGGAGACGGGGGACTTGCGGTCGACGCCGATGCTGATGCCCTGGAAGGGGGCCATGCCGATGAGCTGGTGCACGCTGTCGGGGGCGGCGCGGTGCTCGCCGTCCACGGTGATCGTGAACCGCCAGCGCAGTCCCTCCTCGGCCGTGGCGGCGAGGAGGATCTCGTGCGGGCCGGGGCCGAGGGGGCCCGCGTCGGTCTCGTGGAGGGTTCCGTACTCGTTGTACGCGAGGGCGAGCCGGCCGTTCTCGACGTACAGGCTGTAGCCGCCGCCCTGGTCGCCGTGGGAGACGAGGACGCCGTCCCCGGTCTCGTCGACGGCCACGGCGATCTCGAAGGAGCGCAGCGAGACGAGCCGGGAGGAGCGGTAGCGCTCCAGCTCGGGGGTGCCGGGCAGCAGGGTGAGGGGGCGGGTGAGGCGCTCCTCGGCGGGGTTGCGGCGGGCGAGGGCTCCGCTGTGGTCGGGCAGCGGGAAGACTCCGTTGCGCCAGGCGGCGTCCTCCCAGGCCGCGGAGAGTTCCTTGACGAGTTCGGGGTGGGCGGCGGCGAGGTCGTGGATCTCGGTGGGATCGGTACGGATGTCGTACAGGGCCCATTCGGAGTCGTCATAGGGGGTGCCGGGCCGGTGGAGGGTGACGAGCTTGTGGCCGTCGCGGTAGTGGCTGCGGTTGCCGGTCATCTCGCAGTACTGCTCGGGGTGGGTGGAGTCGTGGGCGGGGTCGGCCAGGACGGGGGTGAAGCTGGTGCCGTCCGGATCCTGGAGCGGGACGCCCCGGCGGCTCTCGGGCCGGGTGAGACCGGCGAGTTCGAGGAGGGTGGGGGCGATGTCGGTGACGTACTGGTACTGGGGGCGCAGGCCACGCGAGAGCCGGCCGTCCCTGACGCCTTCGGGCCAGGAGAGGACGAACGGCACGCGGACGCCGCCCGCGTAGGTGTGGCCCTTGTACAGGCGGAAGGGGGTGTTGGAGGCCATGCCCCAGCCGCGGGGGTAGTGGACGAGGCTGCGGGGGCCGCCGATGAGCTCGGGGTCGCGGTCGACGTCGGGGTCCCAGTCGCCGGGGAGACGCGGATGGTGGACGAAGCGGCTGAAGTACGAGCGGGTGCCCTCGGCACCGCCCTCGCCGGTGCCGCCGTTGTCGGAGGTGAAGACGATGACGGTGTTGTCGAGTTCACCGAGGGCGGCGAGGGTGTCGGTGAGCCGGCCGAGGTTCTGGTCGATGTTGTCGACGAGGGCCGCGTACACCTCCATGTAGCGGGCATTGAGCCGTTGCTGATCTTCCGTCAGGGAGTCCCAGGCGGGTACGTCGAGTCCGGCCTCGCTGTTGCGAGCGGGGAGTTCGGTGCCGGGCGGGAAGAGGCCGGCGGCCAGCTGGTCGGCGAAGCGTCGCTCGCGCAGGACGTCCCAGCCCTCGTCGTAGCGGCCGCGGTGGCGGGCGATGTCCTCGGCCTTGGCCTGGAGAGGGCCGTGGACGGCGTTGTGGGCGAGGTAGAGGAAGAAGGGCTTGTCGGGCTCGTGGGCGCGCAGCGACTTCACCATGGAGATCGCCTCGTCGGTGATGTCGTCGGTGTAGTAGTAGTCGTCGGCGAACTCGTCGACGTCGAGGGGGCTGTTGTCCCGGACGAGCTGGTGCGGGTGGAAGAGGCTGGTGAGGCCCTCCAGGACGCCGTAGTACCGGTCGAAGCCCTTCTGGAGGGGCCAGTTGACGCGGTCGTTCGCCGCGTTGGAGGCGGAGTCGCGGACGAGGTGCCACTTGCCGACGGCGTAGGTGGCGTAACCGGCGTCGTGGAGGAGTTCGGCGAGCGTGGGGATGTCGTCGGCGATCTCCATGCCGTAACCGGGGAAGCCGGGGTCGGAGTTGGCGACCATGGCGTAGCCGACGCGGTGCGGGTTGAGGCCGGTGAGCAGGGCGGCGCGGGCCGGCGAGCAGAGCGGCATGGTGTGGTAGTTGGTGAGCCGGACGCCCTCGTCGGCGAGTCGGTCGAGGACGGGCGTGGGGATCTCGGATCCGAACGGTCCGATGTCGCTGAAGCCCATGTCGTCGACGAGGACGACGACGATGTTGGGGGCCTTGGCGGGCGGGGTGGTGCGGGTGGGCCAGGCGGGCTCGGACTCGGCGAAGGTACGGCCGACGCGCCCCGCGAATCCCTCGTAGGGGTCGCGCCTGGTGGCGGCGGCAGGCGGTCCGTCGTGCCGGGGGCCGTCGGTCCGGGTGGCTTCGCGTGGGGTGCCGGTGGTCATGCGGGGGCGGGTCCTTCCGGGGGCAGCGAGCGGGCGACGCGGAAGCCGCCGTGGCCGGTCGAGGAGTCGGGGGTGTTGTGGGAGCGGGCGGCGACCCGGTAGCGGTTGCAGTAGGAGGCGTGGCAGAGGTAGGAGCCGCCGCGGATGACGCGCTCGGGGGCCTGGCCGGGCGTCGGACTCTCCCCCGGCCCGAAGGGGTCGGCGCACCACTCCCAGACGTTGCCCGAAGTGTTGTGGAGGCCGTACCCGTTGGGGGCGTACGCGGTGACGGGCACGGTGCCGATGTGGCCGCCGGGCCGCTCGGAGCGGTGCGGGAAGGTGCCGAGCCAGGTGTTGCACATCTCCCGGCCGCCGGGGGTGAAGTCGTCACCCCAGGGGTAGCGGGCGCCGTCGAGGCCGCCGCGGGCGGCGTACTCCCATTCGGCCTCGGTGGGCAGCCGGACCCCGGCCCAGGCGCAGTAGGCGAGGGCGTCGTCGTGACTGATGTGGACGACGGGGTGGTCGGCGCGGCCTTCGAGGCCGGAGCCGGGGCCCTCCGGGGCGTGCCAGGCGGCGCCGCTGACGCCGAGCCACCAGGGGGCCTGCGGGACGGCGCCGAGGACGTGGCGTTCGGCGGAGGGGTGGAGCAGCAGGTGGAAGACGAAGGAGGAGCCGAAGCGTTCGGCGTCGGTGCGGTGTCCGGTGGCCTCGACGAACTCGGCGTAGCGGGCGTTGGTGACGGCGGTGGCGTCGATCGCGAACGGGGCGACGGTCACCTCCCGTACGGGTCCTTCGTGGTCGGCCGGGTAGCCCTCGCCGAAGGCGTCGCCCATGCGGAAGGTCCCGCCCGGCAGCTCCACCATGGGGTGGAGCCGCGGGGCGGTCCGTACGGTGGGCGACGGGAGGAGCGCGAAGGTCTCCGGACGGCCGGTGCCGGCCGTGCAGCCACGGCCCGGGGTGCAGCAGGCGCTCATACGGACACCGCCTCGGCCGGGTGCGGTACGAGCGGCCGGGCCGTAACCGGTACGGGATCGGGCGCGGCGGCGAGCAGCGCGCGCGTGTAGGGGTCGCGGGGGTGCTCGCACAGCTCGTCGGCGCCACCGGTCTCCACGATCCGCCCCTCGTGCATCACGGCGATGCGGTGGCTGACCTGGCGCACGACGGCCAGGTCGTGGGCGATGAAGACGAGGGCGAGACCCAGGTCGCGCTGGAGATCGGTGAGCAGGCCGACGATCTGGGCCTGGACGGAGACGTCGAGCGCCGAGACGGGTTCGTCGCAGATGAGGACGTCCGGTTCCGGGGCGAGGGCGCGGGCGATGCCGACGCGCTGGCGCTGGCCGCCGGAGAACGAGCGGGGGTGCCGGTCGGCGGCGGCCGGGTCGAGGCCGACGAGACGGAGGAGTTCCGCGACGCGGGCGGGGCGCTCCCGGGGGGTGCCGATCCCGAAGGCCCGTAGCGGCTCGGCGACGATCTCCCCCACGGTCATACGGGGGTTGAGGGAGGCGTACGGGTCCTGGAAGACCATCTGCACCCGGCGGCGTACGGAGTGCAGTTCGATGCGGCCGGGGCGGGTGACGTCCCGGCCGTCCAGGAGGATCCGGCCCGTGTCGGCGGGGTGGGCGTGGGCGAGGACCCGGGCGAGGGTCGACTTGCCGGAGCCGGACTCGCCGACGATCCCGAGGGTCTCCCCGGCCGCGAGGGTGATCGAGACGCCGTCCAGGGCGGTGAAGCGGCGGCGGCGGCTCTTGTACGCCTTGTGCACGTCCTCGGCGGCCAGGACGACGGCTCCGGGTGCGGGGCGGTCGATCCGGGCGGGCGGCGGGGGCGGTGGCAGCGGTTCGGTGCGTTCGGAGGCGGGCAGGCAGGCGGCGCGGACGGTTCCGCCGACGGCGACGAGCGGCGGGGAGGTGGTGAGGCAGCGGTCCTCGGCCAGGGCGCAGCGGGCGGCGAAGGCGCAGCCGGCGAGCGGGAGGCTCAGGTCGGGCGGAGTGCCGGGGATGCCGGTCAGACGGGTGCCGGAGGGGGCGGAGAGCCGGGGCACGGCGGCGAGGAGGCCGGCGGTGTAGGGGTGACGGGGGTGGGTGAGGACTTCGGCGGTGGGGCCGTCCTCGACGACCGTGCCTCCGTACATGACGAGGACGCGCGCGCAGGCGCGGGCGACGACGCCCATGTTGTGGGTGATGAGGACGACTGCGGTGCCGGTGGTACGGGTGAGCTCGCCGAGGAGGGTGAGGATCTCATCCTGAACGGTGGCGTCGAGGGCGGTCGTCGGCTCGTCGGCGAGGAGGACGTCGGGTTCGCCGGCGAGGGCCATGGCGATGAGGACGCGCTGGCGCTGGCCGCCGGAGAACTGGTGCGGGTGGTCGTCGAGACGCCGCTCGGGGTCCGGGATGCCGACGAGGCCGAGGAGCTCGACGGCGCGGGCGCGCCGGGCCGCTTTGTCGCGTCCCGCGCGGGGTGTGGCCTTGTCGCGTCCCGCGTCGACGCGTCCCGCGTGGGCGCGGAGCACCTCGTCCAGGTGGCGGCCGACGGTGAGGACGGGGTTCAGGGCCGTCATCGGGTCCTGGAAGATCATGCCGATGCGGACTCCCCGTACGGCCCGGAGCCGGTCCTCCCCGGCTGTGACGAGGTCCTCGCCGTCGAGCCGGACCGAGCCGCCGCTGATCCGGCCGGTGCCGGGCAGCATCCCGAGCAGGGCGAGGGCGGTGGTGGACTTGCCGGATCCGGACTCGCCGACGACGGCGAGGGTCTCGCCCCGGCGCAGCGTGAACGACACGTCCCGGACGGCACGCAGTCGCCCGCCGGCCGGGGTGGTGAACTCCACGTCGAGGCCTTGGACTTCGAGGAGCGGTGGGGTTGTCATCGGCGTATCTCCCGGTTCAGTGCCTCGGCGGTCAGGGAGAGGCCGAGGACGAGCGCGGTCACGGTCACGAGCGGTCCGGCGGCGAAATGCGGGGCCTGGGCGAGATAGGGCATGGACTGGCTGAGGACGGCTCCGAGGGTGGGTTCGGGGGGCCGGACGCCCACGCCGAGGAAGCTCATCGCGCCTTCGATGAAGACGGCGACGGTGAGGGAGACGGCGATCTGGACGACGAGCGGGTCGGCGGCGTTGGGCAGGATGTGCCGGGTGAGGATCCGGCCGCCCGAGATGCCGCCGACGCGGGCGGCCGTCACGTACTCCCGGCCGCGCTGCACGAGGATCCCGGTGCGCAGGAGCCGCCCGAAGACGGGGATCTCGGCGAGCGCGATGACGAGGATCACGGGGAGCCGGCCGGGGCCGAGGACGGCGGTGACGGCAAGCGCGAGGATCAGTCCGGGGAAGGCGAGGATCAGGTCGAAGGTGCGCTGGACGACGGTGTCGGCGATCGGGTGGGCAGCTGCCGCCAGGGCGAGGAGGCAGCCGAGGGCGGCGCCGAGCGGCACGGCGACGACGATGATGCCGAGGTCCGCGCGGATGCCGTGGAGCAGCCGGGCGAGGAGGTCGCGGCCCAGGTCGTCGGTGCCGAGCAGATGGCCGGCGGTGCCGGGCGGGGCGAGCGCCAGGCCGCTCTGGTCGGTGGGGCCGTGTCCGGCGAGGAGCGGCGCGAGGAGTCCGGCGAGGACGACCAGGCCGACGAGGGCGAGTCCGGTGCGGCCGCGGGCGGTGGCGAGAGCGGCCCGGTAGGGGTGGCGGGCCTTGTGGGCGTGCGGCGGGTGGGCCGTTGTCTGGGTGGTCATGGGTCACTCCCACCTGATCCGGGGGTCGAGCCAGGCGTGGACGAGGTCGGTGAGCAGCTGGACGAGGACGAAGACGGTGACGAGGAGCAGCAGGAGGTCCTGGACGACGGGGTAGTCGCGGCGGACCAGGGCCTGTTCGGCGAGCTGGCCGAGGCCGGGCCAGGCGAAGATCGCCTCGACGAGGACGGCGCCGCCGAGGAGGTGGCCGGTCTGCATGCCGAGGAGGGTGACGACGGGCGGGAGGGCGTTCGGCAGGGCGTGGCGCCAGAGGAGGCGCCGGGGGGCGACGCCGGCGGCGGTGGCGGTGCGGACGTAGTCCTCGGCGAGGGCGCGTTCGATGCCGTCCTTGAGGTAGCGGCCGAGGACGGCGGCGCTGGGCAGGGCGAGGCAGAGGGCGGGCAGCAGTAGGTACTGGACGCCGAGGTCGGGTGCGGTGAGCAGCGGGACGCGTCCGCCCGGGGGCAGGACGCCGAGGACGACGGCGAAGAGGAGGACGAGGAGGACGCCGGTGACGAAGGGCGGCACGGCGAGCGCGGCGGTGGTGAGGATCCGTACGGCCGCGCCGACCCAGCGGTTGCGGGAAGTCGCGCCGAGGATGCCGAGGGCGACGCCGAGGACGACGACGAACAGCAGTGCGCCGAGGGTGAGTTCGACGGTGGCGCCGAGTCCTTCGCCGATGAGGTCGGCGGTCTGTCCGCCGATCGCGTAGGACGGTCCGAGGTCTCCGGTGAGGAGGTCGCCGATCCACTGGAGGTACTGGGTGTGCAGCGGGGCGTCGAGTCCGAGGCGGGCCCGGATGGCCGCCTCGGTCCCGGGGCTCGCGTCGGGCCCCGCGAGGACGGCCGCGGGGTCGCCGGGGACGAGCCGGAGGACGGCGAAGGCGACGAAGGAGGCGACGAGGAGGACGAGGAGGGCGGAGGGGAGTCTCCGCAGCAGGTAGCCGCGCATCTCAGCCCGCCAGGTAGGCGTCGTCGAGGTTGAGGTAGGAGAACTTGTTGAGGGTGACGCCGTGCAGCTTCTTGGCGGAGACCTGGACGGCGCCGCGGATGACGAGGTCGATGATGAACGCCTCGTCGAGGAGGGTGTCGGTGATCTGCTGTCGGAGGGCGTTGGCGCGGGCGCCGGTCGCGGGGGTGGTCCAGGCCTCGCGGACGACCTTCGTGTAGGCGGCGGAGCGGAACTTCGAGGTGTTCTTGGCCTCGTTGAAGGGGTACGCGCTGACGGCGAGGGTGGAGGGCTGGACCTGCGCGAAGCCGTGGCTCATGGCCCAGAGGCCCGGCATCTTCTGGGAGATGAGGTTCTTCTGCGCGGTGGCCGGGTCGGTGGGCTGGAGGGTGACCTGGACGCCGATCTGTTGGAGGTCGTACTGGATCGCCTCGGCGACGGCGGTGTCGCCGGGCAGGTTGATGTGGAGGAGCGGCAGGTCGAGCCGGGTGTGGCCGGCCGACTTGAGGAGTTCGCGGGCCTTGCCGGGGTCGTACGTGTAGTGGGTGCGGCCGGCCTCGGTGAAGGCGGGTGAGGACGTGGGCCAGGGGGTGGCGGAGGCGAGTCCGTAACCGCCGAGGACCTGCTTGAGGATGCGTTCGCGGTCGACGGCCCGGGCGAGGGCCTGTCGGACGGTCTTGTCGTTCAGCGGGGCCACGGTGGTGTTGACGCCGAGGTAGTAGGCCCCGCCTCCGGTGGTGTACTGGCTGATGGCGAGCTCGGGGGTGGCTGCGACGACGGCGAGGTTCTTGCCTGGGACGCTGAAGGAGAGCTGGGACTGGCCGGTGCGGAGGGAGGACAGCAGGGCGTCGGCCTGGGGTACGACGCGGAGTTCGACGCCGTCGAGGTAGGGGCGGTCGGGCTGCCAGTACGTCTCGTTGCGGGTGAGGCTGAGACCGCTGCCGGGGCTCCACTTGGTGAGTTTGAAGGGGCCGGTGCCGTTGAGCTTCTTGCCGGTGACGGCGTCCTCGACGCTGTTCCGATCGGTGATGACCATGAATTCGAAGAGGTCGAAGAGGTTGTTCACCGGATGGGCGAGACGGAGGACGAGTTCGTGGTCGCCGCGCTTCTCGAAGCCGGTGACGGCGGCCGCGGTGGCTCTCAACTGCGCTGCGCGGAGCGGGTTCTGAAGGTTCTTCACCGCGAAGATCACATCGTCGGCGGTGAAGGGCCGGCCGTCGTGGAAGGTGACGCCGGTACGGAGCTTGAGGGTGATGCCGCGGCCGTCCTCGGCGTACTCCCAGGAGGTGGCGAGTTCGGGCTGCGGCTTCAGCCGGTCGTCGTAGCGGGTGAGCGTGTTGTAGATCAGCCGTTGCTGGAGCGACTGGCCGCTCTGGGCGAAGAGGAGGCTGGGGGTGAAGTCACTGTTGACGGCGACGGTGACGATGCCGCCGCGGCGGGGGCCCGCACCGGCTTTTGCGGCAGGCGCCTCGGCCTCGGAGACCGCCGAGCGGCAGCCGGCGAGACCGAGACCGAGCAGCAGGGTGCCGCCGCCCGCGGCGCGCAGGGTGGTGCGCCGGGAGGGGGCGGAGGGTGTGGAGGAGTACAGCTCGGTCATCGATGCCTGCCTGTGGAGGAGAGCGGAGGCGCGCGGGACGCACGGATTCGTTCCGCTGCGGAAGGAAAAGGAAACGTGGCACGCGGGGATGCGGCGTGCGGTGAGGGTGCGGCGCGACCGGTCGGCGGCCGGGACGGCAGGGGCGCGGTCCGTCAGCGGGGCGACGACGGGCGACCCGCCTTCAGCGGGGCCGGAGCGGAACAGGTGGGGCCGGAGCGGTGACCGGCGTCGGGTCAGACCCGGACGGCACAGACCGCGCCGGCCTGTCGACAGAGGTCGACGTGCCTGCGGGAGATGAGGCTCATGTCCGGATTCACGGGAGCAATATGACAGCGGCTTCGCGGGGCGGTCAACCGGCCTTGACCGCATTCTGAGACAACCTCAGCTCTACCCCTCTACCGGAAACAGCTCACCCATGGTCTCAATAGGCCTTCTGAACAGGGGATTCAGCAGAACCGTGCCAGCCGCGACAGGCAGCGTGGCCGGTCCGGCATGTGGACTGACGATCCGTTCGGGATCGTCGCAGACGTGCGAGAGGTCGATCGCGGCCCCCCGGATCTCCTCCAGGTACTCCGGTTCGAGGACGCTCGCCTGCTCGGTCACGACGACCAGGTCGGGGTTGAGGACGTCGAGGAGGAGGGCGGTGGCACGGCCCACAGCACGGGCCCGCTCGCGCAGCAGCCGGTCGGCGCGCCGGTCCCCCGCCGCCGCCGCGTCCACCACGAGGGAGGTGTCGGGTTCGGGCACGATCCCTCGACGCACGGCGGTGCGACCCAGGGCGGTGTTCGAGGCGGTCGCCTCCAGGCAGCCGGAACGTCCGCACGCGCAGGGAACGGTGGAGTCCGGCACGGGCAGGTGCGCCACGTCGCCGGCCGCGGCACCGGGGCCCTGGTGGACGACTCCGGCGAGCCCGACGGCCGCGTCGACCACGTTGCCGATGAACAGATGGACCAGGCTCCGCCGGGCGGCGGGCCGGCCGAAGAGGATCTCCGACTGGGCGATGGAACGCGCGTGGTTGTCCACGCGCACGGTGCCCACGCCGAGGTCACGGGCGAGTTCGGCGGCGAGCGGCCGGCGGCGCCAGCCCAGGGCCTGATGGCGGACGACCACGCCCTCGGCGGGGTCCACCCAGCCGCCGACCGCGGCGCCGACCCCGAGCAGCGGGCGCCCCCGCGTATGGGCGTCGAGGAAGGCGCGGAGTTCACGGGCGACGGCACCGGGCAGCCCGTCCGGCGCGATGCCGTCGTGGGGGTACGAGCGCTGGGCCAGGACCTGTCCGCGCAGGTCGACGAGGGCGAAGGTCGAGCTGGGGACGCCGAGATGGACACCGCCGGCGACCGGCCCGCCGGAGGCGCCGATGTGCAGGTCGACGGGGATCTGGGGCCGCCCCACTCCCCCACCGCCGGCCGGTTCGGGCAGTTCCCGCAGGAGACCGAGCCGGGTGAGATCGGTGGCCTGCCGCGAGACGGCGGCGGGGCTGAGGCCGGAGAGCCGGGCGACGGCGCTGCGGGCCACCGGTCCGTGGTCGAGGACGGTCCGCAGGACGGTGGCGGCGTTGGCCTCGCGCCTGCCGTCGCCCGCCATCCGGGGACCGTGCGCGGTGTTCCTCGTCATCGGGGCCTCTCTGGTCACTGTTGCGGCGGTGTGAATTCCCGGGGCGGTCCGCGCCTGGACCGTCGGCCCGCCGCCCGCGCCGCTCCCGCCCCGCGACAGGACGGAGGCCGTCGCAGGTCAACAGCGGTTCGACGGGGTGCGCCGGGTCGGGTCGGCGGCGCCGGGCAGGCGCCGATTCAACCATCGAGAGCGGCCGTTCGGGGAGCGGACCGGCGCTTGACGTGCGGCTGCGGCCGCTGCGAGTCTCCGGGACATGTTCGCGACCTGCTCCTGTCCCGCCGCCTCCGGCGTCTGATCCTCGCGACCCTCCCCTGTGAGCGGTACGCCGCTCCAGCTCTCGTACGTGCCGTCGTACCCCCGGGCCCGTCGGCCGCGCCGCGACCCTCCCCGCGCTCGTACGACGCAGAGAACCCGTGGCAACTCACCGGCCCTCGTCGGGGCTTCTCGCCCCCTCATTGCTTCCGCTCCGAGATTAATTCAGTCCGGGCCCCGTCCGGACCCTGCCCAGACCTCGTTCGGGATCCGTCCCGGACCCGTGAAAGGAACCCGTCATGTCGACCGCGACCACCACCGAGTCCGTCACCGTCCAGAAGGTCGGCGGCCGCCTCGGCGCCGTCATCTCCGGCGTCCGCCTCGGCGGCGACCTGCCCGCCGAGACCGTGGCCGAGATCCGCGCCGCGCTCCTCGCGCACAAGGTCGTCTTCTTCCGCGGCCAGGACCACCTGGACGAGGAGGCACACGAGGCCTTCGGCCGGCTCCTCGGCACACCCGTCGCCCACCCCACCGTCCCCTCGGCCGACGGCCGTTACTCCTTCCCGATCGACTCGGACTACGGCGGCCGTGCCAACCAGTGGCACACCGACGTGACCTTCGTGCCCGCCTACCCCGCCTTCTCGATCCTGCGCGCGGTGGTCATCCCGCCGTACGGCGGCAACACCCTGTGGGCCAACACGGCGACCGCGTACGAGAACCTCCCCGAGCCGCTGCGCGCCCTGGCCGACAGCCTGCGCGCGGTGCACTCCAACGACTACGACTACGCGGCCCTGCGTCCCGGGGCCCTGCCCGAGCAGCTCGCCCGCTTCCGGGAGATCTTCGCCTCCACGAAGTTCCTCACGGAGCACCCGGTGGTACGGGTCCACCCCGAGACCGGCGAGAGGACGCTGCTCCTCGGCAACTTCGTCCAGCGGATCAGCGGTCTGACGGGCGCCGACTCCCGCGCCCTGCTCGGTCTTCTCCAGTCGCACGTCGAGCGCCCGGAGAACACGGTGCGCTGGCAGTGGCAGGTCGGTGACGTCGCCATCTGGGACAACCGCGCGACCCAGCACTACGGCGTGGACGACTCCGACGACCACGTGCGCAAGCTGCGCCGCGTGACGATCGACGGCGATGTCCCGGTCGGCGTGGACGGCAGCTCCTCGGTCCTCCTCGCGCCCGAGTCCGTCCCGGACCCGGCGTTCGGCATCGCCTCGGGCGATTCCGCGGAGGAGCCCGTCGCCGTATGACGGGCGTCCCGCCCCGGGTGATCGTCGTCCTCACCGGAAGGCGATCGAGGCCGCGCGCTCCTCGCCCCTCGACCAGCGGCGTCCCGAGTCGTCCCCGGACGACCGGGTCCCGTGAGAGGGAGTGCGGTTCGGACACCGCCGACCGAGGGCGGCGCCAGGGGCGCGGACGGCGCCGCCGAGGGCAGGGGTGCGGGTTCCGGCCGCGGGTTCGGCGGGGGGCGAGCTCAGAGCCGGACGGCCCTCACTCGGTCAGCCGGACGGCTTCGCGTAGTCGGCGAAGCCGGTCCAGTCCAGCGCGACGCAGGCTTCGTCACCGAGGACCCAGGCGTCATGGCCGGGCTTGACCTCCATGTAGTCCCCGGCCCCGTACTCGGTCGTCTCGCCGTCGTCCATGACGACCTTCATCCGGCCGCTGACGATGTACCCCACGTGCGACGCCTGGCAACTGTCGGTGCCGGCGATCGGCTTGACGTGCTTGGACCATTGCCAGCCCGGCTCGAACACGGCACGGCCGACCGCGCCACGCTCACCGGTGACCAGGTCGAGCCTGCCCTTGTTGCCCTCGAAGGGACGGGTCTCGTCCGCTGCGTCGAAGCTCTTCTTCACGATGCCGGCCATCATCCGCTCCCGGCGGTGGAGGGGTGGAGTCCCCGAGTCCACTTCCAGGCTACGCGTCGGGGCTCGGGCGGGCACCCGCATGCCGAACGACAAGTGGTTCGCATTTGCATTGAATTTTTGTTGAAGGAAGTTCACCGAAGGTGATCGCCACTTGGCGGTTCCAGGCATATCCGCAGCTCAAATTCTGTGCACATCCCTTACCGGGCAGACCTACACATAAAGGCCAGATAAGCGCACAATGAAGCAGCGGCAGCATTTGCCGCAAGTGCGGTCAGACGTGCATGACGCCAGAAGGAGGCGAGTCGTATGGCCGACGTCTCTCACCGTCCTGGTGATATCGCAGGACACCCCGACGCGTCGGAAATGCGGGACCGATATGCCCGTATGCTCCAGACCCGAGGTGTCGCGGCGGTCGAGGAACTCGTGATCCTCGCCGGTATCTACGCCGCGATCTCCGCGTGGACGGTTCACTTCTCCGCCACCCAGCCCGCGCTCGCCATCAGCAACCTGGTCGTCGGCATCTCCCTCGCGGTGCTCGGCCTGTGCATGTCCATGGCCCCGGAGCGGTCACAGGACCTCAACTTCGTTGTCCTGCTGATGGGTGCGTGGCTGATCGTCGCCCCGTGGGTGGTCGGGTCGAGCCCCGACACCGGCACCATCCTCAGCAACGTGATCACCGGCGCGTGCGTCTGCCTGTTCTCCCTCACGGCCGGCGGGCTGCTCATGACCAAGAGAAGGACGTGACGTTCTGATCCTCTCCCGCAACGGCGGCCCCTCCGACACCGGAGGTGCCGCCGTTCACTGTTTTCTGCCCCGGAACGGCCACTGCCCGGTAACGAATTGACCCATGTGGTTTCAGCCACCTAAGTTCTGCGTAAAGCTTGCTCCACAGGGACAGGCTCCCGCTCGCATACCCAGTCCTTGGGGGGACAAAGTGAACTGGTACCTCGACGTCATCAAGAAGTACGCGGTCTTCAACGGCCGGGCGCGCCGCCAGGAATTCTGGATGTTCGAGCTGTTCAACTTCATCATCTCGATCGTGCTCGTCATCATCGGCATGGCACTCGACTTCTCGCTGCTGAGCACGCTGTACTCGCTGGCCGTCTTCCTGCCGTCCCTCGGCGTGACCGTCCGCCGTCTCCACGACACCGGCCGCTCGGGCTGGTGGATCCTGATCGGTCTGGTGCCGCTCGTCGGCTTCATCGTCCTCATCGTCTTCGCCGCCACCGAGGGCGAGCAGCACGAGAACGCGCACGGCCCGAACCCGAAGCTGGCCCCGGCCTACTGACGGACCCGGCCTGCTGAAGGCCTCGCACGCGCACGCACGCGGCCCCCGGAAGGAACGCCTTCCGGGGGCTTTCCGCGTGCCGGACCGGCACAGCCCGGCGAGTTCCCCCGGAGCGCCGCATAGAGCCGGTACGGCGCGTTCGCCGGCACCCCCTTGTGCAGGATGGCGCACGACCGTGACCGGCGGCCCCGCCTAGCCTCGCCGCAACGGCACCAACGAGGGGCGGTACCACCGGTGAACTGGCACATCCACGACTACCGCGAGAGCGATCTCGCCGCCGTCGTCCATCTGATCGACACGACCGCGGAGCTCGGCCAGGAGTCCGTGTTCTCGCTGGCCGAGTGCATCAGCGCCCTGACCGGCCGCCAGCCCGCCGTGGTCGCCGTCCACCAGGGCGTGCCGATCGGAGCCGCGCTCGCCTGTGTCTCCGGCGAGCGGGCCTGGGTCATGCGCATCGCGATCTCCTCGGCCTGGCGCGGCCGCGGTCTCGCCAGCGCCCTGCTCGTGGAGTTGGAGCGACGCCTGGTGGCGGCGCGCGTGGGGCGCATCGCGTACGTCCTGCCGGAGGAGGAGCTCCTCGGCGAGGGCCTCCTCAACGCCGGGTACACCCGGCAGCCCGCCGTCGCGTACTTCGAGAAGGTGGAGCCGCTGCACGGTCCGGCCGCCGGGCTCCTCGACGACCTGGGCGGCCGGCTGCTCCCGGGCGACCTGTGGGCCAAGGTCGCCGGGATGGAGCGGGAGAAGGACCTGATCGAGCGCCGGGTGGTGCTCCCCCTCGCCGAGCCGGAGCGGGCGGGACGGCACGGTGTACGGCCGCCGCGCGCGGTCTGCCTGTTCGGCCCGCCCGGCACCGGGAAGACCACGTTCGCGCGCGGGATCGCCTCACGGCTCGGCTGGCCGTTCGTGGAGATCCTGCCGTCCCGCCTCGCCGACGAGGGCAACCTCGCCGCCGCCCTGCGGTCCGCCTTCGCCCGGATCGCCGAGCTGGAGCGGGTCCTGGTCTTCATCGACGAGGTCGAGGAGATCGCCCCGGTGCGCTCCGAGCCCGCGCAGCCCGGTGGGATGCACGGGGTGACGAACGAACTCCTCAAGTTGATACCCGGCTTCCGGGAGCGGGACGAGCGGCTGCTCGTCTGTGCCACCAACTCGATCCGCTCCCTCGACCCGGCGTTCCTGCGCCCCGGCCGTTTCGACTACCTCATCCCGATCGGTACGCCGGACAAGGCGGCGCGGGCGGCGATCTGGGCCCGGTACACCGACGGCAGGACGGACGTCGACGTCGACGAACTGGTCCTCGCGAGCGACCTGTTCACGCCGGCCGACATCGAGCACGCGGCCCGGGTCGCCGCCCAGGCCTCCTTCGAGCGTGATCTGCTCGCCGTCGGCGGGCGGGGCGGCGACGGTCCGGTGCCCGGGGCGAGCACCGCGGACTATCTGGCGGCCATCGGGGAATGCAGGCCGACGGTCACCCCGGAGATGGTCGAGCAGTTCGCCTCCGACATCACCGCACACGCCCGGACCTGACGGCGAACTCCTGCCCGGCCGCGTCCAGTTCCGACCGGTCGGGCGGCTGGGCGCCGGCCCGGGAGACGGTGACGGCCGCCGCCGTGCCCGCCCTCCGCAGAAGCCCCGCGAGGTACTCGGCGCCGAGCCCGCGCAGCGCGTCCCGCCCCCGCCCGGCGAGCGTGTCGAGGACGGCGGACATGAAGGAGTCGCCCGCGCCGACCGTGTCGACGACGTCGACCCGGGGCGCCTCGGCGGCGACCGTGTGGTGCCGGGTGAGGGCGAGCGATCCGTCGGCGCCCCGGGTGACGAGGACGACGGCCGGGCCGAGGGCGAGCCAGCGGGCGGCGACCGTGTGCGGCTCCTCGCCCGGGTACAGCCAGGCCAGGTCCTCGTCGCTCGCCTTGACCAGGTCGCTGAGGGCGACGCAGCGCTCCACCCGGGCGACGGCCTCCTCGTGTTCCCCCATCAGTTCGGGCCGCACGTTGGGGTCGTAGCTGACGGTGGCGCGCTCGCGCAGCCGCTCGGTCTCGGCGAGGACCGTGGCCGCGCCGGGTGCGGTGACGGCGGCGATCGAGCCGATGTGCACATGGGCGGGTGCCAGGCCGGCCGGCGCGCCGCCCGTCAGCGTCCAGGCCATGTCGAAGGTGTACGAGGCCTGGCCGCGCGCGTCGAGACCGACCACCGCCGACGGGGTGCGTAGCGGCACGTCGCCGACCTCCACCCGTACGCCCGCGCCGGTGAGGTGGGCCTCGATGAGCCGTCCGGTGGGGTCGTCGGCGAGCTGGGTGAGCAGGGTGACGTCCCGGCCGAGGCGGCCCAGACCGTAGGCGACGTTGGCGGGGCTGCCGCCCGGGTGGACTCGGTCGGAGGCGCCGGAGCCGGCCGGGGCGCGGACGATGTCGGCGACGCACTCGCCGATCACCAGGAAGGACATGGGTCAGAGCTCCTTGGCGTAGGTGTCCTGGTAGCCGGCCCGGCCCCCGAAGACGTTCAACCCGACGTGGCCCGCGCTGTAGGTGGCCGCGGTGTCGGTGTGGTCGATGATGCGGTCCCCGTCGAGGAACACCTCGATACGGGTTCCCCGGTGGACGATCCGCAGATGGTACGTGGCCCCGTGCCGTACCAGGGCGGGGACGCGGGCGAGCGCTGCCGCGTCGTCGAAGGAACCGCCGCGCCGCACGACGAGCCGGACGGCCCGCAGGTCCGGATCGACGTTGAGGACGTAGCCGTCGGCACCGTCGGCGGAGGCCCGCCACAGCAGGGAGGCGGCGCCCCGGGTGCCGGTGGGTCCGCCGAGCCTGAGCAGTCCGGAGAGTTCGAGGTCGGCGAAGCGGCGGGCGGACATCGTGTCGCTGTCGCGGTCGAAGGTGCCGGTGTGCCCGGCTCCGGTGGGTTCCCAGCGCCCGGCGGGGACGGTGGTGAGGGTGCCGAGGTCGGTGCGGAACTCCCCCGGCGGCGGCGCGGCGGCCGGATCTGGGAGCTCGTCGGTGAGCCGACAGGTGGAGGCGAGCCGGTGGAAGGCCAGTTCGGCGATCCTGACCGTGCCGCCCTCGGCGGTGAAGGCGAGGCCCCGCGCGTCGGGGTCGGGCAGGACCAGGCTGGTGACGACGGCCTCGCCCGCGCCGCCGAACGCCTCGACGGACGAGGAGTCGACGAGGATCCGGAGCCGTACCGCGCGGCTCCCGTCCGGGGCGCGCCCGGCGGCCAGCGGGGCTTCGGTGCGGCCGGCGAAATACCGGGTGAAGTCGGTGCGGCCGGAGTCGGTACGGTCGACGAACAGGCACTCGCGCACGGCGTCGTAGCCGACGCGCGTGGCCTGCCCGTCCTTCGTCCGCAGGTGGAAGGTGCAGCTGTTCGCCGCCCCGGTCGCGGGCAGGACGAGCTCGGTCTCGATCTCGTACGTGGTCCCGGTCAGGCCGGCGCACGGATCGGTCGCGCCGGGTCCGATCGTGAGGTCCCGTCGTACGGTGCTGCTGGTCCGGATCAAAGCCAGCTCGGATACGGGCCGTTGGCGCAGCACGAGGCCGTCGGGCCCGTCGGCGACGGTGAGTTCGCGGGGGATGCTGTGCTGGCCGTTCCACGGACGGGTGGGCGCACTGAAGGGATAGTCCCAGTTGGTCGTCCAGCCGAGCCAGACGCGCCGCCCGTCGGGCACGTTGTCGAAGGTGATGGCCGCGTAGAAGTCGCGGCCGTGGTCGCTGCGCGGTGCCGGTCCGGGGGCCTGGTCGGCGGTGAAGGCGGTGCCGTCCCAGGTGCCGGTGAGGTAGCGGGCGGTGGACCCGTCGGTGGCACGGACGGCGCCCGTGCTCAGGGTGAGGATCCAGACCGTACGGGCGGGGTCGCCGTCGACCGGGAGCGGGAAGAGGTCGGGGCACTCCCAGACCCCGCCGCCGGCCACCCAGTCCCCGTAGCCGAAGGAGCTGGCGTGGGTCCAGTGGAGGAGGTCGCGTGAGGTGAGGAACCGCAGGTGGTCGCCGCCGGAGACGACCATGACCCATTGGTCGCGAGCCTCGTCCCTGAAGACCTTGGGGTCGCGGAAGTCCCAGCCGCCGTCCGGTCCTCCGGGATTGCCGACGAGCGGTTCGGGACCGCCGTAGGGCTGCCAGGAGCGGCCACGGTCGGTGCTGTAGGCCGCGCGGACCGACTGGTTCCCGCCGGTCTTGTCGGGGTGGAAGCTCGTGTAATAGGCGATGAGTCCGGGCGCTCCGCCGAAGAGACCCGAGTGGTCGTGGGCGTCGACGACGGCGGAGCCGGACCAGCAGTGGCCGTACGCGTTCCAGCCGAGGGCGTGCGGGAGGGTGCGCCAGTGGAGGAGGTCGCTGGAGACGGCGTGCGCCCAGCGGCCCTCGTCCTGGTGGAAGAGGTGGTACTCGCCGTCGTAGTGGACGAGACCGTTGGGGTCGCTCCCCCGGCCGGTCCGGGGTGAGTGGTGGACGGCGGGCCGGTGGGGCTCGGTGAAGTGCTCGCGTACGTCGACGGCGTGGATGTCCTGGAAGTACGCGGTACCACCGGCGGCGACGAGCCCGACGGTGTCACCGTCGGCGCTTGCGGGTGCGCGCAGGCCCCGCACGCCGTCCACGTACACCGTGAACTCTCCGCGCACGAGGTGGACTTCGACGCGGAAGGGAGTGTCGGCACGCAGGGGGCGGACGGGCGGGGGCGCGGTGGCGAGGAGAGTGCGGCGGGTGTGGTCGACGAGTCGGAGCTCCCCGCTGCCGGGCGCCAGGAGGATCTCGTGACCGCGTACGAGGAGTCCTGCCGCGCTCGCGCCCGCGAGCCGCACATCGGCGGAGACCACGAGGTCGGCGCCGCCCGGGGCGGGTGCGGTCCGCAGCCCGTCGGTGCCGCGCAGGCCCCGCAGGTCGCGGGTCCAGGTGCCCGACTGCGTTTCGGCGCCCGGGAGTTCGGAGCGCGGACCGGCGGCGGTGACGTTCTCGTAGGCGACCCGGCCGTTGTAGGCGAGGAGCCCGGGGCGGCCGGAGAGGTGCGGGGCGGGGGCCGGGTCCTCGGTGTCGATGACGGGGTCGTATCCGTCGGGGCGGAGGAAGTCGCTCTGCCAGTACACGCGGAGTCCGCGCCCCTCGGCCTCGACGCGCAGGCGATGGACGGTGCCGGGGGCGATGGTGGTGGCGTGGGTGCCGAGGGTGACGTCGCCGTCGACGCGGTAGAGGCGGAGCCGGCCCTGGTTCGGATCGGCCTCGACGGCGTAGCCACGGGTGCCGGTGGCGTCGGCGCGGACCAGGAGGGCGGCGACGGCGTACGGGTCGTGGACGAGGACGTCGGCCTGGACGAAGGTGTCGTACGCCTCCTCGGCCGCCGTCGTGCGCATGTTGGTGTCTGCGGGGGCGACGGCGACGAGACCCAGCGGGGTGGGCGTCCACGCGCCTCCGCCGCTGGTGGTCCAGCCGCTGAGGTCGGTGGTGACCGACCAGGTCCGGGGCGGTCCGAAGGTGACCGAGCCGTCCGCCGCGAGCAGGCCCACATGGCCGGAGGCGTGACGGTGGTCCTCGACGGCCAGGACCTGGCTGCCGTCGACGTGGACGGTGAGGGCCGGTCCGTCGAGGACGACGTCGAGGGTCGTGCCGGGGCGGCCCGCGCCGGTGGCGAGGGTCTCGCCGCTCGCCAGATCGATGAGGGCGACCCGGCCGGTGGCCGGTTCGAGGACGGCGCCGTATCCGGCGCTGCCGTCGGGCGCGGCCCGGAGGACGAGTCCGCCCCGGGCGTGCGGGGTGGCCGGGTCGGCGGCGATCCGGGCGGAGTATCCGGCGCGGGCCCCGACGCGGTGCTCGGACATCGCGAGCGAGGCGGTCGCGCCGGCGGCGGTGGCGCGCTGACCGCCGTCGGCGGTGCGCTGCCAACTCCCCCGGTACGGAAGGGGGTCGGGGATGGGCGAGGTGACGGCCTCGGGGAGGGTGGTCCGGCGGCGGGCGGCGGGCGCGGCTTCGGCGGTGCCGGACACGGGGGTGGGCAGGAGGACGGGCAGGAGCGCGAGGCCGCCTGCCCGGAGCAGGGTGCGGCGGTGGAGCGGGACATGGGGAACACGCATGGGGGCCTCCTCGGTGGTGGGGTGGCGCCGTACGGGTGAGGGCCCGGTGCGGGGCGGAGCGGACCGCCCGGCACCGGGTCGAGGCGTGACGCGGAGCGGGATGTGCGTGCGTTGGCTACGGCCAGAGCGGGCGGGGCCCCGTGGTGATCGGAGCCATGTGCCAGGCGTCGAGGCCGTCGACGGTCGCGCCGCCCGCGCCGGTGAGGGACACTCCGGTCGCCCGGTCGGGGCGGGTGGGGTAGACGCGGGCGGTCAGGGCACGCCCGTTGGCGAAGATCTCCAGGGCGGAGTGGTCCACGAGGACGCGGAGTGCGACGGCGCCGTCCTCTCCGAACGGCAGCGGGCCGTGGCGGGGTGAGGTGTCGACGTCGGGGTCCAGACTGCTCGCTTCACGGTGGAGACGGAGTGTGCCCGAGGTGCCGGTGGCGTCGCGGGTGACCTCGACGACGGTGCGTTCGGCGGCGTCCGGGGTCTCCCGTACCGCGAGCCGTACGGTGGCGCCCGGAGCGAGCCGGAGCGTCGCCTCCAGGTCGAGCTGGTCGCCCCGGATCGCGTCGAGGGGCGACTCCGTGCCCGCCTCGAAGGGGCCCACGGCCACGTGGTCGCGGCGCAGGCGCTCCAGTTCGGGGACGGGGATCTGGGCGAGCGCTCCGTCGGCGCCCCGGGTGACGAGGCGCGGCAGGGACATGACCCCGGACCAGCCGGCGCTGGCGGTGGCCTCTTCGCCGCGGCCCTCCTGGAGCCAGCCGAACATGATGCGGCGGCCGTCGGCGTCCCGTGTCGACTGGGGTGCGTAGAAGTAGTTGCGGCCGTAGTCGAGCCGGTGCAGGGCGGTCGGTTCGAAGCGGTCCTCGGTGTAGCGGCCCGTCCAGTAGAGGGGGTGGAGCGTGGCGCCCTCGTCCCAGGCCGAGAAGGCGAGCACGTCGACGTCGCCGACACGGAAGAGGTCGACGCACTCCCACATGGTGCCGGTCCAGTCGAGGTCGGTGGCGCTGCCTTCGCTCGCGTCGCCGACGAGGAGCGGGCCGACGTACCGCCAGTCGCGCAGGTCCTCGGACTCGTACAGGAAGGCGGTGCCGCCCCGGCCCCGGATGCCGGAGCCGACGAGCTGACGCCAGCCGGCGCCCTCGCGCCAGACGCAGTGGTCGCGGTAGGCGGTGACGTCGACGCCGGTGGGCGGCGCGGCGATCACGGGGTTGGCGGGGTCCTTGGTCCAGTGCCGCAGGTCGGGGCTTCCGGTGGCGACGCAGGGCAGTTCGCGTTCGCCGTGCCGGCCGGAGTAGACGAGGGTGGGCACTCCCCCGTCGTCGACGAGGACGCCGGACCAGCAGCCGTCGCGGTCGGGTCCCGTGGTGCCGGGGACCAGGGCGACCGGTTCGTCGGTCCAGGTGACGAGGTCGGTGCTGGTGGCGTGACCCCAGTGGATGCGGTGGTGGGCCGGGGCGAGCGGGTTGTACTGGTAGAAGAGGTGATGGACGCCGTTCCAGTGGCTGAGCCCGTTGGGGTCGTTGAGCCAGCCACCGGGCGAGGTGAAGTGGAACCGGGGCCGGTGGGGGTCGCGGAAGGCGCGCTCGGCGAGGCCGTCCACGGCAGAGGTGTCCGCGGCGGCGATCAGGTCGTGTGTCATGCGGCGGTGATCTCGGCTTCCGGGGAGTCCGCGCTCTGGAGCACGCGGTGGGCGAGGTCGTGGGCGGGCGCGTAGAGGTGGCAGCGCACCCAGTGCGGCTGCCCCTCGTCCTCGCCCACGATGTGGCGTACGGGAGTGGTGCTGTTGCAGGTGCCGTCGTCGTACGGGCATGACTCGGGGGCGAGGACGGCGGCCCGCAGCCGGGCCCGCTCGGCCTTGTCGTAGCCGGTGGACCGCGTCGGGTCGGGGACGGCGGAGAGCAGCAGCCGGGTGTAGGGGTGGGCGGGTGCGTCCATGACGGCGAGCGCGTCGCCGCCCTCGACGAGTTCGCCGGCGAACATGACGGTGGTGGTGTCGGCCAGGTAGCGGGCCGAGCCCAGGTCGTGGGTGATGTACAGCATCGAAAGGCCGCGTTCGTCACGGAGGCGGCGCAGCAGGTTGAGGACGCCGACCCGGACGGACACGTCGAGCATGGAGGTCGGTTCGTCGGCGAGGAGGACGCTCGGTTCGACGGCCAGCGCCCGTGCGACGGCGACGCGTTGCCGCTGCCCGCCGGAGAGTTCGTGCGGGTAGGCGTCGAGCATGTCCGGGGTGAGCCCGACCTCCTCCATGAGGGCGGCGAGCCGGCCCCGGTCGGCGGCGTGACCGTGCAGGACGAGGGCTCGGGTGAGGAAGTGGTCGATGCGATGGACGGGGTTGAGGGAGCCGAAGGGGTCCTGGAACACCATCTGGACCTTGCCCCGGTACGTACGGGAGGCGCGGCGGCGTTCGGTGCGCAGGACGTCCTCGCCGTCGAGGAGGATCTGTCCGGAGGTGGGCCGCTCCAGGCGGGCGAGGCAGCGGGCGATGGTGGACTTGCCACTGCCGGACTCGCCGACGAGGGCGGTGACGCGGCCCCGGTCGAGGTCGAGGTCCACACCGCACACGGCCCGGACGCGGCGCCGGGAGAAGACGGTACCGACGGGGAAGTCCTTGGTGAGGCGCCGTATCTGAAGGAGCGTCATGACGTGGTGCCTCCGCTGGACGTGAGGGCGGCCCACCGGCCGGGGGCGATCTCACGCAGATCGGGGATGTGTGTCGAACAGTCGGCGCGGTCGTCGGGGCAGCGGACGTGGAAGCCGCAGCTGTCGGCGGTGCGCGGGGCGTCGAAGAGGCCGCTGAGTTCCCGGCGCGGCCCGGTGAGCGGCGGGAAGGCGTTCATCAGCGCCTCGGTGTACGGGTGGAGGGGCCGGGCGAACAGTTCCTTGGCGTCGGCGAGTTCGACGAGCCGTCCGCCGTACATGACGCCCATGCGGTCCGAGAGTTCGACCATCAGCGACATGTCGTGGGTGATGAAGAGTACGGAGAAGCCGAGCGTGCGCTGGAGTTCGCGGATCTGGGCCATGATCTCCTGCTGCACGACGACGTCGAGCGCGGTGGTCGGCTCGTCCATGATGAGCAGCGCCGGTTCGAGGGCGACGGCTATGGCGATGACGACGCGCTGGCGCATGCCGCCGGAGAGCTGGTGCGGATAGGCCTTGAGCCGGTCGGGGCCGATGCCGACGAGGTCGAGGAGTTCCGCGGCGCGCTCTCGGGCGGCGCGCTTGCGCAGCTTCTCGTGGGTGGTGAGGATGTCGCCGATCTGTTCGCCGATGGTGAGCACGGGGTTGAGGGAGTTCATCGCGGACTGGAAGACCATGGCGATCTCGCGCCAGCGGAAGGCGCGCAGCTCGCGGGTGTCCATGGCGAGGACGTTCCGGCCCCGGAAGGTGACCGATCCGGCGGTGATGGCGGCCGGTGGCTTGAGGAGCCGCATGACGGCGTTGGCGACGGTCGACTTGCCGCAGCCGGACTCACCCGCGAGTCCGAAGATCTCTCCGGCTCCGATGGTGAACGACACGTCGTCGGCGCCGACGACGCTGCGGCCGTCGCCGCGGTACTCGACCCGCAGACCGCGCACGTCGAGGACGGAGTGGCTGTCGTGGCTGTCGTGGCTGTCGTGGCTGTCGACAGGGGCGTTCACTGCTGCCTCCTTCGCCGGGCCCTGAGCCTCGGGTTGGTGATCTCGTCGACCGCGTAGTTGACCAGGGCGAGCGCGAAGGCGACGAGGGCGATGGCCAGACCGGACGGGACGAACGCCCACCAGGCTCCGGTCATCAGGGCTCCGTCGTTGCCCGCCCAGTAGAGGTTGGTGCCCCAGCTGACGACGGAGGCGTCGCCGAGGCCGAGGAACTCCAGGCCGGCCTGGGCGCCGATGCCGAAGATGACGCAGCCGAGGAGCGTGGTCATCACCACGGACGCCATGTTGGGCAGGATCTCCCGGAACATGATCCGCAGGGGGCGCTCCCCCGTGACCACGGCGGCGGCGACGAAGTCCTTGCCGCGGATGGAGGTGGCCTGGGCACGCAGGACGCGCGCCGAGCCGGCCCAGCCGGTGACGGTGAGGACCAGGACGACGGTCGTCGTCCCCGGCGGCAGGAACGCGGCGAGGATGACGAGCAGCGGCAGTCCCGGCACGAGCAGGAAGACGTTGGTGACGAGGGTCAGCAGATCGTCGACGAGCTTGCCGAGATAGGCGGAGGCAAGCCCCACCAGGAGGGCGACCAGGGTGGCGGCGATGCCGACGGTGAACCCGACGAGCATCGAGCTGCGGGTGCCCAGAAGGGTGAGGGCGAGCACGTCCTGGCCCTTGGCGGTGGTGCCGAGCCAGTGGTCGGCGGAGGGCGGGGTGGCGCCGATGTCGGTGATGAGGGACGGGTCGCCGGGCGCGAGGACCGGGGCGAGCAGTCCGAGCAGGGCGAAGACGGTGAGCAGCAGCAGCCCGGCGCGGGCCTTGCGGTCGGCCAGCAGCCGGCGGCCGAGGCCCTGACGGGACCGGCGCTCGGGGGCCGGCGGGCCGGCCGGTGGGTCGTGGGACACGGCGTTGGCGGTGTCCGGGGTGTCGAGGACGGGCATGGTCGTGGTCCCTCCTCAGCGGACGCGGACGCGCGGGTCGAGCCGGACGTGGATGAGGTCGACGACGAAGTTGGCGAGCAGGACGGCCGCCGTGATGGTGAGGAAGATGCCCTGCATCAGCGGGTAGTCGAGGGCCTGGACGGAGGCGAGCAGCTGGTAGCCGATGCCGGGGTAGGCGAAGACGACCTCGGTGAGGAGAGCGCCGCCGACCATGAAGCCCAGGGCCATCCCGAAGTTGGTGACGGACGGCAGCAGCGCGTTGCGGGCGGCGTACCGGAACATGATCCGGGCGGGGCTGAGCCCCTTGGCCTCGGCCATGGTGATGTAGTCCTCGGCGGCGGTGGCGATCATCGTGTTCCGCATGCCGAGCATCCAGCCGCCGATGGAGACGAGCACGATGGTCAGGGCGGGCAGGACGAGATGGGTGGCGACGTTCCCGAGGAACGCGGCGTCGAATCCGGGTTCGAGGCCGACGTCGTACGCGTGCCTCAGCGGGAACCAGCCGAGGGTGACGCCGAAGAGGTAGAGCGCGCCCATGGCCAGCCAGAAGTACGGGAACGAGCCGACGAAGATCAGCAGCGGCGGGAGCGCGGAGTCGAGGATCCCGCCCCTGCGCCAGGCGGCGAGGACGCCGAGGAGGTTGCCGACGAGGGCGGCGACGATCAGGGCGGTGAGGCCGAGGAGCAGCGTCCAGCCGATCTGGGAACCGATGACCTCGGAGACGGGGGTCGGGAAGCGGGAGATGGAGATGCCGAGGTCGCCGGTGGCGACGCTGTGGAGGTAGTCGACGTACTGCCGCGGCAGCGGCCGGTCGTCGAGACCGAAGAGTTTCTGCAGCTGGGCGATCTGATCGGGCTGCATCGTCCCCTGGGCCTGGGCGAACATCCGGGAGACGGGGTCTCCGGGCATGAAGCGCGGCAGCAGGAAATTGAGGGTGACGGAGGCCCAGAAGGCGATCAGGTAGAACCCCAGGTTGCGCAGGACGAGACGCACTGCTCTTCTCCCTGTCGGGGTGGGGGGCCGGCGCGCGGGGCGGCGGGCCGGCCCCGGGGCGGGGTCAGCCCTTGACGGGCGTGAGGGAGGTGAGCACGAGGACGGTGGTCACGGACCGGTTGGACAGCGTCGCGTACGGGTTGTCCTTCGTCGGCCAGCCGGTGAAGCGGGCGTCGGTGTACGCGCCCCACTCGGGTCCGGGGAAGAGCGGGACGACGGGGGCGTCGGCGGCGAACAGCTTCTGGAGTTCGCTCGCCTTGGCCTGCTGGACCTGCGGGTCGGTGGTGGCGGCGAAGGCGTCGATGAGCTTGTCGGCCGCGGCGTCGCCGTAGCGGTGGTAGTTCTCGGTGGCCTTGGTGCCGACGGGTTTGACCATGGTGGTGGCCAGGGCGCCGCGGTAGAACTCGTAGGGTGTGGCGCCGTTGTTGCTCCACACGATGCCGCTGTCGAAGGTGCCCGTCTCGTACGAGGAGACGACGGCGGACCAGTCCGGGGACTTGACGGTGGCGGTGACGCCCACCTCGGCGAGGTTCTGCTTGATGATGTTGGCGACGGAGATCCAGTCGGAGGACGCCGAGCCGACGGAGATGTCGAGGGCGAGCGGCCTGCCGTTCCTCTGGGTGCGTTTGCCGTCGGCGCCGAGCTTGTACCCGGCGGCGTCGAGGGCTTGGGCGGCGGCCGAGGTGCTGTACGTGGTCCAGTCGCAGGAGGCGGCGACCGCCTTGTCGCGCCAGGTGTCGTAGGCGTTGGAGAGGCCGGTGCAGTCGGCGGGGGTGCTGTAGCCGTTCATGGCGACCTTGGCGATCTTCGCGCGGTCGACGGCCCGGCTGAGGGCCTTGCGCAGGGCGGGGTCGTCGAAGGGTGCCTTGGCCGTGTTGAGCTGCCAGTTGATCATCGCGCCGGTGGTGGGGAACCAGTAGTGGTTCGTCCGGGGGTTCCTCGCGACGAAGGACTTCTGGATGTCCGGGACGAACGCCTGCGTCCAGTCGACCTCGCCGTTGGTGAAGGCGAGGTTGGCGCTGTCGTTGCCGGAGAAGGCGAGCATCCGTATGCCGGCGATCCGCTGCTTCGCGGGCTGCCAGTACGAGGGGTTCCTGCGGAGCTCGTACGACTGGCTCTGGAACTTGTCGACCTTCGTGTACGGGCCGGTGCCGACGGGGGTGGCGTTGGTGTCCTTGGCCGGATCGGCGATCTTCGACCAGATGTGCCGGGGGACGACGAAGTGGCCGGCGATCTCGTACAGGGCCGGGGAGAAGGGCTTGGTGAGGTGGAAGGTGACCTTCTGCGGGACGCCGTCCGCCGGTGCGTCGGCCGTGACCCTGCCCAGGTAGTCGAAACCGCCGAGCAGTTTCTTCTGCAGCTCGAAGGTGTGGACGACGTCCTCGGCGGTGAAGGGCTTGCCGTCGGACCACTTCACGCCCTCGCGGAGGGTGAAGGTGAGGGACCTGCCGTCGGGGGCCTGGGTCCAGGCGGTGGCGAGCCACGGCGTGTCCTTGCCGTCGGCCGGGTTGTGGACCATGAGCGGCTCGTAGACCGCCTCCTTGGTCATGGGCGCGGCCTTCGGCGAGAACGGGTTGAAGTTCCGTGTGAAGGTGCCCATGTCCTCGCGGGGCACGGTGAGGAGCTGGTCGCCGGAGGTGTCTCCGGCACCGCTCGCTCCCGTGCCGCCGGAGCAGCCGGTCAGGAACAGCGCGGCCGCCGTGGCGCCGGCGAGCAGCGCGGGGCGGAGCCGCCGCGCGGCTCGGCCGCGGACGGGGGAGGGTGTCATAATGGTGGCTCTTTCCTCTCTTCAACACACCTGACGAAGACGGGACGAGAAGACTCGACGGAGCTGATTCGCGGTCAGACCGACGAGCGTTCGAGCAGCGGGCAGTCGACCGTCACCCTGCGGGTGTCGAGCGGCTGCCCCGCTGCGAGAGCGGCCAGCATGTCCACGCCCTTGGCGCCCATCGCCTCGAACGGCAGGGCGAGCGTGGTCAGTTTGGGCCGCAGGTAGGCGGCGATGAGTTCCTGGTTGTCGTAGCCCACCACGGCCACGTCCGCCGGAATCCGCAGCCCACGTTCCTTGATGGCGTCGTACGCGCCCATCGCCATCCGGTCGTTGCCGCAGAAGAGGGCGGTCGGCCGGTCGGCGCGGTCGAGCAGTTCGCAGGCGGCCGTGTAGCCGCCGTCGGCGGTCGCGTGGCCGGAGACGACCAGCGACGGGTCCAGGGGAAGCCCGGCCTCGCGCAGGGCCCGCTCGTATCCCTCGCGCCGGCCGAGGGCGGCCGGGATGTCCGGGTCGAGGTTGATGAACCCGATGCGCTCGTGACCGGCCTCGACGAGGTGGCGGGCGGCGCGGTGGCCGCCGGTGACCTCGTCGGGGACGACGGAGGGGAGTTCGCCCTCGGCGTCGTAGCAGTTGACGAGGACGGTGGGGACCTCGCGGGCCGCCTTGGGGAGGGTGACCGCACGGTGCCAGGTCGTGGCGTAGAGCAGTCCCTCGACCCGCTGTTCGAGGAGTTTGTCGAGGGCGGCGGCCTCCTGGGCGGCGTCTCCCTCGCTCGCGGCGATCAGCAGGAACTTGCGGTCGAGCCAGGCGCGGTCCTGGGCGCCCTTGATGACGTCGACGGCGAAGGGGGCGGTGACGATCTCGGTGATCAGTCCGTACCACTCGCTGCGCTTGGCGGCGAGCGCCCGGGCGCCGGCGTTCGGCCGGTATCCGAGCTCGTCGATCGCGGCCAGAATCCGCTGCCGCGTCGCGTCCGGGATGGCCGCGCCGGGGCGGTCGTTGAGGACGAACGAGACGGTGGTGCGCGACACGCCCGCATGCCGGGCGACATCACTCATGGTGACGCTTCGAGCACTGTGGGCGGCCACGGGATCCCTTCGGTTACGCGCTTTAATAACGCGCGTTAGTTGAGCGTTGCTGGCAAGTTACGACCGCGCTCCGGCCGATGTCAATATCTTGGTCACGAGCGCTCCGGACGACTTCCGGGAGCGACGACCGACGAGTGACGACGACGGCCGACGACGACAGGGGGACCGGTCCGGTGGAGCAGTACGAGGGACTTGAGCTGATGACCGTCACGAAGGTCTCGGAGCTGGAGGCGTGGCTGGAAAGCCACCATGCCGACCGGCCCGGGGTCTGGCTGAGGATCGCCAAGAAGGGCCAGGGGGGCGAGTCGCTGACGAATCCGGAGGTCCTCGACTGCATGCTCTGCTTCGGCTGGATCGACGGGCAGCGCAAGGGCGGGGACGGGGCGTACTACTTCCAGAAGTACACGCCGCGACGGTCGCGGAGCCTCTGGTCGCAGGTGAACGTCCGCAAGGTCGCGGCGCTCACCTCGGCGGGACGGATGCGCGAGTCGGGTCTCGCCGAGGTGCGGGCCGCACAGGCGGACGGCCGGTGGGAGGCCGCGTACCCCTCCCAGGCGGAGGCGACCGTCCCGGACGACCTGGCGGCGGCCCTGGCGGCCGACGAGGGGGCGCGGGTCTTCTACGAGGGCCTCGGGAGGACCGATCAGTACCTGGTGATCATGCGCCTCTGGCAGGCCCGCACCGAGAAGGGCCGGGCGCAGCGTCTTGAGCGCATGATGGCGAAGCTGGCGGCGGGCGAGAAGGTCCGGTGAACCCCTGGAGCTGCCGGGATCAGCGGCGTCGTCGGTAGAGGACCTGATGGGCGTCGTACTCGACGAACGAGGAGACGTGGGTCATGCCGACGGCCTCCAGGAGCCGCCGGGAGCGGTGGTTCGCCTCCTGGGTGAGGGCGACCACGCTGGGGGTGGCGAGGAGCGTGGCCTCGACGACGGCGGCGACGGCCTCGCGCGCGTATCCGTGCCCCCAGTGCTCGGGCAGGAACTGGTAGGAGACCTCCGTCTCCCCGTCCCGCGCCCCGGGCTCCACCGTCACGAGCCCGAGCAGCACCCCGTCGGCGGCCCGCACCACGGCGTGGACGCCGGGCGCCCCGACGACTCGCCGCTGCCGGATCCTCACGACCTGCTCGGTGACCGGCCCGCCCAGATGGCGCCTGACCTCGGGGTCCGTCCACAGCCGGGTGACGGCCGGCACGTCGGCCGCCCGCACGGGGCGCAGCAGGAGCCGCTCGGTGACGAGGGAGGCGCTCGGAGCCGGAGCCGGGACCGGGGCCGGGTCGGCGGTCGAATCCGGAGTCGGGGCCGGAGCCAGGGCGGCGGTCGCGTCCGGAGTCGGAGCCGGAGAGGTGGGCATACATCCGATCATCTCAGCCCGGCCCCGCTCCCCCGTCACGCGGCCTAGGACGAGGGACGGACACGGGTAGGGCCCCCGGGCCGAGGTGCGGGTGGCGTCGGCCGCACCAGGATGGCGCTCATGCGAATCGGAATTCTCGGCACAGGACATGTAGGACAGGCACTCGCTTCGGCGTGGGCGCGGGCCGGCCATGACGTGGTCATCGGATCGCGGCGGCCGGACGACCCGGAGCTCCTCGCGAAGCTGAAGGAACTCACCGCCACCGGATTACGGGTCGACAGCTGCGCGGGGGCCGCGGCGCACGCCGAGGTGCTGGTGAACGCCACCCCGGGCACGGCCTCCGTGGCACTGCTGCACACGATCGGCGCCCGGGCGCTCGCCGGAAGGATCATCCTTGACGTAGGGGTCGGCTTCCTGGCGGACGGATCGCTCTCACATCCGGATGTGAGCCTCGGCGAGGAGATCCAGCAGGCGTTCCCCGAGACGCGGGTGGTGAAGACGCTCTGCACGATCGACCGGAAGGTGATGATCGCACCGGACTCCCTGGAGGGTCCCGGCACTGTTTTCCTCTCGGGCGAGGACGCGGAGGCGAAGAAGGCGGTAGGCGGACTGGTCGCCGATCTCGGCTGGTCGGACGACTCCCTGCTCGACCTGGGCGGCATCGTGACGGCGCGGGGCCAGGAGCACTTCGCCCTGCTGTTCACCGGAATCGCGCGGGCGACCGGCACCTACGAGTTCGGCATCCGGGTCGTCCTCCCCACCTCGGGCGGGAGCGGCCTCGACCACTAGGTGCCGATCATGCCGGGCTCGCGACGCCTGGCACCGCGCCTCGCCGCGTTGTCGTCGGTCGGCAGGCCCCCCGTAGCCCTTCGGGCACGGGAGGTGCCCCCCACCGCCATGCCTCCCTCCTCCGCCTCGCGATCCGTCCCCTCGGCCCCTGCGGGCCTGAGGAGACCCCATGCACCAGACGCCGCTCCCTGATCCGGCCCGATCGACAAGACACCCCCCGGCCCGCTCTCGGGTCAACGGCGGGTGACGGCAACGTGCCGTCATCCGCCGTTGTCCGGCGATGGATCAGATCTGCCACCGGTAACGGATGTACCCCGACAGGGTGTTGCTGACGTGTTCGTGGTCCAGCAGGTTGACCTGGGCGTTCATCTTGCCGCCACCGGTCGCCTCCTCGAAGCTGCCTTCGCCGCGGGTGATCGTGAAGGTGCCGGACGGGTAGACCATGGTGTCCGAGGTCAGCGGAGCGGTGAGGTGGTAGCTGAGGAAGAGCTTGTCGCCGTCGCTTTCGGTGATGGTGGCCGTCCCGGTGATGTCGTACTGGCCGGGGACCGTCGCCGTGCACGCCACCTCGTCCTGCGTCCAGGTGCTGCCGGCGGCGACCGGCTTGCCGACGACGGTCCCCGTTCCGGTCACCTTGTAGCCCACACAGCCGACGGTGTCCGGATGGGCGGTCGCGATCACCGAGTAGTTCGCGCCGAGGTCGAACGTGGGCGGGTTCGTGACGGCGCCCGCGGTGCCGGTCGTGCTGCCGAAGATCAGTGCTGCTGTGGCTGCCGCGCCCGCTATGCGAGCGGTCCAACGGTGAGCGATTCCCGCCATGTTCTCCCCCGTGTTCGTGCAGAAGTCATCCAACGCGGCCTGAGTAAAGGCCTGTTGCGGACAGCTTCTCCGAACGGGGGCTCGTGCGTCGAGGCATTCAGCCTCGTTTCGCGTCTTCGGTTTGGATCCGACGCCTGTTGTTCGCTCACCGGGACCAGTACTGCGCGAGGGCCCCCTCTCGGTACGGTGCCGGGCTCACGCTGAGTTCGCCGGCGAAGGGGCGGTCGAGCACGAAGACCAGGAGGAGGCTGAAGCCGATGAGCGCGGCGACCGAGGCGACGAAGAGGAGCTGGATCCGGAGCTTGCGCATGCCGTAGAGGAAGGTGAGCGGGACGAGGACGATCGCGCCGCCGAAGGCCAGGGCCTGGAGCAGCGGCGGGAGTTCCTGCTCGGCCATGGTCAGGCGGGCCCGGCGCTGGGCGGCGACGTCGTTGAGGTGACCGACGGCCTCTTCGTAGAAGACCTCTTCGCGCGGGGACTTGGGTTCGTACGTCTGGAGGACGTCGAAGGCGGCCCGGAGGTGCTTCTCCGTGGCCCCGTAGCTCGGCTGCCCGGCGCGCATCCGGGGCCACTGGTCCTCGACGACCGCGTGGACGTAGCCGCTGAGGGCCGCGTCGAGGTCGGCGCGGACGTCGGGCGGGAAGGCGGCGGCGTCGCGGGCGATGAGCGCGGTGTCGGTGGCCTCGCTCGCGACGATGGTCTGCGTGCTGTCCAGCTGGGTCCAGAGGGTGACGATGACGAAGGCGAGGATGATCCCGTAGATCGCGCCGAACATCCCCAACGTCACCCCGACCATGTCGTTGTGCTCCCCCCGGGCCAGCGAGGGGTATCTGCGGCGGAGCAGCACGCTGCCGGCCACGGCGAGGGCGACGGTCCCGCCGACGGTGACCACGGCCAGGGTGAAGGTGCTGAAGTGATTGAGCAGCCAGAGCGACATGTGCGCGGAGTCTAGGTGCGCCGCGCGGCCCGACCTGCCAGACGGCGGCGATCACGGTGAATGATCACTCGCCCGTGTAGGCGATGGAACACGCATGGCCCGCAACCGCTGCCCGGACGACGTCAACCGGGTGTGACCGACGACCGCACTCGTACCGGCGCCGCCGTCACCTCCGATGAACGTACGCGCACGGAACCGGCCCCTGAGCCCGGGCCCTTCGTCCGCTCCGAGTAGAGTCGACGGGCCGGTGAGGTACGAGCGACGGGGAGCTCATGCTGATCGATTCCGCATTGCCGCGATGGGACTTCCGCGAGGTGCACACCTTGGTCGTGGCTGCGCCGCCCGAGGCAGTCTGGACGGCCCTGGAGTCACTGACGTCCCATGACATTCCCGTCGCACGTGTCCTGTTGGGACTGCGAGCCCTGCCCGCCCGCCTCCGGGGGAAGAAGAGTCACGACACCCGCAGGGACGAACCGATGCTCGCGTCCCTGAACGAGAACTTCGTGCAGCTCGCGGACATCGCCGGCGAGGAGATGGTCTCCGGAGCGGCCGGCCAGTGGTGGAAGCCCAACGCCCCCTTCGTGGACGTGGACAGTCCCGAGCAGTTCCATCGCTTCGATCGCACGGGATATCTGAAAGCGGTGGTCAACTTCCGGGTGACCGGCCACCCGCGGGGCACGTTGCTGCTGACGGAGACGCGCGTCGTCGCCCTGGACCCGAGGACCCGGCGGATCTTCCGGCCGTACTGGTTCCTGCTGGCCCGCCCCTTCGGCGGTCTGATCAGAAAGGCCTGGCTCAGGGCGGTGGGGACCCGGGCCGTCGCCCTGCAGCGGGGCTGACCTCCTCCCCTCTCGCGCCGGTCCGGACCCGCGAACGACCTGTGTGGCTACCCCGCCCCGACGGACGTCAGGGCGGCCTTGATCGACGCCCACTCCGGGGCCGTCGGTGCGTACGTCTCCCGCGCCGTGGCGATGTCCTTGTAGCCACTGGAGGTGACCACGCACACCACAGGGCCGTCGTTCTCGCTCGGCCCGTGGGCGCGCAGCCCGGCGAGACCTGCGGCCGACGAGGTCTCACACCAGAGCCCCAGCATCGCCAGCTCCTCGCGTGCCACCGTCATTTGACCATCCGTCACCGTACGAGCCGCTCCCCCGGTGTCACGGACGGCGAGAACGCCCCGGTAGCTGTTGAACTCGCAGTCGATCGCGTACGCCGTTGTCGGACCCACGGGAACCCTGGCCACGGGCGTACCGGTGCGGAGCGCCTCGGTGAGGGCGCCGGCCGCGGCGGGCTCGGTGGCGTACATCCGGGGGACGGAGTCGGTGACCCCGAGCCGTACGAGTTCCTGGAAGCCCTTGGCCACTCCGAAGAGCAACTCTCCGTAACCCGTGGGGAGATGAACCGCCGTCGGCGCACGTCCGAGGTCGAGGGCGATCTCGTAGGCGAGGGTCTTGTAGCCCTCGGGCCCGAACGGGTGCCCGGTGTGACCGCGGTCCGTGACGCTGCTGACGCTCTGGAAGCCGAGCTCGTCGACGATCCGCCGCATCAGGGGCCGCACCGACGCGTACGGGACGGTCAGGACCGTCGCCCCGTAGGCGCGGAGGTGTGAGGCGACGGCGGGCGGGGCGTCCGGGGAGGTGAACACCGCGCAGGGCAGTCCGGCGCGGGCCGCGTACGCGGCGGCGGCCGCGCCGTGGTTGCCGGAGGAGGAGACGACGATGCCACGCGCGCCGGAGGCGACGGCGGCGCTGACGGCGACCCGGTTGAGCCGGTCCTTGTGGCTCCAGGTCGGGTTGCGGGACTCGTCCTTGATCCAGACCCCGTCGGGGAGTTCGACCATCGGGGTGTTGCCTTCGCCGAGGCCGGGGGCGGCGAGGGGCGGGAGGAGCGGAGCCCACCGGTCGAGGCCGTGGGCGGCGGGGCGGGTGAACAGGTCGGCGGGTACGTCGTCGTAGGCGTAGTCGATGTCGAGGGGGTACGCGATCTCGTCGGTCGAGGTGACCGGGCAGCCCCGGGTGAGCGGGGGCCAGAGCGGGTGGCGCACGGACGGATCGGCGAGCGAACGCTGGGCGAGGGCGAGCGAGGTCACACGTGGCCCTTTCCGGAGGGGTGAACGTCGGGTACGGAGTCAGTCGGCCATGCGTCGTGTCACCGCGGCCAGGGCTCCCGGCCGGCGGCCCGGGACCCGCTCGCGCAGGGCGACGAGCAGGGGGCCGAGGGTGCGGGCCCTCGCCCTGTCGCCGATCTGCTCCCACTGGTGGTGGGCCCGGTCCACGGCCCCTTCGACGTCGGGGTCGTCCGGCCGCTGCCGCAGGCCGAGCCTGGCTTCGGCGGCGGCGAGCCACAGTTCGCAGCTGCGGGCGGGTTCTCCGGCGAGGCGGGCCAGGTCGGCCCGTACCTCCGTCCAGTGGACGGCCTCCTCGGACCGGGGCCCGTGGCGGCGCAGGGCCTCGTGCTCCCAGGCCGCCGCCACCGCCGCCGCCTCGCCGTGGCGCCCCGCCATCGCGGCGGCCAGGATCGCGGGGTGCGGATCCTGCTCCACGACCGGTACGGGAGCGGGGGCGGGCGCCAGGAAACGCGACTCCGGCGCGACCGTGGCGGCGTGGGCGGCGGACTCCGCGTGGAGCGTGGCGTACGGGAGGCGGGCGCCGGAGCGCCAGAGTTCCGCCCAGGACCGCAGATACACGGGAGCCATGGGCTCGCCCCGGCGCGGGGCGGGGGTCACCCGCCCGTAGAGGGTCGGTCCGGGACCCAGGTACAGGAGGTCGGGTGTGGTGGTGAGGCGTTCCCATACGACGGGATCCGCCGCGAGGTCCGCGACGACGGTCGTGGTGCCGGGGGCCCGGACGCCCAGTTCGCCGGCGAGCCAGTGCCAGGGCAGGGCGGTGTAACGGAGGGTCGCCGGAGTGGTGCGGGCCAGGGCGAGGTGGGTCAGCTGTTGCCGGCGGTCGAGATGGAGCTGCCCCGCGAGGCAGAGGACCAGCGGACCCGGGCTCGCCGCGGCGGCACGCAGACGGGTGAGGACGGTCTGCGGGTCGAGCGGATCGGCGAGTTCGACGACCGTGGCGGTGCCGGTGCCGGTGAGGACGCCGGGCGGTACGGCGGCGAGAGCGGGGAGCACGGAGGCGGCGTCGATGGCGCGCCCCCGCCCGGCGGGCGCGGCGGCGAGCAGCACGGCGGTCCCGGTGGCGGCGGCTCCGGAGTTCCCCGTACGCACCTCAGGCGCCCCGTGCGCGCCTGACGCGTCCGGGCTCGGCACAGTCGGCACGCCTGTCACGGCCGGACTCGGCACAGTGGCCACACCTGTCACGGCCGGACCCGGCACAGGCTGTGCAGTCGGCACGCCCGCAACCGTCGTACCCCCCGCTCCGGGCTCGCTCGTGCGCGTCCCACCCGTCACGCCCGTAACTGCCGTACCAGGGGCTCCCGTCGTGCCCGGTTGCCTTCTCGTGCCCGCCCCGCCCGTGACCGCCGTGCGCGTGCTCACCGTGCCGATTCCGTCGTCGTTCACCACCCCAGCACCGTAACCCGTCGCGCCCTGGCCGATAATCGCTGGGCCTTTGGCATATGCCATAGGCACCACCGGATCGAGTGTTGCCAAATCCCTTACGGGCTGTCGCGGGCTGTGCAACAGTCGTATGCGGGCCTCACATTCACACCTGGCCTGGCCGTGCCGCGCCTGTATCGGAGTACGACATGCCGTCCCCACTGTTCGCGGATCGCCCCGCCCAGCAGCCGGAGCCGGGCGCGGTGGACGCGCTGATCTCACAGACCCGCCGCCTGCGCGGCGAGCTCGTCGCCGTGCGCCGGGAAGCCGTGGTGAACGACGACGATCCCCAGCAGCGCTGGCAGCGCGCCCTCTGTGACCTCGCGGTTCACCAACTCGACGACCTCGGGACCCACTTGGGTCAGCTTCGGGCGGGCGTCCCGGAGGAGGTCGCCGTCGAGCCGGCCGCCGAAGCGGTCCCCGACACGGCGCTCTCCACGGACCCCGGCACCGCGTACGGCGAGGCCGCCCCGCAGGGCACCGGCTCGCTGCTCTCCCGCGTGGGCAGCGCCGAGTGGAACCTCCTCACCGACGAGGTCAGCTGGTCCGAAGAGCTGTTCCAGATCTTCGGACGTACGCGCGAGAGCGGTCCGATGTCGCTGGACGAGATGCCCACGATGGTCTTCGCCGAGGACCAGCCCGTCCTCCAGGGCATGGTGACGGACTGCCTGATCGACGGGAAGCCGATCGACGGCGAGTTCCGGATCGTGCGGACCGACGGCTGCGTGCGCACGGTGCACATGACGGGCGAGCCCGTCCTCGACGCCGACGGCTGCACCGCCTCGATGTGGGCCGTGCTCCGTGACGTCAGCGAACTGCGGCGCAGCCAGCGGGCGGTCCGGGAGAGCCGGGACAGCCTGGAGCGCAGCCGCCACATCGAGCAGACCGAGCGGCGGGTCGCCGTCGAGCTCCAGGAAGCGGTGCTCCCGCCGTGGCGCGGCTCCCTCCGCTTCGCCCACGACGGCCCCGCCCCGCTCGACGTGGCCGCCCACTACCTCCCGGCCGCCAGCACCGGTCTCATCGGTGGCGACTGGTACGACGCACTGGCCCTGCCCGACGGGGACGCGCTGCTCACCGTGGGTGATCTGACGGGTCACGGGGTCGCCGCGACCTCCTCGATGGCCATGCTCCTCGGCGCACTGCGCGGCATGGCGGTGGCCGGGATCCGGCCCGCCGCCCTGATGGGTCACCTCAACCAGCTCCTGGAGACCTCCGTACAGCCCGCGCTCGGCAGCGCGATGTGCTGCCGCTACGACCCGGTCGCCCAGACGCTGACCTGGGCGCAAGCCGGCCACCCCGCCCCGCTGCTGTTCCGCGACGGGACGGGGCACGTCCTCCGGCGGCCCGAGGGTGTTCTCCTCGGGGCAACGACCGGGGCCGTGTACGGCGAGGCCGAGACCCGGCTGCTCCCCGGTGACCTGCTCGTCCTGCACACCGACGGGCTGACCCGTGGCAGCGGTCCGGACGACGACACGGGCACCCGACGACTGCTCGCGCTCGGTCGGCGGCTCATCGGGGCGCGCGACGCCCAGGAGGGTGTGCGCGCGGTGGTCGAGGAGTTCGGCGAGGAGCAGCGCGAGGATGACGCCTGCGTGATGGTGGTCCGGGTCGGACGCTGAAGCCCCGGGAGCGGATCGGGCACTGAAACCCCCGGAGCGGGGCGGCCGTTCGGCCTCGGCGAGGCGTGCCGCAACGGCCCGGCGCACGGGCATGGCGACCCGGCGTACCACGACGCTGTGGCACGACAGCCCAGGTCACCGACTGCCGCTCGGCGACAGCCCGTTGACGACGATGCGTGAGGCTCCTCGGCCGCGACCCCGTCGCTCGGCCTCGTAGTTCGGCTTCGTGGTTCGGCAGCGCTGGAGGTCGAAGCCCCTCAGGCCTGCCCCGTCCTCGGTCGGTTGACCGGCGACCTCGGCAGGGCCAGTTCGATCTCCTCGCGCAGGTGCTCGATCCTCGCGTAACCGGCGTACTGCCCGGTCAGCCGGTACATCTCCCGGAGCCGGTCCCAGGTGCGGTGGGACGAGGTCTCCCCCATGGACATCAGGGCGAGCCGGGCGTACCGGTCGGCCTGCTCCGGGTCGTCGGCGATGAAGCAGGCCGAGGCGAGCGAGATGTGGTCGAAGAGCTTCGAGCGGTCGTGGCCGCCGAGCCGCAGTTCCAGCGCCAGCTTGGCGTGACGCTGGGCCGGGACCGCGGCGGCCGGGTCGTGATCGGCGAGGGTGCGGTAGGCGAGGGCCTGCATGCCGTGCATGTCGGCCTCGTCGAAGTTCTGCATCCAGCTGGGGTTCTTCTCGTCGCGCCGGTCGGACACGAACAGGTCCTCGGCCTCGCCGAGGGTGCGGCGCATGGCCTGTCCCCGGCCCATCGAGGCCTGCGCCCAGGCCTCGATCGTGTGGAACATGGCCCGGGTCCGGGGCAGGACGCGTTCGCCCGAGCCGTCCTTGGCGAGCTTCATCAGGTCGAGGGCGTCGTCCGGCCTGCCCAGGTGCACCATCTGGCGGGCGGCACGGGACAGTGCCTCGCCGGCCCGGGGCCGGTCGCCGCCCTCGCGGGCCGCGTGGGCCGCGATCACGAAGTACTTCTGTGCGGTGGGTTCGAGGCCCACGTCGTGCGACATCCAGCCGGCCAGGACGGCCAGGTTGGCGGCGACGCCCCAGAGGCGCCGCTGGAGGTGGTCGGCGTGGCGGTAGGCGAGCATGCCGCCCACCTCGTTGAGTTGGCCCACCACGGCCTTGCGCTGGAGACCGCCACCCCGGGAGGCGTCCCAGGCACGGAACACCTCCACCGAGTGCTCCAGAGCCTCGATCTCCTCCGACCCGATGGGGGCGGCCTCGTAGCGGTCGAACCCAGCGGGGTCGGCGTGGAGGGGATCGATGGCCCGCTGGGGGCCGGCCTGGCGGTTGGGGTCGGTCTGCAGCCAGTCGTGCATGGCATTGCTGAGTACGGAGCCGGCGGCAAGCGCGGCACCCGCGCCCACCAGGCCGCGTCGGTTGAGCATGAGGTCCATTCCCGTGAATTCGGTGAGGACCGCCGCCGTACGATCGGGTGCCCAGGGCAGCCCGTCAGGGTTTTCCGTCTTCCTGACGTCCTGCCTCTTTCCGCTGCGCCCGTGTCGTACGAACCCGAGGTCCTCGATGGTCACGACACGGCCGAGTCGCTCGGTGAACAGTGCTGCCAGCACCCGGGGGACGGGATCGCGCGGGGTTTCGCCCCGGTCGATCCACCGCCGCACCCGCGAGGTGTCGGTCGCCAGCTGGGGGTGGCCCATGGCCGCCGCCTGCCGGTTGACGAGTCTCGCGAGTTCGCCCTTGGACCAGCCGGCCAGGCCGAACAGGTCTGCCAGGCGGGTGTTGGTTTGTCCGGTCACGTCTAAGCCCCCAGGTTCTCGGCTGAGTTGAATCTAGCCCCCTGTCATAGGCCTGGCGACAATTCGCCAGGGTTCGCCATGGCCCGCTCGATGTTCCGCCACCCGCGCCCGGGTGTCAGGTAGGAACGCGCCACCCCGCCCCGCCGACCGGCCCTCATTCCCCAGGGTGCGGACCGGGGGCGGGCGGGGCGACGCACGCAACTCGTCGGCACACGAAGGGATCTGTCACCTCCATGTACACAGCATCGTCCTCCGTGTCCGCCCCGCCCCGGCCGCAGCACCGCATCGTCCAGGCCGGCGCCGGACCCTACCTCGCTCCCGCCCCGCAGGCCGTCCGGCCGCGGCGCTGGACGGGCGGCACGGGTACCCAGCCGATCAGCGGGAGAATCGATCTGTCCGGCCCCCAGGGGGCTCAGCTGAAGATGGCGATCGCCTCCGTCCACCGCATCTGCCCGGAGTTCAACCCGGTACAGGTGCTGCGACGCAGCGGGCGTTCCGTACTGATCGTCGGAACGACCGGGCGGACCACGGCAGTCGCGAAGTGTTTACTGGACCACTCCCCCGCGTGGGTCGAGCGGTTCCGGCACGAGATAGCTTCCTACCGCTCCTTCGTCCGCCACCGTCCGCCTGTGCGGGCGCCGCGGCTGATCGCGGCGGACCCGGAGAACTGCACGCTGGTGATCGAGCGGATGCCCGGACGGGCGGCGGCGCTCTCGCGCCACCCCGTCGAGGCTCCGCCCCGGGCCGATGTGCGGGCCGCGCTCGGCGCGATCGCCCGGCTCAACGCCTGGCGGCCGCCGGTCGGGACCTTCGACGCACCGCTGGACTACGGCACCCGGATCACGCGCTACCACGAGCTCGGCCTCTTCACGGACCGGGACCGGGACGACCTGCAGAAGCTGCTGCACGGTCTGGCGCACGCGGGCGGCCGCCAGGGCATGGGCCAGTTCTGTCACGGTGACGCCCTGCTCTCCAACATCCTCCTCTCCCCCGCCGGACCGGTCCTCGTCGACTGGGAGCACGCCGGCTGGTACCTGCCCGGGTACGACCTGGCGACCCTCTGGGCGGTGCTCGCCGACGCGCCGCTGGCCCGGCGTCAGATCAGTCAGCTCGCCCAGCAGGCGGGCCCGGCCTCCCGGGACGCCTTCCTGGTGAACCTGATGATCGTGCTGACGCGGGAGATCCGCACCTACGAGACGGCGGTGCAGCGCACCATGAAGGAGGCTCCGCCCGCCGGTTCCGTACCGGTGCCCACGGGCGCGCTCGCGCCGGGTGAGGAACAGCGGCTGCTCCTGAGGCGGCTGCACGACGACTGCGCCATGGCACGGCGGGCCGTGCGCGCGGCGGTCGGGACGCGCTGAAAGGGGCGGGACCGACCGACGACACGGGGGAGGGTGCGCCGTGCGCCCGGTGCCGACACACCGGGACGCGGCGCATCGGCTTCACCGCCGACGGAGCGACTCCGATCGGCTTCGGACCTGAGCCAATGGTCCACTCCACTGACGCGTCCCAGGCCCGGGACCCGTCTCCGCGAAACTCCGCCAAATGGCCTCCGTTCCCACTCTGACGTGGGAACTTGCCTTTGCGTAGGCGTGATTGACGGATCGTCCGGGAGCCGATACCCCTGTACGGGTTCGGCCCCGCACGCCCCGGTGTCACCCCCCGCCTCTGGAGGCTGCCTTGCTCCGTTCCGCGTCGCTCAGACGTACGGCTCCACGCCGTCCCCTCAAGACGGCGGGCGCCCTCGCGTCCGCCGCCCTACTGCTGCCCCTGTTGTCCGCCGCTCCCCCGGCCGGCGCCGAGGTGCCGGAGCCGGGTTCCCTGCAGGGGCAGTTCGCGCGGGCGGCCGCACGCCACGGCGTACCCGAAAGCGTGCTGCTCGCCGTCTCGTACCTCCAGTCGCGCTGGGACGCCCACGGTGGTGCGCCGAGCGTGACGGGCGGCTACGGGCCGATGCATCTGACGGACGCGGTGACGGCGCTGGCCGAGGCACCTCCGCACCACTCGGAGGGTACGGAGGACGCCCGGGGCGACTCCTCGCGCGCCGTGCGCTCCGGCGCGGAGACCCCGACACCGGTGCCGGCCGCCGGGTCGCTGCCCGCACGGCTGCGGACCCTGGAGCGGGCGTCCGCGCTGTCGGGGATTCCGGCCGAGGAGCTGCGCACCCGTACGGCCGCGAACATCGAGGGCGGCGCGGCGCTGCTCGCCGCCGCGCAGCGCGAGTCCGGCCTGGCGGCGAGCGCGGACCCGGCGGACTGGTACGGGGCCGTGGCGCGGTACTCCGGCGCGGACGACTCCGCCACGGCCTCGACGTACGCCAACGACGTCTTCGACGTGATCCGGAGCGGCGAGTCGCGGACGACGGACAGCGGGCAGGTGGTCACCCTTCCGGCCGCTCCGGCGGTCGAGCCGGCCACGGAGCAGGTCGCCGGCCTCGGGCTGCGCCCGCCCGCCGCCGGTCCCGTGGAGTGTCCGCGCTCGGTGGCCTGTGAGTGGATCCCGGCGCCGTACGAGGAGTTCGGCGACGGCGACTACGGCAACCACGACAAGGCGAACCGGCCGGCGGCGCAGTCGATCGACTACATCGTGATCCACGACACCGAGGCCGACTGGAAGACCACCCTGGACCTCGTGCAGGACCCGACGTACGTGTCGTGGCAGTACTCGCTGCGCTCCTCCGACGGGCACATCGCCCAGCACGTGCCGCTCAAGGACGTCGCCTGGCACGCGGGCAACTGGTTCGTGAACGCCAAGTCCGTGGGCCTTGAGCACGAGGGCTTCCTCACCTCACCGGACTCCTGGTACACGGAGGCGATGTACCGGACGTCGGCACGGCTCGTACGTCATCTCGCCGCCCGGTTCGACATCCCGCTCGACCGGCAGCACGTCCTGGGTCACGACAACGTGCCGGGCACGGTCACGTCCACGATCAAGGGCATGCACACGGACCCGGGGCCGTACTGGGACTGGGCGCACTACTTCCGGCTGCTCGGCCGTCCGATCACGCCGAGCGCCGGGCCCGGCGCCGCGGTGGTGACGATCCGCCCGGACTACAGCGCCCATCAGCCGGTCTACACGGGCTGTGTCACGGCGGGCGAGGCGTGTGCGCCGCACGGCAGCGGGGCGGTGCGCCTGCACACCGGGCCGAGCGCCGACGCGCCCCTGGTGAAGGACATCGGTCTGCGGCCGGGTGGGCAGGACTCGACCACCGGGGTCAACGACACCGGGGCGCGTGCCTCGACGGGGCAGAGCTACGCGGTGGCGGAGCGCCGGGGCGACTGGACGGCGATCTGGTACCTCGGGCAGAAGGCGTGGTTCCACAATCCGGGGAAGGAGCCGACCGCGGTGAACGCGCGGGGTCCCGTCCTGACTCCTCGGGAGGGGCTGCCGTCGGTGCCGGTGTACGGGCGGGCGTACCCGGAGGCCTCGGCGTATCCGGCGGGTGTACCGGTGCAGGCGGTGTCGCCGCTGCCGTACCAGCTGCTCGCGGGGCAACGGTACGTGGTGGGCGACCGGACCACGGGCGAGTACTTCTTCGCGCCGGTGTTCGACAGCAGCGGGCACAAGGTCGTTCGGGGGCAGGAGGAGTACTACCAGATCCAGTTCGGCCATCGGGTGGCCTTTGTGAAGGCGGCTGACGTGCGGGTTTCCCGGTCCTGACGGAGGGCTGGCCGAAAGGTGCGGGGTGGTGCCGGATGAGCGATCCGGCACCACCCTTTCGGCGTTCATAGGACTATTCGGGAGATCGCGTGCGCCGTACGGGCGACGGGTAAAGGTGGGCCGGACAACAGCTCGTGCTCACCGGAAGGCCCCCCAGCAGATGCCTCAGCCCTTCGTTATGCCGGATTTCTATGTTCCGTATCCGGCGCGGCTCAATCCCCATGTGGAGGCCGCCCGCACGCACACCCGGGACTGGGCGCGGGAGATGGGGATGCTGGAGGGTTCGGGGGTCTGGGAGCAGCAGGATCTCGACTCCCACGACTACGCGCTGCTCTGCTCGTACACGCATCCCGACTGCGACGAGGAGGCGCTGAACCTCGTCACGGACTGGTACACCTGGGTGTTCTTCTTCGACGACCACTTCCTGGAGGTCTTCAAGCGGCCCCAGGACCGGGCGGGCGGCAAGACGTACCTGGACCGGCTGCCGCTGTTCATGCCGGCGAACCCGGCGGCGGGCATGCCCGAGCCCACCAACCCCGTCGAGGCGGGTCTCGCCGACCTCTGGCGACGAACCGTTCCCTCGATGTCCGGGGGCTGGCGGGTGCGGTTCGCGGAGGCGACGGAGCACCTCCTGTACGAGTCGCTCTGGGAGCTCGACAACATCAACGACGGGCGGGTCGCCAACCCCGTCGAGTACATCGAGATGCGGCGCAAGGTGGGGGGCGCGCCCTGGTCCGCCGGTCTCGTCGAGTACGCGGCGGGGGCGGAGGTCCCCGCCCGGGTGGCGTACTCCCGGCCGCTGCGGGTGCTCAGGGACGCCTTCTCGGACGCCGTCCACCTGCGCAACGACCTCTTCTCGTACCAGCGCGAGGTGGAGGACGAGGGCGAGAACAGCAACGGCGTCCTGGTCCTGGAGAAGTTCCTCGGCTGTACGACCCAGAAGGCGGCCGACGCCGTCAACGACCTGCTGACCTCGCGGCTCCAGCAGTTCGAGAACACGGCGCTCACCGAAGTGCCGCTGCTCGCCGCCGAGAAGGGCCTCGACGCGGCCGAGTGCGCGGCCGTGGCCGCGTACGCCAAGGGGCTCCAGGACTGGCAGTCCGGCGGGCACGAGTGGCACATGCGCTCCAGCCGGTACATGAACGAGGGCATGGTCGGCGGACCTTCGCATCTCGACGGGGTCATCGGCACCTCCGCACTCGACATCCGCACCCTCTTCGGGCGCCCGGCCGCGTCCCGGCTGCGGGCGCTCACGCACGTACCGCACCAGCCGGTGGGGCCGTCGCTGCTGCCCGAGTTCGACCTGCCGTACCCGCTGACGCTCAGCCCGCACCACGCCGAGGCGCGGCGGCTCTCCCTGGACTGGGCCGAGCGGTTCGGTCTCCTGGACGACATCTGGGACCGGCCGATGGCGGAGGGCTTCGACCTGGCGCTGTGCTCGGCCGGCCTCGATCCGGACGCCACGCCGGAGGAGCTGGAGCTCAGCGCGGAGTGGCTGACCTGGGGCACGTACGCGGACGACTACTACCCGTCGGTCTTCGGACGGAGCCGCGACCTCGTCGGCGCGAAGGAGCAGACCGACCGGTTCAAGTCCTGTCTGACGGTTGCCGATCCGGCCGCCGGGGCGACGCTCGCCGTGAACCCGATGGAGCGCTCGCTCGCCGACCTCTGGACGCGCACCGCCGGCCCGATGGCGCCGGAGGCCCGCGTCCAGTTGCGGTACGCGCTCGACGTCATGCTGGACAGCTGGATGTGGGAGCTGCACAACCAGATCCAGCACCGGGTTCCCGATCCCGTCGACTACATCGAGATGCGGCGCAGCACCTTCGGCTCGGAACTGACCACGCTGATGTGCCGGTTGCGGCACACGGAGGTGCTGCCGCCGGAGCTGTACCGCTCGGGCACGGTGCGCGCGCTGGAGAACGCGGTCATGGACTACGGGACGCTGATCAACGACCTGTTCTCGTACCAGAAGGAGATCGAGGTCGAGGGCGAGGTGCACAACGGCGTTCTGGTGCTCCAGAAGTTCTTCGACTGCGACTACCCGACCGCGGTGGCCATGGTCGACGACCTGATGCGGGGCCGGCTGCGCCAGTACGAGCACCTGAAGGCCCGTGAAGTCCCGCTGATGTACGAGGAGTTCGGGCTGGACGCGGCCGGGAGGGCGGCCTTCGAGGGGTATCTGCGGGAGCTGGAGGACTGGCTCGCGGGGATCCTCAACTGGCATCGGGAGGTGCGGCGTTACCGCGCCGAGGACGTTCACTCGGGCAGCGGGACCCCGCTGGTGGGCCGGGGGCCGACGGGCCTGGGGACCTCGGCGGCGCGGGTGGCGTCGCTGCTGGGATCCGCGGCGCGCTGACACCGACCGTCGATACGGCGGAGGGCCGCCACCGGGGCAGTCCCGGGGCGGCCCTCCGGCCGGTGCGGCTCAGGCGCGGCGGCTGCCGCGCAGCTCGTCGAGTTCGCGACGGTCGCGCTTCGTGGGGCGTCCGGTGCCCCGGTCGCGTACGGCGGCGACGGCCACCTGCTCGCGCGGCGGCGGGGGCGGGCTGTTGTCCACGTACGCCTCGGCGGCGACCGGCGGACCGATCCGCTTGGCGTGGAGCACCTTGACCTCGACGATCCGCTCCCGTCCGCCGTGGAAGAGCCGGACCTCGTCGCCGGGCTTCACCGGCTGGGCGGGCTTGGCCCGTTCGCCGTTGACCTTGACGTGTCCGGCCCGGCAGGCCGCGGCGGCCTGGGCACGGGTCTTGGTGAGGCGGACCGCCCAGATCCAGCTGTCGACGCGTGCGCTCATCGGCCCCCGCTCCCCGTCAGCCCTGCTGGAACAGCTCGGCGGGCAGCGGCTTGAGCAGCGCGTACAGGTCGTCGGTGATCGGCCGGTCCCAACTGGCGATCGTGACGAGGACGTTGTCGCTGCGGTCGAACTGGACGCAGGAGATACGGCTCTCGGAGAGCTTGAGGCGACGGACGATGAGGAGGTTGTCGCCCTGCATCACGGGGCAGTCCTCGGTGTCGAGGAGCTCGACCGGCTCGTCGTTCTCCAGGGCGGCGAGGAGCTGCGCCACCTCGAAGGGGATCTGGCCGTCGGCGAGCTCGCGCGCCGGGGAGCCCTCGGGCAGATTGCCGATGATCATCGCGGGGCCGCGGCCGCCGAACAGGTCGTACCGGAGGAAGACGCCCTGGCAGGAACCGTCGGGAGCGGGCAGCAGGCCGGCGCCGAGATTGCCGGGCCAGTCCCCCGGGTCCATGGCCAGGACGTCGAAGTCCGGGCCCGCGGGAGTGGCGGCGCTGCGGCGGCGGAGGAAGGACATACGGCCATGGTACGTGCCCCGGCGCGCGATGCGACGCGCCGGGCGGCTCCGGGCGGTCAGCCCTGTCCGGCGGGGTCGCGCGGCTCCCGTCCCGTGTTCCTCAGGGCCTGGGCGAGGCCCGTGCGGTCGGTCCCCAGCTTGCGGTAGACGGCCGACAGGAGACGGGCCACGGTGGTCGCGTCGAGACCGAGGACGGCGGCGGCGTCCTGGTCGCGGACGGTGAGATCGGCGGCGGCGCGCTCACGGGCGGTGAGCGTGTCCGTGCCTGCGGGGTGGAGGGCTCGGGGGCGGAGTCCGGCCGCCGCCAGCTCGGCGCGCGCGACCTCGACGAGGGCGTCGGCGCCGCAGTCCTGGGCTGCCTCCAGACCCCGGTAGAGGTGCTCGGCGGCCTCTCCGGCGCGTTCCGTGCGGCGCAGGGCCGCGCCGAGGGCGACGAGGGAGCGGGCCAGCTCGTACGCGGCGGGTGACTGGTCGAGCCAGTCGACGGACTCCTCCAGGAGCTTCACGCGCTCGGAGGGCTCGGACACCTCGGCGGTCACCCGGAGCGCCTGGCCGATCGCGGAGGGCGCCCCGTACTGGCGGGCGCGGGCGACCGCGTCGTGGGCGGTGGCGCGGGCCCGGCCGGGGGTGGTGGCGGCCTCGGCGAGGGCCAGGTGGAGCTGCCAGGGGCACCAGGCGGGGTTGCGCATGCCGCGCGGGTCGAGGCGGCGGCCGACGGCGGCCAGCTCGGCGGCGGCCTCCTCGGTACGTCCCCGGGCCAGGAGCAGTTCCGCGTGGACGGTCTGGGAGTCGGGGAAGGTGACGGCGGCGGGGAAGGGCTCGCCGAAGTCGTGGGCGTCGGCGATCCTGGCGGCCTCCTCGGTCCGGCCGCGGGCGAGCAGCACCTCGATGGTGGCACCGACCGCGTACCACTGGGCGGGGGTGCGGGGTCCGACACGCTCGGAGAGTCGGAGGCCCGCGCGGACGAAGTCCTCGGCCTCGACGAGCCGGCCGCGCCGGTAGCGGATGTAGCCGAGCAGGGTGTACGCGAAGGAGAGGTGGGCGCCGCGCCAACCCTGGCTCTCGAACTCGGCGGTGCCGGCGGCGAACAGCTCCTCGGCGCGGCCGGGCCGGTCGGCGTAGAGGTGGGTGAGGGCGACGAGGACCGGCACTTCGAAGCCGCGGCTCTCGTCGGCCCAGCTCAGGCCCCCTTCGAGGGCGCGTTCGGCATGGCGGAGAGCGACCGCGGAGGGTTCTGCGCGCAGGGTGGCGTCCCAGGCGCGGAGGCCGATGATGTACCGCTCGGTGAGGTCGCGGCCGGTCAGCCGGTCGGCGAGGGCGGAGAGGCGGCGGGAGCGCGCGGGCGACTCGGGTTCGTCGGCGCGGAAGGCGTCCCACATGAACTTCTCGGCCTGCATCCGCAGCCGGCTGCGGGCGTCGGTGGCCTTGCGGGCCTCGCGGCCGAGGAGCTCGGAGGCCTCGACGAGCCGGTCGCTGTGGGCGAGGACCTGGGAGAGGCGGTAGACGATGCCGTGGCGGAGCGCCGGGTCGGCGACGGGCTCCTCCAGGGCGGCGCGCAGATGGTTGACGGTGGTGGCGGGTTCGGTGAGGAGTGAGGAGCAGCCCAGTTCGAAGAGGACGGCGGCCCGGTCGTCGGCGGCGGGCGGCTCGCGCAGGGCGCGGGCGAGGAAGCGGCGGGCCGCGTCGGGGGCTCCGGCCCGGAGGTTCTCCCCGGCGGCGGCGCGCAGCTGGTTCACGACCCAGGGGTCGCCCTCGGGGTGGGTCTCCAGAAGGTGGCGGGCGGCGGCGGTGGGGCCGAGTCCGGCGTCGACGACGCACCAGGCGGCCTGCCCGTGCAGGGCCACACGGGTGGCGGCGGGGATGGAGCGGTAGACGGTGGTCGCGATGAGGGGGTGGACGAACTGGAGGGGGTCGTCGGGGCCTTCGGTCTCGGCGAGGACCCGGGCCTCGCGCAGTCGGGCGGCGCACTCGGCGACCGCCTCGCCGCCGAGACCGGCGACGGCACCGGCGAGTTGGGGGGAGATCTCGGTGCCGAGGACGGCACAGGCCCAGGCGAGGCGGACGGTGGCGGGGCCGAGGCGTTCGAGGCGGGTGACGAGGCCGGTGCCCTTGAGGGCGGCGGCGAGGTCGCGGAGCTCGTGGGCGCCGTCGGCGTTGGGTTCGAGGCCGCGGTCGCGGACCTTGGCGGCGAGTTCGACCGCCTCGAAGGGGTTGCCGGAGGTGACGGTCCAGAAGTCGCGGCAGAAGGTGTCGTCGGCGTGGGCTCCGACGCGGTCGCGGACGAGCCGGGCGACGGCGCCGGAGGTGAGCGGGGCAAGCCCGAGGGGCCGCTGCCCTGACCTGCGTCCGGTGAACTCCACGCCCTCGTCGGGGAGTTCGTCGGGCCGGTAGGCGACGACGAGGAGCATGGGCAGCTCCTCGGCGCGTGGGGCGAAGGCGGCGAGCCAGCCGAGGGATTCGGGGTCGGCCCAGTGGACGTCGTCCAGGACGACGACGAGGGGTGCGCGGCGTACGGCGAGATGGGTGAGGACCCAGTCGAGCCCGTCGCGCAGTCCCTGCGGGTCGGGCGGCGAGCCCTCGGCGGAGGCCCGGAGCCCGAGGGCGGGGCCGACGATGTCGTACCAGGAGCCGAGGCGTTCGCGGAGTTCGGCGTCGGAGGCGTGGGCCAGCTGCGGCTGGAGGAGCTGCCGGGCGACATGGAAGGCGACCCGCTGCTCCTGGTCGCCGCCGCGCGCGGAGAGGACCGTGCAGCCGCGGGCGCCGGCGCGGCGGCGGATCTCGGCGAGCAGCGTGGTCTTGCCGAGACCCGCGGGGGCGGCGTAGGCGAGGATGCCGCCGCGGCCGGTGTCCGGGCGGCGGCCGGGGGCCTCGATGGCGGGGTCGCCCGGTCGGGCGGAGTCGCCGGTCCGGGCGTGGCCGGCCGTTCGCCCGGGGTCACCGGTCCGGGCGTGGTCGGCACCCGTCGCGGGCCGAGGGCCCGCTCCCTGCTGAGGAACCGGGTTCGGTACGGCGACCAGGCGGGGTCCACGGGCGGCCTCGCGGGGCGCGGGGACGCGGTCGGGCCACGGCGGCTCGTCCGCCAGGCCTGTCAGGAGGTCAAGCGCCTCCTCGGCCGCGGTGAGCGCCGTCTCGCGCTCGATGAGGCCGAATCCCCGACGGGCCGACCCGCCGTCCTGACGTGCCACGTTCCACCCCCACACCGGGGGCGCACGCCCGGCGCACGGTCAGGGGCGTCGAGCGGGTGGCCCCGCGAAAGCCCCAGCGTACGCCCGAAGGAGTGAGCTGCGGCGGTCAAACGTCCAAGCAAGGGCGTTCGGTGGCGTCCACGGCTCATTCGGCTCGGCACAGAGCGGTGGAGAGCACCTTCATCGCGGCCGTCGCCGCCGCGTCCGTCATGGTCAGGCCGGTGTTGACGGACAGCGTGATCTGCCGCTCGCCGTCCGCGGAGGTGAAGCTGAACGTCTGGTATCCGACGACTTCTCCGGTGTGCCCGATGACCGGCCCGCCGGAGGGGCAGGTGTTGCCGTTGCTCTCCAGGCCGAGGCCGTAGGAACGCCCCGGCCGCCCGGGGTTCATGGGCTGCATGGCGCGCATCTCCTTCACCAGGCGGGGCGACAGCAGCCGGCCGTCGAAGAGCGCCCGGTAGAAGGTGTTCAGGTCATGGGTGGTGGAGATGAGCGTCCCGGTGGCCCAGTAGACGGCGGGACTGAACTCGGTGAGGTCGGTGGGCACGGCGCCCGGTCCCCTGCCTTCGAGCCATTCGTACCCGCTCAGGTGCCGGCCCGTAAGGCTCGGGGAGGTCGGGAAGGTGGTGCCCCTCAGGTGCAGGGGCCGCAGGATGCGGCGGTCGATCTCGTGCCGGAGCGACCGCCCGGTGACGTGCTCGACGAGCAGTCCGAGGACGACGTAGTTGGTGTTGGAGTACTCCCAGGTCGTGCCGGGGGCGGGCCTGTTCGGCGCGTCGGCGACGAGCGCGACGAGTTCCCGCGGGGTGTACGTGGCCTTCTGCGCGTCCCGTAACGGGTCGGGCTTCCTCAGCAGGACGTCGGTGTAGTTGGCCAGGCCGCTGGTGTGGTGCAGCAGCTGCCGTACGGTGATGTGCTCGCCGCCCGGCACCACGCCGGGGAGCTGTCGCTCGACGGTGTCGTCAAGCCGGACCTCGCCCTCGGCCACCAGCTGCAGGACGAGGGTGGCGGTGAAGCTCTTGGTCACGCTTCCGGCCCGGAAGCGGTCACCGGCGTGGGCGGCGCGTCCACTGTCCAGGTCGGCGGTCCCGCTGCTGCCGCGCCACACCCCGCGCCCGTCCCGTACCTCGGCCACGGCTCCGGGCACGCCGGCGGCGACGGTGGTCGAGTGCCTGCTGGAGCGCGGTCCGGTCGGCGCCGGGTGCGGGTACGGCGGCCGTGGCGGGGGTGCCGGCGGGCAGGAGCAGGGCGACGGAGGCGGCGAGTACGGAGACGGCGGTGGCCTTGCGGTGCTGCTTCATGTGGTTGACGGCCTCATCTGCGGCTGGAACGGCTGGAGTTGGCTTCAGCGTAGGCCGGTGGACACGAGTCGGCGATCATGACTGGGGAGGAGCGAGGGGACCCGGGGCCCTAGGGGGTGTCTTGTCGATCAGGCCGGATCAGGGAGCGGCGTCTGGTGCCGGGCATCGCAAGGCGGAGGAGGGAGGCATGGCGGAGCCATGCCGACCGACGACAACGCGGCGAGGCGCGGTGCCAGATGCCGCGAGCCCGGCCTGATCGGCAAGACACCCCCTAGGGGTGACCCCGAGGTCCGACGGGGCCCGTCCGCGCGTCGGTTGTCAGCTGCGTGCGAGCCGTTCGAGCACGGCCAACGCCTCCTCCGCGCGGGCGTGTTCCACGAAGAGGTGGTCGTGGTGGAAGCCGGCCACCACGTTGCAGCTGAGCCCCGCCTCGGCGAGCGCCCCGGCGACGGCGGCCGTCAGCCCGACGGCGTCGAGCGCGGAGTGCACCCGCAGCGTGATCCGGCCCGCCACGTAGTCGTACGGGAGGGAGGCGGTGTCCGCCTCCTCCTGGCGCACGACGAGGGTGAGCCCCTCGTCCTCGGCGACGGTGACGACGGGGGCGACCCCGGCCGGGGCGGGGCCGTCCACCGTGGTGAAGACATAGCGGCCGGGGTCGAGTTCCGGCCGCATCCCGGCGAGGAGCCGGGTCAGATCACGTTCCGCGTTCATGGCCGCCAGGGTAGGCGCCCGCCCGGCGGTTCCGTGCACGGGCGCGGGAGGAGGCGGCCGGCGTGGCTCAGCCGGTGGGCGGGGTGTCTCCGACGAGCCACATGGAGAAGAACTGGGCGCCGCCTCCGTAGGCGTGTCCGAGGGCCCGGTGCGCGCCGTCGACCTGGTGCTCGCCGGCTTCCCCGCGTACCTGGAGGGCGGCCTCGGCGAAGCGGATCATCCCGGAGGCTCCGATGGGGTTGGTGGAGAGCACCCCGCCGGAGGGGTTCACGGGGAGGTCGCCGTCGAGTTCGGTCACCCCGGCCTCGGTGAGCTTCCAGCCCTCGCCCTCCTCTGCGAAGCCGAGGTTCTCCAGCCACATCGGTTCGTACCAGGAGAACGGTACGTACATCTCGACGGCGTCGATCTCCCGCCGGGGGTCGGTGATGCCGGCCTGCCGGTAGACGTCCGCGGCGCAGTCCCGGCCCGCCTGGGGCGAGACGAAGTCCTTGCCAGCGAAGAGGGTGGGTTCGCTGCGCATCGCCCCGCCGTGCACCCAGGCGGGCGGGCGTGGCGAACGGGCCGCGCCCGTACGGTCGGTGAGGATCATCGCGCAGGCGCCGTCCGAGGAGGGGCAGGTCTCGGAGTAGCGGATCGGGTCCCAGAGCATCGGGGAGGCCTGCACCTTCTCCAGGGTGAGGTCGTGCTCGTGGAGATGGGCGTACGGGTTCTTGAGCGCGTTGCGCCGGTCCTTGTAGGCGACGAGGGAGCCGGTGGTGTCGGGGGCGCCGGTGCGGCGCATGTACGCGCGCACGTGCGGGGCGAAGAAGCCTCCGGCGCCGGCCAGGAGCGGCTGCTGGAAGGGGACGGGCAGGGAGAGGCCCCACATGGCGTTGGACTCGGACTGCTTCTCGAACGCGAGGGTGAGGACGGTCCGGTGCACGCGCGCGGCGACCAGGTTGGCGGCGACGAGCGCGGTGGAGCCGCCGACCGAACCGGCCGTGTGCACCCGGAGCATGGGCTTGCCGACCGCGCCGAGCGCGTCGGCGAGGTACAGCTCCGGCATCATCACGCCCTCGAAGAAATCGGGGGCCTTGCCGATGACGACGGCGTCGATGTCCGCCCAGGTCAGCTCCGCGTCCGCCAGGGCGCGGACGGCGGCCTCGCGGACGAGTCCGGCGATCGACACGTCCCGGCGTGCGGCGACGTGCTTGGTCTGGCCTATGCCGACGACGGCGACGGGCTCCTTACCGGACATGCGGCTCTCCTTCCAGGACGGCGACCAGGTTCTGCTGGAGGCAGGGCCCTGAGGTGGCGTGGGCGAGGGCGCGGTCGGAGTCGCCCCGGTGGATGCGGGCGGCGGCCTCGCCGAGCCGGATGAGGCCGGTGGCCATGACGGGGTTGGCGGCGAGCGCTCCGCCGGACGGGTTGACCCTCACGCTCTCGTCGAGGCCGAGGGCCCGGCGCAGGACGACCTCCTGGGAGGTGAAGGGCGCGTGGAGTTCGGCGGTGTCGACGGGCGCGTCGAAGGCTCCGGCGCGTTCGGCGGCGAGGCGGCTGGAGGGCGAGTCGGTGAGGTCGCGGACGCCGAGGGAGTGGGCCTCGACGCGGTGGTCCATGCCCCGGATCCAGGCGGGGCGGGCGCAGAGTTCGCGGGCCCGGTCGCCGGCGGCGAGGATCACGGCGGCGGCCCCGTCGCCGATGGGCGGGCAGTCGCCGGTGCGGAGGGGCTGGACGACGTACCCGCCCTGGGGGCGGGCGCCGGGCAGCTGGGCGTGGGGGTTCGCGGCGGCGTCCTCGCGACTGCGGGTGGCGATCGCGGCGAGGGCGGGTTCGTCGGTGGCGCCGGCGTCGACGAGCGCCTGTGCCTGGAGCGCGGCGAGGGCGACGGAGTCGGGCCAGAGCGGGGCCAGGTAGTAGGGGTCGAGCTGGCGGGTGAGGACGTCGCGGACGGAGCCGGGCGAGGACTTGCCGTACGCGTAGACGAGGGCGGTGTCGGCCTCGCCGGTGAGGAGCTTCACCCAGGCCTCGTACAGCGCCCAGGCGCCGTCGGTCTCGACGTGGGACTCGGAGATCGGGGGCCAGGCGCCGACTCCGTCGAGGGCCATGGTGAAGGAGAAGGCGCGTCCGGCCAGGTAGTCGGAGGAGCCGGAGCAGGTGAAGCCGATGTCGGAGGTCTTGAGCCCGGTCTGCCGGAGGACGTCGTGCAGGACGGGCATGACCATCTCGACCTCGGAGAGGTCGTCGGTGCGGCGGCGGTGGTCGCTCTGGGCGAAGGCGACGATCGCCACCTCTCGGTCCGGCCGGTGCGGCGTCACAGCAGCTCCTTGTAGGTGTCGTAGTCGGCGTCGGGCTCGCCGGTGGGCCGGTAGTGGTCGGGGTAGCGGCCGTCCTCGCTCCACACGGGTTCGACGCGCAGGCCCATCCGGACCTGGTCGTACGGGATGCCGGCGATGCGTCCGTGGAGGGCGAGCCCGGCGCCGTCGAGGGCGATGTGGGCGTAGACGTACGGGACGTCGATCTCGGCGTTCCTCGCCTTGATGTTGACGATGCAGAAGGTGGTGACGGTGCCGCTCGGCCCGACCTCGACCTGGTCGGTGGTGGCGATGCCGCAGGTGGGGCAGGCGCCGCGGGGCGGCACGTAGACCTTGGCGCAGGAGGGGCAGCGCTCGCCGACGGTACGGCGCTCGGCGAGGGCGTGCAGATAGCGGGTCTGGGCGCGGCCGGGGCTGTAGGTGTAGTCGAGGCGGGCGGGGGCGACGATGCCGGTGACGGGGTCGGCGAACCGCCCCTCGTGCGGACGTGGTTCGACCGTCGGGTCACTGTCGTGCGGCTCGAAGCAGGCGATGTCCGTGATCGCGCCGGAGCGTTCGGCGGCCCAGCGGATCCGGACCCGCATGCCGGTGCGGACTGCTTCGGGGCCGGAGGCGTCCAGGGCGTGCAGGAGGGCGGTGTCGGCGCCGTCGAGGCGGACGAGGACCCAGGCGAAGGGCGTCGCGAGGGGCTGCCCGGTGCGGGGCTCGGGGTTCCAGGCCCAAGTGGTGACGGTGCCGGTGGCGCCGACCTCGACGAGGTCGCGGAGCTCGGCGGCGGTGGCGGGGTCGTACTCGACGGGCGGGACGAGGACCTCGCCGGTCTCGGTGCGGACGCCGAGGACGGTTTGCTCGCGCAGGCCGGTGAGGAAGGCGGACTGGACGGGGCCTAGGGAGCGGGTGAAGGGGAATTCGACGACGAGGGGGGCTTGGAGGATTTCGGGGGGCGGGGCGGCTTTCATGAGCGGGGCTCCTTCGTAGGGTTGGGTTACGGGGCCGCTGCGCGGGGCCGTTTCCCCACCCCGCCGCTTCCCGTAACCGGGGTCTCCGCCCCCGGACCCCCGCGCGTCACATGCCGGCGAGGCTTGATGTCAGCCCGTGCGGCGTTCGAGGACCGGGGTCTGGGGCGGAGCCCCGGTTCGGGAAGGGGCGGGGTGGGGAAGGGTCACTCCCGGCGGTACTCCGGCGCCCGCTTCTCCGCGAACGCCCGCGCCCCCTCCTTCGCGTCCGCCGTGTCGAAGATCGGCCACCCGCGCTTCAGCTCGGCGGCCAGCCCCTCCGTCTCCGTCATCTCGGCGGTTTCGTACACGGACGCCTTCACGGCCTCGACGGCGAGCGGGCCGCAGGCGTTGATCCGGTCGGCGATGTCGAGGGCCGTGTCGAGCGCGGTGCCGTCGGGGACGACCCGTCCGACGAGGCCGATGCGGGCGGCCTCCTCCGCTGTGTACGGGCGGCCCGTGAGGAGCATTTCGAGGGCGTGGGTACGGGCGATCTGCCTGGGGAGGCGGACCGTGGAGCCGCCGATCGGGAAGAGCCCGCGCCGGACCTCGAAGAGGCCGAACGTCGCCGAGGCGGCCGCGACCCGGATGTCGGTCCCCTGGAGGATCTCGGTGCCGCCCGCGACGCAGTAGCCCTCGACCGCGGCGATGACGGGTTTGCGGGGGCGGTGGTGGCGCAGCATCGCCTTCCAGTGCAGGTCGGGGTCGGCCTTGAGCCGGTCCCGGTACTGCTCGCCCTCCATTCCCTTGCCGGCGAGGGCCTTGAGGTCCATCCCGGCGCAGAAGGTGCCGCCCGCGCCGGTGAGGACGACGGAGCGGATGCTGTCGTCGGCGTCGGCCTCCAGCCAGCCGTCGTAGAGACCGACGAGCATCGGCAGCGAGAGGGCGTTCTTGGCCTCGGGCCGGTTCAAGGTGAGTACGAGCGTGGCGCCTTCGCGCCGCACTCCGAGGTGTTCGGTGCCACCCATGAGGGTCTCCCGTCTCCAGTTCTGGAACAGGTTGCAGGAGCCGGGGGTCCAGTTCAATAGTTTTCTGACACTCAGTCAGATTCTTCTGCGCACCCCCTTCCCCCCGTCGCCGGTCGGCGCTCTAATGACCGCCGAGCCAGTGCGCACCCGTACGAGTCAGCGCGAGCCGGGGTCAGGAGGAACGGTGGAGTACAACCTTGCCGACCTGTTCGAATCGGTGGTCGACGCGGTGCCCGACCGCGAGGCGCTGGTGTACGTGGATCATCCGGGGACGGGCGAGGAGCGCAGGCTCACGTACGCCGGACTCGACGCCGCCGCCAACCGCATCGCCCACCACCTCATCGACGCGGGCATCCGGCCCGGCGAACACCTCGGCCTCCACCTGTACAACGGGATCGAGTACCTGCAGACCGTCCTCGCCTGCCTCAAGGCGCGGATCGTGCCGGTCAACGTGAACTACCGGTACGTGGAGGAGGAGTTGGTCTACCTCTACCGGGACGCCGACCTGGCCGCACTCGTCTTCGACGCCGAGTTCACGGACCGGGTCGCGGCGGCGCTGCCGCAGACGGAGAAGCTGCGGCACCTCGTGCGGGTGGGGACCCCGCCCACGCGTCGCCCGACCACCACCCCTCAAGGACCTGCTGCGCAGCACAGCGCCGAATTCGAGGGAGCGGCCGACCTGGACTGCGTGCCGTACGCGGTGGCGGAGGCGGGTGGATCGCCCGAGCGGGGCTTCGGCCCCCGCTCGGGCGACGACCTCTTCATCATCTACACCGGCGGTACGACCGGGATGCCCAAGGGCGTCCTGTGGCGCCAGGAGGACCTGTTCTTCGCGGGACTCTTCGGCGGCGACCCCTCGGGCGAGCCGGTGAAGCGCCCCGAGGAACTGGCCGAGCGGGTCGCGGCCGGTGGCGCCGGCATCACCTTCTTCCCCGCGCCGCCGCTCATGCACGGCACCTCCACGCTGACCGCGTTCATCGCCTTCAACTACGGCCAGCGGGTCGTCCTGCACCGCAAGTACGTCCCGGAGGAAGTCCTCCGCACCCTGGAGAAGGAGAAGGTCTCCAGCATCTCCCTGGTCGGGGACGCGATGCTGCGGCCCCTCGTGGACGCGCTGCGCGGGCCGCTGAAGGGCACGGACCTCTCGGCCCTCTTCAGCCTCTCCTCGTCCGGGGCGATCATGTCGGAGACCGTGCGGGCGCAGCTCCAGGAGCTGATGCCGAACGTGCTCCTGCTCAACAACTTCGGCTCCACCGAGTCCGGTTCCAACGGTCGTGCCACCGACGACTCCGGCCCCGCCAAGGGCTTCCGGCTCCACGTCAACGAACGGACCCAGGTCGTCGACCCGGCGACCCGTGCCCCCGTCGGCACCGGTGAGATCGGCCGGCTGGCCCAGCGCGGCCACGTGCCGCTCGGCTACTACAACGACCCCGAGAAGACCGCCGAGACGTTCTTCGAGCGGGACGGGGTGCGGTGGGTCCTCCTCGGTGACATGGCGACCGTGGACGAGACCGGGGTGGTCACCGTCCTCGGGCGCGGCTCCCAGTGCATCAACACGGGCGGCGAGAAGGTCTATCCGGAGGAGGTGGAGCAGGCGCTGAAGTCCCACCCCGACGTGTACGACGCACTGGTCGCCGGCGTGCCGGACGCCCGCTGGGGCAACCACGTCGCCGCGGTCGTACAGCTCCGCCCGGACGCGCCTCTGCTGGACCTTGAGTCCCTCCAGACGCACTGCCGTCCCCGCTTGGCGGGGTACAAGGTCCCCCGCCAGCTGGTCCTCACCGACCGCATCCAGCGCTCCCCCAGCGGCAAGGCGGACTACCGCTGGGCCCGCACGGTGGCGGTGGAGGCGGACGCGAGCGCCGAGGAACGCGCCTGAGGCGTGGCATGGCGAACGCCCCGTCCTGATGAGGACGGGGCGTTCACCGTGGGCGTGCGCCGCTCGGCGCTCCCGCTCCCTACCGGATCCGGATCCGGATCAGCTCTGCTCGGTGATGTTGACCATCCAGGTGATCCCGAACTTGTCCGTGCACATGCCGAACACATCGCCCCACATCTGCTTGTCCAGCGGGACGGACACGGTGCTGCCGTCGGACAGCTTCTCCCAGTAGCCGCGCAGCTCGTCCGCGTCGTCGCCGCTCAGGCTCACCGCGAAGTTGTTCCCCGGCGTGTGCTCCATGCCGGGCGGGGTGTCGGCGCCCATCAGAGTGAATCCGCTGGGCGTCTCCAGCATGCCGTGCATGATCTTGTCGGCGTATCCGGGGGGCGCCCCCGCGCCGGAGTCGCCGTACGTGTTGAGGGCGAGGCTGCCACCGAGGACCTGCCTGTAGAACTCCATGGCCTGCTTCGCTTCACCGGAGAAGCTGAGGTAGGGATTGAGGCGAGTGGTCACGCCTGGCTCCTGTTCTTGTCACGCCGAGGCGATGTCGGTCGTGGGCGGAGGTCCGATCTTCCACCCGCATCCGCCCGTACGGCCGAGGCGCGCCGCACCTGAGCCGATCGGCCCAAGGGCGTCGTCGGTCCGGGTGTGAGCCGTCCTGGACCAAAGATCCCGCCGGTAGGGCTGTCCGATGCCGAGCGGCCCGGGCGGCGGGACCTCACCGGAGTCCGAACTCCCGCAGTGCGGCGAGGAACTCCGTGGGCCGGTCCGTGTGGACGAGGTGTCCCGACTCGATCGTCACGAGGCGGGCGTCGGGGATGCGGTCGGCCAGCCAGGGCAGCCGGTCCTGGGAGATGTGGCTGGCCGGGCCGCCCGCGACGACGAGGGTGGGGGCCGTGATCGCGGGGAGCTCCTCGCACCAGGCGGGGTCGGGGGCGTTCAGCTGGGCGTTGGTGGCCGGGACGATCTCCCAGTCGAAGCCGAGGGGACCCTCGGGGCGTGCGACCCACGGGCGCGGCGGGTCGAGCGGGAAGAAGACCGGCGGCTCCTCCAGGACGAGCCGGCCGATGAGCTCCGGCTTCCGCTGGGCGAGCAGATACGCGGCGCCGGCGCCCATCGAGTGGGCGACGACCGTGGCGCCGGTGAGGCCGAGGGCCTCGATGAAGCCGCCGAGTTCGTCTCGGAAGACGTCGAAGCCGTAGCGACCCGGTCGGTCGCTGAGTCCGTGGCCGCGCAGGTCGACCGCGTACACCCGGTGGTCGGCGGCGAGTTCCGTCGCGATCCGCGTCCAGGTCGTGCTGTTCTCGGTGCGCCCGTGCACCAGGACGACGGGCGGGGCGCCCTCGGCGCCCTGTACCCGGTAGGCGAGGCGTACGCCGTCCACCGTGACCGTACGCACCTCCGGGTCGAGGAAGGCGGCGATCGGGTGGACGAACGCCTCCGCGTCGTCCACCCACGGGAAGTGTCCGGCGCCCGGCAGCACGACGAGTTCGGCGTGGGGGAAGTGGGCGGCCGCCTCGGCCGCCATGGCCGGGGTGGGATTCGCGTCGTACTCCCCCGCCAGGATCAGGACCGGCGCGGTGAGCGCGGTGAGCGCGCGGCGGGTCGCCTCCGGGTCGTAGGCGCCCTCGCCGTGGTAGGCGACGGCGGCCTCCCAGTGGATCTGCCGTTCCGCGCCCGCCGCGTGTTCCTGCGCGGCCGCGTCCCAGCGGCCGTAGGCGAAGGGGGCCGTGATCTCGCTGACGCGCGGCAGCGGGGTGTCCGGGCCGATCGTGTCGAGCGCGGCCCTCGCCTCCGCGTACCAGGGCCGGTCGGCGAAGAGCTCGACGGCCTTGTCCCACTCCTCGTCGGTGGTCTCGACGCCGACCGCGCGGCCCGTGGAGGTGACGAGGACGAGGGAGCGGATCCGTTCGGGGTGGGCGGCGGCGTACAGGGTGGCCAGGTTCCCGGAGGCCGAGTGGCCGAGGAGGTCGATGCGCTCCAGACCGAGGTGGACGCGGAGCGCCTCGACGTCGCCGACCTGCCGGTCGCAGCGGTAGGTGCCGGGGTCGGCGGGCTCGGCGCTCGCCCCGGCGCCTCGGGGGTCGAGGAGGACCAGTGCGCGGTGGGCGGCGAGTCCGCCCAGGTCGCCGAGATAGGCGGTGTCGCGCATCGGTCCGCCCGCCAGGCAGACCAGGGGCTCGCCCTCCCCCACGATCCGGTAGGCGAGTTCGGTCCCGTCGTACGAAATGATCTTGGGCATGGCGTCGATCCTCACGGACCCCGGGCGATCTTCGCAACGGGTTTCACCGAGAGCGCGATACGGTGGTCGGACCGTCCCCGATCAGCGAAGGAACCGTTCCACCGTGGCCGAGACCCGGGAATCCGCACTGCGCGGCGACTGCGCCAACTGCTTCGGCCTGTGCTGTGTGGCGCTGCCTTTCGCGAAGTCCGCCGACTTCGCCGTGAACAAGGCGCCCGGTGAGCCCTGCCGGAACCTCCAGGAGGACTTCCGCTGCGGCATCCACACCCGGCTGCGGACGAGCGGTTTCCAGGGCTGCACGGTGTACGACTGCTTCGGCGCCGGCCAGCAGGTCTCCCAGGTGACCTTCGGCGGCGTGTCCTGGCGCGAGGCGCCGGAGACCGCGAGCCGGATGTACGACGTGTTCTACGTGATGCGCCAGCTCCACGAGCTGCTGCGCTACCTCACGGAGGCGCTGGCCCGCCCGGCGGCCCGCCCCGTCCACGCCGAGCTGCGGACGGCGCTCGCCCGCGTCGAGGAGCTCACCGGAGGCTCGGCGGACGACCTGGAGAAGCTGCGGGTGCCGGACGTGCGCGCCGAGGTGAACCAGCTGCTCCTGCGGACGAGCGAGCTGGTCCGCGCCACGGCCGGCGGCAAGCCGAAGAGCCGGCGCGGGGCGGACCTGCTCGGCAAACGGCTGCGCGGGGCGAAGCTGCGGGGCACCGACCTGCGCGGGGCGCTGCTGATCGCCGCCGATCTGACGGGGGCCGATCTGTCGCTCACGGATCTGATCGGCGCGGACCTGCGGGACGCCGATCTCTCGGGCGCGGACCTGACGGGCGCCCTCTTCCTGACGCAGCCCCAGCTGAACGCGGCGCGCGGGAACGCCGAGACCCGCCTTCCGGAGGGTTTCGAGCGCCCCGCGCACTGGGCGTCCTGACCTGGGCCGTGTCCGGCCCTACGACGACGGGGCCGCGTTGCGCCAGACGGTCACGTCGATGGTCACGTAGGTGCTGGGCGAGTCCTCCGGGGAGATGCCCTTGACGGTGACGAGGCCCATGTGGCCGCTCCCTGTCGTGACGCACAGCTGGCGGCCCTGGGACAGTTTGCTCACGTACACGTTCTGGGTGAACCGGGTCTCGGCGCGGCACACGTCGAGGGAGCCCACCTGCCCCGGGTCGAGGAGCACGAGGTTGCCGCCGCTGCTCTCGGCGTCGAAGTACCCGCCGGTGTCGTAGGAGAGTTCGTACCCGCCGTCCTCGCCGTCCTGGGGCCGTACGACCTCGTCCCCGAGGGTCAGGTGGTATCCGGCGGTGAGGTTGATGTTCGTGAAGTCGGCGGGCTTCGCGGCGGGCGCGGTCGGGGGCTTCGCACTCGGCGTACCGGTCGTGCCGCTGGTGCTACCGGTGCCGCCGGTGCCGCCGGCCCCGGTGGTACCCGAAGCCGTCGGGCCCCCCGTGCCGCTCGGCTTGTCGTTGTCCGACGCGTTCGTCCGGTCCTTGTCCTTCAGGAGCGTGTAGGCGGTGACACCGCCCACGACGCCGAAGGCGAGCACGGCGGCCACGGCGACGAACAGCCCCTTCTTGGCCGAGCCGCGCCGCGCGCCGGGCGGCGTGGACATCGGCCCTCCCGGGGCTCCGGGGTGCGGGTACGACGGCGGGAACGGCCCCTGCTGCGGCGCGTAGGTGTGGCCCGGCGCCGCGTGGGTCGGTGCCGTGTGGGTCGGCGCCGCGTGCGGCAGTGCGGCATGGGTCGGCGCCGCGTGCGGCGGGGGCGTGCTGTACGGCCCGGGCGGCGGCGTGGCCTGGTGTCCGACGGGCGGCCCGTAGGCGCCGGGCGGGGCGGCCGGCGGCGCCGGGGTGGACGGGGCGGTCGGCGAGTAGGCCGCGGCGGGCGCGGGCCCGGCCGGAGCGGTGGGCGTATGGCCGCCCGTGGGCGCGGTCGGCGGGGGCGGCGGCGTCTGGACGGGCGCCGGAGCGGCCGCGCGGGCCGTGATGTCGGCGGAAACAGGTGCCGGCAGCCAGTCCTCGGGCCGTCGGAGCACCGTCGACGCGTTCGCCGCCTGGCAGAGCTGAATGATCTCGGCGAGCGTCGGCCGCGCCTCGGGGTCCTTCGCGAGGCAGCGGGTGACCAGTTCGTTCAGCCGCTCCGGGACCGCGCTGAGGTCCGGCTCCTCGTGCACGATCCGGTAGAGGACGCCGTGCGAGGTTCCCTCGCCGAAGGCCGGGACGCCGGTCGAGGCGTACGCCGCGACCTGCCCGAGCGCGAAGATGTCGGTGGCCGGGGTGACCTTGCGCCCGGCGGCCTGCTCGGGCGCCATGAACGACGGGGTGCCGATCGTGACGCCGCTGCCGGTGAGCGAGGTCGCGTCGGCCGCGTGGGCGATGCCGAAGTCGATGACGCGGGGCCCGTCGGCGGCGAGGAGGACGTTGGACGGCTTGAGGTCGCGGTGCACGATCCCGGCGCCGTGGATGACGTGCAGGGCCTCGGCCATGCCGGCGACGAGCAGCAGCACCGTCTCGACGGGCAGCGCTCCGTGGGCGACGACCGCGTCGGCGAGCGAGGGGCCCGGGACGTAGGCGGTGGCCAGCCAGGGCTGTGCGCCCTCGGGATCGGCGTCGATCACGGGTGCGGTGAAGAGGCCCTGGACGCGCTGCGCGGAGCGCACCTCCTGGGCGAACCGGCGGCGGAACTCCGCGTCCTCGCCGAATTCGGGGCGGATCAGCTTGATGGCGACGGGCCGACCACCGGGGGTGTACGACAGATACACCTTGCCCATACCGCCGGCGCCCAGCCTGGCGGCGAGCCGATATCCCGCGACCGTGGTGGGATCGTCTGCCGCGAGCGCCTGGAAGATCTCACCCGCGCCCCCTCGACCCGACTGCTGACCACTCATGAACTCGTGTCTCCCCACGCAGACCACAATTGCCGGACGGCACCCTACCGTTTCAGGACACCCGACCGGTCCTTCCGGACGCCCGGCTGCGCGATATGCGGCCTAACTGCCGTACGTGTAGGGGGTCGTGGTGGAAAGGGTGAGGAATCCGAGGCGTTGGAGGATGGGACGGCTCGTGTCCGCCGCGTCGACCTGGACGTAGCGGTGGCCGCGTTCGGCCGCGATACGCGCGCGGTGGGCGACGAGGGCGCGGTAGAGGCCCCGGCCGCGCCAGGCCTCGACGGTGCCGCCGCCCCAGAGGCCGGCGAAGTCGGTGCCGGGGCAGAGTTCGAGCCGGGCCGCGCTGACCGGTTCGCCGTCGGCGAGGGCGACGACTGCGGTGACGGTGTCGGGGTCGGCCGCGAGCCGGTCCAGGAGCTGGCGTCCGATGTGGCCGCTTTCGGTGCCGAAGGCGCGCTCGTGGACCTCCACCACCTGGCGTACCCCTGCCTCGTCGGTGACCGCGCGGAGCTCGACGCCTGCGGGCAGCGGGACATCGTGGGGCAGCGCGGCCGCCTCGGCGACCATCAGGGTCTCGGGGTCCTCGGCGGTGAAACCCGCGGCGAGGAGCCGGTCGCCGAGGTCGGCGGGAGTGTCGTGGGCGTACAGCTTCCACTCGAAGGACAGGCCTTCGGCGCGGTAGTGGTCGAGCTGCCCGGCGATGGCGCGGTCGGCACCCGCGGCGTCGAGACCGGACCAGAGGACGCCGTTCCAGGCGTGCGCGGGTCCGGTCTGGCGGACGACGTCGCCGACGCGGTCGATCCGGCAGCCGGGTCCGTCGGGGCGGGCCTCGCGGCGCAGCTGACGGTCGTACAGGTCACGGAGGTGCTGGAGTTCCATGCGGGCCACTCCAGCACCCTGCTCTGCGCCCGGCAACGGGATTACCCGGCCGCCCGCGCCCCTTCGGTTCCTTGTCACCACGGGACCGGGATCGCGCCGCGTCGTCAGGCGCGGGGGCGCACCTCGACGTTCTCCAGAATGCCGACCGCGTCCGGTACGAGGATCGCGGCCGAGTAGTAGGCGCTGACGAGGTAGGAGATGATCGCCTTCTCGTCGATGCCCATGAAGCGGCAGCTGAGACCGGGCTCGATCTCGTCGGGCAGGCCGGTCTGGTGGAGGCCGATGACGCCTTCGTTGTCCTCGCCGGTGCGGACCGCGATGATCGAGGAGCTCTGCCGGTCGCTGACGGGGATCTTCCCGCAGGGCAGCAGGGGGACCCCGCGCCAGGCCGGGATGTGGTGCCCGCCGAGGTCCACGGTGCCGAGCAGCAGGCCGCGCTTGTTGCACTCCTTGCCGAAGGCGGCGATGGCCCGAGGGTGGGCGAAGAGGTACTCGGTGCCGCGCCGCATGCTCAGCAGGTCGTCGAGGTCGTCCGGCGTGGGCGGGCCGGAGTGGGTCTGGATGCGCTGGTCGTAGTCGGTGTTGTGCAGCAGCCCGAACTCGCGGTTGTTGACGAGTTCGTACTCCTGCCGCTCCCGGAGTTCCTGGACGGTCAGGCGCAGCTGCTGCTCCGTCTGGTTCATCGGCTGGTTGTAGAGGTCGGCGACGCGGGTGTGGACCTTGAGGACGGTCTGGGCGACGCTGAGCTCGTACTCGCGCGGCTTGAGTTCGTAGTCCGCGTAGGCGCCGGGCAGCACGGCCTCGCCGACGTGGCCGGCGCTGAGTTCGATCGCCGCCTCGCCCGCCTTGTTGGTGGAGGGGCGGTGTCCGTTGGGGCTGAGGCCGCGGACGTGGTCGCGGAGGTTCTCGTACTGCTCCGCCACGGCCTGGTACGCGGTACGGGGCAGGACGAGCAGGGTGCACGCGGTGACGGCCTTGGCCGTGAACTCCCACCGGCCCTCCCCGTCGAGGACCTGGCCGCCGAAGGCATCGCCGTCGCCGAGCCGCCCGAGGAGGGTCTCGTCGCCGTACTGGCCGCTGCCGATCTTCTCGATCTTGCCGTGGGCGATCAGATGGACGTGGTCGGCCGCTTGGCCGGCGTGCACGACGACCTGGCCGGGCTCGTACTCCTTCTGGACGAAGCGCTCGGCGAGCGCACTGAGCGGGGTGGGGTCGTCGAAGCCGCGCAGGAGGGGCAGTTCGGCCAGTTCGGCGGGGATGACCTCGACCTTGGAGCCGCTCTTGACGAAGGTGACGCGGCCGTCGCCGACGACGTACGAGAGGCGGCGGTTGACCCGGTAGGCGCCGCCGGGCGTATGGACCCAGGGAAGGGTGCGGAGCAGCCAGCGGGAGCTGATGCCCTGCATCTGGGGCTCGGACTTGGTGGTGGTGGCGAGGTTGCGGGCGGCGGCGGTGCTGAGGCTGAGCTGGACCTGGCGGATCTCGACGGCGGGGACGGGGGCCGGGGAGGCCGTCGGCTCTGTGTCGACCGACATGGGTGACTCCGTTCCTGGGGTTCTCGGGGGTACTCGGGGGGCTTGGGGGTTTCGGAGGTTCCTGGGGGCCTTGGAGGTCTCGGGGTCTCGGGAGGCGTGGGCCGGGTTCGGGCTGGTCACTCTCCGCGCCCAGATGTAACGCACAGCCGCCCCCGCCCCTTGCCTGCGGCGCGGGCGGGCCGATGCGCGCGGGTGGCGGCGACCGCCCGCGAGCGCCGCGCGCGCTCCGCCGTACGGGCGGGGAAAAGTGCCGCCGCCCCCTTGCCAACCCCCGGGTACCTCCGGTTTTACTGACCCGGAACGGATCTACCGAATGATCGGTAGTCCGTTTTACGACCGGGACCGTGGAGGAGTGGCGCGATGACGGAACTGCTGGACAGCGGCGAACGGCTCGGACGCGAGGAGCTGGCGGCGCTCCAGCTGGAGCGCCTGCGCGCGAGCCTGCGCCACGCGTACGAGAACGTGGACTTCTACCGGCGCTCCTTCGACGCGGCCGGGGTGACCCCGGACGACTGCCGTACGCTCGCGGACCTGGCCCGCTTCCCCTTCACCGCCAAGACGGACCTGCGGGACCACTACCCCTTCGGCATGTTCGCCGTCGACCAGTCGAGGATCCGGCGCATCCACGCCTCCAGCGGCACCACCGGCCGTCCGACCGTCGTCGGCTACACGGACCGCGACCTCGACATGTGGGCCGACGTGGTCGCCCGGTCGCTGCGCGCCGCCGGAGCCCGCCCGGGCCACAAGGTGCACGTGGCGTACGGATACGGCCTGTTCACCGGCGGACTCGGCGCCCACTACGGCGCGGAGCGCCTCGGATGCACGGTGATTCCCGCCTCGGGCGGCATGACGGCCCGGCAGGTGCAGCTCATCCAGGACTTCCGCCCCGAGATCATCATGGTGACCCCCTCGTACATGCTCACGCTGCTCGACGAGTTCGAGCGGCAGGGCGTGGACCCGCGCTCGACCTCCCTGAAGGTCGGGGTGTTCGGCGCCGAGCCGTGGACGGAGGCCATGCGGAAGGAGATCGAGGAGGCTTTCGCGATCGACGCGGTCGACATATACGGCCTGTCGGAGGTGATCGGCCCCGGCGTGGCGCAGGAGTGCGTGGAGACCAAGGACGGCCTGCACATCTGGGAGGACCACTTCTACCCGGAGATCGTGGACCCGTTCACGGGCGAGGTGCTGCCCGACGGGGAGGAGGGGGAGCTGGTCTTCACCTCGCTCACCAAGGAGGCCATGCCGATCGTCCGCTACCGGACGCGCGACCTGACCCGTCTGCTGCCGGGGACGGCGCGGGTGTTCCGGCGGATGGAGAAGGTCACCGGCCGCAGCGACGACATGATCATCCTGCGCGGGGTGAACCTGTTTCCCACGCAGATCGAGGAGATCGTCCTGCGGACCCCGGCCGTGGCCCCGCACTTCCAGCTGCGTCTGACCCGTGAGGGACGGCTCGACGCCCTGACCGTGCGGGCCGAGGCCCGTGCGGGCGCGACGGGCGAGCAGCGCGCGGAGGCGGCCCGGTCGATCGCGGCGGCGGTGAAGGACGGGATCGGTGTCTCGGTCGGCGTGGAGGTGGTCGACCCCGAGACCCTGGAGCGCTCGGTGGGCAAGATCAAGCGGATCGTGGACCTGCGGAAGGCCGACCAGGGATGAGAGGAGCCGTCCGCAGAGCCGTTCGACGGTGGTGCGGGGTCGTCGGACGTGATCAGGTCGATCAACCGGCGGGCTTGTGCCTCGGCCGGTTCGTCGTCGGTGACACGCAGCTCGAAGAGGAAGCCGGGGTCGTTCGCCACGGTGGGGTGGCGGTGGCCGAAGTACACCTCCACCCCTTCGTACGGCTCACTCCCTTCGTGCGCCTCGCGCTCGATGTCCACCTTCTCCAACACGCAGCTCGATCGCGAGAGGGGCCGCTGTCACCTGGCGGACGGCGAGCGTGCTGACGCGTGCAGGGGTGGTCACGCCCTCGATGGTCGCCGGTGACCGCGGACGCGGAAAGCGGTGATCGAGGGCGCTGATCCACGGCTCCGCAGGTCAGGGACGCGGCTCAGACCCCGCGTACCGGTCCCGCAGCTCCCGCTTCAGGATCTTGCCGCTCGCGTTGCGGGGCAGCTCCGGGGTGAAGTGGATGCGCTTCGGGGCCTTGAAGTGGGCCAGCTTCTCCCGGGCGTGGGCGAGGAGTTCCGTCTCGGTCACCTCTCCGCGCGGGACGACCACCGCCGTGATCGCCTCGATCCAGCGCTCGTCGGGGAGGCCGATCACGGCGACCTCGGCGACGCCCGGGTGGGTGTAGAGCGCGTCCTCGACCTGGCGGGAGGCGACGAGCACTCCCCCGGAGTTGATGACGTCCTTCACCCGGTCGACGATCGTGAGATAGCCCTCGGCGTCGCGGACGGCGAGGTCGCCCGAGTGGAACCAGCCGCCCTTGAAGGCCGCCTCTGTCTCCTCGGGCTTGCGCCAGTACCCGTCGCACAGCTGCGGCGAGCGGTAGACGATCTCGCCGGGGGTGCCGTCGGGGACGTCCTTGCCGTCCTCGTCGACGACCCGGGCCTCGACGTGGCGGACCGGCCGGCCGCAGGAGTCCATCCGGCCCTCGTGCTCGTCGGGGCCGAGGACGGTGGCGAGCGGGCCGATCTCCGACTGGCCGAAGCAGTTGTAGAAGCGCAGTCCCGGCAGCCGGGCGCGCAGCCGCTCCAGGACCGGTACGGGCATGATCGACGCCCCGTAGTAGGCCTTGCGGAGGGCCGACAGGTCGCGGCTCGCGAAGTCCGCGTGGTTGGCGAGGCCGATCCAGACGGTCGGCGGCGCGAAGAGGCTGTCGGCTCGGCCCGCCTCGACCAGGTCGAAGAGGACGGCCGGATCGGGTCCGTCGACGATCGTGTTCTCGGCGCCGACGGCCAGGTAGGGCAGCAGGAAGACGTGCATCTGGGCCGAGTGGTAGAGCGGCAGCGCGTGCACCGGCCGGTCGTCCTCGTGCAGGTCGAGGGCCTCGATCGCGCTGGCGTACTCGTGGACCAGGGCCCGGTGGGTCATCATCGCGCCCTTGGGCAGGGCGGTCGTGCCCGAGGTGTAGAGGAGCTGGACGAATTCCCGGGCGTCGCGGTCGGTGTCGTACGTCTCCGGCGTGGCGAGCGCGTCGAGGAGTGAACCGGGCGCGTCCCGCAGCGCCTTGACCGCGAAGCCGTCCGGTACGCGCTCCGCGAGGGCGGGGTCGGCGAGGACGAGGGAGGTGTCCGACTGCTCCAGGAGGTACGTGAGGTCCTCGCCGGTCAGGTGGTGGTTGACCGGCACGTGGATCAGGCCCGCCCGGGAGCAGGCGAGGAACGCGATGAGGTAGGCGTCCGAGTTGTGCGCGTAGGTCGCGACCCGGGCGGCCTCGGGCAGGCCGAGGTGGTGCGGTTCGCGCAGGACGGCCGCCGCGGCGGAGACGGCCGCGTCCAGCTCGGCGTACGTCCAGGTCCGTTCCGCGTAGCGGAGGGCGATGCGGTCGGGGACGCGCTGGGCGCTCATGCGCAGGACACCGTCGACGGCGCGGCTGAGGAGTCGATCCATGCGGTGATCCTCGGCGCGCACCCGGCGGAGGTCAAGTACCGTGCGGCGCGCCGCACATGCCCGGACCTCGGATACCGAACGGGATGTTGACAAGGGGACGCGCAACTGGGTGCATGGTCCAACCTGCAGTGCTCATCCGCCCGTTGGGAGGAATCTTGCACCTCCGCACCCGCCTGAAACACCTGGCGCTCACCGGAGCCGCCCTCGCCGTCGTCACCGCCACGCTGCCCGGCGCCGCGGTCGCCGACTCCGGGGGCCGGAGCCACCACCCGCTCGACCGGGGCCTCTCGGCCGTCATCCGGTACACCGAGTACGGCATCCCGCACATCGTGGCCAAGGACTACGCGAACCTCGGCTTCGGGACGGGCTGGGCCCAGGCCGCCGACCAGGTCTGCACGCTCGCGGACGGTTTCCTGACCGTGAACGGCGAGCGCTCCCGGTACTTCGGCCCGGACGCCGGCACGGACGGCTCGCTCTCCTCCGCCGCCACGAACCTCTCCAGTGACCTCTACTTCCGCGGGGTGAAGGACGCCGGAACCGTCGAGGCGCTGCTCAGGACGCCCGCGCCCGCCGGTCCCAGCCGTGACCTCAAGGAACTGATGCGCGGCTGGGCGGCCGGGTACAACGCCTGGCTGCGGAAGAACCGCGTCACGGATCCCGCCTGCGCCGAGGCCGAGTGGGTCCGCCCGGTGACCGCCCTCGATGTGGCACGGCGCGGCTACGCCGTCTCCGTGCTCGGCGGAGAGGGCCGCGCCGTCGACGGCATCACCGGCGCCCGGCCGCCGGCCGCCGCACCGCCCGGCACGACCACCGGACGGGTGCCCGAGCCCGACCGGGCCGCCGAGGCCGCCCGGGAGTTGTTCGCCGCCGAGAACGCCACCATGGGTTCCAACGCCGTCGCCTTCTCGGGCGCCACCACGGCGAACGGACGTGGACTGCTCCTGGGCAATCCCCACTATCCATGGCAGGGCGGCCGCCGCTTCTGGCAGTCGCAGCAGACCATCCCCGGCGAGCTGAACGTCTCGGGCGCCTCGCTCCTCGGCACGACCGTCGTCAACATCGGCTTCAACGACAAGGTGGCCTGGAGCCACACCGTCGCCACCGGCGTCCCGCTCAACCTGCACCAGCTGACGCTCGCCCCGGGCGATCCGACCTCGTACCTGGTGGACGGCCGGCCGGAGCGGATGACCCCGCGTCAGGTGACCGTGCCCGTCAAGGACGGCGCGCCCGTGACCCGTACCCAGTGGTGGACCCGGTACGGCCCGGTCGTCGGCGCCCTCGGCAACCAGCTTCCGCTGCCGTGGACCACGACCACGGCGTACGCGCTCAACGATCCCAACGTGGCCAATCTGCGCGGCTCCGACACCGCGCTCGGCTTCGGCAAGGCCCGCTCCGTCCAGGACATGGCCGACACGCTGCGGCGTACGCAGGGGCTGCCCTGGGTCAACACGATCGCGGCGGACTCGGCGGGGCACTCCCTCTTCACGCAGTCCCAGGTGCTCCCCCGGATCACGGACGAGCTCGTCGCGCGCTGCTCCACGCCGCTCGGCCGGGCCACCTACCCGTCCTCGGGTGTCGCGGTGCTCGACGGCTCGCGGTCGGACTGCGCGCTCGGCTCCGACCCGGAGGCGGTGCAGCCGGGGGTCTTCGGCCCGGCGAGGATGCCGGTGCTGCGGGACACCCCGTACGTGGAGAACTCCAACGACAGCGCCTGGCTGACCAACGCCGACCGGCCGCTGACCGGCTACGAGCGGGTCTTCGGGTCGATCGCGACCCCGCGCTCGCTGCGTACCCGGGGCGGTGTCGAGGACGTGGCGGCGATGGCGGCGCGGGGCGATCTGACGGTGGCCGACCTCCAGCGGCAGCAGTTCGCCAACCGGGCCCCGGCCGGTGACCTGGCGGCCGCCGATGCGGCGCGGGCCTGCGAGGCCGCGCTGCCGGGCGATCCCGAGGCCTGCCGGGTGATCGGCGCCTGGGACCGCACGGTGAACACGGACAGCCGGGGAGCGCTGCTCTTCGACCGCTTCTGGCGGAAGTTCACGGCCGCGACGCCGCCTGCCCGGCAGTGGACGGTGCCGTTCTCGCCGGCCGACCCGGTCCGCACCCCGAACACGCTCAACACAGCGGCGCCCGGCTTCGCGAAGGCCCTGGCGGATGCGGTGGCGGAGCTGCGGACGGCGGGCATCCCGCTGGACGCACCGCTCGGCGCGCACCAGTTCGTCGTACGGAACGGGTCGCGGATCCCGGTGAGCGGCGGCACCGAGTCGCTGGGCATCTGGAACAAGACCGAGTCGGTGTGGAACGCGGCGGGCGGCGGCTACACGGAGGTCACCACCGGGACCAGTCATGTGCAGGCGGTGGGCTGGGACGGCAGCCGGTGCCCGGTGGCCCGCACCCTGCTCTCGTACGCGCAGTCCTCGAACCCGATGTCGCCGCACTACAGCGACCAGACCCGGCTGTACGCGGGCGAGCGCTGGGTGACCTCCCGGTTCTGCGAGAAGGACATCCTGCGCTCGCCGGCGCTGCGGGTGGTGGTCGTCAGGGGCTGAACGGTTCTTCGGAGTCCGCTCGCCGGGCTCCTCAGGGACTGAACGACAGGAACACGAAGGCGGCGAAGATCGCGAGATGGACGCCGCCCTGGAGGAGCGTGGCCCGTCCGGGCACCACGGTCAGGGCGCTCACCACACCGGTGAGGACGAGCAGGACCATGTGGAGCGGCCCCAGGCCAAGCACCAGGGGTCCGGACAGCCAGATCGAGGCGAGCGCGATCGCCGGAATCGTCAGGCCGATGCTGGCGATCGCGGAGCCGTACGCGAGGTTGAGGCTGGTCTGGACACGGTCCCGGCGGGCCGCGCGGACAGCGGCGAGGGTCTCCGGCAGCAGCACCATCAGGGCGATGACGACACCGACGACCGCCTTGGGCAGGCCCGCCGACTGGACGACGTCCTCGATGGTCGGCGAGATCAGCTTGGCGTTGCCGACGACGGCGACGAGGGCGACGACGAGGAGCCCGAGGCTGGTCCAGGCGTCGCGCCGGGTCGGCGGGTCCGCGTGGTCGTCCTCGGAGTCGTGGCCGGGTCGCGGTACCGGGAGGAAGTAGTCCCGGTGCCGCACGGTCTGGACACCGACGAACACCCCGTACAGGCAGAGGGAGGCGACGGCGGCGAAGGCGAGCTGGACGCCGGAGAACTCGGGGCCCGGATGGCTGGTGGTGAAGGTCGGCAGGACCAGCGTCATCGTGGCCAGGGTGCAGACGGTGGCGAGCGCGCCGCCGGAACCCTCGGCGTTGAAGACCGCGATCCGGTTGCGGAGCGCGCCGACGAGGAGGGAGAGACCGACGATGCCGTTGCAGGTGATCATGACGGCGGCGAAGACGGTGTCACGCGCGTAGGTCGAGGTCTTCTCGCCGCCTCCCACCATCAGCGAGACGATGAGTCCGACCTCGATGACGGTGACGGCCACGGCGAGGACGAGCGAACCGTAGGGTTCGCCCACCCGATGGGCGATCACCTCGGCGTGGTGGACCGCGGCGAGGACGGCCGCGATCAGGCAGAGCGCGATGAGCCCGACGGCGAAGCCCGGGAGGTCTCGCCCCCAGGCCGCGACAAGCACAAGCGCCGCCACCACCGGCCCCCAGGTGGTCCACTGCCGTGTCAATGACGCCGTGCTCGAACTCATGATCCGCATCCTGCCACAAAGGGGGCTTTCGCCCGGTTCGGTCAATCCAGGGGGTCGCTGAGGCCGCGCTCGTACGCGGTGAGGGTCTCCAGGAACATCCGCCGCTGCGCCGCGTCGAGCGGGGCGAGGGCCGTGCGCCAGGCGTCGGCACTGCGGCCGAGCCAGCCGTCGATGGCGGCGCTGTGCGCGGGCGCGATGGAGACGATCTTGCGCCTGCGGTCGGCGGGGTCCTCCACCCGTTCCAGTACGCCCTTCTTCGCCAGGTCCCCCACCATCAGGCTCACGGTCGTGGGGGCGATCTCCAGCCGGGCGGCGAGCTCGTTGACGCTCAGCGACCCGTCGAACAGGAGGTAGGCGAGCAGGGAGAGATGGCGGGGCGCGAGCGTGAAGGACTGCAGTTCGTCCGGAATCCTGATGCGCTTCGCCCGCGAGACCATCCGGGGCATGAGCAGCAGCAACGTGCGCACGGCCTCGTCCAGTTCCGGCCCGTCGGCGGCCTCGTCCCCCTGGTGTGCGGTTGACACCCTGCACCCTCCCTTTTAGCTTTGCTTTCAAAGCAAATAGATCCGTCGGGATCGATGCTACCGGAAGGCACCCCCATGTCCGATTTCAACCGACAGGTCATCGAGGAGTTCCGCGCCAACGGCGGTCGCGTGGGCGGGATGTTCGAGGGCGCGGCCCTGCTCCTGCTCACCACGACGGGCGCCCGCAGCGGCCGCCCGCACACCAACCCCGCCGTGTTCGTACGCGACGGGGCGCGGCTGCTCGTCTTCGCGTCGAACGCCGGCGGACCGAAGCACCCCACCTGGTTCCACAACCTCCGCGCCGACCCGCACGTGACCGTCGAGCTCGGCACCCCGGAGGGCACCGTCGAACGCTTCGCGGCGACGGCGGTGGTGACGGAGGGCGAGGAACGGGACCGGCTGTACGCGGAACAGGCCACCCGCGATCCGGGGTTCGCCGCCTACCAGGCCGGCACGGACAGGACCATCCCCGTCGTCGCCCTGCACCGCGTGGACCTCACGGACCCGGTGCGGCACCACGCGATCGCCGACCACCTGGTCACGGTCCACGCCGAACTCCGCGCGGAACTGGCCGCGTTACGCGAGGGCCTCGGCTCCACGTCACCGGACACGGCGGTGGGAGCGGCGGCGGCGTCGGGCGCGCCGGATCTCGGGCGGCAGCTCGCCCGCCACTGCCTGACGTTCTGCGGCGCGCTGCACGCCCACCACCACAACGAGGACAGCGTCTTCGACCTCCTGGAGCGGCAGTTCCCCGAACTGTCCGACTCCCTGGCCCGGATGCGCGAGGAGCACAAGGTGGTCGCCCGCACGGTGGAGGAACTGGAGGCACTCCTCACCTCGGGAGCCGCACCGGCGGCCCTCCGCGCCGAGGTGGACCGACTGGCGACCCGCCTGGAGGAACACTTCACGTACGAGGAGGCGCAGTTGATCCCGACACTCACCCGCATCCGGGTCGCGCCCGGAGGGTAGCGCGGCCCACCCGAGGGGCAGGGCGGTGGCCGCCCGCGCCGTCCAGGGCGTCGGCGCCGCGACCTGGCCACGGGTCAGCGCGGCAGGCTGTGGGCAGGGGCTTCGGCGGCGGCCTTCAGGTCCCGCAGCCACGCTTCGAGGCCCTCGCGGAGAAGCCCGTTCGCGGTGGGAACGTCCGCTTCGACCTGGGGGCCGGTGTGGGTCTCCTCGGTGCTGACCCGGACGCCACCGCTGACCTCGGTGAAGTTCCAGACATGGACGCCGTCGATGCGCAACCCTTCGCCGATCGCGGGGCCGGTCCAGCGGATGCACGCGTGGTGCTTGATCTGCCGGACGGTCGAGGTGATCTCCAGGCTCGTGGCGGGAATCGAGGGGATGGGCGGGATCGGCATCGTCCACCGGAAGGCCGAACCCCTGCGGAGAGGGCCGTGATCGAGACGCTCCACGGACTCGACGGGAGCCTGCCAGGACGGCCAGCGCTCCACGTCGGTCTGCAGCTTCCAGATGGTGCGCAGCGGGGCGTTGATCACGATCTCGGTCCGGTGGCGGACGAGGGCGTCGGGGACGACGCCCTCGCCTCGGCAGGTGAGGGAAGCCCCGGGGCGGGGACCGGCGGCGCGGGAGCCGGTGGACGCGGCAGCCCCGACGGGCGCGGCGGTGGCGCCGAGGAGGCCGAGGACGACCGGGACGGTGACGAGGGCGGCGCGGATGCCGGTGCTGCGGGTGCCGGACATGGAGTTCTCCTCTGTCGGTCGGGGCGTGAGCACCGTCCACCCCTTCGGTAGAGGGTCACGCTTTCGTTATAAGTTGTAACTCGCCACCCAGTGAAGGGTCAACGGGTGCGTGATAACTTCTCACCAACCCTTGAGGTTGTAGCCGGATGAACGGGGACGGTGGCAGACCATGGCTGCGGCGACAGGCACGAACACCCCACGGGAGCGCTATCGGGCCCAGGTGCGGGCGGAGATCACGAAACGCGCATGGGAGCAGATCGCCACGGCGGGAGCCTCCGCGCTCTCCCTCAACGCGATCGCCAAGCAGATGGGCATGAGCGGACCCGCGCTCTACCGCTACTTCGCCAGCCGCGACGACCTGATCACCGAACTCGTCCGGGAGGCCTACCAGAGCCTCGCCGACACGCTCCGCAGGGCCTCGGCCGCCGGTGCCGACCTCTCCGGGCTCGCACATGCCCTGCGCGACTGGGCCCTGACGGACCCTCAGCGGTACTTCCTCGTCTACGGCACGCCCATCCCCGGCTACCACGCGCCGGCGGACACCACCGCCCTCTCCTCCGCGATCATGACGACGCTGCTCGACGCGTGCGCGGCACTCCCCCGGGCGGGCGCCGCGACCTCCTTCGGCAGCTACCTGGAGGAGCATCGGGACTGGGCCGCCGGCCACCCCGCCCCACCAGGGGCCCTCCACCGGTTCCTGACCTTCTGGACCCGCCTGCACGGCGTCCTGTCGCTGGAACTCGCGGGCCACTTCACCGGCATGGACCTCGACCCGGCCCTGCTCTTCACGGCCGAACTGGACGAGCTGCTCGCACCCCTGCCCTGAGGCGGGAAGCGGGGCCTACGGCGTGCGGAAGCCGCGGAAGGTCACGTGCTTGCGGGTCACGAAGCCGAGCTTCTCGTAGAGGGCGATCGCCCCGGTGTTCGCCTCGGCCACGTGGAGGAAGGGCGCTTCGCCCCGTGCCTCGATGCGCCCGGCGAGCGCGCCGACCAGGCGGGCGGCGTGGCCCCGCCCACGGGCCTCGGGCACGGTGCAGACCGCGCTGATCTCGGTCCAGCCCGGGGGCCGGAGCCGCTCGCCGGCCATGGCCACCAGCGTGCCCTTCTCGCGGATGCCGAGGTAGGTGCCGAGTTCGGGGGTACGGGCCCAGAACGGCCCGGGCCGGGTGCGTTCGACGAGGTCGAGCATCTCGGGCACGCTGTCCGCGCCCAGTTCGACCACGCCGTCGTCCGTCTCGTCTCCCTGAGGGTCGGACGCGCCGTCGCCCGGCCGGATCATCTGGCGGCCTTCCAGGACGAAGACGGGCTCCCAGTCCGACGGCGGGAGCACCGGGCAGCTGAACATGTCGGCGAACTCGCCCCGGCCGAGGAGTTCGGTGAGGTCGGCCCACCTCGCCGGATCCGGGTCGGTGGACACGGCGGCGAAGGTCGAGACGTCCGGGAGATAGGTGGCGGCCAGGCCGACGCGGCGGGCGAGATGCGCGTGACGGCCCCGGAGGGACTCACCCACCGGGTCGTCCAGTACGGAGGGATCGCGGCCCGCCATCGTGTCGTCCCTCTCAAGCTCCGTGCCGAACGGGGAAGGAGGTCACCGTGGGAGACCTCCTCGCGCACGAAGTCTAGGGGGTGTCTTGTCGATCAGGCGGACGGGCCCCAGGGCCTGCCCGACAATTGGCGTCGGATCGGGCCGGGTCGTTCGGTGCGTGCGGCGAGCGCGCGTGCCGGGCGGGCCGGCCCCGACGGGAATGGTCGGACAGGCCTTAGGGGGACGGGACGCCGACCCGCGGGTCCGGATCGGCTCGACCGCCGGCGGCCGCGCCGGAACCGGCGGTCGGTGCGCCCGGACAGCTCTAGAGCGGGCGGTCGTGGCCCTCCCAGTACGGGTCGCGGAGACGTCGCTTGTACAGCTTGCCGTTGGGGTCGCGGGGCATGGTCTCGACGAAGTCGACCGACTTCGGTCGTTTGAAGCCCGCGAGGCGGTCGGCGCAGTGGGTCAGGATCTCGTCGGCGAGCGCGGCGCCGGGCGTGTGGCCCTCGGCCGCCTCGACGACCGCCTTGACCTCCTCGCCCCAGTCGGCGTGCGGGATGCCGAAGGCGGCGGCGTCGGCGACGGCGGGGTGGGCGAAGAGGGCGGCCTCGATCTCGGCCGGGTAGATGTTGACCCCACCGGAGATGATCATGTCGATCTTGCGGTCGCGGAGGAAGAGATAGCCGTCCTCGTCGAGGACCCCGAGGTCCCCGACGGTGAAGAAGTCGCCGATGCGGTTCTTCGCGGTCTTCGCCTCGTCCTTGTGGTACTGGAAACCACCGGTGTTCATCTTCAGGTAGACGGTGCCGAGTTCACCGGGCGGCAGCCGCACCCCGTCGTCGTCGAAGACGGCGAGTTCGCTGATGGGCCAGGCCCTGCCGACCGTCCCGGGCTTCTTCAGCCACTCCTCGGCGGTCGCGAACGCACCGCCGCCCTCGCTGGCCGCGTAGTACTCCTCGACGCACCGCCCCCACCAGTCGATCATCGCCCGCTTGACGTGCTCGGGGCAGGGTGCGGCGCCGTGGATCGCGTGGCGCATGGAGGATACGTCGTACCGGTCCCGCACCTCCTGGGGCAGCGAGAGCAGCCGGTGGAACTGGGTGGGAACCATGTGGGTGTGGGTGCAGTCGTACCGGTCGATCAGGCGGAGCATCTCCTCCGGTGCCCATCGGTCCATCAGGACCAGCGGGTGCCCGAGGTGCAGGGCGGCGGCGGCGAACTGGAGCACGGCCGTGTGGTAGAGCGGCGAGCAGACGAGGTGGACGTTCCCGTCGGCGGGCCGGATGCCGAAGATGCCGAGGAAGCCGCCGAGATGGGTCTCCTCGGGAAGCTTTCCGGGGAGCGGGCGGCGGATGCCGCGGGGACGTCCGGTGGTGCCGGAGGTGTAGTTCATGACCCAGCCGAGGGTCCGCTCGGCGGGCGCGGACCCGTCCTGGCCTTCGAGCAGCTCGGCGTACGGGCGGAAGCCGGGGATCGTACCGACGGCATACCGGTGGGTGGCCGCGAGTCCGGCCTCGTCGGCGGCGAGCGTCACCGCTTCGGCGAAGCGTTCGTGGGCGATGAGGACCTTGGCGCCGGAGTCGGCGACGATCCAGGCGATCTCGGGGCCGACGAAGTGGTGGTTGACGGGGACGAGGTAGAACCCGGCCTGGGTGGCGGCCAGATGGGCGGTGAAGAACTCGGGGCCGTTGGGGAGGACGACGGCGAAGGCGTCGCCGCGTTCGAGACCGGCGGCGCGCAGCCCGTGGACCAGCCGGTTGGCCTCGGTGTGCAGCCGGCCGGCGGTCCACTCCTCGCCGTCGGGCGCGACCAGGACCGTACGGCCGGGGTCGGCGGCGGCCTGGGACCAGAATCCGGTGGCTGTGGCTGACTGGCTCATGCCTCGCTCCGTCCGGCGATGCGGTTGATGCGGTCGACGGCCTTCTCGAAGCCGCGGGTGAGCTCGTCGACGACCTGCTGGACGCTGCGCTCCGCGTTCATCCGGCCGACGATCTGCCCCACGGGGGTGCCGAGCAGCGGTTCGACCTCGTGCCGCTGGATACGGGAGACGGCCTCGGCGACCAGAAGTCCCTGGAGCGGCATGGGGAGCGGGCCCGGTCCCGCCGGGTCGTCCCAGGCGTCCGTCCACTCGGTGCGGAGCTGCCGGGCGGGCTTGCCGGTCAGGGCACGGGAGCGGACGGTGTCGCCGGAACCGGCGGCGAGCAGCTTGGCGGTGAGGGCGCGGGAGTGCAGTTCGGCCTCGGTGGTGGTGAGCCAGATCGAGCCGAGCCAGACGCCCTGGGCGCCGAGGGCGAGTCCGGCGGCGATCTGCTCCCCGCTGCCGATGCCGCCCGCGGCGAGCACGGGCAGCGGGGACACGGCGTCCACGACCTCGGGAGTGAGGACCATCGAGGCGATCTCGCCGGTGTGGCCGCCGGCCTCGTACCCCTGGGCGACGACGATGTCGATCCCGGCGTCGGCGTGGTGGCGGGCGTGCCTGGCGCTGCCGGCGAGTGCGGCGACGAGGACGCCGTGGTCGTGGGCACGGGCGACGACGTCCGGGGGCGGTGATCCGAGGGCGTTGGCCAGGAGTTTGATCGGGTAGTCGAAGGCCACGTCGAGCTGGTTGCGGGCGACCTGCTCCATCCAGCCGGTGATGCGCCAGCCGGAGGCCTCGCCCTCGGCGAGTTCGGGCACGCCGTGCTTGGCGAGGGTGGCCCGGACGAACGCCCGGTGCTCCTCCGGAATCATCGCCTCGACCTCGGCCTCGGTCACCCCCTCGACCTTCTTCGCGGGCATCACGACGTCGAGGCCGTAGGGCAGGCCGTCGGTGTGCGCCTGCATCCAGTCGAGGTCGCGGGCGAGTTCGTCGGGGTCGGTGTAGCGGACCGCGCCGAGGACTCCGAATCCGCCGGCTCTGGTGAGTGCGGCGGCCACCGCGGGGAAGGGCGTGAAGCCGAAGATGGCGTGCTCGATCCCCAGTGTGCGACTCAGCTCCGTCTTCATGGGCGGCAGGATGCCGCAGCGGCGCGCCGGAGGGAAGAGGTTTTCTGATGCATCGTCAGATTCTTTGCTCGAAGGGCACGGGGAGTACACCGGGAAGCACCCGCACCGCCTGTCGACGTTTCGTTCGCGGCGACCGTGGGAGAGGGTGGGCATGACGGAGGACATGACGAGAGGTCAGGGCGGGCTGAGCCGTCGCGCTTTCGGCGGCGGGGTGCTCGCCCTGGGAGGTGCGCTGATGATCGGTACGGTGCCGGGGGCCGCGGCAGCCCCGGATCCCGGGTCCGGGAGCCGCGGCGGGAACGGGGGCGGGGCCGGCGCGGCCGCGCGGCGGACCACGTTGCGGCACGGATCGGCCGAGCGGGCGGGGCTGCTCGCCGGGCACCTGGACCGGCTCGTCACGGAGGCCGAGGCCTTCCTCGCGCCCTCCCCCACCCACCCCTGGTACGCGGGGGCCGTGCTACTCGCCGGGCGGGGCGGGACGGTGGCTCTGCACCGGCCGATCGGCATGGCGGTGCGGTACGCGGCGTACGACGAGAAGACCGACTCCGGGGTGGAGCTGCCACCGCACGAGCAGGTCCCGATGGCCGAGGACACCGTCTTCGACCTGGCGTCGGTCTCCAAGCTCTTCACCTCGATCCTCGCCGTGCAGCAGATCGAGCGCGGGAACCTCGGCCTGGAAGCGAAGGTCACCGCGTACCTGCCGGAGTTCGGCGGCGGCGGGAAGCAGGACGTCACGGTCCGTCAGCTGCTCACCCACACCTCCGGGTTCCGGTCCTGGATCCCGCTGTACAAGGAGCCGACGCGGGAGGGGAAGCTGCGGCTGATCTGGAACGAGGTGCCGTCGAACCCACCGGGCTCGACATACCTCTACTCGGATCTGAATCTGATCGCGCTTCAGCTGATCCTGGAGGAGATCACCGGTCTCGGTCTGGATGTCCTGCTCCACGACGAGATCACTGCTCCGCTCGGGATGCACCGCACTCGTTTCAATCCCCCGCTCTCCTGGCTGCCGGACGTCGCCGCCACCGAGGACGCCCGGCCCCCGTGGTCCGGCCTCGACCGGGGCATGGTCCGGGGCGAGGTCCACGACGAGAACGCCCACAGCCTGGGCGGGGTCGCGGGCCACGCCGGGATCTTCTCCCGCGCCTGGGACCTCGCGATCCTCGCCCGCACCCTGCTCAACGGCGGGGCGTACGGTCAGGCCCGCATCCTCTCCCCCGCCTCGGTGGAGCTGATGTTCACCGACTTCAACACGGCCTTCCCCGGCGACGAGCACGGGCTCGGCTTCGAGCTCTACCAGCACTGGTACATGGGCGCGATGGCCACGCCCCGGACCGCCGGGCACACCGGCTTCACCGGCACCAGTCTCGTCCTCGACCCGACGACCGACGCGTTCCTGATCGTCCTGGGCAACTCGGTGCACCCGGTGCGCACCTGGCGCTCGGGTTCGGCTCCCCGGGTCGCCACCGCGAACGAGCTGGCCAGGGCAGTGCCCGTACGACCGGCCCGGGGCCGTACGGCTTGGTTCTCCGGCATGGCGAGCGCCACGACGGCCACCCTGACGCTCCCTCACGTGACGGGCGCCGCCCGCCTGGAGTGCGCGCTGTGGTGGGATACCGAGCCGGGCGCCGACCGGGTCGCCCTGGAGACCTCGGCCGACGGCGGCACGACCTGGCGACCCCTTCCCTTCGCCACCGACGGCACCACCGACGCCGCCACCGAGCACCCGACGGGCACGGTCGGCGGCTGGTCCGGCCGCGTCTGGCGCACCGTGTCCGCGCCGCTGCCCGGGCCGGACGCGCTCCTGCGCTGGCGGTACACCACGGACCAGCGGTACGTGGGACGCGGCGCGTACGTGGACGGGCTGCGGCTCCTCGACGGAGCGGGGCGCCCGGTGTTCGACGAGGCACGGCCGGTGGACGGCGCCCGGATCGAGGCCAACGGCTGGGCCAGGTCGGCCGATTGAGCCCGACCCGTCCAGCCGACCGAGGGCTCGGGTGCTCAGGCCGCCTCCGCGTACAGCTCCTCGATCAGCCGGGCGATGTGCTCCGGCTCCCTCAGCGTCGGGTAGTGGTCGGAGGCGGCCAGCCGGACGAGGCGGCAGCCCGGGATGCGTGCGGCCATCTCCTCGTTGCAGCGCACGACCTCCGGCCGGTCCAGCTCGCCCAGCGCGAGCAGGGTCGGCGCGGAGATCTCGCCGAGCCGGTCGAAGGCGGGCGGGCCGGTGAGCTGGTGGCCGATGTTGCTGAACCAGGCGGGGAGCACGGCCCGGCAGAGGGCGGCCGCGACCGGGTCGGACTCGGGGGTGCCTCCGCCGGCCTTCGCCCACGAGCGGAGGCCGAGCCGGACGATGCCGTCCATGTCGCCGGCCGTGGCCAGCGGTTCGAGACGCTCGAAGAACTCGCCCGAGGCAAGCCCGTCGTAACCGGTGACCCCGGGAACGAGGAGGGCGAGGCCCGCCACCCGCTCGGGCGACTCCAGGGCGAAGTCGACCGAAGTGGCCCCGCCCATGCTGGAGCCCACCAGGACCGCCCGCTCGATCTCGAAACGATCGAGGATCTCCGCCAGATCGCGGACCGGGGAGTACGCGGCGGTGGGCGCGGGTGAGCGTCCGTAGCCGCGCACGTCGTAGCGGATCACCCGGTGCCGTGCGACGAGCGCCGGCAGGACCGGGTCCCACACCGCGGAGTCGCCGACGCCGGGATGGAGCAGGACCAGTGGCAGGCCGTCCCCGCCCGCGTCGTCCGCCCAGACTTCACCGTGACTGACAGGCACCATGGTTTCCACGGTCGCCAGTCTGGTGGGGCGTACGGGGCTCCGCCAGCGCCCGAACGGTGTTTGGCCGACACCGCGCCCTCAGGCGCCGGAATCCGACGCCACGCGCAGGGCGGTCAGTACCGGGCTGATCAGCGGGTGGTCCTCCGCGCCTCGGCGGACGGCGGCGAAGACCCTACGGGTCGGGGCGACGCCCTCGATGGGGCGGACCTCCACGCCGGTGAGTTCCATGCCGCGCAGGGCCGAGCGCGGTACGAGTGCCACGCCGGCGGAGGCGGCCGCGAGGGCGACGACGGCGCGGAAGTCGTCGGAGGAGTGCTCGGGGTTCAGCGTGAACCCGGCGTACTCGCAGGCCAGGACGGTCACGTCATGGCAGGGGTTGCCGGCGGACTGGCCGATCCAGGCGTCCTTCGCGAGGTCGCCGAGCGCGACCCGCTCGCCGGTCGCCAGCGGGTGGCCGGGCGGCAGCACCGCGTCGAAGGGCTCCGCGTAGAGCGGGACGCGGGTGAGGCGGGCGTCGTCCTCGCCCGGAGCGCCCCGGTACTCGACGGCGACGGCCACGTCGACCTGCCGGTCGAGGACCATGAGCAGGCTCTCGTCGCCCTCGGCGTCGCGCACGCGGACCCGGATGCCGGGGGCGGAGTCGGCCAGTGCCCTGATGGCCGGGGCCACCACGAGGCCGATGCCGGTGGCGAAGGCGGCGACCGTGACCGTACCGGCCTCGCCGGAGCTGTAGGCGGCGAGTTCGGACTCGGCGCGCTCCAGCTGGGCGAGGACGGCGTTGGCGTGGCTGAGCAGGATCTCGCCGGCCGGGGTGAGGCGCGCGCCCCGGGCGCTGCGGTCCACCAGGCGGTGGCCGGTCTCCTGCTCCAGGGCGGCGAGCTGCTGGGAGACGGCGGAGGGGGTGAGATAGAGCGCGGCGGCCGCCGCCGTGACCGTGCGGTGGTCGGCCACCGCACGGAGGATGTGCAACCGCCGCGCTTCGATCATGCCCCTAGTCTCGCAGGCCGGGGGGCCCGCTCCCGCCTCAGCCCCGCAGGGCCGCGCGGGCGTCGACGAAGGCGTCGACGGCCCGGTTCACGTCCTCCGTGGAGTGGGCGGCGGAGAGCTGGACACGGATGCGGGCCTTGCCCTGCGGCACGACCGGGTACGAGAAGCCGATCACGTACACCCCGCGCTCCAGGAGCAGCTCGGCCATGCGGCCGGCCTCGGACGCGTCGCCGATCATGACGGGGGCGATGGCGTGGTCGCCGGGGAGGATGTCGAAGCCCTCCGCCGTCATCCGGGTCCGGAACAGCTCGGTGTTGGCGCGCAGCCGGTCGCGGAGGTCACCGGCGGACTCCAGCAGGTCGAGGACCTTGAGGGAGGCGGCGGCGATCACCGGGGCGAGGGTGTTCGAGAAGAGGTACGGGCGGGAGCGCTGGCGCAGCAGGGCGACGATCTCGGCGCGGGCGGCGACGTAACCGCCGGAGGCACCGCCGAGGGCCTTGCCGAGGGTGCCGGTGATGATGTCGACGCGGTCCATGACGCCGTGCAGCTCGGGGGTGCCGCGGCCGCCGGGGCCGACGAAGCCGACGGCGTGCGAGTCGTCGACCATGACCATGGCGTCGTAGCGCTCGGCCAGGTCGCAGATCTCCCCGAGCGGGGCAACGTAGCCGTCCATGGAGAAGACGCCGTCGGTGACGATGAGCTTGCGCCGGGCGCCGCCCTCCGTGGCCTCCTTGAGCTGCTGCTCCAGGTCGGCCATGTCGCGGTTGGCGTAGCGGAAGCGGCGGGCCTTGGAGAGGCGGATGCCGTCGATGATCGAGGCGTGGTTGAGGGCGTCGGAGATGACGGCGTCCTCGGGGCCGAGGATCGTCTCGAAGACTCCGCCGTTGGCGTCGAAGCAGGAGGAGTAGAGGATCGTGTCCTCCTGGCCGAGGAAGGACGAGAGGCGCGCCTCAAGCTCCTTGTGCACCTCCTGCGTGCCGCAGATGAAGCGGACGGACGCCATGCCGTAGCCCCAGCGGTCGAGCGCCTCGTGGGCGGCGGCGATCACCTCGGGGTGGTCGGCGAGGCCGAGGTAGTTGTTGGCGCAGAAGTTGAGCACCTCGCCGGGGCGGCCGCCCGAGGTGACGGCGACGGTGGCCGACTGGGGGGTGCCGATGACCCGCTCGGGCTTGTGGAGCCCGGCCTGCCGGATCTCTTCGAGGGTGGCACGGATGTCGTCGCGTACGGAATCGAACATGGGTCAGGCTCCCGCAGTCCAGTCGAGGATGATCTTGCCGCTCTTGCCGGAGGCCGCGTCGTCGAAGGCGGCCTCGAAGTCGGTGTACGCGTAGCGTCCGGTGACGACGGGCGAGAGGTCGAGTCCGCCCTCCAGGAGCACCGACATCGCGTACCAGGTCTCGAACATCTCGCGGCCGTAGATGCCCTTGATCGTGATCATGGAGGTGACGATCTTCGCCCAGTCCACGGCGAAGTCCTCGCTGGGCAGGCCCAGCATGGCGATCTTGCCGCCGTGGGTCATGTTGGCGACCATGTCGCGCATCGCGCGCGGGTTGCCGGACATCTCCAGGCCGACGTCGAAGCCCTCCTTGAGCCCGAGGGTGCGCTGGCCGTCGGCGATGGTGTGCTCGGCGACGTTGAGGGCGAGGGTGACGCCCGTCTTGCGCGCCAGGGCGAGGCGCTCCTCGCTGACGTCGGTGATCATGACGCTGCGGGCGCCGGCGTGCCTGGCGACGGCGGCGGCCATGATGCCGATCGGGCCCGCGCCGGTGACGAGGACGTCCTCGCCGACGAGCGGGAAGGACAGCGCGGTGTGCACGGCGTTGCCGAAGGGGTCGAAGATCGCGGCGATGTCGAGGTCGACGGGGACGCGGTGCACCCACACGTTGGACGCGGGCAGCGCCACGTACTCGGCGAACGCGCCGTCCCGGCCGACGCCGAGGCCGATGGTGGCGCGGCAGAGGTGGCGGCGGCCGGCCAGACAGTTGCGGCACTTGCCGCAGACGAGGTGGCCCTCTCCGCTGACCAGGTCGCCGACGTTGATGTCGGCGACGTCACGGCCGACGGAGACGACCTCGCCGACGAACTCGTGGCCGACGGTCAGGGGCGTGGTGATCGTCTTCTGCGCCCAGCCGTCCCAGGAGCGGATGTGCAGGTCGGTGCCGCAGATACCGGTCCGCTTGACCTTGATGAGCACGTCTCCGGGGCCGGTCTCCGGCTCGGGCACGTCCGTGAGCCAGAGTCCCGGCTCCGCCTTCAGCTTGACCAACGCCTTCAATGCCACGGCTCCCGACGTGCGTGTCCTGTGATGTGCGGGGTACGGGCACGACTGCGCGCCCAAGATCCCTGGAAGAGAATCTTCCGTACGGAGCGCTCGCGGTCCATCGAGGATTTCTTAAGCGCGCTCGCAGATCAGCTTCACACCACAGGCGGGGGCGGAGCGAGGTCAACGCGGCCGAACGGAGAGGCCACCATCGGGGAGGGCCGCCCGGGAGAACGCGATGACGTCCCGTGTCGGGCGGCCCGTGCCGGAGTCCTGTCAGTGGCCCAGTGCCGCCATCGCCGCGTTGTGGCCGGGGACGCCGCTCACTCCCCCGCCCCGGACCGCGCCCGCGCCGCACAGCAGCACGTTGGCGTGCTCGGTCTCGACGCCCCAGCGGCCCCCGCCCTCCTCCGCGTACGGGAAGGACAGGTCGCGGTGGAAGATGTGGCCGCCGGGAAGGCGCAGTTCGCGTTCGAGGTCGAGCGGGGTCTTCGCCTCGATGCAGGGGCGGCCGTCCGCGTCGAGGGCGAGGCAGTCGGCGATCGGCTCGTCCAGGTGGGCGTCGAGCTGGTCGAGGGTGGCCTTGAGGAGCGCGGCGCGGGTGCCGTCGTTGTCGGCGGCGAACAGCCGGGCGGGGGTGTACAGCCCGAACAGGGTGAGGGTGTGGTGGCCCGAGGCGGCCAGGTCGGGGCCGAGGATCGTGGGGTCGGTGAGGGAGTGGCAGTAGATCTCGGAGGGCGGGGCGGAGGGCAGCCGGCCGGCGGCGGCCTCGGCGTGGGCGGTGGCGAGCTGGCCGTACCCCTCGGCGATGTGGAAGGTGCCGGCGAAGGCCTCGTGCGGGTCGACGGAGCGGTCGCGGAGCTTCGGCAGTCGGGTCAGCAGCATGTTGACCTTGAGCTGGGCGCCTTCCGGGGCGGGCGGGGGTGCCTGGCCGAGGAGGGCGGCGAGGTCGCGGGGTGAGGCGTTGACGAGGACGTGGCCCGCCTCGACGGTGCCCTCCCCGTCGGCGGTGCGGAAGGTGATCGCGGCCCGCTGCCCGTCGGTCTCGATCCGGGTGGCCTCGTGACCGGTGAGGATGTGGGCCCCGGCGGCGCGGGCCGCGTCGGCGAGGGCGTCGGTGAGGGCGCCCATGCCGCCGACGGGCACGTCCCAGTCGCCGGTGCCGCCGCCGATGACGTGGTAGAGGAAGCAGCGGTTCTGGAGCAGCGCCGGGTCGTGGGCGTCGGCGAAGGTGCCGATGAGGGCGTCGGTGAGGACGACGCCGCGGACCAGGTCGTCGGCGAACTCCCGCTCGACGGTGACGCCCAGGGGGTCCTCGAAGAGCATCCGCCAGGTGTCGGCGTCGTCCACGCGGGCGCGGAGCGCGGCGCGGGTGGGGAGCGGCTCGGTGAGGGTGGGGAAGATACGGCGGGCGGCGCGGGCGGTGCGCTCGTAGAAGGCCTGCCAGGCCTCGTACTCGCGGTCGGAGCCGGTGAGGGCGGCGAAGGAGGCGCGGGTGCGGTCGGGGCCGCCGCCGACGAGGAGGCCGCCGTCGCCCTTCGGGGTGTACGAGGAGACGGACCGTTTCCGTACGGCGAACCGCAGCCCGAGCTCGCGCACGATCTTCTCCGGGAGGAGCGAGACGAGGTACGAGTACCGGGAGAGCCGCGCGTCGACCCCGGCGAAGGGCCGGGTGGACACGGCGGCCCCGCCGGTGGAGCCGAGCCGCTCCAGGACGAGGACGGAACGTCCGGCACGGGCCAGGTAGGCGGCGGCGACGAGGCCGTTGTGGCCGCCGCCGACGATGACGGCGTCGTACGAACGGGCGGCGGGCCGGGCGCCCGGGAGCAGGTCAGGGGCAGTCATGGCTCATGCTCACACGGAGGCGGCGGCCGGGGAAGACCACCGCCGCCCGTCGTCGTACGGCCGGGGGACCTGTCCCGGCCGTCCGCCCCGCCGTGCCGGACGATCAGGCCGGCGGCGGGGTGGCCGCCCTCAGATGGAGGGCCGCGGCCTCGGCGTGACGGCCCAGACGCTCCAGGCAGTGGGCCTCGTCGTCGAGCGCCGCGAGGGTGTCGGGGTGGGCGGGGCCGAGGAGGCGGGTACGGGCGACGGCGACCGCGTGGTGGGACGCGAGCGCCTCCTCCCAGCGGCCGAGGCGACCACAGGCGACAGCGGCCTCGCGGCGGCTCAGGAGGGTGTCGGGGTGCTCCGGCCCGAGGACCCTCGCCCGGTGCGCCTGGACGCTCTCGGACTCGGCGAGCGCCTCCGGCCAGCGGCCGAGCCGGCCGAGGTTGACGGCGAGCGCGTGCCGGGCGCGGAGGGTCTCGGGACCGTCGGCGCCCTGCGCGCGGGTGCGGGCGGCGACGAGGTCCTGGCAGACGTCCAGGGCGTCCGCTGCCTGTCCGAGCCGGCCGAGGCAGACGCCGGTCTCGTAGCGGGCTGCGAGGGTGTCCGGGTGGTCGGCGCCGAGGGCCGCGGCGCGCGCGTCGGCGACCGCACGGTACTGGGCGAGCGACTCCTCGCCCCGCCCCAGCCGCCCGAGCGTGTACGCCACTTCCTGCCGGGTCACGAGGGTGTCGGGATGGTCCTCGCCGAGGAGCCGGGCCCGCGCCTCGGCCACCTCGTGCGCCGTACGGTGCGACTCCTCCAGGCGGCCCAGACGGCAGAGCGTGAAGGCGAGGTTGTGCCGGCAGCGGAGGGTGTCGGGGTGGTCGGGGCCCACGGTGCGCTCGCGTGCGGCGAGCACGGTCACGTACACCTCGTACGCCTCGGGGTGCCGTCCGAGGCGGCCGAGCGCGTACGCCCGCTCCTGCCGGGCCGCGAGGGTGTCGGAGTGGTCCTCGCCGAGGACCCGGGCGCGGGTCGCGGCGACCCGGTCGAAGGCGCGCAGGGCGTCGGCAGGGCGGTCGAGCCGGGCGAGGGCGAAGCCGACCTCGTAGTGGCTGGCCAGGGTGTCGGGGTGGTCCTCGCCGAGGACCGCCGCACGGTGCTCGGCGACGGACCGGTGCACCGACTCGGCCTCGTCCCAGCGGCCGAGGCGGCCCAGGCCCATGCCCGCCCGGTACCGGCCGGCGAGCACCGCGATCAGCTCCGCGGAGGGGGCGACCCGAGGCGGGGCGGGCACCTCGTGTGCGGGCGCGGCCGTCGTCCCGGTGGTGGTGGCGGTCGTCCACTCCGTGGTGAGCACGGCCGCGGCGGGGTCGTGGGCGACCGGGCGCGGCACGGTGGCGGCATCGGCGGGCCGGTGCCCGCCGGTGATGGCCCGGACCCACGCGGGCGCGGGGGCGGGCGTACCGGCGCTGGGGCCGGGACCGGGAACGACGGTGGCCCCGGGGTGGGCGGGGCCGACGGCGGTGGTGCCGGGCAGGGACGGCGAGACCCGCCCCGTGACGATCCGGCGGCGCAGGTCGCCCGCGTCGGCCGGCCGCTCCTCGGGCACCTTGGCGAGCAGATCGACGACGATCCGGTCGAAGTAGTCCGGGAGTTCGGCGCGGTGGGCGCGCGGCGGACTCGGCACGGTGTCCCGGTGTCCGATGAGGATCGCCCAGGAGTCGCCGAGGTCGAAGGGCGGGACTCCGGTGGCGAGTTCGTAGAGCACGCACCCCAGCGAGTAGAGGTCGCTGCGGTGGTCGACCTCGCCGCCGCCGATCTGCTCGGGCGACATGTAGTGGGGCGTGCCCATGGCGATGCCGGTCCCGGTGAGCTTGGACGTGAAGCCCATGTCGGCGCCGAGGCGCGCTATTCCGAAGTCGCAGATCTTCACCGTCCCGTCCCGTAGCCGCATGATGTTCGCGGGCTTCAGGTCGCGGTGCACGATCCCGTGGCGGTGGGTGTAGGCCAGGGCGTCGGCGACCTGGTCCGCGATCTCGACGACGTCGTGGACGGGCAGCGGGTGCTGGGCGTTGGCGGCGAGGAGCTGGCTGAGGTTACGCCCCTCCAGGAGCTCCATGACGAGGAAGAGCACGCCCTCGTACTCGCCGAAGTCGTGCACGACGGTGATGCCCCGGTGCTGGAGCGCGGCGGCCACCCGGGCCTCGCGCCGGAACCGCTCACGGACCACGGTGACGACCTGGGGGTCCTGCTGCGGCCCGATCGGTTTGAGGCATTTCACGGCGACTCCGCGCCCGAGTGCCTCGTCGGTGGCACGCCACACCTCGCCCATGCCCCCGCGACCGATGACCTCGTGCAGGCGGTACCGGCCCTGGATCAGTCTCGAGTCCCCCATCGTGTGCTGCCGCCCCCGTCGATTTCCCGCGCCTTCCCCGGCCCCTCCAGTATGGACGCCGGTTCGGACAGTGGGTACGGGGCGGGGTACGTGTATGGGTCGGGTCTCGTCTCCGGGCCGAGCCGGTCCATGGCGCGGAGGATGTGCCGGGGCGGCAGCCGCCAGCGCAGCCGGGCGGGGACGCAGCGGAGCAGGTTGGCCGTGGCGACGAGCCGGTGGGTGACGGTCTCCGGCGGCGGGGCGGGGCGGCCGTAGAGCGCGTGGGCGTAGGGAGGCAGAGTGTCGTACGCGAGCGCCGTGACGCGCCGCCAGATCACCTCGCGCGCCGGTACGAGCGCGGGTTTCACGGGCGGCCGGCGCAGGAAGTCCTCGACGGTGCGGGCGTCCGCCCCGGCGGCGAGCCGGGGCCGTATGTCGTCGAAGTAGGCGGCGAGTCCGGCGGTGGACCCGGGAACGGTGGCCGGGTCGAGCCCGACGAGCCGCGCCGAGGTGCGGTGCTCGTCGATGTATTGGTCGGCCTGGGCGTCGGTCAGCGGGATGCCGGAGCGGCGGGCGACCGAAAGGTACGAGTCGGTCTCGGCGCAGTGCACCCAGAGGAGCAGCTCGGGGTCGTCCACGCCGAGCCGCCGGTGGATCCGGCGCACCCGGGCCCCGGCCGCCTCGGCGGCCTCGGCGGTCCCGTAGCTGAGGGTCCCGACGAAGTTCGCGGTCCGCATGAGCCGTCCCCAGGGATCCTCCCGGAAGCTGCTGTTGATCATGACGCCGCGCACGGCGACGGGATGCAGCGCCTGCAGCCACAGCGCCCGGACGCCCGCGATCCACATGACCGGGTCGCTGTGCATCTGCCAGGTCACGGAACGGGGGCCGAAAAGCCCCGGGTCGGCACTCATGAAGCGTCCTCGCTCATGCCGTTCAGGCTACGCCGCGACGCGTCGCCCCGGGTGCGGACGGGGGGCTGAGGGCCCGGTCGAGGGCGTTCGCGCGGTAGCCGGTGATGCGCCGGGTGAGTTCGGCGTCGGGGGCGAGCAGTTCGCCGGCGTGGATGCCGCCGGGGTGGACGTGCGGCCGCACTCTCACGGCGCGGAGGCTTTCCCCGGCCGATGACGGACGGCCGGTAGCGTCCGACGCATGAACAGTGTCGAACTGACGGACCTTGTCCAGGACTTCGGGGGCTACGTCGCCCTGGTCGAGGAGACGGGCGAGCGCGTGGGCGTCACCGTGAACGACGAGCCGCCGCGCGTGCTCCTCCCGGCGGCCGAACTGGCCGACCTCGAATACTGGGCCCGGCGGGGCCGCGGAGCCCCGCTGCCTCGACAGGACGCGGCGCCGGAGCACCCACCGGGGCCGGAGCAGCAGGGCTCCTACGTGCGGTACGCGCACGCGGACGGAGTGCGGATGACATTCACACGGGACCGCGCGGTGGTGGCCGAACTCCGGTCCGCCGCTGAACTCGACCGGCTGGAGGAGTGGGCACGCCACGGACGCCAGGGGTACATGGACCCGAAACAGCTGGCGGCGTTCGAGGAGTTCCTCGCCCGGCAGCCGCCCGTCGGAGAGCAGCCCTGAGGGGAGTGGCGTCCGGGAGAGGAGCCGAGCCCTGGAGAGGCCGGACGCACACGTCCTACCGTCGGACGCGGGGCATGCCCAGGCCGATCCAGGAGATGATCTCGCGCTGGATCTCGTTGTTGCCGCCACCGAAGGTGAAGATGACGGCCGAGCGGTAGCCGCGTTCCAGTTCGCCGTGGAGGACCGCGCCCGCCGAGCCCTCCTTGAGGGCGCCCGCGGCGCCGACGACCTCCATGAGGGCCGCGTAGGCGTCGCGGCGGGCCTCGGAGCCGTAGACCTTGACGGCGGAGGCGTCCTGGGGGGTGAGGGTGCCGTGCTGGACGGCGTTCACCATCTGCCAGTTGAGGAGTTTCATCGCGTCCAGCCGGGCGTGGGTGCGGGCCAGGGTGCGGCGGACCCAGGGCAGGTCGATGACGCGCCGGCCGTCGGTGAGCGGGGTGGCGGCGGCCCAGCGCTGGACGTCGTGGAGCGCGCGGATCGCCATCGTGCCGTGGGCGGCGAGGGTGACGCGCTCGTGGTTGAGCTGGTTGGTGATGAGGCGCCAGCCCTTGTTCTCCTCCCCCACCCGTCGTGAGGCGGGGACCCGGACGTTGTCGTAGTAACTGGCGGTGGTGTCGTGCGAGGCGAGGGTGTTGATGATGGTGCAGGAGTACCCGGGGTCGCTCGTCGGGACGAGCAGCATCGTGATGCCCTTGTGCGGCGGGGCGTCCGGGTCGGTGCGGACCGCGAGCCAGACCCAGTCGGCGGTGTCGCCGTTCGTGGTCCAGATCTTCTGGCCGTTCACCGTGTACGTGCCGGTGACCTCGTCCCCCTCCCGTACCGCGCGGGTCTTCAGGGCCGCGAGGTCGGTCCCGGCGTCGGGTTCGCTGTAGCCGATCGCGAAGTCGATCTCGCCGGAGAGGATCCCGGGCAGGAAGTACGCCTTCTGCTCGTCGGTGCCGAACCGCATGATCGTCGGTCCGACCGTGTTCAGCGCCATGAGCGGCAGGGGTACGCCCGCCTGCGCGGCCTCGTCGAAGAAGATGAACTGCTCCATGGGGGTCAGCCCGCGTCCGCCGTACTCGGTCGGCCAGCCGACCCCGAGCCAGCCGTCGGCGCCAAGCCGCCGCACGGTCTCCCGGTAGAAGCGCTTCTGGGCGGCCGGGTCCGCGTAGCGGGTGTGGACGTCGTCCGGGACCAGCTCGGCGAAGTACGCACGCAGTTCGGCGCGCAGGCTGTTCTGGGCGGGCGTGTATTCGAGGTGCATGGCGGCGGCCTTCCGTGGCGGCGGTCCTGCGGCGTCCTCGGCGTCCTCCGGGCGGTGCGACGCGCGACGGCGGCCACGGTAGAACGTGTTCCACAAATGCGGAAGCCTCGGGGCGGGTCCGGACAGCCCGCGGCCCCGGTTCGAGGCTGCCGAACCGGGGCCGACGGGGTACTGAGGGGAGGATTTCGCGGATCGGGCGGGTGCCCGGGCCAGGGCGGCCTACGGCAATAGCTCGTCCATGGAGGCGCGACCCTTCTCCGCCATACGGCGTTCCGCCCAGGCGAGGGTCTTCGGAGTCACGTCACGGCCGGAGGCGAGAACCAGGTCCTCGGCCGTGAACTCGCCCTCCGACCCGGAATGCAGCAGCCGGTCGGGCGTCGGGAAGTCCCCCAGGGACGTCTTGTCGGGCTCAGCGTTCATGCCGCCTCCTACGTGTTCTTCCGGCACTCGCCATTCTCGTGTCCGGCCACCGGGAGCGCATCCGGGAGCACATCCCGGGGCTCATCCGGGGGCTGATCCGAGGGCGTCTCCCCGCCTCCCCACTCCCGCGTCGGCGTCGTGTCGGTCCCATGTCGACGGTGCCCCCGAGGCTGGGTGCACACACAGCCGCCCGCCACGAGGAGCCCCGATGACCCCGCCCGAGTCCGCGCCCCTGCCCCTGCCCCTGCGGCGCCTGCGGGTGGTCGCCGCCCGCCCCCTCACCCCCCGCATGCGGCGGGTCACCCTCGGCGGCCCCTCCCTCGCCGGCTTCGCGCTCGCCGGGCCCGATCAGCAGGTGAAGCTGTTCTTCCCCCGTCCGGGGCAGGCCGAGCCCGTCCTGCCGGTCCCTGACCTCGACGGAGACGTGATGCGCTGGTACGCCGCCTACTCGGCGCTCCCCGAGGCCGAGCGGCCGTGGATGCGGAGCTACACCGTCCGGGCCCATGACCCGGCCGCCGGGACCGTCGACATCGACTTCCTCCTCCACGGGGACGGAGACATGGGCGCAGCGGGCACCCGGGAAGACTCCTGCGATGAGGGGCCCGCGACCCGCTGGGCGCGGTCCGCGCGGCCCGGGGACGCGGTGAGCATGTTCGGTCCGTCCGCCGCCTTCGCGATGCCCGTCGATCCGGGCGCGGGTGACGGGACGCTGCTGTACGCGGATGCCTGCGCGCTGCCCGCGCTCGCCACCGTCGTGGCCGCGCTGCCGCCGGGACAGCGGGCCGTCGCCTACGTCCAGGTATCGGACGCGGCCGAGGTCCCGCCCCTGCCCACGGCCGGTGCCCTGACCGTACGCCCGCTGTACGGCGACACCTCGGCGGTCGACGCCCTGCGGGCCGAGCCGCTGCCGGACGGGCGGCCCTACGTCTGGCTGGCGGGCGAAGCCTCGGCCGTACGGGCGCTCCGGCGCCACTTCGTGGAGGAGCGGGGCATCGACCGGCGCTCGGTGCACTTCGCCGGGTACTGGCGCCGCCGACTCACCCAGGACGACGCGCCGACGCCCGAGGACCTCACGGAGGCGCGGGAACGGCTCGCGGCCGGCTGATCCGTGGCGCGGGTGACGGGCGGCCGCCCCCGAGGGCGAGGTCGAACGGGTGTCCTACGATGCGGCGGGTGAAACCCCGTCCTCTCGCCCGGATCCTGTCGGCCTGCTGCGTCCTCGCCGTCGCAGCGTTCGGGTGGTACGCCACCCAGTCCGTCCGTCCTCCTGACTGCGAGGTCACCGTCGCCGCGTTCGCCGGCGCCGACGGACAGCCCCTCTCCGAGAACGGCGAGGCGGTCACCTGGGAGGAGTTGGACGAACGCGCCTACCAGGACCTGGTCGACTCAGGCCGCTGCGAGCCGCCCTCTGCCCGCTGGCACCACTGGCTGGGCTGACGGCCTCCCGGCGGGTCAGGAGGCCGGCCCCTCCCCGGGATGCCGGACGAGCCCCGAGGCCGTACGGAGGCCGAGCCCTGCGCCCTCCTCGTAGCGGCGGGCGTACGACTCCGCGGAGAGCGCCACCCGGAGGGATTCCTCGGCTCGCACCCTGATGAGGGCCTCCGTCTCGCGCGTGAACGGGCGGAAGCCGCCGTCCGTGTCGGAGCCGGCGTGGGCGTCGTACGCGCCGAGGAGCCGCGCCCCGGTCTCGGCGTCGCCCGGCCCGCCCCGCCCGCCGAGCGCCCATGCGGCCGTCGCGAACTGGGCGACGAGCAGGTACGGGGCGACCAGGTGGGCGAGGGTCTCCACATCCTCGACGGCGCGCGCCAGCCGTTCCACGGCCCGGTCGTAGGCGCCGTCGAGGCAGTCGAGCCAGGCCCAGGCCCCGCCGGCGAGACCCCAGAAGAGCCCCGGGGTCACATCGCCGAACTCACCCTCCAAGAGGGAGAGCTGCGCACGGGCGAGGCCGGTGCGGCCGGTGTGGCCGTAGTGCTGGGTGAGCAGCAGCCGTGCCGAGCCGGCCGCCTCGGCGCCCCACTCCCCCGCCGCGTCGGCGGCCTCGGCGAGCAGCTGTTCGGCCGCGGCGTCCCCCTCCGGCCGGAGCCGGAGCCGTGCGGCCGCCAGGCGCGCGGTGAAGAGGGGCACCTGGGAGTGCGCGCCGACGCGGGCGGCGGCGTCCGTGGCCCGCTCGAAGTCGTCGGCGGCCTCGGCGAGCCGCCCCGCGCGCTCATAGGCCCCGCCCCGGGCGGCGAGGGACTCCGCGATGCCCCAGGAGTCCCCGGCCGCCTCGAAGAGGGCGAGCGCCTCGGCGGCGTCGCCCGGCCCGTGGACACCGAGCTTGGCCCGTACGAGGAGGGCGAAGCCCAGGTCCCAGCCGGGGGCAAGGTCGCGGCAGGCGTCGACGATCGCCGTGAGGGGCTCGTCGAGGGTGGAGAAGTCCCCGATCATGAGGCGGGCGAAGTGCCACATCGTCCCCGGCTGCCGGCAGGTCTGCGGGAGGCCGGGGCGGTACGCGGAGACCAGCGCGGCGAGCCGGGCGCGGGCCTCGGGGCGTTCGAGCGCGGTGGCGCCCCGGCCGCCCTGGGTGGCGAGCGCGTAGAGCCGGCCGCCGCGCCGGGCCTCCCGGAGCCGCTCGCCGGTCCACGGCGGCGGGACGTCCGTACACCGGCCGTCGAGCGGTTCGGCGGGACGGACCGGCTCCTGGAACGGGTCGGGGCCCAGCCGGCAGGCCTCCAGGGTCCAGGTCCTGGCGTCGACCTGGTGGTTGCGCAGCTGCCAGAACCAGCTGAGGGAGTGGACGAGGCAGAGCACCTCCTGCTCCTCGCCGAGCGCGACCGCCGTCCGCAGGGCACCGCGCAGGTTGTCGTGCTCGCGCTCCAGGCGGGCGGTGGCAGCGACCTGCCCGGCCCCGCGCAGTTCGGGGTCGGTGGTGCGGGCGAGTTCCCGGTAGTACGTGAGATGACGCCGCTCGGTCGCGGCCCGCTCCCCGGACTCCTCAAGACGCTCCCCCGCGTACTCCGCCACCGTCTCCAGCAACCGGAACCGCATCCCCTCACCGTCCCGCCCCGGCCCCGCCACCACCAACGACTTGTCCACCAGAGCACCCAGCAGGTCCAGCACCTCCGGACCACCACCGTCCGCACACACCGCCTCCGCCGCCGACAGATCCGCCCCGCCCGTGAACACCGCCAGCCGCCGCAGCACCGCCCGCTCCGGCCCCTCCAGCAAATCCCACGACCAGTCCACCACCGCCCGCAGAGTCTGCTGACGCGGCAACACCGTCCGCGCCCCCGACGTCAACAACCGGAACCGGTCGTCAAGACGCTCCGCGATCTGCCCCACCGACAACAACCGCAACCGCGCCGCCGCCAACTCGATCGCCAACGGCAACCCGTCCAGACGACGACACACCTCCTCCGCCGCCCCCACATCCTCCGCCACCACAAAACCCGGACGCGCCGCCCCACCCCGCTCCCCCAACAACCGCAACGCCATCCCCATCGACAACGGCCCCAACGGCCGCACCACCTCCCCCGGCACCCCCAACGGCTCCCGACTCGTCGCGAGGACGGTCACTCCGGGGCAGCGAGTGAGAAGCGCCTGCGCGAGCTCGGCCGCCGCGGCGACCACGTGCTCGCAGTTGTCGAGCACCAACAGCATCCGCCGCCCCACGCAGTGCTCGACCAGCTCGGCGAACGGGTCCTCCGGGCCCGCCCCAGGGACCGACGGGCGGTGCCAGAGGTGGGTCTCGCGGGCGCCGAGCGCGCTGAGGACGGCTGCGGCGACCGTGGACTCCTCCCGTACGGCGGCGAGTTCCGCAAGGTGGACGGGGCCGTCCTTGTACGTCTCGGCCGCCTCCAGGGCGAGCCGGGTCTTGCCGACACCTCCCGGGCCCGTGAGGGTGACGAGCCGCCGGTCGCCCCACTCGGTGGCGAGCGCGGCCAGCTCGTCGGCGCGGCCGATGAACGAGGTGAGCCGGGCGGGGAGAGCGGCCGTCGGTCCCCTCCTGGGCAGCTTCGGCAGGGCGCGGCGGGCGTCGGCCGATGAAGGCGCGGGCGTCTCGGGCATCTCGTCCGTCCCGTCCGTCCCGTCCGTCAGGAGTTCGGCGAACAGGGCGCGCAGTTCGGGTCCCGGGTCCGTGCCCAGCCGGTCGGCGAGGCTCGTCCGCACCTCCTCGTACGCGGCCAGGGCCTCGGCGGGCCGCCCGGCCGCGCGCAGGGCGCGGATCCGCAGCGCCTGGAGGGGTTCGTCGAGCGGCTGTCCGGCCGCCAGCCCGGCGAGGGGCGCGAGGGTCTCGCCGGCCCGCCCCTGGGCCAGGTCGGCGGCGAGCCGGTCGCGTCGCGCCTGTGCGTGGCGCTGCTCGACCCGTACGACCAGGGGGTCGGTGTCGCGGCCGGGCAGATCCGCCAGGGCGGGCCCGCGCCAGAGCCCGAGGGCCTCGTCGAGGAGGGCGGCGGCACGCGCAGGGTCCCCGGCGCCGAGGGCGGCGGAGCCGTCGGCGGCGAGCCGTTCGAAGCGGTGGAGATCGATGTCGTCCGGGTCGGCTGCCAGCCGGTAGCCGCCGCCTGGCGCCGAGACGACGGCGTCCCGGCCCACGGCCCGGCGCAGGCGCCCGACGAGGGCCTGGAGCGCCGCCGTACGGTCCTGGTCCTGGTCGTCCGCCCGGTCGGCGTCGCCCCACACCTGGTCGATCAACGCGCGCGTGCCCACCGCGCGCCCGCCGGCCGCGGCGAGCGCGGTGAGCAGCGAGCGGAGCCTGGCTCCGCTCAGGGCGGCCTCCGTCCCGTCGTCGGTACGGAAGGCCTGACACGGACCGAGAACACGGTAGGGCGGCTGCACCGGCCCATTCTGCCCCGTCGGACACGGGGCCTCACCGGCATTTCCGTGCGGGGCGCGAAGGCGAACTCGCGCCACGCCGTGTCATCGCCATGGCGTCGGAGGGGTGCGGGTTCGACAATGGGGAGGATGACCGATGAAGACCGGCATACGCGCAATGGCGAGATCGGGCCCGCCGAGTGGCTCGCCATGAACCGGACCGGCAGCTTCGACTGGGATCTCGACACGGGCACCATCGATGTCGACGAGTCCGGGCTGCTGGTCTTCGGGCTTGCCCCGGACGCCTACGACGGCCGCCCGGTGACGCTGATCGCCCGGCTGGCCCCCGACGAGCGGGCCCGGCTGGAAGACGTCGTACGGCAGGCGGTCACCAGCGGCGAGGTCTCGTACACCGCGCACTTCCCCATCCCTCAGGACGACGGACCACCCCACTGGACGCATGTGCAGGCACGGATCCTGCGCTCGCCGGACGGACGGGCACGACGGATCCTCGGCGTCGTGCGGGACACGACCGCCGAGGTCACGCGCTTCGCCTTCGTCCAGGAACTGGAGAAGCGGCGCGAGGTCCAGACGAACATCGTCGAGCGGACGACGCACGCGCTGTCGCGCGCGGTGACGGTGGACGACGTGACGGCCGCCCTGACCGGTCCCGGCGGGCTCGCCCGGCTCGGCGCGGACGGTCTGGCGCTCGCACTCGTCGAGAACGGCTCGCTCAACATCATCGCGCTGAGCGGCGAGTCCCTCGACGTGCTCAACGATTTCCGGATCCGGCGCCTCGACAGGGGGATGCCCCTGGCCGAGGCGGTGCTGAGCGGACGGCCCCGGTTCGTGTCCTCGTTCCCGTCGCTCGGGCGGGACTTCCCCGAGCTCGCCCCGTACCTGGAGCGGCTCCGATTCCGGGCGGCCTGCTATCTGCCGCTGGTGGCGCAGGCGCGTTCCCTCGGTGGCATGGCGCTGTTCTACCGGGGCCGTACCTCGTTCAACGCCGACGAGCGCAACCTTTCGCTCGGACTCGCGGCGATCGTCGCCCAGTCCCTCCAGCGGGCCACCCTCTTCGACGAGGAGCGGGAGCTGGCGACCGGACTCCAGGCGACGATGCTGCCGCGCCGGATCCCCGTCATCACGGGCGGCGAGATCGCCGTGCGCTACCACGCGGCCTGGAGCGGGCGGCAGGTCGGCGGCGACTGGTACGACGTGATCGCGCTGCCCCGGGGCCGGGTCGGGATCGTCGTGGGCGACGTCCAGGGGCACGACACCCACGCCGCCGCCATCATGGGGCAGCTGAGGATCGCCCTGCGCGCGTACGCGGGCGAGGGCCACGCCCCCTCGACCGTGCTGGCCCGTGCTTCTCGGTTCCTCGCCGAGCTGGACACCAACCGCTTCGCCACCTGCACGTACGCGCAGGTGGACCTGGGGAGCGGCACACTGCGTGCCGTACGGGCCGGGCATCTCGGGCCCCTGATCCGGCACGCCGACGGCCGGGTCGGGCAGCCCAAACTGCGCGGGGGGCTGCCGCTGGGGCTGGCGACCGTGTTCGGGGACGAGGAGTTCCCCGAGACGCGGCTCGACCTCGTGCCCGGGGAGACGCTCGTGCTCTACACGGACGGACTCGTCGAGCAGCCCGGCTCAGACATCGAGACCGGTCTCGCCACGCTCTCGGAGGCGATCAGCAGCGGCCCGCCGCAGGCGGAGGCGCTCGCCGACCACCTCTCCGAGCGCCTGTGGGAGCGCTGGGGCTCCGGCGACGACGTGGCGCTCCTGGTCCTGCGGCGCAGCCCTGACCCGGGCACGCCCCGCGCACCGCGCATCCACCAGTACATCCACCAGGCCGATCCGCAGGGCCTGTCGGACGCGCGCGCGGCCGTGGGGCAGGCCCTGCACGACTGGGGCATGCCGGAACTGGCCGACGACGCCGAGCTGTTGACGGGCGAGCTGCTGGTGAACGTGCTGCTGCACACCGAGGGCGGCGCGGTGCTGACCCTGGAGGTGCTGCCCGAACCGGTGCGGCGGGTACGGCTTTCGGTGCAGGACCGGTCCAGCGCCTGGCCCCGGCGGCGCACCCCCGGGGAGGCCGCCACCTCGGGGCGCGGGCTGCTGCTGCTCGACGCGCTGGCGTCCCGGTGGGGCGTCGAGCCGCGCGGCGAGGGCAAGGCGGTGTGGTGCGAGATCGGTCCCGCGGCGGTGACGGCCGACTCCGCCGCGAACGGTTCCTGAGGAGGGACGTCATGGATCCCGTGGCAGCCCTGAACCGGATCGCGTTCCTCCTTGAGCGGGCCCAGGCGCCGGGGTACCGGGCCCGGGCCTTCCGTACGGCCGCCGGCGCGGTCGCGGCCCTGCCCGAGGGCGAGGCGGCCCGGCGCGCGGCGGCCGGAACCCTGGAGTCCGTGAAGGGGCTCGGGCCGAAGACGGCGGCGGTGGTGCGCGAGGCGCTCGACGGACGGGTCCCGGAGTACCTGGCGGGCCTTGAGGAGGAACTCGAGAAGTCCCTGCGGACCGCCGAGCCCACGAGCGGGGGCGAGGCGCTCCGCGCGGCCCTGCGCGGTGACTGCCACCTCCACTCGGACTGGTCCGACGGCGGCGCCACGATCGAGGACATGGGCCGTGCGGCGGCGGCCCTGGGCCACGAGTGGGCGGTGCTCACCGACCATTCGCCCCGGCTCACGGTGGCCCGGGGCCTGTCGCCGGAGCGGCTGCGGGAACAACTGGACGTGGTGTCGCGGCTGAACGGGGAGTGGGCGCCCTTCCGCCTGCTCACCGGCATCGAGTGCGACATCCTGGAGGACGGTTCGCTCGACCAGGAGCCCGAGCTGCTCGACCGTCTGGACCTGGTGGTCGGTTCGGCCCACTCGAAGCTCCGGATGGACGCGAAGGCGATGACCCGCCGTCTCGAACGGGCCGTCCGCAACCCGCTGATGGACGTCCTCGGGCACTGCACGGGCCGTCTGGTGGCGGGCGGGCGGCTGCGGCCGGAGTCGGAGTTCGACGCGGAGCGGGTGTTCGCCGCGTGCGCCGATTCGGGCACCGCCGTCGAGATCAACAGCCGCCCGGAACGGCTCGATCCGCCCCGGCGGCTGCTGCGGCTCGCGGTGGCGGCCGGCACGTACTTCGCGGTGGACACGGACGCCCACGCGCCCGGCCAGCTGGAGTGGCAGATCCTCGGCTGCGCGCGGGCGGAGGAGTGCGGAGTGCCGGAGGAACGGGTGATCAACACCTGGCCGGCGGACCGGCTGTCGGAGTGGACGCGGACCTGAGGGGCGGCCGGGTAACTCTGTGACCGTCGGCCCGCCCCTGCCCGCCGGGCACCCCGGGCACGGCCCCGCGCCTGCTCACCCAGGCCTACTCCGACGTACGGCGGCTGCTGGACGGCCTCGGCATGGTGAGACAAACTGGATCATGACGCTGACCCGCGCGAACTGAGGGCCCCGGCGGGTGGGCCGGTGGTCATGCGCGCTGCCAGACGGTCGTCGTGTTGCAGAACTCGCGGATGCCGTGGCCGGAGAGCTCGCGGCCGTATCCGGAGCGTTTGATCCCGCCGAAGGGGAGGGCCGGGTGCGAGGCCGTCATGCCGTTGACGAACACGCCGCCGGCCTCCAGGTCGCGGACGAAGAAGGCGATGTCCTCCGGGGACCGGGTCCAGACGTTGGAACTGAGCCCGAACGGGGAGTCGTTGGCGACGGCCACGGCCTCGTCGATGTCGCGGACCGGGTAGACGGTGGCCACCGGCCCGAAGGTCTCCTCCTGGTGGATCCGCATCTCCGGGGTGATGCCGACGAGTACGGTGGGTCGGTAGTACCAGCCGTTCGCGAGCTCCGGGTTCTCGGGACGGCGGCCGCCGCACAGGGCGGTGGCACCCCGCCGGACCGCGTCGTCCACGAGCGCCTCCAGGTCGGTCCTGCCCTGCTCGGTGGCGAGCGGGCCGACGTCGGTGGACTCGTCGAGGGGATCCCCGACGGTCAGGGCGTTCATGGCGGCCGTGAAGCGCTCGGAGAAGTCGTCGTACACGTCCTGGTGGACGATGAACCGCTTAGCCGCGATGCAGGACTGCCCGTTGTTCTGCACGCGCGCGGTGACGGCGGTCTTCACGGCCCCCACGATGTCCGCGGAGGGCATGACGACGAACGGGTCGCTGCCGCCGAGTTCCAGGACGGTCTTCTTCACCTCGTCTCCCGCGACGGCGGCCACGGCCCGGCCGGCGGGTTCGCTGCCGGTGAGGGTGGCGGCGACGACCCTGGGGTCCCGCAGGACGCGCTCGACGTCGCCGGAGCCGATGAGAAGGGTCTGGAAACAGCCCTCGGGGAAGCCGGCGCGCCGGAAGAGGTCGCCCAGGTAGAGCGCGGTCTGCGGCACGTTGGAGGCGTGCTTGAGGAGGCCGGTGTTGCCCGCCATGAGCGCGGGCGCGGCGAACCGGATCACCTGCCAGAGCGGGAAGTTCCACGGCATGACGGCGAGGACGGGGCCGAGGGGCCGGTAGTGGACGCGGGCCGTGTCCGCGCCGGAGTCCTGGACGTCGCTCTCCGCCGGGTGCTCGTCGGCGAGCAGTGCCTCGGCGTTACGGGCGTACCAGCGCATGGCCTTGGCGCACTTTCCGGCCTCCGCGCGGGCGGCGGCGATCGGCTTGCCCATCTCGACGGTCATGGTGTGCGCGATGTCGTCGGTGTCCTCGTCGAGGAGCGTGGCCGCGGCACGCAGGAGGCGGGCGCGCTCGGCGAAGGAGGTGGTGCGGTACTGGCGGTACGCCTCGTGAGCGGCGGCGATCCGCCGCTCGACCTCCTGAGGCCCGTGCGCCTCGTAGACGCGCAGCGTCTCGCCGGTCGCGGGGTTCACGGTGGCGATGCCCATGACGTGCCTCCTCCTGCCATCGGCCCCCGTCTGCAACCTTCCGCGAAGCGGTGCGCGGCGCAACCGGGGGCGGGGCGGTGGGGTGACCCGGGTGACCCCACGGCCCCGGTGTTCCAGTACTCCGGTACTTCCATACTCCGATGCCCGGGAACGGGAGGGCCAGGGGTGTCCTGTCGGTCAGGCCGGATCAGGGAGCGGAGCGAGCCAGGTCAGGGCGCCGGAGAGGTGGGCACGGAAGGCCGGGTCGCGGTACGTCTCCGAAGCGTGGCCGAGCGCGGTGAAGAAGGCGCGGCCCCGGTCCACCTCCCGGCACCAGACGAGCGGGTGGTCGTCACCGTGGGTGCCGCCCCGGTACGAGGACTCGTCGGCCCGGGCGAGGACGCGTACACCGGACTCTCCGCTGCCACGCGGGTCGGACGTGAAGTTGTACCACTCGTCGGTCCAGGACCAGCGGTCCGGGAGCGGGGCGGTCGCCGGGTGGTCGTGGTCGTCGACGAGGACGATGCCCGGCTGGATCTCGGGGTGGCCGTCGAAGCGGGTGCCGAGCAGCTCGCCGTAGAAGGGCCAGTCCGGTTCGGCGTTGGCCGCCGCGTGCACGGCGAGGAGGGCGCCGCCGCCCCGCAGGTACGCCTCGAAGGCGGCGCGCCCCTCGGGCGTCAGGACGTTCCCGGTCGTGGAGAGCAGGACGACGACGGCGCACTCGGCCAGGCGCCCGGGGGTGAACGCCTCCGGGTCGTCCGTCACCTCCGCCTTCCGCCCGAGGTCGTGCGCCAGCTCCGTGAGCGCCTCGGCCCCGTCGGGGATCGAGTCGTGGCGGTAGCCCGTGGTGCGGGTGTAGATCAGGACGTCCGGGGTGGGCACGCGAGGACTCCAGGGGACGGTGGCGACGGATGGGGGACGGCGAACAAGGCAAGGGGGTAAGCGCTTTCCGTACGAGGTCGACCGTAGCCACCGAAAACCCCGGGCCGCAACCCTCGGCCCTCCGCCACACTGCCCCGATGACACAGAGCCACGCCACGGCGCACCCCCACCCGCACCCGCACCCACACGCACGGCGGGCCCTCGCCCATGTGGCGGCCCGTTCCACCGGCGAGGCGATCGACCCCGCTCTCCGCGTCACCCTCAACTTCCACCCGCACTTCCTCGACCGACTGGCCGACGAGGGGGTCTACCGGTCCCAGTTCGTCACCGGAACGAGCAACGGCGGGCTCACCGCCCGCCCGGGCGGCGACCGCTGGCGCTGGGAGAGCCGCATCTTCGGCGGAACGTACGACGAGGCCCCGCCGGACGCCCGTCCGGTCTACGGCGCCCTCGATTTCCGCCGCCGCACCTTCGGTGCGGCTCCCCGCTTCGGCTCCGCCCATCTGCGACTCACGGCCGCCGCCCTGGACCGGGCGACCTTCTGCTATCCGGACAGCTTCCTGGAGCCCGTCGACTTCGGCGTCGCGGCCCGGATGCCCCTGATCGCGCTCGCCGCGGCCGACGACAAGGACCCGCTCGACGACTACATCGAGGCGCAGGTCCACGGCCCGGTGCTGATCGGCCACGATGTCGAGGCGCTGGTCCTGGACCCGAGCCATCGGGGCACGGAGGTGGAGGCGGCGGCCCGGCGACTGCCGTGCCCCGTCGAATGGCACGGCGGTTTCCGCGTCTCCGTCGAGGAGCTGCGGCGGCATCCCGCCTTCCGGGGCCCCGAGTACGTGGAACTGGCCGCCCGGATCGCGGTCGACGGCCGGCTCGACCCCCGGATCGTGCAGGAGGGGGCGGCTTCGGGGCGGTACGACCCGCAGGACGTCAAGAAGGTCTGGCACTACGTGGCCCGGTTCGGGGCGCCGGACGCCTGACGGGCCGTTTCCCCAGCGCCTCGATCCATTGTCGCATCGGATACATCTCTGTATCTTTTGGCGGGCCGCGCCCCACCCGCTCACCGAGGAGCCGTCATGAGCACCGTTCCGCCCGCGCTCGCCGCCGCCGTCGGGCCCTTGCCCGAAGGAGTCGTCCTGCCGATGCCGCCGACCTTCGACTCCGTCGAGGAGGAGCGCCGGTACCGCAAGGAGCAACTCGCCGCCGGGTTCCGGATCTTCGGGAGGTTCGGCTTCTCGGAGGGGGTCGCCGGGCACATCACCGTCCGCGACCCCGGCGACCCGAACGCCTTCTGGGTCAACCCCTTCGGGATGAGCTTCGGTCAGATCAAGGCCTCCGACCTGATCCTGGTGGACCACGAGGGGACCGTACTGGAGGGGCGCAGGCCCGTGAACCGGGCGGCGTTCGTCATCCACTCGCGGGTCCATGCCGCCCGACCCGACGCGATCGCCGCCGCGCATTCGCACTCTCTGCACGGCAAGGCCTTCTCCAGCCTCGGCATCCCGCTCGACCCGATCACCCAGGACGCCTGCGCGTTCTTCGAGGACCACGGGATCTACGACGACTACCGGGGTGTGGTCAACGAGACCGAGGAGGGCGAGCGCGTCGCCAGGGCCCTCGGCGACCACAAGGCCGTCATCCTCAAGAACCACGGCCTGCTGACCGTCGGCCATTCCGTCGCCGAGGCGGTGTGGTGGTTCGTCACCATGGAGCGTTCCTGCCAGGCGCAGCTCCTGGCGATGGCGGCGGGCACGCCGCAGCACATCGACCGGGAGACCGCGCTCCTCACGCGGGGCCAGACAGGCAGCCATCTGGCCGGCTGGTTCCAGGCGCGCCCGCTCTGGGATCAGATCACGGCGTCCGACCCGGACCTCTTCGACTGACCCGCACTCCCCGTACCGGTGTCGCCGCCGGGGATCTCCCGCGTCGACGCCTCCAGGAGCGGGGCGAGGAACTGCCGCTCCAGACTCCCCGGCGGCAGTTCCGTCGGCTCCACGTAGCTCTGCGCGAGTCCGCCCTCGCGCAGAGCGATGAGGAGCCGCGCGAACCGGTCGGCGTCCACGGTCAGTTCGCGTCCGGCCCGGTGCAGCACGAGGGTGAGCCCGCGGGCGATCTCGGCCCGCAGCCGCGCGTCGTGGCGCGCGAGCACCCACGCGGCCTGAGGGTCGCGGATCGCGTGCAGGGTGAACTCGGTGGTGACCAGGTACCAGTCCCGCTCGTCCGGTTCGACACGGGCGGCGAGCTCCGCAAGGCGGGCCAGCGTGTACTCCTCCGCGGTCAGCGCGTCGATCGAATCGGCGAGCCGCCCCACGGTCCGGTCGCTGTGCTCGTCGAAGAGGGCGAGGAAGAGTTCTTCCTTGCTGGCGAAGTTCGAGTAGTACGCGCCCCGCGTGTATCCGGCGCGCTCACAGATCTGCTCGATGGTCGTGGCGTGGAAGCCGTGCTCGGCGAAGGTCTCCAGAGCGGCCTTCAGAAGCGCCGCGCGGGTACGGGGCCGCCGCCTGGTGACACCTTTCGGCACGGGTGCTTCCTCCTCGGTCCTGGGCCGCGTCCTGCGGCGGACGCCCACCTTACCGGCGGCGCCATCCCGGGCACGGATGAGGACCGGCGGATAAAATTCACGCATGGGAGAGCGTCCCGTCGCGCCCGCGGCGCCTGATCTGGTCCTCGAGATCGACGGGGACGCAACGCGCATGAAACCGAGCCGCGTCTATCGCATCGGGCGGGATCCCACCAGCGACATCGTGCTCGCGGACGCGCGCGCGTCCTGGCACCACGCGGTGCTCAGCGCCGTCACCGGCCACTGGACACTGGCGGACGAGGGCAGCACGAACGGCACCTTCACGGACGGCCTGCGCGTGGCAGGGGCTCGGGAGGTGGGCCCCGGGACGGTCGTACGGTTCGGACACCCGGAGGACGGACCGCGCGCGGTGCTGTCGTCGGGAGCGGTGCGGGCCGGGCCGGCGGAGCCCCCGCCCCCGGCCGTACGGGAGCCCCTGGCGGCACCGGAACCTGCTGCCGCGCCCGAGCCCGCGGTCGCGGAGCCCGTAGTCGCGGAGCCCGCGGCCGGCGAGCCCTCGGTCGCCGAGCCCGCGGTCGCCGAGCCCGTGGTCGTACCGGAGGAGGAACCCCCGGCCGTACCGGAGCCCCAGCAGGAGCCACAACCTCAGCCTCAGCTCGACCCTCGGCCTGAGTCCCGGCTCCCGGACGAAGCGGTACTCGGCGTCGAGCCCCGGCCCGAGCGCGGGGCGCCGTTCCGGCCGCCCTCCGTCTCCCACCCCGCCGCCACCGGCACCTTCCGGCAGCCGACGTCCGTGCGGCCGCTGCCGACGCACAGCATCCGGATCGGCCGCGCCCCCGACAACGACGTCGTCGTCTCCGATCTCGTCGTCTCCCGGCGCCATGCCGAGCTACAGGCCCACCCCGACGGCACGTACTGGATCCATGACCTCGGCAGTCACAACGGCACCTTCCTCAACGGCAGCCCCGTCGTCGACGCCCGGGTGACACCGGACGACATCGTCGGCGTCGGCCACTGCGCGTTCTGTCTGATCGGCGGACAGCTCGTCGAGTTCACCGACACCGGTGAGGTCTCCCTCGACGTCCAGTCGCTCGCCGTCACCGTCGACCACGGACGCAAGACGCTCCTCGACGACGTGTCGTTCCCCGTCGGCCAGAAGTGCCTGCTCGGGGTCGTCGGCCCTTCCGGCGCCGGGAAGTCGACGCTGCTCGGCGCGCTCACCGGCCAGCGCCCCGCCGACCGGGGCTCGGTGCTCTACGACGGCCGTGACCTCTACCGGGACTACGCCGAGCTGCGACAGCGCATCGGCCTCGTCCCGCAGGACGACATCCTGCACCTCCAGCTCACCGTGCGCCGGGCCCTCGGCTACGCCGCCGAGCTGCGCTTCCCCGAGGACACCGTGCCGGCCGAGCGGCGGGCCCGGGTGGACGAGGTGATCCGGGAGCTGGGGCTCGTGGAGCGCGCGCAGCAGCCGATCCACAGTCTCTCCGGCGGTCAGCGCAAGCGGGTGAGCGTCGCCCTGGAGCTGCTCACCAAACCTTCGCTGCTCTTCCTCGACGAGCCGACCTCCGGCCTCGACCCGGGCATGGACCGGTCCGTGATGCACATGCTGCGCGGGCTGGCGGACGACGGCCGGACGGTCGTCGTGGTCACGCACAGCGTGCTCAGTCTCGACGTGTGCGACCGGCTGCTGGTCCTCGCGCCGGGCGGGAAGGTCGCCTACTACGGGCCGCCCGGGGACTCCCTCGGCTTCTTCGGTTTCGATCAGTGGCCGGAGGCCTTCGAGGCCTTCGAGAACGACCGGGACCGCGACTGGGCCGGCCAGTACCGGTCGTCCCGCTTCCACCGCCGGTACATCTCGGACGCGACGGCCCGCCCGAACGTCCCCGTGCCTGTGGCCCTCGACGGGGCGGCCCCGACCGCCACGGAGCCGGCCCCGCCGCCGAAGGCGCAGAGCTGGGGCTCCCAGCTGCGGACACTCGTCCGCCGGTACGCGGCGGCGCTCGCCGCGGACCGCACGTTCCTCGCCATCATGATCGCGCTGCCGTTCGTGATGGGCGCGATGGCCAGGGCCCTGTCCGAGGGCAGCCTCAACCCCGAGTCGACGTTGAACGTCCTGCTCATCCTCTGTGTGGGCGGCGTCCTCACGGGCGCGGCGAACGCCGTGCGCGAACTGGTCAAGGAGCGCACGATCTACCGGCGCGAGAGAGCCGTCGGCCTCTCCCGCTCCGCGTACCTCGCCTCCAAGGTGGTCGTCCTCGGCGTGATCACGGTCGTCCAGGCGGTCGTCCTCACCCTGGTGGCCCTGATCGGCGTGCCGCTGAACGTGCCGGGCGGCAAGGGCGTCCTGATGCCCCCGCTCATCGAGATCACCCTCGCCGTCGCACTGCTCTCCTTCACGGCGATGATGCTCGGACTGCTCGTCTCCGCCCTCGTCCGCAAGGAGGAGGTGACGATGCCGCTGCTCGTCCTCCTCGCCATCGTGCAGGTGGTGTTCTGCGGGGCGCTCCTGACCGTGCGGGGCACACCGGTCCTGGAGCAGCTGGCGTGGCTGGTGCCCTCGCGGTGGGCGTTCGCGGCGATGGGCGCGACGATCGACATCGGGAAGGTCGCACCCAGCGACAAGACGGCGGATCCACTGATGGAGCACACGGCGCAGGCCTGGTTGTTCGACATGGGCATGATGGTGGTGCTCTGTCTCGTCCTCGGCCTGCTCGTGGCGCGGCTGCTGCGTCGCCACGAGCCGGTCGTCATGCGGAGGTAGGCCGTGAGCGTCCCCGTACCCGAGTACGTGCCGGACTTCCGGCCCACCCATGTCGTACCGCGCGCCGGTCTGGACGCCTGGGAGGCGCCGGACCCGGGCCTGCCGACGACGCCGCTCGACGCGTTCCTGCCGGTACGTCTGGAGGAGCGGGCCGGTGACTGGGGGCGGGTCCTCTGCTCCAACGGCTGGACGGCGTGGGTCGACGCGCGGCTCCTCGTCACCGTCCCGGACGACCCGCCGGCGGCGGGGCGGCCGCTCACCAGGACCGCCGATCCGCGTCCGCTGATCGCCCGCGCCGAGGACGCGCTCGGCCGCTACCGACGGGCCGCGGAGGCGCTGGGAGCGGGACGCCTCGACGGCGAGAACTTCCGGCTGCGGACGCGTGGGCTGCGGGTGGGCATGGTCGTGGACGGCGAGTCGGTGTGGCTGTACGACGCGGAGCACGAACGGTGGGTGTACTGCGACGGGGTGGGGTTGAGTACGTACGCGGCGTCGGCGTCGCCCTCGGTCGCCGCACCGGCCGCTGACGCGGTGAAGCCGGAGGAGCCGGCCGGCGAGCGGGGTGCCGTCCCGACCCCCGTGCACGAGCCCACCCAGGTGGTACTGCAGGGCGATCCGCCGCTGGCCGCCGGGCCGACCCCCACCCAGGTGGTGCCGCAGGTGGCCCCCGGCACCGAGGCCGAGCCGCCGACGGAGGTCGTACCGCAGGTGGATCCGGTCGCCGAGGCCGAGCCGCCGACCGAACTCCTGCCGCAGGTGGACCCGGCCGCAGGCCCTCCGCCCACCCAGGTGGTGCCGCAGGTGGACCCCGCCGCGGCCGCCGGGCCGCCGCCGACGCAGGTCACGAAGCGGCCGCCGCCCGGAACGGCCGGTGAGGGCTGATGGCCGGCGGGCCGCGCGACGACCCCGAGCTGCCGGCGGGCCGGCCCTCCGGACTCCTCGGCAAGGAGATCGCGGGCTATCGCGTGGAGAGCGAGATCGGGCGCGGCGGGATGGCGGTCGTGTACCGGGCGCGGGACCTGCGGCTCGACCGGACGGTGGCGCTGAAGCTGCTCGCCCCCGAGCTGGCCCGTAACGACACCTTCCGCAAGCGCTTCGCGCACGAGTCCCGGGTCGCCGCCTCGATCGACCACCCCCACATCGTGCCGGTCTTCGAGGCGGGCGAGACGGAGGGTGTTCTGTACATCGCCATGCGCTACGTGGCGGGGCAGGACCTGGTGGCGCTGCTCGACCGCGAGGGGCCGCTGCCACCCGTGAAGGCGGGGCGGATCGCCGTACAGGTGGCTTCGGCCCTGGACGCAGCGCACGCGCACGACCTGGTGCACCGGGATGTGAAGCCCGGCAACATCCTGGTCGCGGAGGGCACCGACCGGGACCATCCGGAGCACGTGTACCTCACGGACTTCGGCCTGACGAAGAAGTCGCTGTCACTGACCGGGTTCACGACCGTGGGCGAGTTCGTCGGCACACTGGACTACGTGGCGCCCGAGCAGATCTCCGGGAAGCCGGTGGACGGCCGCTGCGACGTGTACGGCCTGGCGTGCGTGGTGTTCGAGACTCTGGCGGGGGCGCCGCCGTTCCGCCGTGACACGGACTGGGCGGTGCTGTGGGCACAGCAGTACGATCCGCCGCCACCGCTCTCCGAGGCGCGGCCCGGGCTTCCGGAGGCGGCGGACGCGGTGTTCGCGAAGGCGTTGGCCAAGACCCCCGAGGAGCGGTACGGAACGTGCCTGGAGTTCGTCGCCGACCTGCGCGCCGCCCTGGCCGCGGGCGGTGACGGTGGCGGCCCGATCGTGACGAAGGGCCCCGAGCCGCTCGCTCCGCCACCGGCCCCGCCCGCGTGGGCGAGACCGGTGTTCCGCGAGCTGTAGGCGGCCCTTTCTCGAAACACCCCCTGAGTACCTCACCCCCTGCCCCTGAGTACATGACCCCTGGGACCCGGAACCCGGGCGTGCGAACGTGCGTCCATACGGGCCGGGGCCCGGGGTGGACCGGGCGGGGAGAGGGGACGAACGTGGACCTGTTCGACGGAGAGCTGGGCGGGCGCGACGAACACCACGTGGGGGCCGGGGGCGGCTGCTCCTGGTTCTACGTGGTCCTCATCGGGCTGCTGATCGGCGTGGTCGTCGCCATGAACTGGTTCTTCGACTTCGTCAGGGACCTCTTCTGACGGTTCCTACGACTCCTCGGCCTCCCACTGGGCCTCGACACGCTTCCCGAAGGGCACCCAGAAGGTCGACCACCGCGCCGGCCGGTCGTGAAGGTCGACCACCAGACGCGTGAGCAGCCCCTCCTCGAAAGCCACCCCGTACAGGCCGCCTTCGAGCAGATGACCGTTGACGACGAGCGAGGGCGTTCCAGGTCCCTTCGGGTCGTCGCCGGTGTTCTCGTAGGCCTTCTCGGAGGCGGTCACGAATGCCTTGTACTTCATGGTCCTGACGGCGGCGTCGAATCCGGCGCCGCGCAGCCCCGGCACCTGGTCGGCGAGTTTCAGAAGGCGTTCGGTGGTGAAGCCGCCCGAGCGCTCCACGGGGACCTGGTTCCGGAACAGCACGGTGTGGTACTCGACGAACTTGCCCTGAGGGGCTACGGCCGGGACGGAGGTGGCGGGCTCTCGGTCTCGCCCTTGCGGTGGACCCGGGTGGCGAGCAGGCCGCCCAGGAAACCGAAGAACAGGCCCCAGAGCAGGGCGAAGCCGACCGTCTTCCAGATGTGCGGGCGCAGGATGACCTCGCCGCCGAGGGAGTCCAGGTCGCCGATGCCGAGGACCGAGAGGCCGAAGCGGGCCTCCACCAGGGTCAGGGGGGCCGCGACCAGCATCGTCAGGGCGAAGGCGATGCCCAGGTGCAGGGCGTGCTGCCAGAGCCGGATCCTGGCCGGGGAGCGGACCGCGGCCAGGAAGGCGACGGCGAGGACCAGGACGGCGGCCACGGGGAGCAGCCACCAGGCCCGGGCGTCCTGCGCGGCGAGCGAGCTCAGGTCGATCGTCGAGAGGTCCTCGCTGTCGCCCGTGCCGCCCTGGCGCAGGACGGCGTCGAGGATCTGCGGCATGGGCAGGCCGAAGGGGCCGTCGACCCTGCCCTCCCAGGAGCCGCCGATGCCCACGCCGAGGGCGAGCCAGGTGACGTTGGGCAGGCCGAGGAGGAGGACGGCGAGGGTCTCGGCGGTGTGCCCCTTGACCGCCGCGACGACGAGTCCGATCACCAGGCCCACGACCACGTACGCGAGGAGCAGCAGGAGCATCGCGTACGCCGCCGGCCGAACGGGTTCGTGGAAGCGGACCAGCCGGGGCGGCAACGGGGTCCTGCGGGAGACGAGGAGCGCCACGACCAGCACGCCGAGGATCCACAGGAGCCCGTAGAACAGGGTGGGCCCGACGTCGGTGCGGAAGCCGACGGTCGGGTTCACGGCGTCGAGGAGCTCGCCGAAGATGTCCATGAGGGAGCCCTGCTCGTCCCCGCCGCCGATGGTGATGGGGAAGTCGTGCCGGGCGACGGCGGAGATGCCCGCGAGGGCTGCCAGCCAGAGGACGACCGTGCTCGCGGCACGCATCAGGAGTTCGCGGGAGCTGGTCACGGCGTGGTGGCGCAGCGGGCGGAGGAAGCAGAAGCCGGTGACCAGTGCGCCCACCAGGGTGACGGTCAGGGGCATGGCGGTGAGTTCGGCCTGGGTTCCGGCGAGGGCTCCGGCGTCGCCGGAGAGTTCGATCTTTCCGCCGGCGGCCATGACGACGACGGCGGCGAGGACGGCGGTGAAGCCGCCGGGCAGGTCGCCGGCACCCGCGGCCCAGAGGCCCAGGCCCGCGGTGACGCCCATCGCGACGTACCCGGCGACCACCGCGGCCAGGGCCTGGAGGCCGACGCGGGCGAGGAGCCCGGTGGGGGTCGCGGGGGGCCGCGTGGAGGTGGGGAGCCGACTGCTCACCCTGCCCACGCTAGTACCGGCGGCCGTCGGGCGCTTGCGGACGGTACCGGTGACGGTGACGGCCGCGCGCTCGCGGCCGGGACCGCTCGTGTGGGGTGCTGCCGGTCGGGGTCCTCCGCTTGCGGGCGGGCACCGTTCGGCGCACACAATGGGGCCGGAACGGAAGAAAGGGAAAAACGTGACTTCCCACCCGCCGTCCGGCCCTCCGTCGGTACCTCCCGCAGGTCCCCCCTCCGGCCCTCTCTCGGGCCCGAGCACACGCCCGGGAAGCGCCGGTCCGCCACCGCCCCCCGGACCTCCCCACGACGGTTCGGGGGGCGGCTCGGGCGGCGGCGGCTCGTCGGGCGGCTCCGGGAGCGGCGGCGCCGGCGGGACTGGCGGTACTGGCGGCGCCGGGAACGGCGGCCCCAAGGGCCCCTGGTGGCGTTCCGTCCCGAAGGTCGCCTCGGTCACCGCCATCCTGGTCGCGGCCGCCGCCCTGGCCGTCGTGCTCACCAACAGCCCCGACGACAAGGGCGACACGGCGGGTTCCGGTGGCGGCGAGGTGTTCCTCCAGAACGCGGCCGCGTCCGGCCCCGACCCGTTCACCCGGTCGACGGCCCGCGCGGACACCGCCTCCGCCCCTCCGGCCTCGCTGCCTCCCCGTACCGGCTCGACCACCCCCGAGGTGTCGGGCTCGACCCCCGGTCTCTACGGCGGGACACAGTCGGTGGCCAGCTGCAACGTGGAACAGCAGGTCCGCTTCCTCTCCGGCGAACCCGCGAAGAACACCGCCTTCGCCTCCGTCCTCGGCATCGCCGGAAACGAGGTCCCGGGCTATCTCCGCTCCCTGACCCCGCTTCAGCTCCGCGCCGACACCCGGGTGACGAATCACGGGTACCGGGACGGCTCCGCCACCACCTACCAGGCGGTGCTCCAGTCCGGGACCGCGGTCCTGGTCGACGGTCGCGGGGTGCCCCGGGTGCGCTGCGCCTGCGGCAACCCGCTGACCGATCCGGTGGCACAGAAGGCACCGCGGACGACGGGCACGGCGTGGCAGGGGTACAGCTCCGACCAGGTGGTCGTGGTGGCTCCGTCCGTCACGGTCGTGAACGTCTTCGTGGTGTACGACCCGAAGGACGACAGCTGGTTCGCGCGGCAGCACGGCGACCACGGCCGCAACGACCACCCGACCCCGCCGCCTCCCCCGCCGCCCAGCAGGTCCCCGTCGACCTCCGCGTCGACGTCCCCGTCCACGTCGCCGTCCGTCTCCCCTTCGTCGCCGGTGCCGTGCGTGACGGTGACGGGCACGGAGACCCCGACGCCGAGCGGTGGGGTCACGCCGTCTCCGTGCCCCGAGACCCTGTCCCCCTCGGCGTCGACGTCCTCGCCGCCGACGTCTCCCTCCGACACGTCACCGTCGACCGACACGTCCCCGCCCGACAGCTCACCACCGGACGACTCGTCACCGTCGACCCAGTCGTCGGGTCCCGAGTCCGCACCGGTCACGGACGGTTCCGCGGGTCTGACCACCAACCCGTCCACCGACGGTTCCCCCGGTCCGGGAGCGGCACTGTGGTCCCCGTCCGCCGGGGCCGGCCGTCAGCCCGTGGTCTGATCGCGCTCAGCGGGAAGCAGGTCCCCGTGCCCCCGTCCCGGTCGATTCCCTTCGACGGGGACGGGGGCACGGGCGTTCCGGCGCAGGACGCGGGCCTCGCCCGGGAGGAGCACCGGGCCGGGCACAGTCAGCACCGGGCAGCCCGCACTCTTCACCACGGCCCGCAGGACCGGACGGCGCCGCAACCGGGCCGCCCGGCCGCGGCCGGGCGCCGAGCCGAGGACGAGCAGGTCGCCGGGGCGGTCCGCCACCCGGCGCAGGGCGGCCGCCGGGGTACCCCTGACGGCCCGGCCCTCGAAGGCGAGGCCGGCGGGAATGCCACCGAGTCCGTCGACGACGGCGGACTCCAGGCGCTGCCGTGCGTCCTCGGCCCACATCCGCGCCCAGGCCCGGTCGGGCATCCGGGCGTACAGGGCCTCACCCTCCGGCGGCTCCCAGACCAGGACCGCGAGCAGCGGAACGCCGTCGTGGCGGGCGAGCGCGGCCGCGGAGCGCAGGGCGGCGAGCGAGGCGAGTGAACCGGTCACACCGACGACGACCCGGCCGACGGCGCCGGGGGCGAGGCCGCCGCCCGAGCCGGTGGGCCCGCCGGTCACGGCTGTTCCACGGGGCGGGCGCGGACAGGGGCGGGGGCTGCCTTCGTCTCGGTACGCGGGGTCCGCAGGGCCCGGCGGAGCCAGGCTCCGACCGGCAGGGGCCGGGCCGCCCGCTCCTCCGCACGCTGCTGCCACATCCGCTCGTCACGGTCGGTGAAGTGTCCGGACATCGGTCGTCTCCTTTCCCTTGTTCAAGGTGGCCACCAGGCCACTGGAAAGGAGTCTGTAACCTTATTGGCCCGGACAGCAGAGCCAATGAGGAGTGATTGGCATGGCAGTGGCACGCGTGGTCCACACAGCGGACCGAACCCTGACGGGCCGGCAGCTGGCGTCGCTCCTCACCCCGCCCCCCGAGGGCCGGTTCGGCTACCGCGAGCTCGCGCGGGCCGTTCGGGAGGCCCTGCTCGACGGGCGGGTGGCCCTGCGGCTGCGGCTGCCGGCCGAGCGGGAGCTGGCCACGGTGCTCGCCGTGAGCCGGACGACGGTCACGGGGGCGTACGACCTGCTCCGCGAGAGCGGGTACGCGCACAGCCGACGCGGCGCGGGCACCTGGACCGCGCTCCCGGAGGGCCAGGCGCCGACCGCGCTCGGCGCCTTCCACGACGATGCCGGGGCGACCATCGACCTCGCCCTGGCCGCGCCGGAGGCCCCGGCCGAGGAACTCTCCGCCGCGCTCGCGGTGGCCGCCGCCGAACTGCCCCGCTACGCCGGCTCGCAGGGCTACCACCCGTACGGGCTGCCCACGCTGCGCGCCGCCGTCGCCGCCCGCTACACGGCGCGGGGCCTGCCGACCCGCCCGGAGCAGATCCTCGTCACGACGGGCGCGCAGCAGGCCCTCTCGCTGGTGCTCACGCTGCTCGGCCGGGCCGGAGACCGGGTGCTCGCCGAAAACCCCTCGTACACCAACGCCCTCGACGCGATGCGGAGCCGGATGCTCCGCATCACGCCGGTGCCGGTCACCGAGACCGGCTGGGACACCGGGCTCGTCGAGGCGGCGCTCCGGCAGACCGCGCCGCGCCTGGCCTATCTGATCCCCGACTTCCACAACCCGACCGGACACCTCATGCCGCAGGAGCAGCGCCGGGACCTGGCGCGGGCCGCGCGGGCCACCGGGACCTGGCTGGTGGTGGACGAGACACTGACCGACATCGCCCTGGACGTGCCCGCGCCGCTGCCGTTCGCGGCCGCGGCCGGTGGGGGCGACAGCGAGCAGATCGTCTCGGTCGGCTCGCTGAGCAAAAGCTGCTGGGGCGGCCTCCGGGTCGGCTGGGTGCGGGCCTCTTCCCGGGTCGTGACCGAGCTGGCCCGGGTACGGATCACCGCCGACCTGTCCGGTTCCGTACTGGACCAGCTGGTGGCTGTCGCCCTCATGGACCGGCTCGACGTGATCCTGCCGAAGCGCGTCGAGGAGCTACGGCTGCGCCGGGAAGCGCTGGCCTCGGCGCTCGCCCGCCATGTGCCCGATTGGCGGTGGACGGTGCCGCCCGGCGGGATGTGCCTGTGGATCGACCTGGGCCGTCCGGCGGCCTCGGCCCTCGCGGCCCGCGGCCTGCGGCACGGGGTACGCGTGGAGGGCGGCGCCCGGTTCGGGGTGGACCCCGGCACGCACGAGCACCGGCTGCGCCTCCCGTACACCCTGCCCGTGGAGGTGTACGAGCCGGCGGCCGAGCGGCTCGCGGCGGCCCTCGACGGGGCACCCGGGCGCTTCGCCGACCCGGCGCTGCCGGACTGGGTGGCCTGAGGCCCGTACGCACGTGGCCGGGAGTGAGGCCCGTACGCACGTGGCCGGGAGCCGTACGCACCTTCTGGAGGGCCGTACGTACTTATTCGGGTGCCGGTCCACTCGGGTCCATGTACGGTCCACCGAGTGGAACCACTGACCGACAAACAGATCCGCTCGTCCTTCGTGAACTGCACCAAGGGCGAGGCGGCACGCCTCAAGCTGCCGCTCGACTTCGCCGAACTTCCCTGGGACGACCTGGACTTCCTCGGCTGGGTCGACCCGGGCGCGCCGCTCCGCGCGCACCTCGTCGTCCCCCGCGCGGACGGGCCGGTCGGGGTGAGCCTGCGGGTGCCGGCCGCCGGGCGGACCAGTGCGATGAAGTCGAGCATGTGCCAGGTCTGTCTGACCGGGCACGCCTCCTCGGGCGTCACGCTGCTCGTGGCGCCGCTGGCCGGGACCCGCGGCCGCGAGGGGAACACCGTCGGGATCTACCTCTGCGCCGACCTCGCCTGTTCCCTGTACGTCCGGGGCAAGCGGCAGCCGAAGCTGCGCGGGCGGCGCCAGGAGGAGTCCCTCACGGTCGACGAGCAGGTCGCCCGTATGACGGGCAACCTGGACGCGTTCGTGGACCGGGTGACGGCGGGCTGAGCAGCCCGTCGGATCCGGTCAGCGGAAGGCCTGTTCGCCGGTGAGCGCCTTGCCGATGACCAGGGAGTGGACCTCGCTCGTGCCCTCGTAGGTGAGCACCGACTCCAGGTTGTTGGCGTGGCGCAGCACCGGGTACTCCAGGGTGATGCCGTTGGCGCCCAGGATCGTGCGGCACTCACGGGCGATCGCGATGGCCTCGCGCACGTTGTTCAGCTTGCCCACGCTGACCTGCTCGGCGGTGAGCGCACCCGCGTCCTTGAGCCGCCCCAGGTGGAGGGCGAGCAGCATGCCCTTGCCGAGTTCGACGGACATGTCGGCGAGCTTCTGCTGCGTCAGCTGGTACGAAGCGAGGGAACGGGCGAAGACGATCCGGTCGCGGGCGTAGGAGATCGCCGTCTCCAGGCAGTCGCGGGCGGCGCCGAGCGCACCGAAGACGATGCCGAAGCGGGCCTCGTTGAGACAGCCGAGCGGGCCGGAGAGGCCCCGGGCGTCCGGCAGCATCGCGTCGGCGGGGAGGCGCACGTCCTCCATGACCAGTTCGCTGGTGACGCTCGCCCGCAGGGACAGCTTCATCTTGATCTCCGGGGCGCTGAACCCGGGGGTGCCGGCCGGGACGAGGAAGCCTCGTACGCCGTCCTCGGTACGGGCCCAGACGACGGCGACATCGGCCACGGAGCCGTTGGTGATCCACATCTTGGTGCCGTTGAGGATCCAGTCGGATCCGTCGCGCTTGGCGTTGGTGCGCATGGCGCCGGGGTCGGAGCCGGCGTCGGGCTCGGTGAGGCCGAAGCAGCCGATGTACTCGCCGGCGGCCATCTTGGGCAGCCAGCGCTGCTTCTGCTCCTCGGAGCCGTACTTCCAGATCGCGTACATGGCGAGCGAGCCCTGGACGGAGACGAGCGAGCGCAGCCCGGAGTCGACGGCCTCAAGCTCCAGACAGGCGAGGCCGTACGCGACGGAGTTGGTGCCCGCGCAGCCGTAGCCCTCCAGGTGCATGCCGAGCACGCCGATGCCGCCGAGGGTGCGGGCGAGTTCGCGGGCGGGGATCTCGCCCTTCTCGAACCAGTCGGCGACGTGCGGGCGCAGCTCGCGGTCGGCGACGGCGCGCACGGTGCGTCGGATCTCGCGCTCCTCGTCCGTCAGCAGTCCGTCGATGGCGAGCAGGTCGAAGGGGTGGACGGGGGCGGAGCTGGACTGCGACGACTGCGACGACTTCACGGACGGCCTCCTGGCGGCTGTGGCAACTCGGCGAGCCGAAGCGTAGCCGTAGATCGGATATTGGATCCAGTATTGAAAATGCGATATCCCGCCCGTACGGTCCGATGGGATCCGATCGCCAGTGAGGGAGAGCGGAATGCGCGCAGATCAGCCGGGAACGACGACGGCAGGCGCCCTGTCCGGGATCGTCGTCGCCGACTTCGGCCGGGTCCTCGCGGGGCCGTACATGACGATGCTCCTCGCCGATCTGGGCGCGGACGTGATCAAGATCGAACGGCCCGGTTCCGGTGACGACACGCGCGCGTGGGGTCCGCCGTTCGCGGACGGCGAGGCCACCTACTTCCTCGGGGTGAACCGGAACAAGCGCTCCGTCGCGCTCGACCTCGCCGACCCCTGCGACCTGGCGGCGGCGCGCGCGATCGTGGGCCGCGCGGACGTCCTGGTGGAGAACTTCCGCCCGGGCACGATGGAGAAGCTCGGCCTCGGGTACGAGGACGTGCGGGGGTCCAACCCCGGACTCATCTACTGCTCGGTGACCGGCTTCGGCACCGACGGAGGGGCCCGGCTGCCCGGCTACGACCTGCTCGTCCAGGCCATGGGCGGCCTCATGAGCGTGACGGGTGAACCTGACGGCCAGGGAACGAAGGCCGGGGTCGCCCTGGTCGACGTCATCACCGGGCTGCACGCGGGCCTCGGCGTCCTCGCCGCCCTCCGGCACCGGGAGCGCACCGGCGAGGGCCAGCGGGTCGAGGTCTCCCTGCTCTCCTCCCTCCTCTCGGCGCTCACCAATCAGGCGGCCGCCCACCTCGGGGCCGGGGTCGTGCCGCGCGCGATGGGAAATAGCCACCCGAGCATCACCCCGTACGAGGTGTTCGAGGCGCAGGACCGGCCGCTGGTCCTGGCCGTGGGCAACGACCGGCAGTTCCGGGTCCTGTGCGAGCGCCTCGGCCTGCCCGGGCTCGCCGAGGATCCGCGCTTCGCGACCAACACGGCCCGGGTCGCCCACCGGGAGGAGCTGGTCGCGGCGCTCACCGGACCCCTGGGCACCCGTACCGCCGACAGCTGGTTCGAGGAGCTCACCGCGGCCGGAGTGCCGTGCGGGCCGATCAACGACCTGGCCGCCGCCTTCGACCTCGCGGACCGGCTGGGGCTCGCCCCGAGGGTCCCCGAGTCCGCGGCCGGCCCCGGCCAGGTCGCCCATCCGATCCGGCTCGGCGCCACCCCGCCCCGCTATCGCGCCGCTCCCCCGCGCCTGGGCGAACACACGGAGGACCTGCTGGCGGCGCTGGGACGGCCTGTCCACAGGGGCCCGGCGCCGAACGGACACACGGAGGAAGATGGTCGACACCGGCGCGATCACGGCACGGTGGGCTCGGTGGGACCGGTGAGGGAAACGGAAGGTCACAGGCGATGAGCAGCGTGGTGCAGAGGCGGCGGCCGCAGACCGCCCAGCAGTTCGTCCTGGAGGAGTTGCGGCGCGCCATCACCAGCGGGGAACTCAGGCCCGGCGGGCAGATCCGCCAGGACGCCCTCGCGGCCCGGTTCGAGGTGAGCCGGGTGCCGTTGCGTGAGGCCCTGAAGGCCCTGGAGGCCGAGGGTCTGGTCGTCCATCACATACACCGGGGCTACTTCGTCGCCGAGCTCTCGCTCGCCGATCTGGAGGAGATCTACCGGATCCGTGAGCTCCTGGAGACAGAAGCCGTACGGATGGCCGTGCGGCGGATGCCGGACGGCGTCGTGGCCACCCTTGAGCGCGTCCAGCGCGAGGTGGAGCGGGCGGCCGAAGAGGGTGATGTGGCGGCGATGGCCGCGGCGAACCGGCTCTTCCACTTCACCCTGATCGAGGCGTCGGGGATGCCGCGCCTGGTCCGTCTGATCGCGACCCTGTGGGACTCCACCGACGCGTACCGCTCGCTCTACTACACCGAGGACCCGCACCGGAAGCAGGCCGTGCGCGAGCATCGCGCCGTCATCTCGGCACTCCGGCTCGGCGACGAGGAGGCCACCGTCCGGTGGCTCGACGAGCACCGGGCCCATGCCGTGGCGGCGCTGCGCGAGGTCCTGGACCTGGAGCGGGACTGAGCGCGGTGCGATGTCCCGGGGGCGTAAATCGGATGCCCGGGGCCGTGGCCGCCTCATAGGCTCCTCGGCATGCATCACGGGGGATTGATCAACATCATCGACGTCGAGGCGACCTGCTGGGACGGCGAGCGCCCGCCCGGCGCGGTCAGCGAGATCATCGAGATCGGACTGACGGTCGTCGACCTGAACGCCGGTGAGCGGGTCTCGCGGCACCGGATCCTGGTGCGGCCGGCTCGCTCGAAGGTCAGCGCGTTCTGCACCGAACTGACCGGTCTCACCCAGGCGGAGGTCGACACCGGCCTGGACTTCGCCGCCGCCTGCCGGCTGCTCGCGACCACGTACGAGGCAGGGGCGCGGCCCTGGGCAAGCTGGGGCGACTACGACCGCAAGCAGTTCACCCACCAGTGTCGGGTGACGGGCACCCCGTACCCCTTCGGGCAGCATCACACCAACGCCAAGGCGGTGTTCACCGAGGGGTACGGCCTTCGCAAGCGCCCCGGTATGGCGCGCGCCCTGGAGGTCGCGGGGCTGCCCCTGGAGGGGCGTCATCACCGGGGCGAGGACGATGCCTGGAACATCGCGGCGTTGGTGCTGCGGCTCGCGGAGCGGGGTGCGTGGCCGTCGGTCGGCGCGGTGGACGTTCCGTAGGCGACTTCGGGACCTGCGGTTACCCTGGCGCCGGACGCGAGGAGGAACCATGGGGCGGATGCCGTCGGCCGAACGACGCAGACAACTGGTCGACGCGGCGATCAGGGCGATGACCAGGGACGGGGTCGCCCGGACCACCACCCGGTCGATCTGTGCCGAGGCGGGTGTCTCGCTGAGCGTCTTCCACTACTGCTTCGAATCCAAGCAGGCCCTCCTCGAAGCCGCGATCGAGACGATCAACAGCAACTACGTGGCGCGCGTGATGTCGGCGGTCGAGCCGGGCGCCACCCTGCGCGAGACCGTACGGGGCGCGCTCCAGACGTACTGGGACCATGTCACCGCCCACCCCGGCGAGCACATGCTGACCTATGACCTCACCCAGTACGCCCTGCGCGAGCCGGGGTTCGAGCATCTGGCACGGGCCCAGTACGAGCAGTACGTGGCGTCGGCGGGCGAGCTCGTCGAGCAGGTCCGCACGGTGCGGGACCTCGATCCGCGGGTTCCGGTGGACTCGATCGCGCGGTACCTGGCGGCGGCGATCGACGGTCTCACCCTCCAGTTCCTGGTCCTCGGCGACGAGAAGACGGCCGCGACGCAGCTGGATCTGACGGCCGATCAACTGGTCTCGCTGATCGAGGGACACACCCGCTAGCGCGCTGCCCGGCCGGACCCCCGCACTCATCAACAGGTCATCTGTCCCGGACTATTGACTCACTCCGTCAACACCGCGATTCTCGGGGCGCCCGGTACTCCCCCACCGTCCGGAGGCATCGCTGACCATGACTCGACCCATTTCGCGCGGGACCGGCGGCAGACCCGCCCTCCTTGCGCTGTTCCTCGCCCTGGCCGCCGTTCTCTTCGGCTCCGGTCCCGTGCCCGCGGCCGCCGCCGCAGGTACGTGGTGGGAGCCCACGTCCCGGCCGGCCGCCGACTCGCAGATCAACGTCACGGGTGCGCCGTTCACGGGAACGGACGCACAGGGGAAGGTGCGCGGCTTCGTCGACGCGCACAACCACCTGATGTCCAACGAGGGGTTCGGTGGCCGCATGATCTGCGGCAAGCCGTTCTCGACGGCGGGCGTCGCCGACGCGCTCAAGGACTGTCCGGAGCACTACCCGGACGGTTCGGGCGCCCTCTTCGAACACCTCACCGGCGGCGACAACGGCAAGCACGACCCGGTCGGCTGGCCCACGTTCAAGGACTGGCCCGCCAACAACTCCCTGAGCCACCAGCAGAACTACTACGCCTGGGTCGAGCGAGCCTGGCGCGGCGGCCAGCGTGTCCTGGTCAACGACCTCGTCACCAATGGTCTGATCTGCTCGCTGCTGCCCCGCGACCGCGGCTGCGACGAGATGGACGCCATCCGGCTCGAAGCCCGCAAGACGTACGAGATGCAGGACTACGTCGACGGCATGTACGGCGGCCCCGGTAAGGGCTGGTTCCGGATCGTCACCAGTGCCGCCCAGGCCCGCTCGGTGATCGAGCAGGGCAAGCTCGCGGTCGTCCTCGGGGTGGAGACCTCGGAGCCCTTCGGCTGCAAGCAGATCCTCGACGTCGCCCAGTGCGGCAAGGAGGACATCGACAAGGGGCTCGACGAGCTGTACTCGCTCGGCGTGCGCAGCATGTTCCTCTGCCACAAGTTCGACAACGCGCTGTGCGGCGTCCGCTTCGACAGCGGGACCACGGGCGTGGCCGTCAACATCGGCCAGTTCCTGTCCACGGGCACCTTCTGGGCCACCGAGAAGTGCGCGGGGCCGCAGCACGACAACCCCATCGGACTGGCCGCCGCACCCGCCGCGATGGCGGCCAAGCTGCCGGCAGGGGTGGGCGTCCCCTCGTACGCCTCCGACGCACGGTGCAACACGCGCGGGCTCACCCGGCTCGGGGAGTACGCCGTGAAGGGCATGGTCCAGCGCGGCATGATGCTGGAGCTCGACCACATGAGCGTCAAGGCCGCGGGCCGGGCGCTGGACATGCTGGAGGCCGAGGAGTACCCCGGCGTGCTCTCCAGCCACAGCTGGATGGACCTCGACTGGACCGAGCGGCTGTACCGCCTCGGTGGCTTCGCCGCCTCGTACATGCACAACGCCCAGGGGTTCGTCGGCGAGGCGGGACAGAAGGCGGCCCTGCGCAAGAAGTACGGCGTCGGGTTCGGCTACGGCACTGACATGAACGGGGTCGGCGGCTGGCCCGGCCCGGTCGGCCCCGACGCCCCGAACGCGGTGAAGTACCCCTTCCGCAGCTTCGACGGCGGTTCCGTCCTCGACCGCCAGGTCACCGGTGAGCGCACCTGGGACCTCAACACCGACGGAGCCGCGCACAACGGCCTCGTACCGGACTGGATCGAGCAGATCCGGCTCACGGACGGCGGACCGGGCGTCGTGGACGAGCTGTCGCGGGGTGCGGAGTCGTACCTCACCACGTGGAAGCGGACCGAGGACCACGAGCCGGGGGTGAACCTCGCGTCCGGGCAGCCGGTGTCGGCCAGCACCACCCAGTGGTGGAACCCCTTCGTCAACTTCTCGCCGGGTCTCACGGTCGACGGCGACACGGGGACCCGCTGGGCCAGCGAGTGGTCGGACGACCAGTGGCTCCAGGTGGACCTGGGATCCGTGCGCCGGGTCGGGCGGGTCACGCTGGACTGGGAGCGGGCGTACGCGCGCGCGTACCGGATCGAGCTGTCGGACGACGGCACGAACTGGCGGACCGCGTGGTCGACGGAAGCGGGTGACGGCGGCTACGACACGGCGGAGTTCGCCTCGCAGCCGGCCCGGTACCTGCGGGTCCACGGAGTGAAGCGGGCCACGGAGTGGGGCTACTCGCTCTATGAGGTGTCCGTCAACAGGTCCTGACAGCGGGACACGAGAGGGGCCTGCCGGACGCGGATCCGGCAGGCCCCTTTCGTGTGCCCGGAGGGCTAGAGGGAGCGGCAGAGCAGGGCGTCGGGGGTCTTGCCCTTCGCCCAGGCTCCGGTGAAGGCGATCCCGGCGGCGTACTCGCCGGTGGCGCACTGTCCCTTGTAGTTGCCGGCGGCGAACTCGCCGCCGGGCCCGCCTGCCGGGCGGTTGTCGCCCCGGTCGAACCAGAGCGTGCGGCCGGTCACCGGCAGGGCGCGGGACGCGGCGGTGCAGAGCACGGCGGAGACGGCCTGGCCGCGCACGCTGTAGCCGGTCATGAACTGGTCGCGGGGGCACTGGAGTTTGGTGTAGCCACCGGCCCAGTCGCCCTCCTTGACGTACCGTTCGTCGGTCACGACGGTGAACCCGCCCGCCGAGGCGTCGAGTCGGGGCGCTCCCGCGTCCGTGCAGAGACCGCGTCCGTCGCGGTGGGCGAGGCCGACGATCCGCTGCCCGTCGGGGCAGACGCCCTTGCGGGCGCCCTGGTCCCAGTCGCCCCCGGTCCGGGTGCGGAGCGATTGCACGGCGTCCGCGTGGTCGAGGTTCAGCATGTTCCAGCGGTCGACGGCCGGCACGGGGCCGGTGAGGCCGGGCGCGGTGACGAGCCGGCGCCAGTCGGGGGCGCGCCAGTCGTCACCATCGAGGATGCCGGAGCGCCGCCCCTCGGTGTCGTAGTCGAGCAGTTTCCAGCGTCCGTGCCCCGTGAAGCCGACGAGGGGCCAGTAGGCGAAGTCGGTGTCGTTCGCGACGAGGTAGTCGACGAAGTTCCCGAACCAGGCGCGGGCCTGGGGGTTGGTCTCGTCGGCGCCGATGCCGAACTCGCTGATCCACACGGGTGCGGTGTAGTGACGGCCGGTGTCGGCGGCGACGAAGAAGGCCTGGCGCCGCAGGGTCGCGAAGAGCTCGTCGCGGGAGAGTTCCTGGTAGCGCCAGTCGTGGGTCTCGCCGGTGCCGGTCGCGCCGGTGTGGTTCGGTCCGGTGTAGCCGTAGAAGTGGGCCGAGTAGACGAGCTTCCCGGAGGCGACGAGGGTGTGGGAGAGGGCGCGCGCCGGCTCCAGGGTGGGCCGCCCGTGCGGGAGTCCGTCGGCGGGTATCCCCTGCCAGTTGATGCCCTCGACGATGACCAGGAGGTCGGGGTTGGCCTCGGTGAGGAGCCGGTCGCCGAGGCGCTGGGTGGCCGCCCACCAGTCGTGCCCGTCACCCCAGCCCCAGTTGGCGTCGTCGGTGATCGTGCGGCGCACCTCGTTGTAGAGGTCGGCACCGACGACCCGCTTGTCGTTCTTGTAGCGCTTGGCCAGGAACAGCCAGTCGGCCTCCCACTGGGCGGCGCTCTGACTGGTGTTCCAGCGTTCGTTGCCGTCGAGGCCGCAACACCAACGGGAGGTGTTGGTGTGGTTGTTGAGGATGACGGCGAAGCCCTCCGCGGTGGTCGCGGCGACGACCGCGTCGAAGACCTGGAGCGGGGTCTTGCCGCGCAGCTGGGGGTTGGCCGCGACCGCGGCGTCGGGGACGGGCCGCTGATCGTGGAGCATCTCGTTGGAGAACGGCAGGCGGAGGCTGTTGATGCCGAGGGCGTGGAAGTCGGCGAGGATGGTGGCGACGGGCGTGCGGTCGAGGCCCAGCGGCAGTTGGTCGGACTTCTCCGCGTCGTGGTGCGCGGTGGGGTCGGTGATGTCCCCCGAGCCGTTCCACGAGCCCTGTGCGCCGTGCCAGTTGGCCGACTTGAGCTTGAAGCGGTCGCCGTTCGCGTCGACGACGTACCGGCCCCGGGTGCTCAGGGGCGGCCGCCAGATGTCGGCGAGGCCACCGTCCACCGCCGAGGCCGTGGTGGAGACCGAGGGAACCGCAGGGGCCGCCGGGGCCGCAGGTGCTCCGGCGGCCAGGAGGGCCACGGCGAGCGCGGCCCTCAGGAGTGTTCTCTTCACAGGGTCCTTCCGAGGTGAGAGGGGTCGGCCGGCCGGGAGCGTCAGCCCGCCGAGGGGCCGGTCCAGTCGGCGGGGATACGGGCGAGCCGTACGCGCTGCGGGTGGTCGCCGACGTCCACGGAGATCACGCGCTGCCCGGTGGCGAAGTCGATCGCCGTCACCCGGTCGGCGCCGCTCTCGGAGATGACGCAGGACCGTCCGTCGCCGCTCACGGTCGCCCAGTAGGGCTTGGAGGCCTCGACGAGCGGACCTTCCTGGAGGGTGGCGCGGTCGACCACCGTGGCGTAGTCGTCCATCGTGCCCGCGACGCAGAGCTTGGTTCCGTCGGGACTCATCGAAAGGCCGTGGTGGCGCGAGTCGTTGACCCAGGTGGTGCGGTCGGGGTCGGTCTTCGGGTTGCCGGGAAGGACCTTGGCCCGGGTGATCCGGTCGGTGGTGACGTCGTACTCGAGGAAGCCGTTGTAGAAGGAGACCTGGAGGTAGAGCTTCTTCTCGTCCGGGGTGAAGGCGACGGGGCGGACGGCGTCGGAGAGGTCGCCGCGACCGAAGGCGTCGAGGCGCTCGCGCATGTCGATGACGCGGACGGTCTTGAAGGTGGTGGCGTCGACGACGGTGATGCGGCGGTCTCCCTTGGTCCAGTCGAGCCAGGGGGCGTCGAGGGCCGTGGTGACCTCGCCGATGGCCATGTTCCACAGGAGTCCGTCGGAGGTGAAGACGTTCTCGTGCGGCTTGTCGCCGGTCTTGAACGAGCCGATCTGCCGGCCGGTGGCGATGTCGAGGACGTGCACGGTGTTCGCGGTGGAGGCGGAGACCGCGACCCGGGTGCCGTCGGGCGAGACCGCCATGTGGTCGGCTCGGTAACCGGCCACGGGGAAGCGCCAGTTGATCCGTCCGGTGCGCAGGTCGAGGGAGACGACGTCGGCGAAGCTGGGCCGGGAGACGACCATGGAGGAGCCGTCGGGGGTGGCGTACATGTCGTCGACGAACTGGTCGTGACCCTCCCCCGGGCCGCTGCGGACGCCGAGGAAGAACGCGAGCTTGACGGGGTTCAGATAGATCTCGCGGAGGCGTTCCTCCTTGTCGGGGATGACGTTCACCCGGCCGATGCGGTGGAAGTCGCCCCGGGAGGCGATGACGTCGGCCGTTCCGTCCCAGTTGTTGCCGACGAACATCGCCTCGCGGAGCCCGGAGGGCGCCGCGCCTTCGGCGGCGGCCGATCCGGGGGCGGCAGATCCGGTGCCGCCGACCGTGGCGACGAGGGCGACCGCGACCGCGAGGGCGGCGGCGAGGCGTCGGGGGCGGACGGTCGACGTACGGAGAGAGGGCATGCGGGGGTCCTTCTTCCGGCTCGCAGGGGTGACTTACCCGAAGTAACCATGTATATGACAAGGCCCGCAAGTGCCTGTCACACCTCTTCTCCACCACGTTTCACGCCACGCGCGACCTGGAGCGCTCCCAGCCGAACCCGCCCCCTTGTCCCACTCCGGCGTCCGGTAGGAGATCATGGACTTCGGAACCCAGAAGGGACGGAACGGACGATGAGGCACCGCAGTGTCGCCGACCTGATGACGCCGACCGCGGTGGCGGTGCAGCCCGGGACGTCGTTCAAGGAGATCGCGCGACTCCTCGACGAGTACGGCATCACCGCCGTCCCGGTGGTCGACGACGAGAACCGTCCGGTGGGCGTCGTCTCCGAGGCCGACCTGCTGCGGCGGCACACCGCGAAGGACGGGCCGAGCACCGCCGAGGCCATGATGTCGAGCCCCGTCGTCACGGCCCGGCCCTCCTGGACGGCGGTCGAGGCGGCCCGCCTGATGGAGCGGCACCGGGTGAAGCGGCTGCCGGTCGTGGACGCGCACGGGCGGCTGATCGGGGTGCTGAGCCGGAGCGATCTGCTCCAGCTGTTCCTGCGCAGGGACCGCTCGATCCAGGAGGAGATCCGGGAGGACGTGGTCGTCCGGATCCTGCGCCTCTCCCCCTCCGCCGTACACATCGACGTCGACGAGGGCCGGGTGACGCTGAGCGGCACGCTGGACCGCGCCGGCATCGGCCCGATCCTCGTCTCGCTGTGCGAGTCGGTGGACGGGGTGGTGGAGGTCGCGGACCGGCTTTCGTACGAGGACGGGGAAAACGGAGGGAGCGGGGAGGGCGGCGCGGCTTAATGCCAGGCCCGGTGAGGTCGCGTGAGCGGCTTGGATCAGGGCGCGCGGCGGCGGGGACCCGGCAGGTCGACGACGCCCTGTCGCCGGGCCCTCGCCAAGGACGGCGGTTCCGTCAGGAGACCGCCTCCGGCCAGCCGTAGCCGGGGCCGGTGTGCTGCGGTACGGTTCCGGCGCCCACCGCCTCCATCTCGCGGTTGGCCTCGCGCATGAGCTTGCCGGCCAGGTCCTTCATCGCCCGGCTCGCGGCGAGCTCGTCACCGATCGCCGGGACGTCCACGTCCGCCGGGTTGCAGCGCGCGGAGCCGTGCCCCGTGAGGGTCGATTGACCGGTCATGAGCCGGGCCTCGGCCTTGGTCCGGCCGCCCTCCTCGACCAGTTCCACGCCGACCGTCCATTCCAGGGTGCGCGTCATGGTCTGCCTCCTCGCACAGCGGGCCGCGAGGAACCGGGACGCGGCCCCTTCCGATATCTCCAGGATCCATCGGCGGGGGCCGAGCGGCACGCCGCGAGAGGGCCCGGTCGCGGATCGACTCTCCCCGTCACAGGCCGGTGACCGTGAGGAAGCGAGGACCGCCGTCGCGTCGGCTTACGGGAGGGTGCCGACCCCGTTGGCCACCCCCTAGGGAGCCCGGAAGAGGCGCGGGAAGCGAGGTGCGAGCCAGGGCTTGCGGCCCCAGCCGAGCGCCTTGCCGCGGGCGATCACGGGCCAGGGGTCGATCCGGCCGAGGCCGAGGAGGAGGAAGGCGACCGGCTCGGTGAGGATGGTGCAGTCCGGGCGTGCGGGCGGCTCGTGGGTGACCTCGACGGCGCCCTCCGTGACGACCACCCCGAAGGTCGGGCCGCTCCGGAGCCGTACCGCGAACCGGGCCGTCAGACCGTCGACGGCGGCCGGGTCTGTCACGCGGGGCATCGCCTCGATCATGAACGGCAGGGTCAGGTCGACCCGGTGCGCGTCCAGCATGTGGGGGCGGCCGACGGCGAGGGCGAGGTCGTAGCCGTGGCCGAGCATGTGGGTCAGCAGGTACGAGCCGAGGACGGCCGGGCGCATGGCGCCGAGCGGGGTGGAGAGGAGCGCGTCGGGGTCGCGCTCCTCCACGGATTCGAGGAAGGCCTCGGCCTGGGCCGTGATCATCTCGGCGAGCGGGCCGGGCGCCCGCTCGGCGAACCCGGCGAGGGCGCGCTCGTTGGCATCGGCGAGGCTGCCGGGAGTGCCGTCGCCGTAGGGGCGCTCGTGGCCGGCGGCCAGGTCGGCCATGAGGGCGTTGGCCTGCGCCAGGTGGGCGGCGGCCTCACCGAGGGTCCAGGTGGACCGGGGCACGGGCAGCCCGGCGCCATGTCCGCCGGGGGCCGCGTCGAGTACGGCGGCGATGTCCACGGCCGTCCCCCGTATCGCCTCCGCAAGCCCGCCGGGAAGCACCCCACCCACGCGTCCCACCATTGCCCCGCCCCTCTCCTGCCTCCGGCGGCCCCACACGGAGCACCGGCTGGTCGGGACCGTACCAGTGAGTAGCTCCATCGGCACCGGTCCCTGGACCACGACTTTCCGCCCGGGACGGCGGCCGTTCCTCGCAACGGCGCGAGGGCCGCATGCCGAGCCGCGGCGAAGGGGGCTACAGACCGACGTCCCGCGCCCGCAGGTCCTCCAAGGTCTCCCGGCGCACCAACAGCCGGGCCCGGCTGTTGCGCACGGCGACCACCGGCGGGCGGCCGACGAGGTTGTACGAGGACGCCATCGACAGGTGGTACGCGCCCGCCACCGGTACCGCCAGCAGGTCGCCCGGGTGGGTGTCGGCGGGCAGCGGGACGTCCTCGGCCAGGATGTCGCCGGCTTCGCAGTGGCGGCCGACGACCGTCATGCTCTCGGAGTCGGCCGGCGAGTGGCGGCCGATCAGGCGCGGGGCGTAGCGCACCCCGTACAGCGCGGGTCGTGGGTTGTCGCTCATCCCGCCGTCCACCGCCACGAAGGTCCGCCCGGGCGTGCGTTTCACCGCGAGGACCCGGTAGAGGGCGACTCCGGCCGGCCCGGTGACCGCGCGGCCCGGCTCGATGATCAGTCGCGGCACGGGGATCCCCGCCGCCGCGCAGCTCTCGGCCAGTTCGGCACGGACCTTGCGGGCGAGGGTGGTGAGGTCGAGAGCGGGCTCGCCGGGGCGGTAGGCGATGCCGTGACCACCGCCGAGGTCGAGCTCCGACAGGGTGACCCCATGGGTGTCGCGGACCCTGGCCATGAGGCCGACGAGCCGCCGTACGGCCACGAGATACGGCTTTCCCTCCGTGATCTGCGACCCCAGGTGACAGTGGATTCCGGTGAGTTCGAGCTGCGGCTGGTCGAGTATCCGGGCGATCGCGTGCTGGGCGTGGCCGTCCCGCAGGGAGAGCCCGAACTTCTGGTCGTCGGAGCCGGTACGGATCTTCCGGTGGCCGCCCGCGCTGATCCCCGGTGTCACCCGGACCATCACCTTCTGGTGGCCCCCGGTGCCGACCGCGGCGGCGATGCGCGCGATCTCGGCGGGGGTGTCGATGACGATCCGGCCCACGCCGAGGCGCAGTGCGGTCTCCAGGTCCTGCGGCGACTTGGCGTTGCCGTGGAGCAGGATCCGGTCGGCCGGGAACCCGGTCGTGACGGCGAGTTCCAGCTCACCGGCGGAGCACACGTCCAGGCCGAGTCCCTCCTCCTCCACCCAGTGGGCGAGGGCACGACACAGGAAGGCCTTGGCCGCGTAGTGGATCTCGGCGTCGGGGAACGCGCTGCGGTAGGTGCGGCAGCGCTTGCGGACCTCGGCCTCGTCGAGGACGTACACGGGGGTGCCGTGGCTCTCGGCGATCTCGGCGAGGGAGACACCGCCGACAAGGAGGCGGCCGTGGGGCTGGTCGGTGGTGGTCACGGGCCAGACGGAGAGTGCGTCGGCGGGGCTGGAGCCGGTCGCGGGGCCGGTCGGGGAGCCGCCTGCGTATCCGGGCTCGGAGCCGGTCGCGGGGCCGGTCGGAGCGGCGGGGACGGCTCCCAGGGGAAGGGTGGTCACCTCTGGATCTCCCTTCAGCTCGCCAGGGTGGTCAGCGGCCGCTGCTGCGCCTGATGTCGCGAGTACGGCTGCGACCGCGCCTCGACCACGGGGACCGGAGCGGCCGCGGGGCCGGAGGCGGGTACGGAGCCTGGGCCCGTCACGGGGCTGGTCGCCGGAGCCGTCAGCACCGGGTCGATCCTCAGCTCCCGGACTTCCAGCGGTTCCATCAGCGCCCGCAGCGCGGGCTCCGACAGCCGGATCCAGGGCTGATCCGCTCCCAGGACGGCACTCAGCCGCGCCGGGTCGGTGAACGCGACGGCGGTCCTGCCGCCGACCGGCGTGCGGAAGAAGCGGGTCACGCAACCACGGGTGCCCGGCCGGACGGGCACGCAGAGCCGTCCGGCCGGGAACCGTTCCCCAGGCTCCGGGTCGTCTCCGTACAGGGCGTCTGCCATGGGTTCCTCCGAGGGACGAAGCACGGTCCCCGGCACGGTCGCGCCGGGGGTGTCTTCGACGCTAGGCCCGGCGATCACCACTCCCCGGTCCCCCTGACGCGCCCCTGACGCGCACGGGCCGAATGCATACATCCCGCTGACACGCAGCGGCCCGCCGCCCCGTGTCAGCAGGGGCGGCGGGCCCGCGCGGTACCCGAGGGTCTCACTCCACGACGAGGACGATCTTGCCCGTGGTGCGGTCGGTCTCGCCGAGGGAGTGCGCCTTGGCGGCCTCGGCCAGCGGGAAGACCGCCTCGACGTGGGCGCGCAGGGCGCCGGACTCCACCAGGGCGGCGACGGCGTTCATACCGGCGTGGTCGGCCTCGACGAGGAGGGTCTCCACCCGGACGCCCCGCGCGGCGGCCTTCGCCGGCTCGTCCGGGTCGGTGCCCGGGAGCAGCGAGACGAGGGTGCCGCCGGGGCGGAGCACGTCCAGGGACCGGGTGCGGGTGTCGCCGGACATCGGGTCCAGAACCATGTCGACGTCCTCGACCACCTCGGCGAAGTCGACCGAGCGGTAGTCGACGACCTCGTCCGCGCCGAGTGACCGCACGAAGTCGTGCTTGGGCGCGCTCGCGGTACCGATGACGTACGCGCCACGGGCCTTGGCGATCTGGACGGCGAGGTGGCCGACGCCGCCGGCCGCCGCGTGGATGAGGACCCGCTGACCGGGGCCGACCTCGGCGGTGTCGACGATGGCCTGGTAGGCGGTGAGGGCGGCGAGCGGCAGGGCGCCGGCCTGGACGTGGTCGATGCCGGCGGGCTTGTGCGCGAAGGCGCGGGCGGGGCCGGTCACGTACTCGGCGTGGGAGCCGACGCCGAACGGGTAGGGCAGCATCCCGAAGACCTCGTCGCCCGGCTTGAACACGGTCACGCCGTAGCCGACGGCCTCGACGACGCCGGAGACGTCCCAGCCGAGGACGAGCGGCAGACGGTTGAGGAACATGCCGGCCGAGCGATGCTTCCAGTCGGTGGGGTTGACGCCGGCGGCGCGTACGGAGATGAGGATCTGGCTCGGGCCCGGCTCGGGTCGCGGCAGCACGACCTCCTGGAGCACCTCCGGGGTGCCGTGGGTGTCCTGGCTGATGGCGCGCATGGTGGGGTGGTTCGTCATGACTCCAGCGTGGCCGTCCGCCCAGGCGCGTACCATGGCATGATTGCCATCTTTCGACGAGATCGTGCCAGAGGAGAGGGGCCAGCCATGTCGGCCGAGCCGGTCATCCACGTCATGCCGGTCTCGCCGGTCCTGCCGGTCGCGCAGGCCGCGGAAAGGCGTCATCGGGTCGTCGTCCTCGCCCTCGACGGGGTGTACCCCTTCGAGCTGGGGATCCCGAGCCGGGTGTTCGGGGCGGCCGACGGGCACTACGAGGTCGTCACGTGTTCGGTGGACGGCGGGCCCGTCCGTACCAACTCCGACTTCTCGGTGACCGTCGAGCACGGGCCCGAGGTGCTGCGCACGGCCGACACCGTCCTGCTGCCGCCCTTCGACACCTCCCTCCTGAGCCGCGATCTGTCTCCGGGGGTCGCCGAGGCCCTCGCGTGCGTACGGGAAGGGGCCCGGCTCGTGTCCATCTGCACCGGAGCCTTCGTCCTCGCCGCGGCCGGGCTGCTGGACGGGCGTCCCGCCACGACCCACTGGACGCTCGCGGGCGAATTCCGTTCGTGGTTCCCGCAGGTGGCGCTCGATCCGGACGTGCTCTTCGTCGACGACGGCGACGTGCTGACTTCGGCGGGCGCCGCCTCCGGGGTGGACGTCTGCCTGCATCTCGTACGAAAGGACCACGGCACCGCCGTCGCCAACCACGTGGCACGGGTGTGCGTCGTGCCGCCGTGGCGGGACGGCGGGCAGGCCCAGTACATCGAGCAGCCCGTGCCCGAGACCACGGCCAGCGGGACCTCGGCGACCCGCCAGTGGGCGCTGGAGAACCTGCGGGACCCCCTGCCCCTGAGTGAGCTCGCCGATCACGCGCGGATGAGCCTGCGGACCTTCGCCCGCAGGTTCAACGAGGAGGTCGGGATGAGCCCGGGTCGGTGGCTGATCCAGCAGCGGGTGGCCCGCGCCCGGCATCTGCTCGAATCCACCGACCTGGCGGTGGACGACATCGCCGGGGAGGTCGGCTTCGCCACCGGGACGTCGCTGCGCCAGCACCTCCATGCCGCCATCGGGGTCACTCCGCTCGCCTATCGGCGCACATTCCGTGGCACGGTCCCGACGGCGGTCGAGGCGGCGACCGCCTGAGCTTCTTCGCAGGCCAGGGGGATGTTCGTATTCCCGTGGAGCCATCGGACTTCCCATGGCAGCCATTGGATTCCGCATTGGAAAGGTCTCCGGGACGGGGCTACGTTCGAGGACGTCGCCACACCGGCGGTCCCGGACCGGGACGCGGGGTGTGCGATCACCGCCCTGCTCCGCTTTTCCTCTGCTCTTCCATCGCCCTTCCACCGCTCTTCGGGCCGGACCCTGGCCCGTACCTCCTGGGAGTACCCCCATGCCCAAGATCCTTTTCGTGATGACCGGCGCCGACTTCTGGACCCTGGCCGACGGTACGAAGCACCCGACCGGCTTCTGGGCCGAGGAGGCCGCCGCGCCGTACGAGGCCTTCACGGCCGCCGGGTACGAGGTCGTCGTCGCCACCCCCGGCGGTGTCGTGCCCACGGTCGACAAGAGCAGCCTCGCCCCGGAGTTCAACGGCGGGCAGGAAGGTGCCGACAAGGTCGCCGCCACCCTCGACTCGATCACCGCGCTCCAGCACCCGCGCCGCCTCGACGACGTGAACCTGGCCGACTACGCGGCCGTCTTCTACCCGGGCGGCCACGGCCCCATGGAGGACCTCTCCGTCGACGCGACCTCCGGCGGGCTGCTGGTCGACGCCCTGAACTCCGGCAGGCCGCTGGCCGTCGTCTGCCACGGCCCGGCCGCGCTGCTCGCCGCCACGAAGGCCGACGGCACGAACGCCTTCGCCGGCTACGAGGTCGCCGCGTTCACCAACGACGAGGAGACCCAGTCCGGCTTCGCCGAAAGGGCGAAGTGGCTCCTGGAGTCCCGCCTCGTCGAGGCCGGCGTGGACGTCCAGGTCGGCGAGCCGTGGGTGCCGAACGTGGTCGTCGACCGCAACCTCATCACCGGCCAGAACCCCGCCTCCGCCGCCCCGCTCGCGGCCGAGGTCCTGAAGAAGCTGGGCTGACAGCACCGTCCGGGCCGCCCTGTACCCCCTGAGGGTGCGGGGCGCCCGGCCGGACGCACATGCCCTCCCCCGCCCCCGAGCCGGCCGAGCCCGCCCCACCCCGCCGGTCCGCCCGCCTGCCCGCCATAGGGAAACGAGTAGGCTTCCCGCGTGAGGCATACGGATCCTGATGGGCGGCCGGTGGCCGGCCCCCGCCCCGGTACAGCGCCCGGCGGCGGCGTGGGGGCGGCGGACCTGAATCTGCTGCGTACCTTCCTCGCGGTCTACCGCTCCGGCTCGTTCACCGCCGCCGCCGGGCTCCTGGGCCTTTCGCAGCCCACCGTGACCACCCAGATCCGGTCCCTGGAGCGGCAGACGGGCCGGGAGCTGTTCGAACGGCTGCCGCGCGGCGTCGCTCCGACCGCGGTCGCCCATGACCTCGCGGCTCGTGTCGCCGCTCCTCTCGACGCGCTCGCCGCCGCGACCGGTCAGGAGACCGCGCCCCACGAGCGGGCCGCCCCCGTGCATCTGGCGGGCCCCGCCGAACTGCTCTGCACCCGCGTCCTGCCGGCTCTCGCGCCGCTCGCGGCCGAAGGGGTACGGCTCCGGATCACGCCGGGCCTCACCGAACCGCTCCTCGACGAACTCCGGGCGGGGCGCCACGACTTGGTGATCGCAACCTACCGGCCCCGGGGGCGCGCCCTGACCGCCGTACCGCTGATGGACGAGGAGTTCACCCTCGTCGCCGCCCCTGTCTGGGCCGATCGCGTCGGGGCGCGGGCGGCGGACAAGGGTCCGGCGGCGCTGCACGCCGTCCCGCTGATCACCTACGCAGAGGACCTGCCGATAGCGCGCCGCTACTGGCGCCATGTCTTCGGCACCCGGCTCTCCTGCCCTGCCGCCGTCACCGTCCCCGATCTGCGCGGTGTCCTGGCGGCGGTCACCGCCGGGGCGGGTTTCACCGTGCTGCCCCGCTACCTCTGCGAGGCCGAACTGGCCTCCGGCGCCCTGGTACCCCTCCATCACCCGGACGACCCGCCCATCAACACCGCCTACCTCGCACAGCGCCCCGGCCGACCCGCCAACCCCGACGTCACCCGCGTCCGCGACCTGCTGATCGAGGCGGGACGGGCCTGGTGACCGTACGTCAGGGCCGGGGTAGCCCTTCCCGCCGGGCCGGCGGTAGCGGTAAGGGTTCCCGCGCACGCATGGGCAAACATCGTCGACGACGACGGCGCGAACGAGGCCCAGCACGTACGTGACCTGCTCGGCGACACGGTGACGTCCTCCCACGCGGCTGCGGCTGAACCAGGTCGGGGAAGCACGCCGACAGCCTTACGGGCCTCGGTCGCCACGGACCCGGGCACCAGCGCGTGGGCGCCGTCGGCGGGCCTCCGTGATGTCCGAAACGCGGTGCGCGGGCAGAATTGACGTGAGAGGGCCGCTCCGCCGGTGTGAGCAGCGCGCCCGCCCTTCGTCTGCGCCCGGAAAGGGGGCCCGGTGTCCTCACCTCGGCCGGGGGGTCGACCGGGAGACGAACAGGATCCCGGGCCTCTGTGGTCGGAGCCCGGGACGCTGCTGCAACACGTGGCCGTGGCCGTGCTCGGCATCGACGAGGAGGGCCGGATCTGCTACTGGGGGCCGGGTGCGAAGCGGCTCTTCGGATACGAGGCCGCGGACGTCCTGGCGCGGCCCGCCGCCGTCCTCTTCCCCGCCGCTCCCCTCGACGGGGCCGGTGCGGCCGAGCGCCTCGCGGAGCGCGGCCGCACCTTGGGCTACTGGCGGGCGCGCGTGCCGACGCTGCACCGCGACGGCAGGGTCTTCGACTGCGGCTTCCGGGTCTTTCCGGTGACCGGCATCGAGGGCCACTCCGTCATCCTGGGACTGGCGAGCGAGAGCGCGGGGCTCGACCGGGTGAAGACCAACCTCGCCTTTCTCGACGCGCTGTTCGAGACGTGCCCGATCGGCCTGGTGATGCTCGACGAGAAGCTGCGCTACGTCCATCTCAACCAGGCCCTGGCGGACATGGACGGGACCCCGATCGAGGACCACATCGGGCGGACCATGGAAGAGTTCATGATCACGTCCGACGGGGGCGAGTACCAGCGCATGCTGCGGGCCGTCGCCGACGAGGGCCGGACCGTGGTGAGCACGCTGGTCGTCCTGCGTACGCCGGGCCGTCCCGACCGGGACCAGGTGCGCTCCGTGAGTTTCTTCCCCCTCAGCCAGGCGGTCGGCACGCGACCCGGGGTGGGCGGCCTCCTCGTGGACGTCACCGACCGTGAGCAGGCCCTCGTGGAGGCGGCCGCCGGACGGCAGCGGCTGGCGCTGCTCGACCGGGCCGCGGCCCGCATCGGCACCACGCTGGACGTCGACGTCACCGCCCGTGAACTGGTCGAGGCGGCCGTTCCCGAGTTCTGCGACGGCTCCGTGGTGGAGGTCGTGGAGTGGAAGGACGAACGCGAGATATTCGATCCGGAATCGGTGCTGCTCACCCGCCGCATCGCGGCCGGTACGAGCCTGCCGCCTCCTGCCCCGGAGCTGGTCGGCGGCCTGGAGAGCGTGACGTATCCGCCCGGTTCGAGCATCCACGAGGCCCTGATCACCGGCCGTCCCGTCTGCGTCACCGTGAACGCCGATTTCATGACCCGGACGGTCGTCCACCAGGCCCGCGCCCAGCTTCTGATCGACAGCGGTCTGAAGTCCCTGCTCATCGCTCCGCTCATCGCGCGGGGCACGGTGCAGGGAATCACCATGTTCGGCCGCGCCGCCGGCCGCCCCGACTTCACCGAGCAGGACCTCAGCCTGGCGGGCGAGCTCGCCTCGCGGGCCGCCCTGTGCCTGGACAACGCGCGGCTCTACAGCCGGGTCCAGGACATCGCCCTCACCCTCCAGCGCGCGCTGCTGCCCACCGCCCTCGCGAGCAGCCCGGCCGTGCAGGTCGCCCACCGCTATCTGCCGGGCAGCCACGCCACGGAGGTCGGCGGCGACTGGTACGACGTGATCGAGCTGCCGGACGGCCGGGTGGCGCTCGTGGTCGGTGACGTGGTGGGCCATGGCGTGCCCGCGGCGGCGGCGATGGGTCGCCTGCGCATCACCGCCAAGGCGCTGGCCCGCCAGAACCTGGAACCCGACAGCCTCCTGGAGGAGCTCGACGTCTGTGCCCAGGACGCCGGCATCGCGTACGCGACCTGCCTGTACATCCGCTACGACCCGACGACAGGTCTGGCCCGCATCGCGAACGCGGGTCACCTGCCGCCGCTGCGCCGCCGGGCCGACGGCACGGTCGAATCGTTCGACGAGGTGCTCGGGGTGCCGCTGGGCGTCGGCGGCGTGCCCTTCCGTACGACCGAGATCGAGCTCCATGACGGGGACACCCTCGCGCTGTACACCGACGGCCTGGTCGAGGCGCGCGGCATCGACATCGGCGCGGGCATGGCCGCGCTCCGGTCGCAACTCGAAGGCTCGACCGGCACGTTGGAGGAGGCGGCGGACGGCATCCTGGCACGACTGCTGCCCGGCGCGCCCACCGACGACGCCGTGATCGTGCTGGCCCGGATCCGGCGTCAGGGCCCCGACCTCCGGCCGGCGGGCCGGGACTGACGCAGGAGACGTCAGTCCCGGGACACCGGTGCACGGGCCGCCACGTCACACGGCGAGGCGCGAACCCCACGACTCGCCCCACTCCCGGCTCGGCCCCCTCACTGCTCGGCCCACTCATGGCTCAGCCGCCGCTGGACGAGCGCACCCTCAGTCGCGGAAGGACGAACAGCCGGTGCCGGGGCGCGTCCGGGTGCTCGATTCTGCGCACCAGCAACTCCACCGCGGACGCGCCGACTTCATGCTTCGCCGGGGCGATGGCGCTCAGCGGGATGTCGGCGAGCCCCGCCACCTCGTCGTCGTACGCCACGATCGCGACGTCGCCCGGGACCTGGACGGATCGCGCCCGCAGCCTCCTGAGGAGCGCCAGCGCGTGGTTGTCGGGATGGGCGATGACGGCGTCGACGCGGCCGGCGGCCGCGGCGTCGAGCAGCTCCTCGACCGGGTCGTCGTACTCCGGACTCCCGGGGCCCGCGTCTCCGGTGTCCAGGACGGACACCGGAAGAGGGGCTTCGAGCCCTGCCGCGCGTACGCCGGCCTCGAAACCCTCGGTGATCCACTGCGCGGTCGGGCTCGTGCCGCGTACGAGCAGCGCGAGGCGAGTGCGGCCCGCCTCCGCGAGATGGCGCACGGCCAGGCGCGCCCCGTGGACGTGGTCGGACACGACGTGGTCGATCCCGGCCATCTCGTCCGACTCGGGCCGGCGCTCCACGATCACGACGGGGACGGGCAGTTGCTCGTACCAGCCTCGCGGCCCGGTCGGAACCACGAGCAGCCCGTCGACGCCGTCGCCGATCATCCTTTCGACCTGCGCGCGCTCCTCGTCCGCGTCGTATCCCGAGATGTCCAGGACCAGCCGGACGTTGCGGGCGGCGGCGGCCTCGCGCGCGCCCTTGATCACCTCGGGGAAGTAGTAGTCGGCGGACGGCACGATCAGACCGATCACGCGCTCCCGGCCGCGAGTCGGTGAGGCGGGGTCCGCATCGGCGGATGCGGTCTCCGCCCAGGTCTCGGGCAGCATGGCCCCGCCGTGCACCCTGGCGACCAGGCCGCGGTCGGCGAGGATCTCCACGTCGCGGCGGATCGTGACCGGGGAGACGCCCAGTTCGGCGGCGAAGTCGCTGACCCGCAGGGAACCCTCGTCGCGCAGCCTGCGCAGGATCGCCTGATGCCTGTGTTCCGCGTGCACTTCCCCGCTCCCCTCGAACGACGGCCCAGTTCAGACGCAGTGTAGCCACCTCGCGATCGATTCTGTCTGTTTCTTGTCGAATGGACAATCATTGGCGGTTCCTGTCCAAACCGTTGCTCTCTTGGTTTTCTGCGTGTTAGAAACCCCACGCTTACGAGCCAGCGACAGCGCCGAGGCAACGACGCGCTCCTCCCGTAAAGGTCGTCTCCCATGCCATCTCCCTGGCGTCGCCGCACATTCCTCCATGCCGCCGGTGGGGGCGCACTCGCCCTCGGACTCACGGGGACGCTCGCGCACCCGTCCGGCGCCTCCGAAGTCCCCGGTGCCGAAGGGACGTTCACCTCGGCGTCCGACGCGGAGTTCGACGCGCTGCGCGGCACATGGCGCGACCTCATCCTCGGTACGGGCTTCAGCCCGACCGCGGAGCCGTACCGGACCATCCTCAGCGGCCTCGGCACGACCGCGGCCGGCTACCGGGCGACCATGGCCCCGGCGAGCGGTTCACTCTGGCCCGGCCGCTCCTGGGCCGACCCGGAGCCGGACCTCGACGCGGAGTCCTACGCCTTCTCGGCCACCATGAACGACAGCTACAACCGGCTGCGCACCATGGCCGAGGCGTACTCCCAGCCCGGCACCGGACTGACCGGGGACGCCGGACTGCGTGACGCCGTCCTCACCGGACTCGACCACCTCCACTCCGAGGTCTACAACGAGAACACGACGCGGTACGGCAACTGGTACAACTGGCAGATCGGCGCTCCGCAGGCGCTCATGGACACCTGCGTGCTGATGTACGACCACCTGTCGGCGACGCAGATCGCCGCCTACTGCCGGGCCGTGGACGCGTTCGTGCCGGATTCGGTCTTCGCCTCCTACACCGGGACCAGTACCGGCGCCAATCGGGTCGACCTGTGCCGCGGAGTCATCCTGCGCGGAATCGTCGGCAAGGACACGGGCAAGATCACGCTGGCGTCCCGGGCGCTGGCCCCGGTGTTCCCGTACGTCACCTCCGGAGACGGCTTCTACGACGACGGATCGTTCGTCCAGCACCGCAACGTCCCCTACATCGGCGGCTACGGCGCGGTGCTGCACGACGGTGTGGGCCGACTGCTGGCCCTGCTGCGCGGGTCGAGCTGGGAGGTGAAGGACACCGGTACCCAGCTCTTCCTCGACACGATCGAGAAGGCCGTCGCACCGTTCATCTACAACGGCCTGATCATGGACAACGTCAGCAGCCGGGGCATCAGCCGCATCGGCACCAACGAACACCAGCGCGCCCACGGCCTCATGGCGACCATCCTGCTGGTCGGCCAGGGGGCGAGCCCCGAGGAGAACGCCCGCTGGCGGGCGATGGTCAAGGGCTGGCTGCAGCGCGACTACTACTACCCCGCGCTCAAGAACCCGGGCCTCAGCCTGATCAGGGCATCGCTCCTGCAGGCGCTGCGGGACGACACCGCCGTGAAGGCCGCCCCCGAGCCCGTCGAGCACCGGCTGTTCCCCAACATGGCACGAGCCACCCACCGCCGTCGCGACTGGGCGGCCTCCCTCTCCATGGCCTCGAACCGCATCGCCCACTACGAGTTCGGTAACGGCGAGCATGCCCGCGGCTATCACACGGGCGCCGGCTGGCTCTCCTGGTGGGGCAGCGACTTCGGCCTGGAGCAGTACTCGGACGCCTACTGGCCCACCGTCGACCCGTACCGCCTGCCCGGCATCACCGCATCACGCAAGCCCCTCGCCGACGGCGAGGGCGGCAACTGGGGACAGCCCATGCCGGACGCCGCCTGGGTCGGCGGCAGCACCGACGGCGAATACGCCGCCGTCGGCCAGCACCTCAAGGGCCTGTCCAGCACCATGAGCGCCAAGAAGTCCTGGTTCTGCCTCGACGACTCCATCGTCTGCCTGGGCGCCGGCATCACCTCCACGGACGGCCACGCCGTCGAGACGACCGTCGACAACCGCGCCCTCGGCGCCGCCGGCGCCCCGGTACTCACCGTCGACGGCCGCCCGCAGCCGGTGACACAGGGCTGGACGGCCACCTTCGAAGACGCCGAATGGGCCCACATCGCCGGTCAGGCGGGCTACGTCTTCCCCGGCGGCGCACGGCTCGCCGCGGTACGCGAGGAGCGCACCGGCTCCTGGCGGGACATCAACACCGGCGGCTCCCCCGACCCGATCACCCGCCGCTATCTGACCCTCTTCACCGACCACGGCATCGACCCGACCGACGGCGACTACGCCTACGTCCTGCTGCCGGGAGCGAGCGCCGGTACGACCGCGCACCGCGCCCACGACCGGGGATGGCTGCGGATCCTCGCCAACACCGGCGCCCAGCAGGGCGTCCGCGTCCCGAGGCTGGGCCTCACCGCGGTGAACTTCTGGGCCGCGGGCACCGTCGACCGTCTCCGGGCGAGCGCCCCCGCCTCCGTCCTCGTACGGGAGCACCGCAACGGCACGGCGACCGTCGTCGTCTCGGACCCCGCGCGGCAGGCCACCTCCCTGGACATCGACTGGAACCGCAGGGTGGGCAAGGTGCTCTCCAAGCCCGCCACGGTCACCGCCGCGACCACCGGCCCCTCGCTGAAGCTCACCTTCGGCGACCTCACCGGCCAGGCAGGCGCACCCCAGAGGGTCACGGTCCGCCTCGGCTGATGCCCGGGCCGGAGGTGGGCCTCCGCGGCTCGTCGTTCACGGGGGGGGGGGACGATGGGGCGAGGTGTTGGCAGGACCTCCTGACAGAGGCGGCGTCTGTCAGTTGCCTGTGTCCGTCATTCCGGTCTGTTGTTGAGATTTCGAGCACGAGGGAGGGGCGGTCGTGGGGCGCCTCGTACCTGCCGTGACCTGGGCCCCGGACACGGCCAAGCCGCGCGCGAGTGCCGGTCTCGTCGTCAACCTCCGTGACGACGTGGGGGTTTGCGACACCCAGGGCGCCCCTCGGCGTTCTGCCCGCAGGCGGCGAGGGCCAGGGCGCCGGTCAGGACGGCTCGCGGTTGTGCATGGTCATCAGTCCTCGTTCTTCTCGTCGTTGAGATCGAAGCGATTCAGGAACCCCGGCAGCCGGGAACCGAGCGGCGCCATCGCGCCGTCCGCGCCGTGCCGGGCGAGCAGGTCCAGGGCGAGACGGCCGCGCCGCACCCGCTCCCGGACGGTGTCCAGGGCGAGCGTCCGCAGATGGGACCCGTAGGGGTAGATCCCGGGCGCGTTGGACAGGCCGAACTTCAGATAGAGCGGTGCGCCGCGCCGAATCAGCTCGGCGACCTCGTACATCCGCACGTAGCCGCCGAGGTCGTCGGGGGCCTCGATGTACATGTCCATGGGGGCGGCGGAGACCCGCCGGATGCCGGTGAGGTGATCGAGCGTCAGGTCGCTGGGCACGTTGATCGAGTCGGCGCCGAGCCGTTCGTACACCGCGTACGAGGCCGGGTTGACCGGGCCGATCAGCGCGGAGACCTTGAGCGTGGTGTCGGCCGGGACGATGCCCATGAGGCGCGCCCGGTGCAGCGCCCACAGCACGCCCTCGTCGGCGACGAGCAGGCACTTCACACCCAGCTCGGTGGCCCGGACGGCGTCCTCGACGCACCCCGCGACGGCGTCGTGGCCACGCGCACGCGGTCCGGCTCCTCGCGAGTCGGTGCGCACCGAGCCGCCGATGTCCCAGGTGCCGCGCGGACCGGTGAAGAGACAGAGCTCGACGGCGCGTTCGGTGGTCTCGGCGACCATTTCGGTGATCTCGGCATCGGTGAGCATCCACACGCCGCTGCCCTGGCTGATCCGATGCACCGGCACGTCGAGCCGCTCGGCCTCCGCCAGGACCACGGCCAGCGCCTCGGGGCCCTCGCAGGACGGAATCTCGGTACGCCAGCGGCCGCCCCCGGGGAAGGTGTGCGGCGAGGCGTCGGCGGGGGAGAAGGCCGGGGCGCCGAGGCCCAGCGCGGCGAGCACGTGCTCGCCGGGGCGGCGGGGGGTCGGGGAGTAAGCGTCGGTCACAGACAGTCCTTCGCGTTCGAGATATCGGACATTGTTCGAAGTGATGGACACGGACCTTCCTCGGTCAGGGCGCCGGGGTGGGCCCACGGGATGGGCCGGGGCACCGGGGGGGCCCACGGGATACGGGATGAGGCGGGGCGGCCGCCCGGCCTCCGGATCGGTCGCCCGCGGCCTACGGCCCCAGCGGTGCCTCGGGTTCGCCGACGACATGCGTGCTGATTCCCGCGATCCGCACAGCGGTTGCCCCTTGCCGCTCGTTCGATATTTCGTCATGCATTCGAAATTCTGGCGCGACAGTAGGGAGACCACACAAGGGGCGTCAAGAGGCCGGACCACCCGCGCGTGCAGGCGGTGTCACGGGGCGAAGGCCTCCGTGTCGACCGTGACGGTCCGCGGAGCGCGGTCTCCGTCGTCGCCCAGGCGGGCTGATGCTCGATCTGCGGCAGACGACCGTGGACGGCGCGGTCGACCAGACGCGCAGATCGGTCGATAATGGACCTTATGTCCCAGAAAACCACAAGGAAGCCGCATGAACCGTCGACCTTGACAGTCAAGGGGCGGGATATGCGCGTGCGCACCATCGGTTTCGTGGTTCTCGCCGCCCTGGCCATCTGGTTCATCGCGGCCAATACCGGTTCGGTCACCGTCAGACTGTGGATCCCGACGGTCACGCTTCCGCTCTGGATCGTCCTCACCGTCACCCTCCTCGTGGGCGTCGTCCTCGGCCTGCTCATCGCCCGGCGCCGCGCACAACGGTGAGGCGGTGCGGTCGACGAGATCGCGGACGCCCTGTTCACGGTCCGGCATGCGGTCAGAGGTGTGCAGTCCTCGTTCGCGCGCCTAAGGTAGCGGTGCAGCTGGTTCGCCCCGTCCGCCAGGCGGGAGGCGTCGCAAGAGGGAACCCGGTGGGAATCCGGGACTGCCCCGCAGCGGTGAGCGGGAACGACCGCCGTCATACGCACTGGGACCGGACAACGGTCCTGGGAAGCGACGGCCAGTAGGTGTCCTCCACGAGGAGGGCGTGCCCGTGAGTCCGAAGACCTGCCCGTTGCCCGCGCGTGGACGATTCCCGTGCGGCTTTCTCGGTGACCTCGTGGGCGGGTCGGCGTACACAGCGAGCGGCACGTGCGGGACCCTCCGCGACGTGGGCCGCCCGTTCTGCCGTCTCCTTCGCGTCCGCGTTCCGTCGCCGGGATGTTCTGGACACATCTCGCGAAGGAGAGTTCCGTGACACCGAAGCCCGCAGCCGCGGCAGCACGAGCCACCGTGTACGGGTACCCCCGCCAGGGGCAGAACCGCGAACTGAAGAAGGCCGTCGAGGGCTACTGGAAGGGCCGCGTCACCGCTGACGCCCTTCGGCGGACCGCGGCCGACCTGCGCCGATCGAACTGGCAGCGGCTGGCCGAGGCCGGCATCCACGAAGTACCGACCGGCGACTTCTCGTACTACGACCACGTCCTGGACACCAGCGTCATGGTCGGCGCCGTCCCCGCTCGCCACCGCGCCGCCGTCGAGGCGGACGCCCTCGACGGGTACTTCGCGATGGCCCGCGGCACCCAGGACATCGCCCCGCTAGAGATGACCAAGTGGTTCGACACCAACTACCACTACCTGGTCCCCGAGCTCGGCCCCGACACCGTCTTCACCGCCGACTCCGCCAAGCAGGTCGCCGAGCTGAAGGAGGCCCTCACCCTCGGGCACGCCGCCCGACCGGTCCTCGTCGGCCCCCTCACGTACCTCCTGCTCGCCAAGCCCGCCCCCGGCGTGGCCGGGGACTTCGAGCCGCTGACCCTCCTCGACCGGCTGCTGCCGGTGTACGCCCAGGTGCTCGCCGAACTCCGCGCGGCCGGCGCCGAGTGGGTGCAACTGGACGAGCCCGCCCTGGTCCAGGACCGTACCCCGGCCGAACTGAACGCCGCCGCCCGCGCCTACCGCGACCTGGGCGGTGCCACCGACCGGCCCAGGCTGCTCGTCGCCTCGTACTTCGACCGGCTCGGCGACGCCCTCCCGGTACTCGCCGCAGCCCCCGTCGAAGGTCTCGCCCTCGACTTCACCGGGGCCGCCGCCGCGAACCTCGACGACCTCGCCGCGGTCGGCGGGCTGCCCGGCAAGCGCCTGGTCGCGGGCGTGGTCAACGGCCGCAACATCTGGATCGACGACTACCAGAAGTCCCTCGCCACTCTCGGCACCCTGCTCGGCTTCGCCGACCGGGTCGACGTCGCCGCCTCCTGCTCGCTGCTCCACGTGCCGCTGGACGCGACCGCCGAACGGGACGTCGACCCGCAGATCCGTCGCTGGCTGTCCTTCGCCCGCCAGAAGGCCACCGAGGTCTCCACCCTCGCCCGTGGACTCGCCCAGGGCACCGGCGTGATCACCGCCGAGCTGGCCGCCAACCGCGCCGCCCTCGCCTCCCGAGCCGGCTCCGCCCTCACCCGCGACCCCGCGGTCCGCGCCCGTACCGCGGCCGTCACCGACGCGGACGGTCGGCGTTCCCAGCCGTACGCGGTGCGGGCCACTGCCCAGCGCGCCCTCCTGGGGCTTCCCGTGCTGCCGACCACCACCATCGGCTCGTTCCCGCAGACCGAGGAGCTCCGCGTGGCCCGCGCCGACCTCCGCGCCGGCCGGATCGACGCCGCCGCGTACGAGGAGCGGATCAAGGACGAGATCCGTGATGTCCTCACCTTCCAGGAGAAGACCGGCGTCGACGTGCTCGTGCACGGCGAACCCGAACGCAACGACATGGTGCAGTACTTCGCCGAGCAGCTCACCGGCTATCTGGCCACCCAGCACGGCTGGGTCCAGTCGTACGGCACCCGCTACGTCCGGCCCCCGGTCCTGGCCGGGGACATCTCCCGCCCCGAACCGATGACCGTGCGATGGACGACGTACGCCCGGTCGCAGACCTCGAAGCCCGTCAAGGGCATGCTGACCGGCCCGGTGACCATGCTCGCCTGGTCCTTCGTACGCGACGACCAGCCGCTCGGGGAGACCGCCCGGCAGGTGGCACTCGCCCTGCGTGACGAGGTCAACGACCTTGAGGTGGCGGGCACATCGGTCATCCAGGTCGACGAACCGGCCCTGCGCGAGACCCTCCCGCTGCGCGCCGCCGACCATGCCGGCTACCTGGCCTGGGCGACCGAGTCCTTCCGCCTCACCACCAGCGGCGTGCGGCCGGACACCCAGATCCACACCCACATGTGCTACGCCGAGTTCGGCGACATCGTCCAGGCCATCGACGACCTCGACGCCGACGTCATCAGCCTGGAGGCAGCCCGCTCCCACATGCAGGTCGCCGACGAACTCGCCGAGCACGGATACCCGCGCGAGGCCGGACCCGGCGTCTGGGACATCCACTCCCCGCGCGTCCCCAGCACCGAGGAAGCGGCCGCCCTCCTCCGCAAGGGACTCGAAGCCATCCCCGCCGAGCGCCTGTGGGTCAACCCCGACTGCGGCCTGAAGACCCGAGGTTGGCCCGAGACCAGGGCCTCGCTCGAAAACCTCGTCGCCGCCGCCCGTGAAGTCCGCGCGGACCTGGCCGAGGCCGACGGACCCGCCTGATCCCGCAGGTCCGGGTCGGGCGCCCCGCACGCCCGACCCGGATCGGGCACCCCCCGCCCCGCCCCGCCCCGGCCCCACGGCCACAGGTCGCGGACGCCCGGCCTTGTCGAGTTTCGGGCGCCGACCCGTTGTCGAATTCACGTCACCGGTGCTCCGCTCGACCCTGCCGGTCGACATACGGTAGGCGTGGCCCGCCCCCGCGCTGTACGCCGCAGCCGGCAGACGCGGCCGCAGTCCCGCCCCACGGCGAAGGAACCCTGACGCGACAGAGGAGTCCGTGATGGGAATGTACGAGGATGTCTTCCGCGCCAGCATGGAAGACCCCGGGAACTTCTGGCTCAACGCCGCCAGGGGCATCGACTGGGATGTCGTTCCGCAAAGAGCCCTGGACTCCTCGGGCGCTCCCTTCTACCGCTGGTTTCCCGACGGGCGGCTCAACGTCTGCTTCAACGCGCTCGACCGGCACGTCGAAGCCGGCCGCGGCGACCAGCCCGCGCTCGTCTACGACTCCCCCGTCACCGACACCCGGCGGACCTACACCTACGCGCAGCTGCGGGACGAGGTGGCGGTCTTCGCCGGGGCGCTCGCCCGGCTCGGCGTGGGGCGCGGCGACCGGGTGGTGATCTACATGCCGATGGTTCCGGAGGCCGCCGTCGCGATGCTGGCCTGCGCGCGCATCGGCGCGGTCCACTCGGTCGTCTTCGGCGGGTTCGCCCCGCGCGAACTCGCCCTCCGCATCGACGACGCCGCCCCCAAGGTGGTCGTCTCCGCCTCCTCCGGCATCGAGGGCAAGCGTGTCATCGAGTACAAGCCGCTGCTCGACCGGGCGATCGAGCTCGCCGCCCACAAGCCGCAGAAGAGCGTGATCCTGCAACGGCCGCAGGCACGGGCCGAGCTGGGGCCCGACGACCTCGACTGGGCCGACCTGGTGGCCGCCTCATCGCCGGCCGCATGCGTTCCCGTACTCGCGAACGATCCCCTGTACATCCTCTACACGTCCGGAACGACCGGGAAGCCCAAGGGAGTGGTGCGTGACTGCGGCGGCTACGCGGTCGCCCTGCACTGGTCGATGGGCGCCGTGTACGACATCGGCGCGGGCGAGACGATGTTCACCGGATCCGACGTCGGCTGGGTCGTCGGTCATTCGTACATCGTCTACGGTCCCCTGCTGGTCGGCGCCACGACCGTCCTGTACGAGGGCAAGCCTGTCGGCACACCGGACGCGGGCCAGTTCTGGCGCGTCGCGGCCGACTACCGCGTCAAGACCATGTTCACGGCGCCCACCGCCTTCCGTGCCATCCGCAAGGAGGACCCGGAGGGAACGCTCGCCACGGACCACGACCTCTCCCACCTGCGCTACCTCTTCCTCGCCGGCGAGCGTCTCGACCCCGAGACCCATCGCTGGGCGAGCGCGCTCCTGGAGGTCCCGGTGATCGACCACTGGTGGCAGACCGAGACCGGCTGGCCCATCGTCGCCAACCCGGTCGGGATCGAGGCCGTCCCCGTCAAACCCGGCTCCCCCACCCGCCCGCTGCCGGGCTGGGACGTCCGTGTCCTCGACCCCTCGGGCGAGCCGGTACCCGAGGGCGTGGACGGCGCGATCGTGGTCGGACTCCCCCTGCCACCCGGAGCGCTCCCCACCCTCTGGAACGACGACGACCGCTACGTCGCCTCCTACCTGTCCGCCTACGACGGCTACTACCTCACGGGCGACAGCGGGCACGTCGACGACGACGGCTACATCTTCGTCATGGGCCGCACCGACGACGTCATCAACGTCGCCGGACACCGGCTGTCCACGGGCACCATGGAAGAAGCCCTGGCCGCCCACCCCGACGTCGCCGAATGCGCCGTCATCGGCGTCGCCGACCCCCTCAAGGGACAGGTACCGCGGGGCTTCGTCGTCCTGAAAGCCGGCGTCGCCCGCGATCCCGGTGAGGTGGAGGCGGAACTCGTCGAGCTCGTCCGCGACCGCATCGGCGCCGTCGCCTCCCTCAAGGACGTGGCGGTCGTGGCCGCCCTGCCCAAGACCCGCTCGGGAAAGATCCTTCGCAGGACGATGCGCGGCATCGCCGACGGCCACGACGAACCCATCCCCTCCACCGTCGACGACGCGAGCGTCATCGACGCCCTGCGCCCCGTTCTCCGACGCACGGGTCACACCCCATGAACCGGTCTCGGCCACGCGCGCGCTGAAGCGGGGGAAGTGATCCCGTCGGCGATCGAGGGCATGGGGTGCCGAAGCCGGGGCAGGCGGAGTTCAGGCGGGCACGCCACCCGCCGCGTACGACACACGGAAAAGAGAGGGCGGCGGGGAACCTCACACCGCCCTCTGCCTACCGGAGGAGTTGTTTTCGCGTGACCGAGCACGTGTGGAGCTACAAGTCGACCGCGGGCCACCTGGCCGGTACCGATCTGACCGGCTACAAGGTCGAGGCGACCGACGGCGGCATCGGAAAGGTGGACAAGCACTCCGACGAGGTCGATGACGCCTATCTGGTCGTGGACACCGGCGCCTGGATCTTCGGCAAGGAAGTCCTCCTGCCGGCCGGCACCGTCGTCCGGATCGATCTGGACGAACGGAAGATCTTCGTCGACGGGACCAAGGAGCAGATCAAGGACGCTCCCGAGTTCCACCGCGACAAGCACTTGGACGACCCCGCCTACCGCCACGAGCTGGGCACCTATTACATGTTGGGCGGCCCGTTCGGTAACCGCATCGTCTGAACCTCGCGCGACGGAGGGCCCGAACTCGACGAGTTCGGGCCCTCCGTCGTCTACACTCACCCGTCCAACTCCCCTTCAGGACAATGAAGTTGACCAAAGTTGACGTGTCAGGTGCATGACGTGAGGGGGCGCGGGAGCATACCGTCGGAAGGCCCCGGAGGATCGGCGATCCGACCGCCAGGTCGACCGGTACCAGCGCCACCCCTCCCGCACTCCCGGTTCCGCGAGGTTCCGGGTCCCCCCACGAGTGAAGGAGCAGCATGTCGCTCTACACATGGCTGAAGACGGCCACCGTCGGCGTCGCCGTCGTCCTGGCCACGGCAACGGCCACCACGGCGAACGCCGCACCCGTGCCCACGACGGAGCTGTCGACGGCGCCGGCGAGCGTGTCGGCAGTGGTGACACTTCGTTACGACGACAGCAGGGCCGGAGGCTGGGAGGCGGCCATCGCCGCCGGCGTCGCCTCGTGGAACGCGAACGTCGACAACGTCAAGCTGGTCGAGGCCGCGCCGGGCACCCGGGCGGAGATCGTGATCGTGGCGACCACCGGCTGGCCCCAGGCCACGCTCGGGCCCGTCCGTCCGGGCAGGCAGGTCCGTGTCGAACTCGGGAGTCAGGCGGTGAGCCAGGGGTACGACAAGACCCGTATCGCCGCCCATGAACTCGGCCACAGCCTGGGCCTCCCCGACACCAAGCCCGGCCCGTGCTCGCAGTTGATGTCGGGGTCCAGCGCCGGTACGGCGTGCGTGAACGCGATCCCCGACGCGACCGAGCAGGCCCGGGTGGAGTCCGCCTACGCCAACGGCGCCGCCGCACTCATCGCCACCGACGGCCGAACCCTCGTGGACGCCCCGTAAGCGCGTGACCGAAGCCCCGTAGCCGAGGCCCGGAAAGGCAGGGCGCCCGATCGGAGTCCACGATCGGGCGCCCTGCCGTCGCCGTACGGCACGGCGGTGGAACCCGGCAGAGGGCAGGGTCATGGACCGGCCGAGTCCGTCGAATGACCCCTCCGTCAGACAGAAGTGCCGGTGCCTCACCGGTCATGCGGGGGCTGTCATCGGAGGGGCGTGCCCCCCTTACTTACGGCCGACGCCCGCGTACATCGCGACATCCGCCGTCGGCGCCTCCGGCCGCCACGCGGAGCAGGACACCACTCCGGGGTCGAGCAGTTCCAAGCCGTCGAAGTAGCGCGCGACGGCGGCAGGAGTCCGCTGGGTGAGCTTCGGCGTGCCGTTCTCGTTCCAGAACGCCACGGCCGCGTCGACGTCCGGCATGTCGGGGTGCGTGACCGTGTGGGACAGGACGAGGTGACTACCGGGGGCGAGCGCGTCCATGAGCCGGCGGACGATCGCGTACGACTCCTCGTCGTCCTCGACGAAGATGACCACCCCGAGCAGCATCAGAGCGACCGGCTGCGAGAGATCGAGCGTCTTCGCCGCGGCGGCCAGGATCGTGTCGACGTCCCGCAGATCGGCGTCCAGGTAGTCGGTGCGGCCCTCGGGCGTCCCGACCAGCAGCGCACGGGCGTGCGCCAGCACGAGCGGGTCGTTGTCCACGTACACGACACCCCGGACCCGCGGCGCGGGTCAGGCGCTCCAGTTCCCCCTAGCGTCCAGTGAACGCCGCCACATCTCGCGGCAGGGTCCGCATGACCGCCACGGAGGTGGGCCGACTACCGCGAGCGCCACGCGGTCGAGTGCGGGATCAACCGCCTCAAGAGGAACCGGGCTGTTGCCACGCGATACGACGAGCTCACCGTCCGCTACGAGGCGACCGTCCTCGTCGCCGCCATCAACGAGTGGCTGTGACTCCCGGGCATCAGCCCTGGCCTCTGCCGCGGCTTCGCTCTTATGCTGCGTGATCCACATCGTTCGGAACGCCGGCAGCGATCGAGCGCTACATACAACACGCTGACGGCCGGGTCCCGGTCTGCGGACGGCCTCTTTCACTCGACCGGCTGGGGTGTCTGTGGGCGATGAGACAGGTGGCGAGGCGCGTATGCGGCCGTCCGACGTGGCCAGTTGCCGGACCGGCACGTGGGTCCCCCGCCGGATGTCACCGCCCGGGGGGCCCACTTTGCATGCGTGTTGCTCAGTGTCGCCCTACTTGAGGGCGTACGCGCGGGTGATGGTCTGGACGGTGCGGCTGCCTGCCGCGTCCCAGGCCTCGGTCTTGAGCGTCACGTACCCGTTGGTGTCGGCGAGCTTGGGGTGCCAGAGCAGAGCCTGGAAGGAGTTGCTGTCCTTGCGCAGCACCTTGGCGGACTTCCAAGTGGCTCCGTCGTCATACGACACCGACACCTTGGCGCCGGCCATCGCGGCGGAGCCGGTCCAGCCCTTGGCCCTGGCGCCGTCCACGGTGAAGGTGAACGGCAGGCCTGCCCGCGCCTGGTTGAGCTCGTTCAGCGGCAGGTCGTAGTCGAGCAGGACCACCGGCATGGGCTCGCAGACGTTGGGCTTGGGAATGAACGCCGTGTCGCAGTCCTTGACGGCCATGGTGGTCGGTGCCGCCTGGCTGAAGTTCCACTCGGTGCGCATCTGGCGGCCCAGGGTGACGCCCGGGACATCGGTGGCGAGCTTCTGGTCGAGCACGTACCGGTAGTCCGCCTTCTCCGGCACCAGCTGACCGAAGCCGGTGATCGGCTGCCCGTTGAGGTAGAAGCTCCAGGTGTTGGTCAGGCCCCGCAGGGTGTGGGTGGGCTCGTTGTCGGCACCGCTGCCGCCGGGCAGCTTCTGCCAGACGTCGGTGCGGCAGAACACACACGGTCCGAATTCGTACGGTGACAGGCGCGTCGGACCGGCGAACCAGCTGCGGGTGTAGGTCTTGCCCGGTGTACCGAAGGTGCTCCGCAGATCGGCCATCGTCCAGGTGGAGGTATGGAAGTTGGCCCCCACCGACGGCATGTAGGAGACGCCGGTGCCCGCCAGGAAGTGGTCGTCGCGGCTGGTGCCCTGGTAGAGGGGCTGCCCGTCGCTGATCGCGGTCCACTGCTTCGGACCCCAGGCCGGCAGGTACTCGGCACCGAGGCGTCGTGCTCCGTCGGAGTGGTACGTGTTCCTGACCTTGGCGAAGTCTCCGACGGCGACGGTCTTGGCGAGGTCGGCGGGGATGTGGTCGTCGGTGAAGTGCGGCGCGTAGGTGTAGCCCGACTCCAGGACGCCCTTCAGGGCGATCCGGACCGTGCCCTTGGCCAGCAGTGCCTTGAGGCCGGCGGCGTTGTCGTACGTGGCGTGGGCGACCGGGACGGCCTGGCCCGCGGGAACGCCGCTGCCGCTGGGACCCGGGTTCGCGGGCGCCACGATCACCGCGGCGGCCCCGGCGGCCGCGGCCCTGACGGCCTGCTCATCGGCCTTGGTGACGTCGGCCACGGAGACCAGGACAGTCTTGCCGTTGACGTCGGCACCGGAGAAGTCCTGCTCGGTGCCCGCGCCGAGGTCGACCAGTTCGGTGCGCTCGGTGCCCTCGAACCGTTTCGCGAGAACCGAGGACTTCAGCGGGATGCTGAGGCGCCCGGGGCTGGTGACCTCCAGCTGTACCAGCGGCTCGCGCCGGTGCAGGAAGGTCTCCACCCGCAGTGCACCGGAGGTGGCGCCCGCACTGGGAATGGCGCCGAACTTGGTGTCGGACCTGTTGGCGGACCCGCTGACGCCGACGAAGTTGGAGTGGCTGTTGATCGTGCCGTCGTCGCGGACGATCTGCAGTGCCACCTGGCCGGACTCCAGCGGCCGCTTATCACCGTCGATCTTCACGCTGAGGTCGGTGGCGGTGGTGCCGTCGACGGTGAAGCTCTGGTCGCGGTCGGCGACTTCGATGTTCGGGGCGGTGAAGAGGTCTGCCGCATGGGAGACCGCGCCGCCGGTGGGAGCCGCCGAGAAGACCGAGCCCTCGACGGAGTAGTGGCCGAGCGGCACTGACAGGGTGACCACGCCGGTGTCGTACAGCGTCCGGGTCTCCCAGACGGTGTTGTCCAGCCCGTGCAGGGTGAACTTGAAGGCCCGGGGGGTCTTGCCGAAGCGGTCGGTGACGTTCAGCGTGACGTCGTGCTGTTCGACGGCGGTGGCGAAGCCGAGTGCGGCGTGCACCGACTCACCGCTCGTGGCTGTGGCGGTGACGGAGCCGCTGTACAGCCCGGTCGCCAGACCGTTGGGGTCGAGGATGACGTTCACCTCGGCGGTGGAGCCGGCCGGGACGGCGAGCCGCCCGTCGGACAGACCCGCTCCCGAGAGGGACAGCGAGCCTGCGGGGACCTCGGTGCCGCTCGCGTCCTCGGCCGACGCGGCCAGGGCAACGACAGTGTCGGTCGTGGCGTTGTTGCGGAGCCTCAGGGTGCGGGTCCGCTTCTCGTACGTGTCCTTCTGCCACGGGATGATGCGGAAGTCGGCCGTACCGGACAGCTCCACCGACGGGTCGAGCGCGGCTGGGATGTCGACCCGGCCGTAGCCCTGCTGATAGACGGTCTGCCCGGCGGCGGACTTGGCGTGCGCGGTCAGGGCCTCCTTGATGCGCTGCCCGGACCACTCGGGGTGGCGCTGCTTCAGGATCGCGGCGGCCCCGGACACGTGCGGGGTGGCCATCGAAGTGCCGTTGGCCGAGGTGTAGTTGGCGTCCACGGGGGTGCCCATGGCGGTGCCGGCCGCGCGGGCGGCGACGATGGCCACACCCGGCGCCGTGATCTCCGGCTTCATCGCCATGTCGCCGAGCCGCGGGCCGCGGCTGGAGAACGGGGCGAGCTCGTCGGACTTGTCGACGGCGCCGACGGTGAGGGCCGCGTCGGCGGCGCCGGGGGTGCCGAGGGTGCTGTCGCCGGGGCCGCTGTTGCCCGCGGCGATGACGAACAGGGTGTCCGAGGAGGCGCTGAGCGAGTTGACCGCGATGGTGAGCGGGTCTTCACCGGGAGCGTCGTCGCCGCCGAGGCTCATGCTGACGATGTCGGCTCCCTGGGCGACGGCCCACTCCATCCCGGCCAGGATGCTGGAGGTCGGGCCCTGGCCGGTGTTGCTGAGCACCTTGCCGATCAGCAGGTCGACGCCCGGGGCGACGCCCTTGTGCTTGCCGCCGGAGTTGGCGCCGCTGCCCGCGACGGTGGCCGCGACGTGGGTGCCATGACCATGGCCGTCCTGGACCCCCTGACCGCTGATGAAGCTCTGGCTCCCGACGATCTCCGACTTGATGTCGGCGTTGTTCAGGTCGGCACCGGTGTCCAGGACAGCGACCTTCACGCCCTTGCCGTCGTACCCCTTGCCCCAAGCCTCCGGGGCGCCGATCTGCGGCACACTCTGATCCAGCGCGACCTCGGCCTTGCCGTCGTACCAGAGCTTGGTCACCCCGGCCGCGCCGGGCATCGTCGCGCCGCGGGTCTTGCCCGCCTTCGGATTGACGGACTGCCAGAAGTCCTTTGCGTACTGCTTGTGGACGTGGACCGAGGACAGCCCGAGCCGGGGCATGACGCGCATGCTCTCGCTGCCCGGCAGATCCTCGGACTTCACTCGCAGCGCCGCGGCGTCCGGCGCGCCCTGGAAGTCGACGATGGCGGGAAGTTCGGCGGACTCTGTGTCGGCGTATCCGTCCCGTATCAGCCGGCTGACATTGAACAACTCGCGGTCCACCGTGCCCGAGGCGAGCGCCGTTGCCGTGACGTCCGGGTAGACGTAGACATCGCCGTTCTGGCCGCTGGTGGACTCGAAGGTCTTGGATGTCCCCTCTGCCGAGTGGACCTGCACCGCCTGACGGCCGCCGGGCTCGGTGGTGAGCGAGACGGTGTCGCCGGTGATCAGGGTGACGGCCGATGTGGTCGCCCCCTGCTGCAGAACCGGCCGATCGCTCAGGTCCTGGGGTGTCGCTGCGGTCGCGGTCGGGAGCTGGCTCGTCAGTGACAGTGCGACTGTCACCGCGATCCCGCTGACGAGGGCGTTGCGCCGTCGTCTGAGGCGGGCTGTCTGCATCAGGTGTCCTTTCAAGAGCTCAACGAATGGGCGCGTCACGGCAGTTGATGCCTGAAGAGTCCCGACCGAACGTCCGGCCGATGACGCGCCAACCGGAACCTAGCTGTCCGGTCAGGGAGCCACCCAGAGCCCGAGTGGCGCATACATGCCAACTGGCGCATCATCGCCAGTTGGCGGCATGACGGTGACCCGCCGAAGGGGCCAAGGACCGCCTTATGCGGAGGTGTTCGTTTGCGTCCGATCTACGTCGGATGGGGTGATCCAGCCCCGCTCGGACGCCTGCCAGCCCAGTTGCATGCGGCTCGAGGCGCCGGCCAGGTCCATGAGGCCGCGGATTCGGCGGTTGACCGTCCGCTTGCCGATGTCCAGTTGCCGGGCGATCGCGTCGTCGGTCAGACCGGAGAGCAGCAGGATCAGGAGCTGGATCTCCGCACCCGAGAGTTCGTTCCTGCCGCGTGTGTCGGCAAGCCGCGGGTCCAGAGGGAGTGCCGACGCCCATGCAAGTTCGAAGAGTGCGATCAGGGCATCGAGCAGGGGCCCTCGGTGGATCTGGACGACGGCACCCGGCGGCCTCCCGCCGTCTGTCCGCAGTGCCACAAGGGCGGCGGATCTGTCGACGATGACGAGTTTGACGGGGACCCTTCCGAGCACACGAGCCTGTTCACCGGCATCCGCATACAGGCGCATCTCCCCCTGTGCGCCGTCCTCCTCGATCGCGGCGCGGTCGTACACCGTGCGGTAGCGAATGCCTGCGGTCAGCTGTTCGAGCTCGGCCGCGTTGACGTCCTCGTCCACCAGATACGGCGCCGTGTCGAAGCGCAGCACCTCCTTGCGCGCGCGGCGCTGGATCTGTTCGTACCGCTGCGCCAGCGTCTCGTCCGGCACGATCTCGGCGATCTCCTCCAGAGAGGCGGTCCCGGGCGCGGTGCGGTACTCCTTGGTGAGCTGCCTCAGCACACCTCTGACGGATTTGAGTTCGTTCATCCGCAACTGCAGCAGCGTTTCGCCGGCAATGTCCGGTGGGGCGGGTATGAGTTGCGCGGGCCGGTCGTCGGTGATGGTGACGAGGCCCTTGTCCGCGAGCCCTGTCAGCGCCTCGTCGAGGTGTTCGCCGCTCAGCCCGAGCAGCTGCCGCACGCGGTTGACCCGGCTTCGGCCACACCCCACCAGCAGGTGGTACACCTGAGACTCGGCCGTGCTCAGGCCCAGCGCCTCCAGCATGCATGTCCTTTCTTAGCCGATTCCTTGCGAGGCTTCTGTGCGGACGGCTCCCCCAGGAACCGTGGTCCGCGCCCGGGGCGACTGCGCCGTAGGGTTTCATCTGCGGGAGCGCCGCCTCAGCGCATGGATCATCACCACCGCGAGCAGTACGGCCGCCGTGGGTGCCGCGGCCTTCCTGAGCAGCACGGGCAGCGCCGCCGCACCGAGGTCGATGGCTTCCGGCTCGGTCGCGCGTCGGCCCTGGAGGGTGTCCGCTGTGCCCGTCGTGTGCACCGCGGACGCGGCAGGCCCGGCGTCCCGCAGAAGGTCTTCGAGTCGGGTGGCGAACTGCCGGACTATGCGGTCGCCGACCTCGGTCATGATGCCCCGGCCGAACTGTGCCGGCCGGCCGGTGATGTCGAGGTCCGTGCGTACGCGCACCAGGGTGCCGGCCGGGTCGACGGTCAGCGTCGCGGTGACCAAGGCCGACGCGGTGCCCGCGCCGCGGGTCTCGCTCCCGCTGAGGTCGAGGAGCATCGAGCGGGCGGCGGCGTCGCGGGTGACGGTGCCCTCGCCGCGGTAGCTCATCTGCACTGCGCCGACCTTGACCTTGACGCGGCCGGTGAACGAGTCGCCGTCGAGGGTGTCCAGCACGGCGCCGGGCATACAGGGCGCGACCCGGTCGAGTTCCTGGAAGAGTTTCCAGGCGTCGTCGGGGTGGGCCGGGACGGTGAAGGAGTGATCGAGCTGCATGGTTGTCCAATCAGGGGGCGACCGGCCGGGGACGGCCGTGGATGCGGAGCCCGTGCAGGTGCGGGCGGACTCAGGTGCGGGGCGGACTCAGGTGCCGGCTGCCGTACGGATCAGTGCGCGCACCCGACTGGGTGAGAGGGGGCCGCGTCGTACGACCGCGCCGAAGGGGCGCAGCGCGTCCTCGACGGCGCCGGCGAGTACGGCCTGGGGGGCGATCGCGCCGCCTTCGCCGAGTCCCTTGACGCCGAGGTCGTTCATGGGGCTCGGGGTGAAGATCTCGTCCATGTCGAGGTCGGGGATCTCCGAGGACGTGGGCACCAGATAGTCCATGTAGGTGCCGGTGCGGGGCTGACCGTCGGGGCCGTAGACCATCTCCTCGTACAGCGCTCCGCCGATTCCTTGCGCGATGCCGCCGGTGACCTGTCCTTCCGCGATCATCGGGTTGACGATGTTGCCCGCGTCGTGGACCACGACGTAGTGCAGGATCTCGATCTCGCCCGTGTGTTCGTCGACCTCGACGACGGCCGCATGCGCTCCGCTCGCGACCGCGAAGCCCGGTGGGCGGAAGTGCACGGTCTCGCTGATCTCTGTGCCGTGCCGGCCGTCGGTGGGTTCGGGGGTGCCGGGCAGCGGTGCCTTCCCGGCCAGTTCCGCCAGGCTGATGGACGGGCCGCCCGGTTCCTTGGCCCGCACGATGCCGTCGCTCAGGTCGAGGCAGCCTTCCGCGACACCGAGGCGGCGGGCTGCCGCTTCGACGATCTTCTCGCGGACGAGCCGGCCGGCCCTGTGGGTGGCGTTTCCGGCGTTGACCAGGGCGCGGCTGGCGATGGTGCCCACGCCGAACGGGGTGGCTTCGGTGTCGCCGCCGATCACGTCGATCACATCGAGCGGCACTCCGATGGCATCGGCGGCGATCTGCGCCATGGAGGTGCGGTGGCCCTGCCCCTGGGACGGGGCGCCGATGGCGAGCCGCACCCGGCCGCTGGGAGCGATGTCTATGCGCGCGGTCTCGAACGGTCCGAGGCCGGTGGCCTCGATGTACATGGCGAATCCGATGCCGACGTGCTTGCCGTCGCGGGCGCCTTCGCGTTGTCGGGCCCGTACCTGATCGACGTCGGCCTTCGCGACGGCGCGGCGTAGGAGTTCGGGGAAGTCCCCGGAGTCGTAGGACTGCGGTTTGCCCGAGCGGTCCACCAGGCCGGTCGCGTACGGCATCTCGTCGGGCCGCACGAGATTGCGCGCCCTCAGCTCCTCGGGCTCGATGCCCAGTTCTGCGGCCAGCCGGTCCATGGCCCGTTCCATGGCGAAGACCGTCTCCGGACGTCCGGCTCCCCGGTAGGGCGTGGCGAAGGTCGTGTTGGTGAGCACGCCGACGACGTCTATGTGCACGTTCGGGACGCGGTAGGGGCCCAGGAGGTGGCACAGCGAGTTGTACGGCACGACCAGCCCGGTCATGTTGTACGCGCCGAAGTTGACGGTGATGCGGTCGCGTACGGCGATGAGGCGGCCTTCGGCATCCGCGGCGAGTTCGATGCGGTGGATCTGTTCGCGGGCGTGCGAGGAGGCGGTCAGGTTCTCGTTGCGGTCCTCGCGCCACAGCACGGGGCGGCCGAGGTGACGGGCGGCGTGCGGGATGAGGAGTTCCTCCACGTAGAGGATGCCCTTCTGGCCGAAGCCCCCACCGACGTCGGCCGCGATGACGTGGACCGTGGCGGGTTCCAGGCCGAGGGTGTGGGCGATGGCGTCCCTCAATCGGTGCGGGGTCTGGGTGCCCGACCAGACGATCAGCCGGCCGCTGTACGGATCGACCTGGGCCGAGATCGCGCGGGTCTCGATCGGCGAGGCGACGTACCGGTGGGCCTCGAAATGTTCGCTGACCACGGCGTGCGCGCCTGCGAACGCCTCATCCGGGTTGCCGACGCGGGTGGCGACGGCGACTGCGGTGTTGTCCGGCAGGTCCTCGTGGAGCCGGATCGCGCCCTCGGTCAGGGCATGTTCGGGGTCGACGAGCACTGGCAGCGGGGCGTACCGCACCTCGACGAGTTCCAGGGCGTCCTCGGCAAGGTAGCGGTTCTCGGCGAGGACGACGGCGACGGGCTGGCCGACGTAGAGGACCTTGTCGCGGGCGAGCAAGGGCATGGGAGTCATCCGGACCAGCGGATCCAGGAGTTCGGCGAGGCCCGGCGGGGTGCGCAGTTCTTCCTTGTTCAGCATCGCGGGCAGGTCCCTCACGTGGTCGCCTGTCCACACGGCGACGACGCCTGGTGCGGCCAGGGCCGCGGTCACATCGACCGACTCGATGCGGGCGTGGGCGTGCGGGCTGCGCAGGAAGGCGGCCTCGACGGCGCCGGGGAGGGCGATGTCGTCGACGTAGCGGCCGTTGCCGCGCAGCAGCCGGTCGTCCTCGACGCGTGGGACGGAACGGCCGATCCAGCCGCCGTCGCCGGACCGGGCCCGGTCGGAATCGTGGGACATGCGGGTCACTCCCCGAATCGCTCGTCGAGTGCCTGGCACACGGCACGGCGGATGTTGCGGTAGCCGGTGCACCGGCACAGGTGCCCGCTGAGCGCGTCGGCGACCTGTTTCTCGTCGGGGCGCTCGTGCTGTTCGACCAGGGCGGTCGCCGTCATGACGAATCCGGGCGTGCAGAAACCGCACTGCATGCCGTGGCACTCGTGGAAGGCTCGCTGCACCGGGGTGAGTGGGGCGTCGGCGGGGGCTAGGCCCTCTACCGTGCGGAGCTCGGCACCGGCGCATTGCACAACCAGGGTCAGGCAGGTGCGCACCGGCTCGTCGTCGACGAGAACGGTGCACGCCCCGCAGACTCCGTGTTCGCAGCCGACATGGGTGCCGGTGAGGCCGAGCCGGTCGCGCAGGAAGTCGCTGAGCAGCAGCCGCGATTCGACCTGGGCGGTGACAGGCCGTCCGTTGACGGTGAGGCTGATCTCGTGCCAGGCGGAGGGCTCGGCGAGCGGCGGTGTGCGCGCGCCGAGCGGGGTGGGGACCGAGGGGGTCATCAGCAACGCTCCCAGGCGGTGGTGCAGGCGCGGACGAGGAGGTGGGCGGCGCCCTCGCGCCGGTACTCGGCGGTGGCGTGGACGTCGTCGGAAGGGGTGAGGCGGGAGAGTGCGGCGTTGGCCGCTGCGGCGACAGCCTGCTCACCGATGTCGCTCCCCACGAGCGCATCTTCCACAGCGGGCAGTCGTACGGGGACGGGGCCGGCGCCGCAGAAGACCACGCGGGCGGCGCGGCAGGTGTTGGTGGCGGTGTCCCGTTCCAGGACTGCGGCCACGCCGACGGTGGCGAAGTCGCCGTGTCTGCGGGTCAGTTCTTCGAATGCCCAGCCGTGGTGTGCCGGGGGCGGCGGGAAGACGACCTCGGTGAGGAGCTCGTCCGCTTCGACTGCCGTGGAGAAGGTGGCGACGAAGAAGTCCTCGGCGATGACCGTACGGGTGCCCCGCGGACCCGTGATCACGAAGCGGGCGTCCAGGGCCAGTACCGCGGTGGGCAGCTCTGCGGCCGGGTCGTGGTGGGCGAGGCTGCCGCAGACGGTGCCGCGGTTGCGAATCTGAGGGTGTCCGATGTGGCCGATCGCGGCGGCGAGCAGCGGCCATCCGTCCCGTACCGCGTTGTCCGCGGCGGCGTGGGCCTGCCGTACGGCGGCTCCGATGCGGAGGTCGCCCGACCCGTCCACGTGGAGCCGGCCGAGTTCGGGGATCCGTGTGATGTCCACGAGCACCTCGGGCCTGGCGAGACGCATGTTCAGCATGGGGATCAAGGACTGGCCGCCCGCCACGACCTTGGCCTCCCGCTCCTCGTCGGCGAGGAGGGCGACCGCCTCGCCGACGGTGCTGGGGGCGGTGTAGTCGAAGGGTATGGGTTTCAACCTGCTGCCACCGGACCTCTCCTGTCGTCGCGCCGTGGCATTCCACACGGGCCAACTTATCTAGTACCTTAAATGATTCACATTAAAGCTTCTTCTTGGCAAGAGGTTGCGAGAGATTTCACGGCCCGTGGAGGCGACATGCGACACGTCATCGACCAGGCAGCCGCCTGGCAACGCTCCGGAACCCGCTTCGCCATGGCAACCGTCGTGCGGACCTGGGGCTCGTCCCCGCACGGTCCGGGTGCGTCGATGCTCGTGTCCGAGGAAGGCCGCATCGTCGGCAGCGTCTCCGGCGGCTGCGTCGAAGCCGCCGTATGCGCGATCGCGGAGGAGGTGCTCGCGGGCGCCGCCCCGACGCTCGAATGCTGGGGGGTCGGTGACGAGGACGCCTTCGCGGTGGGCCTGACCTGCGGCGGAACGATCGAGGTACTGGTCCGCGAGGTGGGTGCGGATGTACCGCTCAGTCGGCTCGCCGCCGACATCGCGGCCGGCGTACCAGTGGCCCTGGTCACCCCCGTCGACGGCAGCGGCTTCCTGACCGTCGGCTGCGGGAGGACAACCGGCTCCCTGGGCGACCCCCGGACGGACCGGGCGGCGACCCTGGCCGCCGAGGGCATGCTCCGGCGCGGCGCCAGCGGACTCGTGACCAGCGGGAACGACGCGACCGAGGAATCCGCCTGCGCGCCGGAGCGTGAGCTCCTGGTGCAGTCCTTCGCCACGCGACCACGCCTGCTGATCTTCGGCGCGGTGGAGTTCGCCCGTCCCCTGGCGGACATGGGCGCCGCACTCGGGTACCGCGTGACGGTCTGCGACGCCAGGCCAGCCTTCGCGGTGGCCGAGCGCTTCCCGAGGGCCCACGAGGTCGTCACCGAACGACCCGACCGCTGGTTCCGCGCCCATGAGCACCTGGTCGACGCTTCGTCCGCGGCATGTGTGCTGACCCATGACGCACGGTTCGACGTGCCGGTTCTCGACCTCGCCCTGCGTAGTAGAGCCGGGTACGTCGGAGCCATGGGCAGCCGCCGGACGCACGCGGACCGACTGGAGCGGCTGCGTAGAGCGGGCACGACCGAAGCGGAACTGGCACGGCTGCGCTCGCCGATCGGATTGGATCTCGGTGGCCGGGGCCCTGAAGAGACCGCCGTATCCATCTTGGCCGAGATCGTCGCGGTACTGCGCGGCGGCACCACCCTGCCGCTCACCTTGCGAACCGGCCCGGTACACAAAGTGTAATCATTTTTGAACGACTGTTTTTATGAACACTCGTTTAATCTGGACTGCGTGGATCCGAAGAACAAGAGCCGTCGACGATCGGCCGCAAGCCCCAAGCCGGAAGCGGAAACCGGCCGGGGAACAGGGCAACCGCCACCGCGCCGTCCCGGCTCCCACAACCCGGAGCGCAATCGCCAGGCGGTCCTTGACGCGGCGCGGCGCCTCTTCAGCGCACACGGCTACAAGGGCGTGGGCGTCCGAGCCATCGCGGCCGAGGCGGGAGTGACACCCGGCCTGGTGATGGCGTACTTCGGAACCAAGGACGGCCTGTTCCGTGAGGCGGTGGCCGGCGGGTCGGGCATCACCGACGACGTGCTGTCCGCCGCAGCGGACAGCACGGGCGAACTGCCCGCGACTCTGGCCCGCGCCTACCTCAACCGGTGGGATCACCTGCCGGTCGACGACCCCTGGCCCGCATTGATCCGCTCGGCCGTCAACCACCCGCCAAGCGCCGAGCTTCTGCGCACGATCCTGGAGAAGCAGGTCGGCGAACCCCTCGCGCGCCTACTGGGCGACTCGGCCGACGCGGAGGCGCGCGCCGCCGTCATTCGGAGCGTCCTGTTCGGCGTGATCATGGAGCGCTACCTCTTCGCCCATGAACCGGCGGCCTCCGTGCCCACCGAGGAGCTCGCTCCTGCGTTGACGGACGTGCTCACCACCGCATTCGGCAACGCCCTCGACCTCGCTCCCCCACCTGCGCCGGGCGGCGCCACCGACGGCGAGGAAGGGTCCGTTCGCCCCGGCGTCGCCCGCTCCACAACGGGCTCCGAGGACACCTGGCCGCACTCGGAGCCCGTACACCCCGAGCATCTGCGCCCGGCGCCCGCTGCCCGGGCGGCGGACAACTCCCCCGCAGCCGTGTTCGCACGACTCAACGAGTGCGCCGCTGCTCATCAGGAACTGATCAGCAGGACCGTCCGCGAGTACGGCATCAGCCTGCCCGCCTACGACGTGCTCGCCGCCCTCCACGACGCGGGAGAGCCCTACCGCCGGACGACGGGCGAGGTGGCAGCGGCCGACAGGGTCCGCGTGGGCGGTCTCACCCAGCACGCGGACCGTCTGGAGGCAGAGGGGCTGATCCGGCGCGAGCGCGACGCGGACGACCGCCGGATCATCCGGCTGTGTCTCACCCCGGAGGGTCTCGCACTGGCCGAGCGGATCTTCGCCGTACGGTCGGCCCAGGAGCAAGAACTGCTCGCCGGACTGGGCTCGGCAGACCGGCGCCGGCTCTCCGGGCTGCTCGGAGCCCTGGGGCGAACGCTGGGGGCCGGGGTCCCGGAGAAGTGACGGCAGCCGGCAATGGCGGTTGTCCGTCATACGTGTCCGATCCGCACAACGCGCCTGGAGAGCCTCCGTTCTTCCGGTGAGGACGATGTCAAAGGCTGCCGAGGCAGGGAGGAGCAAACACTCGGCTTCCCAGGCAATACAGGGGCAGAGGCGATCGGCCTGTCGAGCCGCGTCCATCGGGCACTGGTCCCACGCAGGAGCAGTTCCGCCACACGGACGAGTGACAGCGCCGGGTGCAGGGTGAAGAGCCTGCGCTCAGTCCGTCCGTCTCGACGTAGGTGCCGATGAGGATGGTCATCTGCGTTCTGCTCCGGCATTTGTCGTGTGAGGCACATGGGCTCACGAGTTCGTGCGACTGTGGGATATCTGCTGGTTGTGAGCACGTGCTGACGGATCCGCATCGAAGACCGGCTTCAATCCAGCCCCTGGGACGTCGGCCGACAGCGCTCACGGACGGCGTTCAGGGCGGCGGGAGGTGCGTGGTGCGGTCCTGTCGCGCTGCTGTGCGTAGTGCGGCAACGACGGCCGCGGTCGTCGGGTTGGTCGTCTCGGTGTGACGGGTCGCGGCGAACAGGAGGCGCAGGATCGGGTGGTCCTTGATGGGCGACATGCGGATTCCGGGTGTGCCCGGGTCGATGGCTGTCTGGGGGACGAACGCGGTGGCGAGGCCGGCTCGTGCGAGGGCGAGCTGGGCGGCGATGTCGGCAGTGACGTAGCGCGTCGTGGGTGTGAAGCCGGCCTGGTGGCAGGCGTGCAGGATGGCCTGTCCGCAGTCCGTGGTCGCCGGTGGCACGACGAGGTTGTGCGTGGCCAGTTCACGCAGAGCGACGGGACGCTCGTCGGATCCGCCGGCGGCGGTGACGACGAGCAGCGGATCGTCAAGCAGGGGCGAGACCTCGACGCCCCGGGGTGCGGTCTCCGACAGGTGGTGGTAGCGCTGCCCCAGCACCACGTCGACTGTGCCGAGCACAAGTTCCCGCAGTTGCGCCTGGTCGGTGACAAGACAGGTCAGGGCGAGCTGCGGATGGTGCGAGGCCAGTGCGGTCAGCGCGGGGGCCACGATCCGGGCGACGGTCGACGGCAGCGCCGCGAGCGTGGCGGTGGCCCCGACCGTGCCCTTCACCGCTGCGACGGCGCACTCGGCTTCCTCCATGGCGGCGAGGATCCGGTCGGCGTGTTCGAGCAGGACGCGGCCCGCTTCCGTGAGCGCGACGGTTCGCCCTTCGGGGCGCAGTAGATCGACCCCGAGATCGTGCCTCAGTGCGGCCAGCTGCTGGGACACGGCACCGGCGGACAGCTCGAGTGATCGGGCGGCCGCGGTGATGGAGCCGCGGGCGGCGACGGTCTTGAGCATGTGGAGACGGCGGATATCCAGCATGACTCGATAGCTTACCTAAAGGGTTCCATTAGAAATCATCCCCTTGACCTGACAAGTCGAGGTGAGCGACCTTCAGCGCATGGAAATCCTCGACTGCATCTCCGCGGTTGCCCGGCCCATCCACGATTTCGGGGACGAGTTCATGTCCGACGATGCGACCGCCGCCATCGGCCTGCGCGCCGGGTTCGCACCAGGGCGTGGCTTCTAATGCCGCGGACGCTTCGGGGTGCTCGGCGAGGCGCCGGCTTCGGTGGTCCAAGCGGTACAGGGTTTCCTCGGCCCCGATCTGGTCACTGCCGGGTGGCGGGCCGGACGGTCCGTGATGCCTCCGGAGGAAGCCGCCGCCTGCTACGCACAGGCCGTCCGGACGTGGGGGCGCGCAAACATCCCCACCGACGCCGACGTGGAGCACTTCAACCACCTGGCACAGCAGCTGATCGACGCCGCCGACGCCGACGCACTGCCTCTGTTCGCCAGCTGGCGCGCGCAGCCCTGCCCCGGCGACGACCCTGTCGGAGCGGCGATGCAGCGCATCCACGTGCTCAGGGAACACCGTGGCGCCTGCCATCTGGCAGCGGTGCGCCTGTGCGGGCTGAGCGCCCAAGAGGCAATGGTCATCAACCTCGGCGTCGAGCAGGCAGCCCACTACGGCTGGCAGGAGCCACGTCCCGTCGCCGCAGCCCTGACCCCCCGATGGCAGCGTGCCGATCGACTCACCGACGAGTTGCAAGCGCCGCTCTACGCCACACTCACCGACCGGCAACGAACCGAATTCGCCCAGCACGTCCATGCATTGACCGGCGCCCTGACCGCATGACCGGATGTCGTGAACACCAACAGGTGAACGAAGGCCGGGCGGTCGTCACCACCGCCTAACCACCGGCCCTGGACGCCACCCCAAAGAGAAATGCGATGAAAGTCAGCACAACGCCCCTCTCGCAGGTGCTCGGCCGGTCCGGGCGCGGGTCTCGCCTGGTGGAGCGGCGCGCGCCAGCACCCCAGGGCGCGGCATGATCGCGACCATGCTGATTGCTCATGAGGGTCGTTCACCGACCGTCCACCCCACGGCCTATGTCGCTCCGACCGCCACGCTGTGCGGAGACGTGCGCGTGGGGGCAGGATGCCGGGTGCTGTTCGGCGCGGTGCTCACCGCCGAGGGCGGGCCGGTGGAGCTGGGCGAGGGCAGCATCGTGATGGAGAACGCCGTCCTGCGTGGCACCCGACGGGATCCGCTGATTCTTGGACGGCAGGTCCTGGTCGGCCCCACCTCCTACCTGACCGGCTGCCGGGTCGAGGACGAGGTGTTCCTGGCCACCGGCAGCCGCGTCTTCAACGGAGCCCGGATCGGGACTCGCTCCGAGGTGAGGATCAACGGCATCGTGCATCTGCGCACCGTGTTGCCCGCCGACTCAATGGTGCCGATCGCCTGGGTCGCCCTCGGCGACCCGGTGCGCATCTTTCCGCCGGAGGACCACGCCGAGATCTGGGCGGTGCAGAAGAACCTGGACTTCCCCGGCTACGTCTTCGGACTGGACCGTCCAGCCGACGGCGAAAGCCTGATGCCGGCCATCGCCGAACGCTTCGGCCGCAGCCTCGGCCGCCACAGCAACGACCAGCAGATCTGAGCCCCGCCGGAGAGGCTCGGTCCTGCCATCCGCTCAAGGGCTGGTCCGGCGTGGCCCGCCTGCCCGTACACGGCGGTCAGCAGGGTCCATAAGGGCCTCAGGACAAGGGTGTCTTCCTGGTCTGTGCCACATGTCGCGCGCTGCCAGCCCTTATCCGTGAGCAGCACGCATGATGCAACGTACGGGCTTCGACACGCTCTCCGTACGAGGTCTGGCCGCCGGTGCCCTCAGGTGGCCGGACCTGATCTCGACTCCTGGCGCCACCGCGCACCGGCCGACCCGGTCTGAGGCCGGAGGCCTTCAAGCTCGCTGCGTTTCGGGCATTCGGCCAGTCCTGGCTGATCTTGGCCGCGTACATGAACTCCGCGAGCAGCGTGCAGCCCTCGCCGTGCGGGCGCCCCGTCGGCGTGCTTGAGCAGGCCCTGCTCTGCCACACGTGGGTCCCCGGCACAGGCTCCCCTGTTCATGGACGCCGTCCGTGTACGCGCTCACCGAGCTCGCCGACCAGCGGTGGCCGGCCCGGGCAACTCCTTTGACTTACCCGACCGGTCGCTCGCCCGTGCCCCGTCTTCTGCTGGGCACGTGGCGGAAGACGGGGCACCGGTGGGTGGGGTCAGCGGTGGTGGCGGCCCCAGGACTCGGTGTCGATGATGCAGCCGAGGTCACTCCACCGTCTGCCGGGCCCACCAGCATTCCGCTGGAGCGCGGAAAAAGGGGCGCCGGCCCGGGCCGAAACCGAAGACCATGCGCTCGGACGCTCTCGTGGCGGCCTGGGCACAAGGAAGGGCGGGGCGGGGTCGGGAGCCGCGGCCGGGACCACTCGGCAACCAGCAGTTTTGTGTCCGCCGCTGCTTGCCGGGCGTGGGGTGGGCAGTGCCGTCAGCTCGTCGTACCGGGCGTCGACGCCCCCGTCGCCGGGGTGCCGCTCAATGCTGGCGGCGCCTACCTCGTACCGCTGGTTCCACTCGACGAAGACTACCCACTGCTCTCGCTCCAGCGCGACCAGCTTCTCGTCCGCCGGCCACACGAAGTACTCGTCCGGGGAAACGGAGGAGTCGACGTCGTGGCACTGGAAGTAGTGAGGCACTCCACCCATCCCGACAAGCCCCGCACGAGGACCGTCGCACCAGTCCAACTCGGCGTATACGTGCTCGAACCCGACGGCAGCCAACTGCCGCTCACCCCAGACCTCAGCCACCCGGACAGATGCCGTCAGACGCCGTTCACGTACACGATCACGATCTACAGCCGGAGTAAAGCCGCCATGCTCGGCTCTGCTGGGGTTTCGCCGGGTGGAGCCTCATGCTTCGTCGACGGGGAAGATAGAGTCCGCGATCTGCACGAGCTGGTCGTCACTCAGCTGCGTGGGAACCATCCACGGAGGCCGGTTCCACTCTCGGGTTCTCCACGTGCAACGGCTCGCCCGCCCAGCAGTTCATCCCTCTGGCGGACATCTCCGTCTCCCCGTCGGGCCGGTGCCTCCACGTGCCCTGGGGCAACACCACGAACGGCACCCGGTTCCAGATCCCCGACTGCAACGGCAGGCCGCCCCAGAAGTGGTCGTTCATGACCCGCGATTGAGCCTCCGCGTTCACCCGCACCCCCACCCGTACCCCGCCCCGCTCGACCGTGCGGGGTGGGGCAGGGGCGGGCCGGTCTCCTCACGCATATCGGCCCACCATGTCCGGGGCCACACAGGTATCCCCGAGGTGAGGACAATCGCCTCTACGCGAGACGCCGGGACCCACGAGGATCGGCCAGGACGGCGGCCGACTGTCGGGGCGGTCCAGATGCCGTGTCCCTTCGGGTGCGCGCCTCGTTCGCATACGTGGGCTTCGGTCGATCGAGTACGAGGTGCCTCATGCGGGTCCGGATGGTTTCGGAGAGTGAGAACGGGTCCTGTGCGGGGACGGTGGCCCGTACGGGGAGGATGAACGTCCTGGACCGCGCGTTCGCGCTGTTCCCGGACCGCAGCCCCGCGCGAGTGACGGTGGTCCACGTCCTGGACTTTCCCGCGGGGTCGTTCGCGCTCGACGACCTGCGCGCACGTGTGGCCGAGCGGGCGCCCGGGCTGGAAGCCCTCAATGTCGCGGCGGTCGGAGGAGCTCGGTCCTGGACGCGGACCGCGCCGCCCGAGGCCGGGCTGCATGTGGGCGCGGAGCACGTGGACGGCCGGCTCGGCGAGGCGACCGACGCGCTGCTGCGCGGGGCTCTGCCCGCCCGTCCGGCCCCCGGCTGGGACCTGCGGATGCTGACGTGTCGGGTCGATCAGGTGCAGCGGGTGTGCTTCCGCATCGACCATGCCGTCACGGACGGCGTCGGTGCGGCCCACCTGGTGGCGGCGCTTCTGGCGGACGCACCCGTCGTAGGGCCGTACCCCTATCGGCCGCCCGTGTCGCGACGTACCCCGCGAGCGTGGTTGCGTACGTCGCCGTTCGGAAGGTTTCCCGAGCACGAGACGGTTCCCGCCGGGTGCGACGCGGCGGGGAGCGGGCTGGCGGCCATGGCGTACGCGGACGTCCCGGACGGCCGCCTGCGGGCGGTGGCTTCGCGGTGGGGAGTGGGCGCCAACGATGTCTACCTCACAGCGGTGACCGGCGCGCTCGCGGCCTTGCAGCTGCGGCAGGCGGGCCGGGCACAGGACCTGCGGGTGGTGATGCCTATGTCGGTCCGAACGCAGGAGGCACAGTTCACGCCAGGGAACGCCGCTCTGCCGGCGATGCTGCGGTTGCCGTGCACCGCGACCGGCCCGGGTGCCCGTCTGGAGACCGTGGCCGGGCAGACCCTCGCCCACAAGGGTTCCGGGCTGCGGGAGGGCGGCTGGAAGACCCTCCTGCGCGTACCTCCCCGACTCCTCCACCGCTCGATGCAGCGCCCCGGTTTCCGCCTGGCCACCAGCCACATCCACATCAACGGCACCTACCGCGTCCTGGGTGCTCCCCCGCTCGCCGCCAGCATCTTCGGCCTGAACAGCCCCGGCATGCTCGGCTACTTCTCCCTCACCCGGACCATGACCACCGCCCGCATCACGATCGTCCACGACCAGTCCCATACTGCGGCCGCCGACCTCCCCGAGCTGTGGCTGAAGGCTCTGGACGAACTCTCCGAGCACATGGAGCCCGTCGGCGCGATGCAGCGGATCGCCCCGCCCGCCCAGTTGCGGGACAGCCCTTAAAGCGTGTTGCAGTAGGCTGGGATTCGGGCATCTTGCCTGTATGGGTGGGGTGTTGAAGGCTGGGCCGTTGTGGGTGGAGACGTTCACCGGGCTGCGGATGCGGCAGTTCGAGCGGCTGCTGAAGGTTGTGCGGGAGCGGGGCGGGAACGGTCCCGGTGGTGGGCGGCCGTGGTGTCTGCCGCTGGCGGACCGGGTGCTGTTGGTGGCCGTTTACTACCGCACGAACCTCACGATGCGGCAGCTCGCGCCGCTGTTCGGCTGCTCACCGGCGACGGTGTGCCGGGTGATTCAGCGGCTGCGGCCGCTGCTGGCGATCGAGCCGGCCGCCCGCCCGGCCGACACGGTGGAGCGGTTGTGGATCGTGGACGGCACCCTCGTTCCGGTCCGTGACCGAAAGGTCGGCGCCTCGTCACGCAACTACCGATTCTCGGCGAACGTGCAGGTCATCATCGATGCCGACACCAAGCTGGTGGTGGCCGCGGCCCGCCCGGTGCCCGGCAACACCGCGGACGCCAGGGCCTGGCGGGACTCCGGCCTCGCTGCTGCCTGCGAGAGCGTGACGGTGCTGGCCGACGGCGCGTACATCAACACCGGACTCGTCGTCCCGCACCGCAAACGCCCCGGACGGGCCCTCCTGCCGGGGGAGGAGGAGGACAACGCCCAGCACCGACGAGTACGGGCCCGCGTCGAGCACGCCTTCGCCCGCATGAAGCACTACAAGATCCTCCGCGACTGCCGTCAGCGCGGCCACGGCCTTCATTACGCGGTCCAGGCCGTCGCCCACATGCACAACCTTGCCCTCGCCGCATGACCAGACCGGCCACGACCCCGGCCCCGACCTGCCCAGATACAACCTTCTGCAACACGCTTTAGGGCTTGCCGGGAAACAAGTCGTGGCTTCCAGCTTTGGGGCTCGTTGTTCTGGTATGGGGAGACCGGAGGGGATCGAGGCCGTTCTGGCGGCGAAGTTCCAGGTGTTGTTGCCGCATCTGGACGAGCGTCAGCGTCGGCTGGCCATAGGGGCGGAAGCACTGTCGCTGGGGCCGGGGTCCGGGAGGCCACGGTCTCGCGTGGGGCGGCTGAACTGGATTCCGGTCAGGCCCCGTTGGGGCGGGTGCGTCATCCCGGCGGAGGGCGGAAGAGGGCGGCCGAGCTGGACCCTGGGCTGCGGCCGGCACTGCTGGCGCTGGTCGAGCCCGACGCGCGGGGACAGCATGCCGTCGGGCGGCGCTCAGTAGTGCCCTACGTTCGCCACCGTCGTACTCGGCCCGCACAAGACGCAGCCTCATCACGATGTCTTCGCGGGAGCACTGAGCCTCCAGCAGATCAGGTTCCATTGCGAACTGACGCTCGGCGAAGTGGAGGACCAAGAGGGAGTGGTAGGTCACAGTCCCGCCGCGCGCGCCGTTCAGGGCATTCGCAAACTTGCCCGACACGGCGCCGAGAGGGTGGAGGACGGCGTCGACGGCTGCGCGAATGAGCCGCGCATGTTGTTTGATCGCCGCCGCATGCTCCGGCCCCGCCGAATCCTCGCTACGGGTCAACTCGTCCAGTAGCCGTGCGAGCCTTCTCGGCTCGAACCTGTCGCCTTTGTGGAGGGCTGTGGCGGCAAGCTGACCGGCAAGCTCCGCAGCTTCGTAGCGCAGGCCGGCTTCCCGGAGCGCCTCCAACTGCCGGCCCCTCAGTACGGACGCATGCCCTCTGAACCCAGCGTCTTGCAAACGCGAGGCGATTTCGCCGTACTTCTCGGCGGAGCGATCCGGCGCCGACGCTCGCTCGGCTTCCGCTTCGCGCAGGATCGCCCTCACGTCATTCGTCTTGAGAGGTCCGATGAGGATGCGATCCGCCTGCTCCTGGCGGTCGAGTGGCGGAGCAGGTACACCCGGGAGGGGAGCCCCGGTACAGAACACTTCCGCCGTCTCACGAGTCCAGAACCGGGCAACAACGTCAGCCTGATAGCGGAGGAAATCGTTGATCTGTTCAGCACCCCAGAGGTCCAGTTCGAGGTCCTCGTGTTCCCCCTGGAGAGCAGCCAGTTCGTCGGCCAGCTGGGTGCGCTCAGTGGATGCGGAGGTGGCGATGATCAAATGGCCAGCACCGAACGGTCGTCTTCCGCCCGTGAACGTCTCCACAGTCTTCCGCAGGTCCCCCGCGGTGAACTCCTGGTAGTCCTTGCACTGGACGACGACGAAGCGACCGTCCGCATCGCGGCCGGCAAGGTCGATGCCGTGCTGGATCTGTCCCTGCACCCCATACCGGCGAAACTTGATCCCTCGGATGGCGAGGACGCGGCTTGAGACCGCGAGCATCAGCTTCTCAAAACGGTCCCACCCGATCGCCAGGTCAAGGTCATCGCCAGGTGGCCTGCTACCGGGGCCGCCGGCACTGGGTGGATGGCCGAGATCGGGATCCACCGCCACGGGCAGCCAACGATCCACGGTGGTGTCATCGACGACAACCACTGGGGTCGCGTCGGGTGCGAGGGGAGAAATGTCGTGCTCAGCCACGGCCAGGAGTGTCCCACGCGCCGCGCCGGACCCGCCCACGGCTCCGCCCTTGCAGACGCTCCGGAATCACGTCCACGGGATCCGACTCATGACGCACCGGTGCACTACCGCGGCCTCGCGTCGATAATTGCGCCATGATGCGCATTCGCAAAGAGCATCCTCTGCCACTTCAGCCTGACGCACCATCAGGAAAGTCAGCATTCAGTCAGCATCCGTACCGCGCCGAACCGTCACCGGGCGCCACGAACCGCCAAGATCAACAATTGGCCTCGCCTGCTCTGACCTGCAAAAACCCTGCTCAGCGACTTGGCTGCTAATCTCACTAGGAGGTATCCGTGAGGATGCTGATCAACGTTCCCGAGACCGTCGTCGCCGACGCGCTGCGCGGAATGGCCGCCGCTCATCCCGAGCTCACGGTCGACGTGGAGCGGCGGGTCGTGGTGCGGCGGGATGCGCCCGTGGCGGGGAAGGTCGCGCTGGTGTCCGGGGGTGGGTCCGGGCACGAGCCGTTGCACGGGGGGTTCGTCGGGCCCGGGATGCTGGCGGCGGCGTGTCCCGGGGAGGTGTTCACCTCCCCGGTGCCCGATCAGATGGTGCGGGCCGCGGCCGCCGTCGACAGTGGCGCCGGGGTGCTGTTCGTCGTCAAGAACTACACCGGTGACGTACTGAACTTCGAGATGGCGGCCGAACTGGCCGAGGACGAGGGCATCCAGGTCGCCAAGGTCCTGGTCGACGACGACGTCGCCGTCAAGGACAGCCTGTACACGGCGGGCCGCCGCGGGACCGGCGGCACGCTCTTCGTGGAGAAGATCGCGGGCGCCGCCGCCGAGGAGGGCGCACCCCTGGAGCGCGTGGAGGCGATCGCCCGCCGGGTCAACGAGCGCTCCCGGTCCTTCGGCGTCGCGCTGAGCGCGTGCAGCACCCCCGCCAAGGGCAGTCCCACCTTCGATCTTCCGGAGGGCGAGCTGGAGCTGGGCATCGGCATCCACGGCGAACCGGGGCGCGAGCGGCGGCCGATGATGACCTCCCGGGAGATCGCGGACTTCGCCGTCGACGCCGTCGTCGAGGACCTCCGCCCGTCCGGTCCGGTCATCGCCCTGGTGAACGGGATGGGCGCCACCCCGCTCCTGGAGCTGTACGGCTTCAACGCGGAGGTGCAGCGCGTCCTCGGCGAGCGGGGTGTGCCCGTGGCCCGGACCCTCGTCGGCAACTATGTGACCTCGCTCGACATGGCCGGCTGCTCGGTGACCCTGTGCGAGGTGGACGAGGAGCTCCTTCGCCTCTGGGACGCGCCCGTGCAGACGCCCGCGCTGCGCTGGGGCCGGTGAGACGAGGGATGGGCGAGGACAGCGAGATGACGGAGACCTCCGGCGCGGACTTCGGCGCGGACTTCCTGGTGCGGTGGCTGGCCGCTGTGGCCGAGGCCGTCGACCGGGAGGCGGACCGGCTCACCGAGCTGGACTCGGCGATCGGCGACGCCGACCACGGCGCCAACCTCAAGCGCGGGTTCGCCGCCGTGACCGAGACCCTGGCCAAGGAGCCGCCCGCTACGCCGGGCGCGGTGCTCGTCACCGCCGGCCGGCAGCTGATCTCCACCGTGGGCGGCGCGTCGGGGCCGCTGTACGGCACGCTGCTGCGCCGTACCGGCAAGACGCTGGGCGACGAGGAGCGCATCACCCGGCTGCAGTTGGCGGAGGCCCTGGGCTCGGGTGTGGCCGCCGTGTCCCAGCTGGGCGGCGCGCAGGTGGGCGACAAGACGATGCTGGACGCGCTCGTTCCGGCCGTGGAGGGCCTGCGGGACTCGTTCGGCGCGGCCCGTGACGCCGCCGAGGAGGGCGCCCTCGCGACCGTGCCCCTGCGGGCGCGCAAGGGCAGGGCCAGCTATCTGGGCGAGCGGTCGGTGGGGCACCAGGATCCGGGGGCCACGTCCTCGGCGCTGCTGTTCGCCGCCCTTGAAGAGACCGCGGGGGCGGGGATCGCGCGTACCGAGGGGGCGTCATGAGTGGCGGGACCGGCGCGGGTCCGGTCGGCATCGTGCTCGTCTCGCACAGCGCCGCCGTCGCTGCGGCGGTGGCCGAGCTGGCCCGTGGGCTGGCCGGCGGCGGTGACCTGGCGCCGGTCCTCCCGGCCGGCGGGACGCCGGACGGTGGCCTGGGGACGAGCTCCGAGCTGATCGCGGAGGCGGCGAAGGGCGTCGACCGGGGCGCCGGAGTGGCGATCCTGGTCGATCTGGGGAGCGCGGTGCTCACGGTGAAGGCGCTCGTCGCCGAGGGCGACGAACTGCCCGAGGGCGCGCGCCTGGTGGACGCGCCGTTCGTCGAGGGCGCGGTCGCCGCGCTGGTCACGGCGAGCGCGGGCGGGGACCTCGACGCGGTCGCGGCGGCGGCCTCGGAGGCGTACGCCTATCGCAAGGAGTGACTGCGCGCAGTGAGCGAGGGGCCGCACCGGGTGGCGACCGTGTTGTGATGTACCTGGTCAACGCACTAATGTCGCAGGGCCTTGGTGTACGGGAAACCGGTGCAGTACCGGTGCGGCCCTCGCCACTGTGATCGGGAGGTCCGGCTCCACCCCCGCGGGAATCACCCGCGGGGAAGCCACTGGACCACGACGGCGAATCGTCGTGGTGTGGGAAGGCGGAGTCGGGCCGGCATGACCGTCAGCCAGGAGACCGGCCAGGGTGCGTTGTCCATCCACGAGGTGCTGGAGAGGGTCTCCCAACCATGCATATAGCCGAGGGGTATCTGCCCCCTGTGCACGCCGCCGCCTGGGGCGTCGCGTCCGCGCCGTTCGTCGTCCACGGGGTTCGCGCGCTGACCCGCGAGGTGCGGTCGAATCCCGAGTCCACCCTGTTGCTCGGCGCCTCGGGCGCCTTCACTTTCGTTCTGTCGGCACTCAAGTTGCCTTCTGTCACCGGTAGTTGCTCACACCCGACCGGTACGGGTCTGGGCGCGATCCTCTTCCGGCCGCCGATCATGGCGGTCCTGGGGACCATCACCCTGCTCTTCCAGGCCCTGCTGCTCGCCCACGGCGGACTGACCACGCTCGGCGCGAACGCCTTCTCGATGGCGATCGTCGGGCCCTGGGCGGGGTACGGGACGTACGTACTGCTCCGCCGGTTCGGTACGCCCCTGATGGTGGCCGTCTTCTTCGGTGCGTTCGTCGCCGATCTGTCCACGTACTGCGTGACCAGCGTGCAGCTGGCGCTCGCCTTCCCCGACCCGGGCAGCGGGATACCCGGCGCCCTGGCCAAGTTCGGCGGGATCTTCGCCGTGACCCAGATTCCGCTGGCGGTGAGCGAAGGCCTGCTCACGGTGCTCGTGATGCGACTGCTCACGCAGTCGAGCAAGGGCGACCTGATCCGGCTCGGCGTCCTCGCCGGTCGCACGTCGGACCGACGCGAGGAGGCGGCCGCGCGATGAGCCGGAACGCGAAGATCAACGCCCTGCTGCTGCTCGTCGTCGCGGCGCTGGCGGTCCTGCCGCTCGCGCTGGGGCTCGGGGACCACAAGGAGGAGCCCTTCACCGGGGCGGACGCGGAGGCGGAGACCGCGATCACGGAGCTCCGGCCGGACTACGAACCGTGGTTCAGCCCGCTGTACGAACCGCCGTCCGGGGAGATCGAGTCGGCGCTGTTCGCCCTGCAGGCGGCCCTTGGTGCCGGTGTCCTGGCGTACTACTTCGGTCTGCGGCGCGGCCGTCGGCAGGGGGCGGCCCAGGCGGAGGCTGCCGGGACCGCCAGGACGGCGCAGGCGGATGATGCTGCTCGGGCGGCCGATGCCGCTGCGACCAAGGCCCCGGAGAGCGACAGCGGCTCGGGTTCCGTGTCGGGTGCCGTGTCCGGCGGCGGACAGGACGCGTAGCCGCCGATGTTGCCGATCGACGCGGCGGCGCACAGCAGTCGCTGGCGCCGCCGCCATCCCGCCGAGAAGGCGCTTCTCGGCTTCGGTCTGACGTTGTGCGCGGTGGGCCTGCCGCCGTGGCCGGGTGCTGTTCTCGTGGCGACGGCCACGCTCACGGTGCTGCTCGGGCCGGCCGGCGTGCCGGGCCGGGCGCTGTGGCGGGCGTTCCGGATCCCGCTCGGGTTCTGTGTCACGGGCGCGGTTCCCCTGCTCTTCGAGGTGGGTGGCCCCCGGGGGCTCGTCGCCCTCGCGCCGGGCGGTCCGGTGCAGGCGGGCGAACTGCTGCTGCGGACCGCCTCGGCGTCGCTCGGAGTGCTGCTGTTCGCGTTCACGACGCCGGTGTCGGACGTCCTGCCCCGGCTCGTACGGGCCGGGGTCCCGGCGCCGGTGGTGGACGTGGCGCTCGTGATGTACCGGATCATCTTTCTCCTGCTCGACTCGATGTCCAAGATCCGGCAGGCCCAGGCGGCCCGCCTCGGGCACACCACGCGGGCGGCGACCTGGCGTTCCCTCGCGGGCCTCGGCGCGACCACGTTCGTACGGGCCTTCGACCGGGCTCAGCGCCTGCAGTCGGGGCTCGCGGGACGCGGGTACGACGGGACGCTGCGGGTCCTGGTGCCCGCGTGCGCGATCTCCCGCCGGTTCCTGACCGCGTCCGGTGCCCTGCTCGCGGGGCTCGTCGCCCTCACCCTCGCACTGGAAAGGTTCCTTCCGTGACGTCTTCGACGCCTCCGCCCCCTCCGACACCCGTCGTGGAGCTGGTGAACGCGGGCTTCGCCTACGAGGACGGGCCCGCGGTCCTGTCCGGTGTGCACTTCGCGGTTGCCGAGGGGCGGGCGGTCGCGTTGCTCGGCCGCAACGGCAGCGGCAAGACGACGCTGCTGCGGCTGCTCAGCGGCGGCCTGCGGTGCGGGAGCGGGTCGCTGCTCCTGGACGGGGCGGAGGTGGCGTACGACCGGAAGGGACTGACCCGGCTGCGGACCACCGTGCAGCTGGTGGTGCAGGACCCGGACGACCAGCTGTTCGCCGCGTCGGTCGGCCAGGACGTGTCGTTCGGTCCGATGAACCTCGGCCTGTCCGAGGAGGAGGTCCGGCTGCGGGTGCGGGAGGCACTTGAGGCGCTGGACATCGTGGCGCTCGCGGACCGGCCGACGCATCTGCTGTCGTACGGACAGCGCAAGCGGGCGGCGATCGCGGGTGCGGTGGCGATGCGTCCCCGGGTGCTGATCATGGACGAGCCGACGGCGGGCCTCGACCCGCACGGGCAGGAGCGGCTGCTCGACGCGCTCCGGAGGCTGCGGAAGTCCGGCACGACGGTGCTGATGGCCACGCACGACGTGGATCTTGCGCTGCGCTGGGCGGACGAGGCGGCGGTGCTCGCCCCTTCGGGCCTGCGGACCGGCCCGGTCGCGGAGCTCCTCGCGGACGACGCCCTGCTCGACGAGGCGAGACTGCGACGCCCCTGGGGCACGGCGGTGGCACGACTGCTCCGCTCCCGGGGCCTGCTCACCGCGGATGCCCCGGAGCCGCGTACGCCGGAGGAGCTGGACGCCTGGCTGGGGGCGGCCGCGGCGCCGCACGGCGCCGAGTAGCGACGCCACGGGCCACGCGCCACGCCCTGCTCGCCGCTCACCGCCGACGCGCTTGCTACTGAGTAGTAGACATCACGTCCCGAATCTTCTGCAACTAGTTGCATAAAGGGGGGGAGGTCACCTAGAACTGTGGCTGACGTTCCTGCGCGAGGAGGCGCCCGCATGACCCCGTACCCGCACCTGCTGAGCCCGCTCGACCTCGGGTTCACCACCCTGCCCAACCGGGTGATCATGGGGTCGATGCACGTCGGCCTCGAAGAGACCGAGCACGGCTTCGAGCGCATGGCCGCCTTCTACGCGGAGCGCGCCCGGGGCGGCGTGGGCCTCATCGTCACCGGTGGCATCGCGCCCAACGACGCCGGTCGCCCCTGGGACGGCGGCGCCAAGCTGACCACCACGGACGAGGTCGCCGAGCACCGGCTGATCACCGACGCCGTGCACGAGGCCGGCGGCCGCATCGCGATGCAGATCCTGCACTTCGGCCGGTACGCGTACCACCCCGCCCTCGTCGCGCCCAGCGCGATCAAGGCCCCCATCAGCCCCTTCGTACCGAACGAGCTGACCGACGCCGAGGTCGAGCAGACCGTCGAGGACTACGCCCGCTGCGCCGAGCTGGCCAAGGAGGCCGGGTACGACGGCGTCGAGGTCATGGGCTCCGAGGGCTACCTCATCAACGAGTTCATCGCCGCCGCCACCAACCAGCGCACCGACCGCTGGGGCGGCTCGTACGAGAACCGCGTCCGCTTCCCGCTGGAGATCGTCCGCCGCATCCGCGAGCGCGTCGGGGAGGACTTCATCCTCGTCTACCGCCTCTCCATGCTGGACCTCGTGCCCGGCGGCTCCACCCTGGAGGAGGTCGTCCGGCTCGCCAAGGAGATCGAGGCGGCCGGCGCGACCATCATCAACACCGGTATCGGCTGGCACGAGGCACGCATCCCCACCATCGCGACGTCCGTGCCGCGGGGCGCCTACACCTGGGTGACGAAGAAGCTGATGGGCGCGGTCTCCGTGCCGCTCGTCACCAGCAACCGCATCAACACCCCCGAGGTCGCCGAGGAGATCCTCGCCGACGGCCGCGCCGACCTGGTCTCGCTGGCCCGTCCCTTCCTCGCCGACCCGGACTTCGTCGCCAAGGCCACGGCCGACCGGGCCGACACGATCAACACCTGCATCGGCTGCAACCAGGCCTGCCTGGACCACACCTTCAACCTGAAGATCACCTCCTGCCTGGTCAACCCGCGCGCCTGCCACGAGACCGAGCTGGTCCTCTCCCCCACCCGCCGCGCCAAGCGGATCGCCGTCGTCGGCGCGGGCCCGGCCGGCCTCTCCTGCGCGGTCTCGGCGGCCGAGCGCGGCCACTCCGTGACCCTGTTCGACGCGGGCGCCGAGATCGGCGGTCAGCTGAACATCGCCAAGAAGGTCCCCGGCAAGGAGGAGTTCGACGAGACGCTGCGCTACTTCCGCGTGCAGCTCGCCGAGCGTGGGGTCGACGTCCGCCTGAACACCCCGGTCGCCGCGGGCGACCTGGACGACTTCGACGAGGTCGTCGTCGCCACCGGCGTCTCCCCGCGCACCCCCGGCATCGCGGGCGTGGACCACCCGAGCGTCCTCAGCTACCTGGACGTGCTGCGGGACGGCGCGCCCGTCGGCGAGCGGGTCGCGATCATCGGTGCGGGCGGCATCGGCTTCGACGTCGCGGAGTTCCTCACGGACGGCGGGGAGGGCGCGAGCCAGGACCCCGAGACGTACTTCCGCCAGTGGGGCGTGGACACCTCGTACGAGAACCGGGGCGGACTGCGCGCGCCCGAGCGCGGCGCGCCGCCGCGCCAGGTGCACCTGCTCCAGCGCAAGGAGTCCAAGGTCGGCGCCGGCCTCGGCAAGACCACGGGGTGGATCCACCGCACCGAGCTGAAGCACCGGGGCGTGGCGATGGTCGCGGGCGTGTCGTACGACCGGATCGACGACGAGGGCCTGCACGTCACCATCGGCGGCGAGCAGCAGCTGCTGCCCGTCGACACGGTGGTGCTCTGCGCGGGCCAGGAGCCGCGCCGGGACCTGTTCGAGGAGCTGGTGGCGGCGGGCCGCGTGGCGCACCTGATCGGCGGCGCGGACGTGGCCGCCGAGCTGGACGCCAAGCGGGCCATCGACCAGGGCACCCGGCTCGCGGCCACCCTGTGATCACCGTGGCCGACCACTTCTAGGATGCGTCCATGTCCCTCCCGCACGCGATCCTCACCGCGCTGCTCGAAAAGCCGTCCTCCGGCCTCGAACTGACGCGCCGCTTCGACAAGTCGATCGGCTACTTCTGGTCGGCCACGCACCAGCAGATCTACCGCGAGCTGGGCAAGCTGGAGCAGGCGGGGCACATCCGCGCCCTGCCCGCCCCGGTGCCCGTACGGGGGCAGCGCAAGGAGTACGAGGTGCTGCCCGCGGGGCGGGAGGCACTCGGCACCTGGGTGGCGAGGTCCGAGGACCCGAAGCCCATGCGGGCCGCCCTGCTGCTCCGGATGCGGGCGGCCGCGGTGGTCGGCGCGTCGGGTCTGCGCGCCGAGCTGACCCGTCATCTCGCGCTGCACCAGCAGCAGTTGGACGAGTACCTCGCGATCGAGACCCGCGACTTCCCGAGCGAACGCCGCCACTCGGAACCCGACCGGCTGCGTCATCTCGTCCTGCGGGGCGGGATCGAGATGGAGCGCTTCTGGGTGGAGTGGCTGACGGGCGCGCTGGCGGAACTCGGGAGAGAGTGACCTCCGGGGCGGGGCGCCCTAGGCGAGCCAGAGCGAGGAGTGCCGGTGGCGTGCCGGAGCGATGTCGACGGCGTCGGCGGCCTCTGCGTCGAGGACTCCCTCGGGGGTGTTCAGTGTGCGCAGGAGCGCGCCGATCCCGTTGCGCAGGTACTGACGCGCCCGGCGTTCCTCCTGGGCGGACCGGTCCGCCACTCCGGTGTCCCGGTTGAAGCGGGGCCATCGGTAGAGGGCCACTGTGCGGCGGATCGCGCACGGGCGAGGCCGTCCGCGCTGTCGCGTCGAGGGATGTCCTGGCGGGCTACCTGAAGCCCGTCGGGCCGCTCGGGCGTTCGCATGCCATGCGCCTCACCCTAGCCGTGGGCCCGGGCGGCCGAAACAGTACGGCCGCGGCGCCTCTCGGCCCGTACCTGCGTGGATACTGGACCGTTGGAGTTCCACGACACGAAAGGGCGGGTATGGCCGACGACTTGGGGCGCCGGGTGACACGTCACGCGGTGGTCATCGGGGGAAGTCTCGCTGGGCTGCTGGCCGCTCGGGTGCTGGCCGAGCATGCGGAGAAGGTGACGGTCGTCGAGCGCGACCGGCTCCCCGAGGGGCAGGAACCGCGGCCGGGCGTCCCGCAGGGCCGGCACCTGCACGTCCTGATCGCGGGCGGGCAGCAGGCGCTCGACGAGCTGCTCCCGGGGTTCATGGACGAGTTGACCGCTCTCGGCGCGCCCAAGGTGGGTGTCCCCGAGGACATGGTCCAGTGGCAGAACGGCAAGTGGTACCGCCGCACGCCCGCGACCGTGCACTTCTACACCGGCTCGCGCCCCCAGCTGGAGTGGCTGGTGCGGCAGCGCGTCCTCGCCGACCCCCGGATCGAGCTGATCGAGGGCACCGAGACGGTGGGGCTCACCGGCGACTCCTCGCGCGTACGGGGCGTACGGCTGCGGGAGCGCGGCGCGGGGGCCGACAAACAGCCCCGTACGCTCACCGCCGATCTGGTGGTGGACGCGTCCGGCCGGTCCACGAAGGCCGCCGACTGGCTCGCGGGCATCGGCGCGGAGGCACCGCACGAGGAGACCCTCGACACCGGTCTCGCGTACGGCACCCGCGTCTACCGCTCCCCGGACGAGGTCCCGGGCACCGACGCGACCGGCTACTACATCGTGCCCAACCCCGCCCAGGTGTACGGCGGTGTCGTGCTGCCCCTCGGCGACGGGCGCCACCTGGTGACCCTGTCGGGCCTGCGCGGCGACGAACCGCCCACCGACGAGGGCGCGTTCGAGGAGTACGCGAAGCGGCTGCCGCACCCGGTGGTCAGCGACTGGCTCGCGCGGGCCGAGCCCATCTCCCCGGTGTACGGCTTCCGCAGGACCGCCAACATCCGGCGCCGGTACGACCGTCCGGGGCGCCGCCCTGCCGGATTCCTGGCCACCGGCGACGCGCTGTGCGCCTTCAACCCGATCTACGGGCAGGGCATGGCCGTCGCCGCGCTCAGCGCGGTCGCACTGCGCCGGGCGCTCGCTGACACCAAGCGCACCCCGACCACCCGCACCGTGCAGCGCGCGCTGCTCGACGCCTCCCGGCAGGCCTGGGACATCTCGGCGGGCGCGGACAAGAAGATGCCCGGGGCGACCGGTGACGCGGCACGCCCGGGTCCGATGGACAAGGCTGTGGGCTGGTACCTGAGCCGGGTGCAGGCGCGGGCCGCGGGCGACCCGGTCGTGGGCGGGCCCTTCCGCGCGGCTCTCACCCTGACCGCCCCGCTGACGAGCCTGTTCGCTCCGTCGGTGGCGCGGGCGGTGCTCTTCGGTCCGGAGGCCGAGACACCCTCGGGGCCGCCGCTGCGCCGTACGGGCACCCCCTAGCGGTGCGAGGGGCGGCGGTGGACATGCCGCCGCCCCTCGCCCCGGACGGGAATCGGCCCGCGCGTGGCGAGTCGGCCACCACCCGTGACGCGGAGCAGTTCAGGCCCCCGGCGCCGCCGCCACCATCCCCGCCGCGATGGCCCCGCCGAGCGCCGCGTAGTCGTCGGCGTTCTGGCCCGCGTAGGCGAGGGCGAAGTCGGCGACGGCGCGGTCGAAGACGTCGGAGCCACCCAGGTAGGCCGCGATTCCGATCCGGTCGCCCGAGCGGGCGTGGGCGCGGGCCAGGGCGCGGCCGCAGAGCCTGGCGTAGTCCCGGAGCAGGGCCGGGGACATGGTCTCCACCTCGGCCGAGCCCTTCATGTCGCGCAGCTGGCGCCAGTAGAAGTGGCGTTGCTCGGGGCCGGTCATCCAGCCGAGGAAGATGTCGCTGGCGGCCTGGGTGAGGCGCTGCCCGGAGACGACACGGTGTCCTTGGTGGGTGTACGTACTCGCCGGCAGGTACTCCTCCAGGACGGACTTCCCGGCCTCCTTGATCTGGAGGATGAGCGGGTCTCCGTCGTCGCGGCCTTCGAGGAGGAGGACGAAGCAGCGGGTGCCGACGCTGCCGACGCCGACGACCTTTCGCGCCGCGTCGACGAAGCGGTAGCGGTCGAGGAGGACACGGCGTTCCTCGGCGAGCGAGCTGCGGTAGTCGTTGAAGATCTTGCCGAAGGTGACCCGGTCGAGGTCCGTGGCCCGTTCGAGGAGCGGCGGGTCGTCGACGATGTGCCGGGCCCCGGTGGCGTCGGTCTCGGTGAGCTTGTTCAGGACCTGGAGGCTGGTGCGGCGGCGGGCGCCGGCGAGCCGGTTCACGAGGCGGGCCCGGTCGTCGCGGCGGACGAGGGGGACCAGGTCATCGGCGGCGATCCGCTCGTACCAGACGGCGAGCTCGCCGAGTCCGGCGAGCCGGCGCATGGCCGTCCGGTACGCCTCGGTGGCGACGAGGGCCGCCCGGTGGGCCTTGGCCTTGCTGCTGCCGTTCTGGAGGGCGGCGACGGTGATGCTGGCGGCGAGCCGCTTCACGTCCCATTCGAAGGGTCCGGGGAGCGTCTCGTCGAAATCGTTCACATCGAAGAGGAGGGTCCGTTCGGGTGAGGCGTAGACCCCGAAATTGAGGAGGTGGGCGTCGCCGCAGAGCTGGACGGTGAGCCCGGTGTGGCGCTGGGCGGCGAGGTCGGCGGCCATCACCTCCGCGGCGCCGCGGAGGAAGGCGAAGGGGGAGGCCGACATCCGGCCGTACCGGAGGGGGACGAGGTCGGGCAGCCGGCCCGCGGACTCGCGTTCCAGCACGTCGATGGGGTCGGGGCGCTGGGAGCTGGGTATCCAGCGGCCGTGCGAGGAGCGGGGGACTCGCTTGCGGGCCGCCCTGCCCTGTGCGGCGCGCTCCGACGGTGTCGTCATCCGGCCTCGCCCACCTTTCCCGTCGCTGCGGTCTCGCCCCCGTCACCTGGTACCTCATTACAAGGGCCCTCGCTCCTTTCGGCCACTCTGCCGGGCAGCCCTGGCGAAATGGTTTAGACCAATGATAGAAATTGATCACCCACACGGCCCAGGCAATCACGCTGAGCGAAGAGAGGGATTGATCATGGCCGAGCCCGAATCCGAGGCGACGGCAGACGCGCCGCTCTATCTCCGGGTCGCCGCCGCGCTGCGCGAGGACCTCGCCCACCGCCGCATCTCCCCCGGCAGCAGACTCCCTTCGGAACGATCCCTGTCCCAGCGCTACCACGTCAACCGGCAGACGGTACGCAGCGCCCTCCAACTCCTGCGGGACGAGAGGCTCGTGGTCACCGACCGACGCGGCACCTTCGCCGCCGCCGGATCCGCGGACGCCGGCGAGCCGGTCGTCCCGGCCCTGACCGCCGGCCGGCCGACCTTCCCCGGCGGCCCCCGCGCGGCAGAGGCGCTGGTACGGGCCACGCTCACCTGGGAACCCGCGCCCACTCCGCTGGCACCGCGGCTCCTGCTCACCCCGGGCGAGCCCACGCTCGTACACCGGCACGTGGTGCACGGCCCGCAGGGAGCGGCACTCCAGCGGGCGGTGTCGTGGTTCTCCCGGCCGGCGCTCGCCGAGATCCCCCAACTGGCCCGCTACCGGCGGGTCCGGGACCGGCGTCAACAGCCCGACCTGCGGCTGCTCTACCACTGGATGCACCAGGCGGGGCTGCGCATCACCCACCGGGAGTCGGTCGGCGTTCCGCCGGGTCCGACCACGACGACGGCCGGCGGCGCGGCCCGGCTGATCGTCCACCGGGTGGTGAGCGATCAGCACGGGCACGCCCTGGAGATCACGGACATCGACTTCTCGGCCCAGTCGGCGGCCTGGACGTACGAGTTCAGCGCCTGACAGTGGGCCGGCTCCTGTCCGGCACGGGGACAGGAGCCGGCCTCACCGACTCGTCGGGCTCGTCGGGCTCGTCGGGCTCGTCGGGCTCGTCGGGCTCGTCGGGCTCGTCGGGATTCTCCGGTAGCTCCGGTCAGACGATGCCCTCCGCGATCTCCGCCTCCTCGCGGGCGTTGCCGTACGCCGTCGGCGTGCCGTACGAGCGGCGGGCGACGTACCACCAGACGCTGGCCAGGACGAGCACGACTGCCAGCGCGATCACGGCGTAGTTCATGGTGTCGACGGTCACCGGGGACTTCTGCGGCAGGCAGAACAGCACGGTCACGATCGCCACCCAGACGACCGCGGTCCAGCCGATCGGCTTGCTCCAGCGGCCCAGGCTCCACGGGCCGGGGGTGAAGCGGTTCCCGGCGCGCAGGCGCAGATAGATCGGGATGGCGTAGGCGGGCGTGATGCCGATGACGTTGATCGCGGTGACGGCGCCGTAGGCGGTGGCGGAGTACAGCGAGGGAAGGGCAAGCACCGCGGCCACGACCACCGCGAGCCAGACGGCCGGGACCGGTGTCTGGGTGCGGCCGCTGACCTTGCGCCAGATCGCCGAGCCCGGCAGGGCGTTGTCACGGCTGAAGGCGAAGACCATGCGGCTGGCGGCGGCCACCTCGGCGTTGCCGCAGAACAGCTGGGCGACGATGACCACGAGGAGCAGGGCGGTGGCGCCGCCTGTGCCGAGCGCGTCCAGGAAGATCTGGGCGGGCGGGACGCCGGTGGCGCTGTTCTGCGTGGCGGTGTAGTCCTGGATGGCGAAGCTCAGCCCGGCGAGCAGGGCGAATCCGGCGAGCCAGGAGACCCAGATGGCCCGGACGATGCCCTTGGAGGCGGCGACGGAGGCGTTCGAGGTCTCCTCGGAGAGGTGGGCCGAGGCGTCGTAGCCGGAGAAGGTGTACTGGGCGAGGAGCAGGCCGATCGCGGCGACGTAGAAGGGGTTGGCCCACCCGGTGTCGTTGACGAACTCGGTGAACACGAAGTCGACGGACTGGTGCCGGTCGGGGACGAACGCGAGGGCTCCGACGATGATCGCCACGCCGGCCAGGTGCCACCAGACGCTGATCGAGTTGAGGACGCTGACCAGGCGGACGCCGAAGAGGTTCAGGACGGCGTGGAGCAGCAGGATCGCGAGGAAGATCAGGAAGGTGGAGCCGGCGGTGGGTTCGAAGCCCCACTGGAGGTTGAGGAAGGCGCCGGTGAAGAGCGCGGCGCCGTAGTCGATGCCCGCGATGGCGCCGAGCAGACCGAGCAGATTCAGCCAGCCGGTGTACCAGCCCCAGCGTCGCCCGCCGAGCCGGTCCGCCATGTAGTAGAGCGCGCCGGAGGTCGGATAGGCGCTCGTGACCTCGGCGAGCGCGAGGCCCACGCACAGCACGAAGAGGCCGACACCGACCCAGCCCCACAGCATGACGGCGGGGCCGCCGGTACCCATGCCGAAGCCGTACAGGGTCATGCATCCGGAGAGGACGGAGATGACCGAGAAACTGATCGCGAAGTTGCCGAAGCCTCCCATCCGGCGGGCGAGGACGGGCTGGTAGCCGAGTTCTCTCAGCCGCGCCTCCTCGTCCTGGGCCGGGGGTGGCGTGCGTATCGCGTCGGTGGGGTCGGGGGCGGTGCGGGACGACATGGATTCCTCCGGGGACGGGGGGCGAGCGGGTTCGGGGGGGGGAATGAACGGTGGGAGAAATGAATCGAGTGGGGGCAGCGAGGGGGACGTACGAGGGAGCTTCAGCCGCTGAGACAGCGGGCGCGGGCGCGCAGGAAGACCTCTTCGGCGAGCACGCGGTCGTCCGGGTGAGGGGTCCGGTACGCCCAGGGAAGGGTCGTGTAGTAGGGGCCGAGCGACTCGAAGACCCGGGCCGCGTCGGTGAAGCGGAGGGCCCCGAAGAGGGCGTGCGCCAAGTGGTTGAGGTCGAGCAGGGAGGCCTCGTCGGTGGCACAGAAGAGGAACCACGTGTCGAGGGCGCGCTGGGCTTCGCGTACGGCGTCCTCGGCGACCCAGTGCAGGTCGAGGGCCCGTTCGTGGCCGCGCTCGCGCCGGTAGCGCTCGACGCGCACGTACAGCGGGAGGACGTGCAGGGCGGAGCCGACGGGAGCCGAGGAGGCGGCCCAGTGCGAGTAGTTGACGGCCTCGGAGAGCGGTCCGGGGCGCCGGGCGTACACGAACTGGAGCATGCGGTGGTGCGCCTCGCGGTTGTACGGGTCGCGCTTCTCGGCCTCGGCGAGCAGGCCCCAAGGGCCGGGTGGCAGCATGGGGGCCGGCGGGGACAGCCGGTGTTCCTCCATGCGCTGGCGGCCGTCGAGGGCGGCGAGGGCGATCAGGCCGACCCAGGGCACGGGGTCGTCGGGGGCCAGGTCGGCGGCCTCCCGGCAGGCGCTCCAGGCCTCCTGCCAGAGTTCCCGGGTACGGGCGTGGCCGGCGCGGTGGGCGCGTACGGCCCGCTCGACGGTGACGCGGCTGTGCATCACGGTGGCGGCGAGGCTTCCGGGCTGTTCGGTCCGCCACATGTGGACGACGTCGGTGCCCGCGGCGACGGCGGCGAGGACCTGGGTGCGGCGGGTCCAGCCGTCCCAGCCCTCCGTCTCGTCGAGGAGCCGGGCCATCGCCACCCAGCGGCCGGTGCGTAAGTCCTGGACGGCGTTGCGCAGGGCGTGGTCGTGGCCCGCGGGGTGGTAGACGGGTCTGAAGCCGTGTCCGGCCATCAGGGGGTGGGGCGTGGTGTGGATGACATGGGTCCTCGGTGGATGGAGGGGGTGGTCAGTCCCCCGGCGGGCGTCCCGGCCGTTGATCGGCGATCACTATAGAGGGCTCTGGACCCGACCGGTCCACTTTCTCTTGTGACAGTAATTATCAAGCCAACGACTGAATTTGACTTACTGTCAGGTACCTCCATCGGACCTGACGTGATCATCCGCGGAGGCTTGACGAAGGGCCGCCGCGACGGCACCCTGGCCCTTTTCGGTGACCGGACGATCACCGAACGTCCACCGGACAGGAGCGCACGATGACGGGCGGCCCGGTACTCGCCGTCGACCAGGGCACCTCGGGCACCAAAGCCCTCGTCCTCTGCCCCGAACGCGGAGTCGTCGGCAGCGGTACGGCCCCGGTCCGGCCCCGCTATCTGCCGGGCGGACTGGTCGAGGTCGACCCTCGTGAGCTGTACGACTCCGTGGTCGCCGCCGGGCGCGCGGCACTCGCCGAGGCCGGCACGCCGGTCGTCGCCGTGGGCCTCGCCAACCAGGGGGAGACCGTCCTCGCCTGGGACCCCGCCACCGGCGAGCCGCTCACCGACGCCCTGGTCTGGCAGGACCGCCGATCGGCCCCCCTCTGCTCCGAACTCGACGCCCACGCCGAGCAGTTGAGGCAACTCACCGGGCTTCCCCTCGACCCCTACTTCGCCGCGCCGAAGATGGCCTGGATCCGCCGCCACGCCACCGGCGCCGGTGTCGTCACCACCAGCGACGCCTGGCTCGTGCACCGGCTCACCGGTGCCTTCGTCACCGACGCGGCGACCGCCGGACGCACCGGACTCCTCGACCTCGACACGGTCGCCTGGTCGGAGACCGCCCTCGACCTGTACGGCCTGGGCGGCGAACGGCTCCCCCGGGTCGTGGACTGCGACACCCCCGTCGGCACCACCACGGCCTTCGGCCCGCCGCTTCCGCTCACCGGCCTCCTCGTGGACCAACAGGCCGCGCTGCTCACCCAGAGCGCCGACGACCCGGCCGCCGCCAAGTGCACGTACGGCACCGGGGCCTTCCTCCTCGCGCAGACCGGCGCCGAACCCCGGCGCGCCTCCTCGGGCCTGGTCAGCTGTGTCGCCTGGCGGCTCGGCGGGCAGGTCGCCCACTGTCTGGACGGCCAGGTGTACACCGTCGCCTCGGCCGTGCGCTGGCTCACCGACCTCGGCGTCATCGGCGGCGCGGAGGAGATCGACCCGGTGGGCGGCGGGGTCCCGGACACCGGCGGGGTCACCTTCGTACCCGCGCTCGCGGGGCTCGCCGCGCCCTGGTGGCGGGGAGACGTCCGCGGCTCGCTCACCGGCCTCGGCCTCGACACCACGCCGGGCCACCTGGTCCGCGCCCTGTGCGAGGGCATCGCCGCGCAGGTCGTCGAGCTCGCCGCGGCCGTCGCGTCGGACCGGGGCGCACCGCTGACCTCCCTGCGTGCCGACGGCGGGCTCACGCGGTCCGCTCTGCTCATGCAGACCCAGGCGGATCTACTCCAACTCCCGGTCGAGGTGTCCTCGTTGCCCGACGCCACCGCGCTCGGGGTGGGCGCGGTCGCCCGGCTCGGACATGACCCCGGCCTCACGCTCCGCGAGGCGGTACCGGAGTGGAAGCCGTCGGCCGTCTACGAGCCCCGCATCTCGGGCGACGAGGCGGGCGAGCGCCTGGCGCGGTTCCGTGGCGAGGTGTCGGCCCTGGTGGAGCGGGCGGGCGGCCACGGTGGCGGCTTCGGCACGGAGACCGGCTCCCCCTCCGGATCCGCGACCGGCTCTCCCTCCGGGTCCCGGTCCGGCTCCGGGTCCGGCTCCACGTGACCGTCACCCGCACCGGGCCCCTCCCCGGGGACCCCGACGCGGTGTACGACGTCGTGGTCGTCGGTGCCGGGGTCGTCGGCTCGGCCATCGCCCGGGCACTGGCCCGCCACCCCCTGCGCGTCGCGCTCGTGGAGGCCGCGAACGACGTCGGCGACGGTACGTCGAAGGCCAACACCGCCATCCTGCACACCGGTTTCGACGCCTTGCCCGGCACCCTGGAAGCGCGGCTCGTGCGCGAGGGGTACCGGCTGCTGTCCTCGTACGCGCAGGAGACCGGCATTCCCGTGGAGCCGCTCGGCGCTCTCCTCGTCGCCTGGGACGAGGAGCAGCGCGCCGCCCTCCCCCGCCTCGCGGAGAAGGCCGAACGCAACGGACATCACACGACCCGACTGCTCACGGCCGCCGAACTACGAGTGCGAGAGCCGCACTTGGGACCCGGGTCTCTTGCCGCGCTCGAAGTTCCGGGCGAGTCGGTGATCTGCCCGTGGACGACCACCCTCGCGTACGCCACGCAGGCCGTCCGCTCCGGGGTCGAGCTGCATCTCAACTGCCGTGTGGAGAAGGTCCGTCCGGGAGATCCGTACCACCTTCTCGTCACGCGGCGCGGGGTGCTGCGGACCCGCCATCTCGTCAACGCGTGCGGACTCCACGCCGATGCCTTCGACGCGCTGGTCGGCCGCGAGGACTTCACGGTCACTCCGCGCCGGGGCCAGCTGCTGGTCTTCGACAAGTTCGCCCGCGACCTGGTCCGGCACATCCTGCTCCCCGTACCGGGCCCGCTCGGCAAGGGCGTGCTCATCGCGCCGACCGTGTACGGGAACGTCATGCTCGGGCCCACCGCCGAGGACCTGGACGACAAGACCGCCACCGGCACGACGGCGGAAGGGCTCGCCGGGCTCCGCGAGCAGGGCGGCCGCATCCTCCCCGCACTGCTCGACGAGGAGGTCACGGCCGTCTACGCGGGTCTGCGGGCCGCCACCGGGCAGGAGGACTACCGCATCGCCGCGCACCCGGGTCTCCGGTACGTGACGGTCGGAGGGATCCGTTCCACCGGGCTCACCGCCTCCCTGGCCATCGCCGAGCACGTCCGCGGGCTGCTCGCCGACTGCGGGCTCGACCCGGGGCCCGAACGGCCGCTCGCCCGGCTCCGCATGCCGAACCTCGGCGAGGCCTTCCCCCGCCCGTACCGGGACTCCCGACTCATCGCCCGTGAGCCGGATTTCGGCTCGATCGTCTGTCACTGCGAGCGGGTCACCCGGGGCGAGATCCGGGCCGCGCTCACCTCGACGATCCCGCCGGGAGGCCTCGACGGGCTGCGCCGGCGCACGCGCGCGCGTGGCGGCCGCTGCCAGGGCCACTACTGCGGCGCGGAGGTACGGGCGTTGTTCGAGGAGTACGGGGAGGGGGCCCGGTGAGCCGCACGGTCGACGTGCTCGTGGTGGGCGCGGGGCCCGCCGGGCTCGCCGCGGCCGGCCGCCTCGCGGCGCTGGGCGCCGGGCGCGTCGAGGTCCTGGAGCGGGAGCCGGCCGCCGGCGGCATCCCACGACACTGCGCCCGACCGGGATTCGGCGGGGACGCCCGGGGCCGCCCCCTCGACGGCCCGGCGTACGCACGCCGCTCGGTGCGGGCGGCGGTGCGGGCCGGGGCCACCGTCCGTACCGGCGTGTCGGCCACCGGCTGGGCGGGGCCGCTGACCCTCGACGTCACCGCACCGACCGGCCTCGAACGCATCCGGGCCCGCGCGGTCGTCCTGGCCAACGGTGCCCGCGAACGACCCCGCAGCGCACGGCTCGTCCCGGGATCACGACCCGCCGGGGTGCTGACCACGGGCGAGCTCCAGCGGCTGGTCCCACGGTTCGGGGCGCGCCCTGAGCACATCGGACGACGGGCCGTGGTCGTCGGTGGTGATCCCGTGGCCCGCAACGCCGTGCGCACGCTCCGCGCCGCCGGGGTGGAGGTGGTGGCCGTCGTCACCGAACGCCCGGCACGACGCGTGGCGTTCGGGTCCGTCCCGGTGCTCACGGGCGCGGTCGTGACGGAGCTCCTCGGACGGGGGCGACTGACCGGGGTCACGGTCCGGGGCGGGGACGGTCGTACGAACCGGCACACGCTGCGGTGCGACACCGTCGTCTTCACCGGGGACTGGATCCCGGACCACGAACTCGCCCGCGCCGGCGGGTTGCCGCTCGCTCCGGGCACCCGGGGCCCCGCGACGGACTGCGCCTTCCGCACCGCCGTACCCGGGGTCTTCGCGGTGGGCAACCTTCTGCGCGGGGTGGAGCCGGCGGTGGTGGCCGCCGCCGAGGGGCGGGCGGCGGCAGCGGCCGTACTCGATCTGCTCGCCGGTCACCCCTGGCCCGACGGTGGAGTGCCGGTGCGGGCGGCGGAGCCGCTGAGGTGGGTGACGCCCGGTCTCCTCGGTCCGGTGGCCGCTCCCCTGCTCTTACGGTCGGAGCGCCGGCTCGTGCGACCGGTCCTGACCGTCACCCAGGACGGCGCCCCGCTGCGTCGGGAGAGGGTGAGCGGCTCGCTCGTTCCTTGGCGTTCGGTGCGGCTGGGGCCGTCCTGGACGGAAGGGGTGGACCTCGCGGGCGGCCCGGTGGTGGTGGCCGCCGAGGAGTGACGCGCGCGGCGGGGGCGTGCGGGCACGGCGTGTGCGACCGCGGTGACCGCGTGCGCGGCTGCGACTGCTCGGCCCTTCGGCCAGACTGACCCACATGTCGGACAAGCGCAGTGCGGGTCTTCTGGTCTTCCGCCGTACGACGGACGGTGGCGTCGAGGTTCTCATCGGTCATATGGGCGGGCCCTTCTGGGCGTCCCGCGAGGTGGCGGCCTGGTCGATCCCCAAGGGGGAGTACGAGCCGGACGAGGCACCGGAGGCGGCGGCGAGCCGCGAGTTCCTGGAGGAGCTGGGCCTTCCGGCCCCCGAGGGCGAGTGGTGGGGCCTCGGGGAGTCCCGGCAGCGCAACGGAAAGCTCGTCACCATCTGGGCCGTGGAGGGCACGCTCGACCCGGCCGAGGTCGTGCCGGGCACCTTCACCATGGAATGGCCGCCCCGGTCCGGGGTCCAGGGGGAGTTCCCGGAGATCGACCGGGTGGGCTGGTTCTCCCCGGAGGCGGCTGCTCCGCTGCTCGTGGAGGGTCAGCGGGTCTTCCTGGAACGGCTGGCGGAACGGCTCGACGGACAGACCTGAGGACGCCCGACGCCCGCCCCGCAATCCCTCTGTCGCCCGTCGTGGTTCGTGAGCGAGAACGCGCGCCGTGTGACGGGGGAGCAGCATGGATCACACGAAGGCACGATGGACCGGGCTCGGCGGCTGTCTCGGTGCCGCCACGACGGCGTCGGCCCGGTCCTTCACCAAGGGCGGCAGGCTGCGTTGACGCCGCCGGGGCGGCTACGAGCGTCGTTGTCAGACCCGTACGACAGAGTGGTGAGCGCCGAACTGTCGAGAGGGAGCCCGACATGACCACCACGATCACCGCCAGCGAGCGCGCGGCCGCCCAGGCGTACCTGAGGTTGCTCGAATCCACCCAGGCCGTGCTGACCGATCCACAGCTCGCCCCGTATGCGGGGGTGATGCTCACCCATCCGATGGCCGAGGCGGACGAGGCGCTCCGCGCCGCGGGCCTCGCGGGGAACGAGGCCCGGCTGCTGAGCCTCGTCTCCTCCCTGCGCTCCTCCCCCGCGACCGCCTGGGGACGGGCCGGGTGAGGGGCCCGCCCGAGACAATCCCTGGGACCGTCAGCCGCCCGGCCGGACCGGGAGCGCCCTGACGCTGTTGCCGACGAAGCCGGCGTGGCGGTGCAGCTCGGACTCCGGAACCGCCAGGTCCAGGTCCGGGAAGCGGGTGAAGAGTGCCTCCAGAGCGATGGCCGCCTCCATCCGGGCGAGCGGGGCGCCCAGGCAGTAGTGGGGGCCGTGGCCGAGCGAGAGGTGCTTCACCGTCGTCGTACGCGTGAGGTCGAAGCGGTCGGCGTCCGGGCCGTGGGCCTTCGTGTCCCGGCCCGCCGCCGAGTATCCGGCCAGGACGGGGGTGCCCTGCGGGATGAGGGTGCCGTCGACGGTGAGGTCGCGGGTGGCATAGCGGAACGGGAAGTAGCTGACCGGGCTGTTCCAGCGGAGGGTCTCCTCCACCACGTCCGACCAGGTCGCGCGGCCCTCGGTGACCAGGGCGAGTTGGTCGCGGTGGGTGCAGAGCGCCCGTACCGCGTTGGTCACCAGGTTCATGGTGGTCTCGTGGCCCGCGATGAGCAGCAGGAGCAGGGTGCCGATCAGCTCGGGCTCGCTCAGCCGGTCGCCGTCCTCGTCCCGGGCGGCGATCAGGGCGCTGGTGAGGTCGTCGCCGGGAGCGGCGGCCTTCTCACCGGCGATGGAGGCGAGGAGTGCGAGGACTTCGCGGTTCGCGGCGACGGCCCGCGCGGGCTCCGTGTCGGTCGCGACGATCAGGCCGGAGAGATGGTGCAGCCGGTCCTGGTGGGCGGCCTCGACACCGAGGAGTTCGCAGATGACGCCGAGTGGCAGCGGCAGCGCGTAGTGACGGCGCAGGTCGGCGACGCCGTCGCCGGTCCCGGCCGCCTCGGCGAGTCCGTCGAGGAGCCCGGCGGTGACGGTCTCGACACGCGGGCGGAGTTCCTCGACCCGGCGGGCGGTGAAGGCGCTGCTCACCAGGGTGCGCAGACGGCGGTGGTCGGCGCCGTCCGAGGTCGTCATGCCGGGCACGGTGGCGAAGGTCCGCAGCGGCCAGCCTTCGGGTATGCGGCCCTCGGTGAGCGCGGTGAAGTGCTGGGGGCTCTTGGCGACGTCGGGGTGGGAGAGGAAGTCACGAAGGGCGTCGTGGCCGAGTACCGCCATGCCCTCGATCTCGCCGGGGAGGATCACGGGAGCGACGGCGCCTTCGGCGAGCAGGCGGGCGTTCTCGGCGTGGGGGCAGCCGCCGGACGGGTCGATGCGGTGGGGCCTACGGCCGCGGGCGGCGTCGTCGTGTGGTGTGTTCACTGGCGGAACTCCTGACTGCGGGGCCCGTGCGGGGCGGGACGGTACGGATCCTGGTGGTGCGGGGCCATGAGAGTGCGGGCCCCACAGGGTGCGGGGCACGTACCGGAGGCGCCCGGCCGGGCGCCGTCCCGTGGGCCACCCTCCCCGGGACTCCGTCCGGGGCGACCCCCACCGCCCTGCGGGACGATTGCCCACCCGGCGGGGTGCGGGGGTCGTCGCGTGCGGGGTCAGATCCTACGGTCAACCACGGTCTGTTCGTGGCGGGTTGAGCGGCACATCGCCGTCTCCCGTCTCGGCGGCCCGTCCGCCTCGCCCGAGGAGTTCGGCCAGGCCTCGGCGGGTTGCGGCCACCACGACCCGGTCGGCCGGTTCCAGGACTCGGGCGGGGTCCAGGCGCCATAGCGGGTCCCGGCCCGCCGGGCCGGAGTACATGCCGCTTCGGTCCAGGGCGATGACCCGCCACTTGCCCGGGTGGAAGGCCTCGGCCACGGTGCGTCCGTCGAGGAGCGGGTGGTCCGCGACGTCCACGGCGGCGAAGAGGAGGACCCGGCGCTCGACCGGCACGGCGCCGAGCACCTGACGGCCCAGCATCGCGCCGGCGAAGGCGGGGGCGGCGAGGTGGGAGACGCTGCGGCTGCGGGTGAGGGCCGCGGGGTGGGCGGTGCGGAGGGTGCGGAAGACGGCCGTGGCGAAGTCGTCGTCGTACAGACGCAGGACGACCCGCAGGTCCGGGGTGACGGCGCGGGCGGAGAGCGCGGCCTCCAGGTTGGTGATGTCGACGCTGGTCAGGGCGAGCAGGGCATGGGCGCGGTCGATGCGGGCGGCCTCCAGGACGCCCTCCTCCGTGACGTCGCCGATGACGGTGGGCACGCGCAGCCGTCTCGCGACGGCGATGCCGCGGGCCTCCGGGTCGGATTCGACGCAGACCACGGGGATGTTCAGCCTGCGCAGCCGGGCGAGGACGCGGGTGCCGACCTTGCCGAGGCCGAGGAGGACGACGTGCCCGGAAAGTCCACGCGGCGGACGTCTCAGGGTGGTCGCCGTACGGAAGGTGCCGAGGCCCTCGATGAGAGCGGCGACGATCACCGGCAGCAGGAGAAGCCCGACGAACCCGGCGAGGATCTGGAGGACCTGACGGCTGGTCGACTCCCCCACCGCCGGGTCGCCGATGGCGAAGATGTCGAGCAGCGTCAGATAGGCGGCGTGCAGCGGGTGGTCGCCGGTGGTGAAGGTGGACGCCAGGGCGAGCGCGAGGACGGCGGCCGCCGCACCCGCCAGGGACCAGCGCAGGCGACGCGAGAAGAGGGAGGCGACGGGCAGGGCGGAGGCGGCGAGGCGGGCGGAGGTCAGGACGGGGCCCGCCGGGGTGACCGCTTCGAGGGTGACGGCGGCGCGGCCGATGGCGGCGGCCACCGTCCGGTCGTCGGGCAGCAGTCGGGGACCCGCGTCGCCGCTGCGTTCGGAGCCCTCGCAGCCGGCCGGGTCGCGGGCTGTGGCGGAGAGCAGGGCGAGCGTGCACAGGCCGGGGTCGGGGGCCTCTCCGGCGGCCGGCAGGCGCTCCACGGCGTGCAGCAGCAGTCCCCCTGCCTGGACCACCTTGCTGGTGCCCGCGACGGCGGCCGCGGCGAGACCGGGAGCGGCGGTGTCGACGTCGGAGAGGACCGTGGTGGCGGCGTCGAGCTTCTCGGGGTCGAGGCCCGGTTCGGCGACGGCGGCGGCCTGGTCGAGGAGGGTTTCGAGGTGTTGCCCCAGCTTGCGGTTGTAGAGCCGGATGACGAGGCGCAGCCGGGGGTTGAGGCGGCGGGCGGTGAGCGCGGCCCGGATGTTGGTCTCGTCGTCCTCGTGGACGAGGGCGAGCGCGGCGGCCCGCTCGACCCCGGCGTCGGTCAGCGCCCGGTCGTCGGCCTCGGCCGACTCGACGACCCGCAGGGTGCCGGTGGGATCACCGCCGTCCGCGCCGGTCGCCGCCGGGGCGGGCGGGGCGGTGGTGCCGGTGGTGCGGGTGACGGCGGCCGTGACCCGTCCGAAGAGGGCGAGCGCCCGGCCGGCGCGGGCGCTGGGTGTGCGCGGTGCGTCGGGTCGTACCGGCACGAGGAGGGTGACCTGCTCGCCGTACACCTCGTGGAGCTCGCCCGCGAGACGGTGGGCGAGGGCGTCGTCCCCGCAGACGATCATGTGCCCGGCGGGCGTCCGGCGCGGCTGCCGATCGGTCCGGAAGGCGGGCGCGCCGAAGGGGCCGCCGCCGTTCGTCCCGGGAGACCTGGTGGGGCCGGGGACGGACCGGGAGGCGGGTTCGGCGGGTGGCGCTCCGGCACTGTCGGCCGGAACGGCGTTGCTCTGGTACGGGTGTGAGGGCACGTCACAAGGATGCCCTGCGCCACCGACAGCGGGCGGGGGAGGCCGTACCACCCGGGCGGGCTCACGACTCGCCGCCGTACGCCACACCCGCTACGCCGGTCGGCGCACTCCGATCTGCGCGTATCGCGCCTCCTTCCTACGGTGACTGAATGATCGTCACGTCAGCTGTCCGTCATGCCGCCGCCGGTACCGCGGCGGTGCTGTTCGTGCTGTCCGCTCCGGCGGCCACGGCGTCATCCGTCACCTCGACCGCGACCGCGTCCTCGACCGCGTCCGTCTCCTCGGCCTCCTCGCTCCGGGAGCCCACGCCGCCCGCACGCCAGTACCTCGACCGTGCCCGGCTGGACCGGAAGGGCACGCAGGTGCAGCCGCTGCCGGGCGCGCCCGACGTACCCTCGGTCTCGGCGCTGTCCTGGGTGGTCGCCGACGCGTCCTCCGGCGAGGTCCTCGCCGCGCGCAACGCCCACCGGAAGCTGCCCCCGGCCAGCACCCTCAAGGCGCTGTTCGCCCTCACCGCGCTCCCCGGTCACGCCCCCTCCGAGCAGCACACCGTGGCCGATTCCGAGCTGACCGGGATCGGGGACGGCAGCAGCCTGGTCGGAGTGAAGGAGGGGTACACGTACAAGGTCTCGGATCTGTGGAACGGTGTGTTCCTCAGCTCCGGGAACGACGCCGTGCACGTCCTGGCCGCGATGAACGGCGGCTGGGAGTCGATGTCCCGGCAGATGCAGGAGAAGGCCAGGTCCCTGGGCGCCCTGGACACCCACGTGGTGTCCCCCGACGGCTACGACGCGCCGGGCCAGGTGTCCTCCGCGTACGACCTCGCGGTGTTCGGCCGGACCGGTCTGCAGGACCCGGCGTTCACCCGGTACTGCTCGACCGCGTACGCGGACTTCCCGGCGGGCTCCTGGTCGTACGGCATCGCCAATACCAACCGACTGCTGACGGGCGCGGACGGCGTGGCCCGTTACCCGGGGCTCATCGGGATCAAGAACGGCTACACGAGCAACGCGGGCAACACGCTGATCTCTGCGGCCCGGCGCGGCGACCGGACGCTGGTCGTCACGGTGATGAACCCGCAGGGCGGCGGCGGGCTCGCCGTGTACGAGGAGGCGAGGGAGCTCCTCGACTGGGGCTTCGAGGCGGCGGGGCGGGTCCAGCCGGTGGGCTCCCTGCTCCCCGTACCGACGAAGGACACGGCCGACGCGGGCACCCGGGCGGTGTCCGTGGCCCGTGAGGGCCGTGCCGCGAAGGCCGCCGGTCAGGCGCCCCGGGCCGGAGCGGTGGCGGCGGCCGCGCCCGGCAAGGACCCCGCGCACGAGCCCGCGCCCTCGGGCGCGTCGGTGGGTCTTCCGCTGGCCCTCGTCGGCTCGGCCTGCGCCGCGGCGCTGGCGCTGTGGGGTCGGCGGCGCAGGGCGGCCCACCGGGTGGGCTGATCGCGCGGGGCGGGCCCGCCCATGGACCGCCGGTCGTGCGGCGCCACTGGAGACATCGGACCGGGTCGTGCCGGCGACGGTTCGGTGGGCGCCGCACGATCCGGCTTCTAGCCTGCGGGGACGCCGTCCGGGAAGGGCTCTGACGGCCTCAACCGGGGAGTGGTGTGATGACGGACCGGACACTGGTGCGGCAGGTCGCGGAGCGGTTCCGGGAAGTGAACGGCGACCATCCGATGACCGCGGCGGACGACGCGTACGTCACCGGACAGTTCGTCCCTCTGGAGGCGCTGTGCGCCTCGCTCGGCCGGGACGCCGACGAGGCCCGGCGGCTGATGCTGGAGGGGCTGCTGCCGCTGCCGGGCTATCTGCGCTCGGACGGCGCCGAGATGGTGCCGCGCGATCTGTTCCGGCTCGCCGAGGCGGCGGGGAGCTCCGAGCGGCTGCGCGCCTGGTTCACCGCGCACTGGAACGACCGGGAGCAGGGCGAGGCGGAATGGGAGGCGTATCTGAGCGGGCAGTACGTCTGTCTGCACAGCGTCACCCCGGCGCACATCCGCAGGAAGGACGAGCTGTCGACCGAGATCGCCGGGGCTCTGGAGACGGCCCCGGCCGAACCGTCCCCGCAATGGCGTGCCGCGCTCCACGCGCGCGTGGACGAGCTCGACGCCCTGGAGCCGGCGTTCACGGCGTACGACCGGCTCCGATTCGGCGGCCCCACGTCACGGGACACGTGCGTGGACGCGGCACGGGCCCGGTTCCCGAGCGGCGGCCCGACGGCCTGAGCCGGAACCGGAGCCACCGCTCGGACCGTCAGGAAACCGTCAGGCCCCCACGTACGCCGCCAGGTGCTCCCCCGTGAGCGTCGACCGTCCGGCCACGAGCTCGGCGGGGGTGCCCTCGAAGACGATCTTTCCGCCGTCGTGACCGGCGCCGGGGCCGAGATCGATGATCCAGTCGGCGTGCGCCATGACCGCCTGATGGTGCTCGACGACGATCACCGACTTGCCGGAGTCCACGAGCCGGTCGAGCAGCCCGAGCAGCTGCTCCACATCGGCGAGGTGCAGACCGGTGGTCGGCTCGTCGAGGATGTAGACGCCGCCCTTGTCGCCCATGTTCGTGGCCAGCTTGAGCCGCTGGCGCTCGCCGCCGGACAGCGTGGTGAGCGGCTGGCCGAGGCTGAGGTAGCCGAGACCGACGTCCGCGAGCCGGGCGAGGACGCGCTGCGCGGCCGGGGTGCTCGCCTCGCCCGAGCCGAAGAACTCCTCGGCCTCGGTGACCGACATCGCGAGGACCTGGCTGATGTCCCGGCCGCCGAGGAGGTATTCGAGGACCGAGGCCTGGAACCGCTTGCCCTCGCAGTCCTCGCAGGTCGAGGAGACCCCGGCCATCATGCCGAGGTCGGTGTAGATGACTCCGGCGCCGTTGCAGGTGGGGCAGGCGCCCTCCGAGTTGGCGCTGAACAGCGCGGGCTTCACACCGTTGGCCTTGGCGAAGGCCTTGCGGATCGGGTCGAGCAGTCCGGTGTACGTGGCCGGGTTGCTGCGGCGCGAACCGCGGATCGGGCTCTGGTCGATCGACACGATGTCGTCGCTCGCGGGGATCGAGCCGTGCACGAGCGAGCTCTTGCCGGAGCCCGCGACGCCGGTGATGACGGTGAGGACCCCGAGCGGGACGTCGACGTCGACGTCGCGCAGGTTGTGGGTCGTCGCGCCCCTGATCTCCAGGGTGCCGGTGGGCTCCCGCACGGTGTCCTTGACGGTGGCCCGGTCGTCGAAGTGGCGGCCGGTCACGGTGCCGCCGGTCCGCAGCCCCTCCACCGTCCCCTCGAAGCAGACGGTGCCGCCCGCCGTGCCGGCGCCGGGGCCGAGGTCGACGACGTGGTCGGCGATCGCGATCGTCTCCGGCTTGTGCTCCACGACGAGCACGGTGTTGCCCTTGTCCCGCAGCTGCAGGAGCAGTTCGTTCATCCGCTGGATGTCGTGCGGGTGCAGGCCGACGGTGGGCTCGTCGAAGACGTAGGTGACATCGGTGAGCGAGGAGCCGAGGTGCCTGATCATCTTGACGCGCTGCGCCTCGCCGCCGGACAGCGTGCCCGCCGGCCGGTCGAGGGAGAGGTAGCCGAGGCCGATCTCGACGAAGGAGTCGAGGGTCAGCTGGAGCGCGGTGAGCAGCGGCGCGACCGAGGGCTCCTTGAGGGCGCGGACCCAGGTGGCCAGGTCGCTGATCTGCATCGCGCAGGCGTCGGCGATGCTGATCCGCTTGATCTTCGAGGCCCTGGCACCCTCGGCGAGCCGGGTGCCGTCGCACTCGGGACAGGTGGTGAAGGTGACGGCCCGCTCCACGAACGCGCGGATGTGCGGCTGCATGCCCTCCTTGTCCTTGGCGAGGAACGACTTCTGGATCCGCGGGATCAGCCCCTCGTACGTCATGTTGATGCCCGCGATCTTCATGCGGGTCGGATCGTGGTGGAGGAAGGCCTGCAGCTCCTTCTTCGTGTACCTGCCGATCGGCTTGGCGGGGTCGACCAGGCCGGACTCGCTGTAGAGGCGGTAGTTCCAGCCGCCCGGGGTGTAGCCGGGGATGGTGAGCGCGCCCTCGTCGAGCGACTTGGAGTCGTCGTAGAGCTGGGTGAGGTCGATGTCGGAGACCGAGCCGCGGCCCTCGCAGTTCGGGCACATGCCGCCGGTGCGGTTGAAGGTCGCCTTGACGGTCTTCTTGTTGCCGCGCTCGACGGTGATCGCGCCGCTGGCCTTCACCGAGGGGACGTTGAAGGCGTACGCGCTGGGCGGGCCGATGTGAGGTTTGCCGAGCCGGCTGAAGAGGATGCGGAGCATCGCGTTGGCGTCGGTGGCGGTGCCGACGGTGGAGCGGGGGTCGGCGCCCATCCGCTGCTGGTCGACGATGATCGCGGTCGTCAGGCCGTCGAGCACGTCGACCTCGGGGCGCGCCTGGGTCGGCATGAAGCCCTGGACGAAGGCGCTGTACGTCTCGTTGATCAGCCGCTGCGACTCCGCGGCGATCGTGTCGAATACGAGGGAGCTCTTGCCCGAGCCGGAGACGCCCGTGAACACCGTGAGGCGGCGCTTCGGGATCTCGATGTTGACGTCCTTGAGGTTGTTCTCCCGCGCGCCGTGCACTCGGATCAGCTCGTGCCGGTCGGCCGGGTGCGGCTGCTTGTCCGCCCTGGGGGCCTTGCTCATCGTCTCTCCAGCTGTCGCGCGGGGCCGAAAAACGGACCGGCGCGGTGCGTCGTGACCGACGGCGGCTGTCTCGCGGGGTCCATGGCAGCCACGCTAGCGGCGGCCGGATGACGACGCTTCTCAAATCCTGATCGAGGTTCCGGCGACATAGTGTTCGGCGGCGTGGACGGCCTCGCGGGCGGTGCGTTCTCCCATCAGGACGCACAGGGTGTACGCCGTGTCCTCGAAGCGCCGGCGCGCCGACAGGTCGCACGGCCTGGCCAGCACGGTCCGCTCCAGAGCGCGGTAGTGCCGGAGCAGCCGGTCGACCGTGTTCCTGTCGGGCAGCAGCATGGTGTCCTCCTTCTCCTGAGTCGCTCCATACTCCCGGTCGCGGGCCACGCTCGCGACCTGCACGGACACGCTGTGTGACGACGCCGTGCGGGGGACGCCCCCGGAGTGCGCTTCCGCCCCCCATGGCGGAGGGTCGGAGACATGAACCCGAGCACGATTTCGCGGGTGGTCGTCACCGGCGCCACCGGCAACGTGGGCACCAGTCTGGTACGGCTCCTGGCGCGCGAACCGCGCGTCGGCTCGGTCCTGGGACTGGCCCGGCGCCGTCCGGGACTCGAACTCCCGGGGGTGGAGTGGGCCGAGGTGGATCTGTCCCGCGAGGGGGACGAGCCCCTGCTCGCGCAGCACGTCGCCGACGCGGACGCCGTGGTGCACCTGGCCTGGCGGTTCGGGCCGACCCACGACCCGGTGGAGACCTGGCGGACCAACGTCCTCGGTTCGGTGCGCGTGTTCGACGCCGTCGCGGCGGCGCGGGTGCCCGTCCTGGTGTACGCCTCCTCGGTGGGGGCGTACTCTCCGGGCCCGGCGGGCGGTGCGCCGGTGTCCGAGGCGTGGCCGACGCACGGCTGGCCGGGGGCCGCGTACACCCGGGAGAAGGCCTACCTGGAGCGGGTCCTGGACACGTTCGAGCGGGACCATCCGATGATCCGGGTGGTCCGGATGCGGCCGGCCTTCCTGTTCAAGGAGGAGTCGGCGAGCGGGCAGCGGCGGATCTTCGCGGGGCGCTTCTTCCCCGGACAGCTGATGCGGCCCGATCTGCTGCCGCTGCTCCCGGAGTTCGACGGGCTCCGCTTCCAGGTCCTGCACACCGAGGACGCGGCCGCCGCGTACGGGCAGGCGCTGCTGCGGGACGTCCGTGGCGCGTTCAACCTGGCTGCCGAGCCGGTGATCGACGCCGCGGTCCTGGGCGAACTGCTGGACGCCAAGCCGGTACGCGTACCGGCGGGCGCGGTCCGGGGCGCCCTGTCGGCCGCTTGGCGCCTCAGACTGGCCCCGGCCTCCCCCGGCCTCTTCGACGCGCTGCGGCACATGCCGCTGCTCGCGACGGAACGGGCGCGCCGGGACCTCGCATGGGAGCCGACGAGGACGTCCCTGGAGGCCCTGGAGGCATTCCTCCGCGGGGTCCGCGCGGGCGCGGGCGACGATACGGGCCCCCTGGCGGGCCACCGCATCGGCTGACACGGGGGGGCGTGACCCGGGGCCGTGACCCCGCGCCACGCGCCGTACATCAGAGGCCGTGCCCTCGTGCCACGCGTCGTGCGTCCGGCGCCGCCGCGTGCGCGCGTCCCGTGTCAGTGGGCCGGTGTCGGCCAGTCGACGAGGCGGATCGCCGCTCCTGCGGCTTCGCGGCCCCGGCAGTGGGCGCGGTGGCGGCGCATGAGGCCTTCGATGTCCAGGCGGCGGGCGAACTCGGGGCGCGCCGCGAGGCGGCGGGCGTAGGCCCACAGGGCGGGGTATCCGGCGACCCGGTCCATCGCGGCGGCGTCCAGGTGCCAGCGGTGGACGGTGTCGAGCTGGACCAGGGTGACCCCTACCTGCACGTCGGCCGCCGTCGGTGCGTCGCCGAGGACGTACGGGTGGCGGGCCAGGCGGCGTTCCAGCGAGCCGAGGGCGGCGAAGAGGACCGTGAGGGGGTCGCGGTGGGCGGCCTCGCCGTCGAGGCCGAGCTCCCCCGCCCGCTGGGCGGCCCGGTTGATGCTCCGCTCGCACAGGTCGGCGATGGCCTCGATCTCGTCCCGGCGCTCCTCGGGCAGCAGTTCGGGTCCTTCGCCGCGGAAGCGGAGGGCGAGGTCCCGGAGGATGTCGGGGACGTGCGTGCTGACGATCCGTCCGGTCCATCCGTCGCTCAGGACGGGTGCGGCGGCCGGCCCGGCGTAGAGGTGTGCGCTCGCCTCGTACAGCGGGCGGAGGACGGCGTATCCGCCGTCGGGCGTGTCGGGGGTCTCGGGCAGTACGGAGAGCGGGAGCGTGTCGTCGAGGCCGAGGAGGCTGTGGGTCAGGGCGATGCTCAGACAGCCGGGGTCGTACGGCGCGACATGGAGGCGGTAGCGGTGCGGTACGGCGTAGTGGCCGCTGTGCACGTCGCGGCCGATCCGGCCGCGGAAGGCGGGCACGGCGGAGGCGGGCAGCAGCGAGGACGGAACGACGGACATGCTTCTCCCTTGGGGTGCTCGGTGCTGGGTCGTGGCGGCGCGTGACACGGCGCCGGTCGCGGCAGCGCGACGGCGGCACCGGCCGAACGGGGCCCGGAGGCAGCAGAGGTACGGGAAGAGGAGGAGACGGGCGCGGCGCCCGCGGGGCGGCGGCCTCTCGGCGAACGGGCCCTCAGCGGGCGGGGTGACCCACCCGGTGGGAACCGCGACTCGCCGCGCTGCAGACGCGCAGCAGATCGATGTGGCGGCGGGACGTGAGGGGCAGGGGGCGCGGGAGGGGTGCGGCGAGTGAGGTGTCCCGCCGACCGTTGCGTCCCATGGTTCCCTACCTGTTCGCTCGGTTTCCCCGCCCTTGAGTGTCCGACCGGCCATGTGCGGCGTCAAGGGTGCGGTACGGGCCTCCTCCCGGAAGCGTGCGGAATAATGCGCGCATGCGCATTTCAGCCAGGGCCGATTACGCGGTGCGTGCCGCCCTCCAGCTCGCCGCCGCCCAGGACGCGGGTCCGCTGAAGGCGGAGGCCATCGCCGAGGGCCAGGGCATTTCGCACAAGTTCCTCGAAGGCATCCTGGGGGACATGCGCAAGGGCGGTCTGGTGCAGAGCCAGCGCGGCGGCAACGGAGGCTACTGGCTGGCCAGGCCCGCGGAGTCGATCTCGGTCGCGGAGGTCATCCGCTGCGTCGACGGCCCGCTGGTCTCCGTCCGCGGCGAGCGGCCGCCGGACCTGTCGTACACCGGTCCGGCCGAGTCGCTGCTCACCCTGTGGATCGCGCTGCGGGCCGGCGTCCGCGAGGTGCTCTCGGTCTCGCTCGCGGAGGTGGCGGCGGCCGAACTGCCGGACGGAATCGTCGCGCTCGCGGACGACCCGGAGGCCTGGACCAATCCCTGAGCGCGGTCGGGCAACCGCCCGCGACCTGCGTCGACTTGACCCGGTCTCACACACCAAGACGACCCTGTCCAGCTTACGGACGCCCCTTGGGGCGACGCACCCACCTCTGCCACTATCCCTACTATTCCAGTGGGGATACTAGGGATCATGTGAGGTGACGTGAGTACGCCGAGGAAATCGCCGAAGAGACCAGCGATACGCACCACCTCCGCAGCGGCCGACCGGATCGCCGACCGCCCGGTCGACCGGCCCGTCGACCGGACCGCCGACGACGAGATCTGGCCCCGCGTCACCCGCGAACTCGCCGACGACCTCGCCGTCGACGCCCTCGCCAGGGACCGGGCCGGCAAGGCGCCGTTCGACGAGGTCGCCCGGCTCCAGGAGGCCGGCCTTCCCGCCCTGTTGACGGCCCCGGGAACGAACCGCCGGGGCGCCGACTGGCCGGCCGCGTGTGCGGTCGTACGGGAGATCTCCGCCGCCGACAGTTCGGTGGGCGAACTCCTCGCCCACCACTACGCCCTGTCCTGGAGCAGCCGCTTCTTCGACGGCCCCGCGCGGGACGCGGGCACCCCCCTCGCGAACGGCCTCCCCCTCGACGTCCGCACGGCCGAGGAACACTGGCTGCTCGCCGGCGGCGTCGAACCGCCGCGCAACGAGGCCGGCCCCGGCCTCACGCTCTCCCCGGCCGACTCCGGCGGTGGCTGGATACTCGACGGGAGCCGTACCTTCGCCTCCGCCGTGACGGTCGCCGACCGGCTCGTCGTCGGGGCCCGACCCGGCGGCAGCGGTGACCTGTTCGTCGTCCTGGTGGACCCGGCCGGACCCGGGGTGTTCACCGACGCCGGGGCCGAGCGGGTCGGGCAGCGGCTCGCCGGCGCGGGCACCGTCACGTTCGACCGGGTCCCGGTACCGCCTGAGGACGTGCTGGGATCGCTCCCCCACGACGAACACGCCGTCGCCCCCTACTCCACCCTCGCCCCACTGGCCCTGCGCCTGCTCCTGGTCCACGTCGGGCTCGGCATAGCCGAGGGTGCGCTCGCCGAGGCCCGGGACATCAGCCGCGCCGGCCAGTCCGGACCCGCGCCGACGGGCGGGACGGGAGGCCCCACGGACGGTGCGCCACCGGTCGGCGCGGGGGACGATCCGTACCTCCTCCTCGCCTACGGGGAACTGGCGACGGCCGCGCACGCCGCCGCCGTGGTGGTGGAGCGGGCGACGGACGCCCTGGCCCACGGGCTGCTCGGCGCCTGGTCGCTGGGCGTGGAGGAACGGGCCGACATCGCCGTCCTGGTGGCGGCGGCCGAGACGGTCGCCGGCCGGGCGGCCGTGCACATCACCACCCGCATCCTCGAAATCGTCGACGGTACGGCGGGCGCCGACGCCCGCTCCGGCGGTCCGGGCTTCGACCGTTTCTGGCGCAACGCGCGCGCACTCACCGCCCCCACCCAGGCGGCGCACCGGCTCCGCGACATCGGGGACCACTACCTCAACGGCACCCACGCACGGCTCACCCTGCTGGCCTGACGGCACTCCCGGCGCCGCCGGAGGGGAGACGAAGGGACGGACGGACCGGCATGTCGGGACGTACGGCCCTCTCCTCCGGCGACCGAAGGGCCCAAGCTGGGAGGGGAGGGTCCGGCCGCCCGGCGGGCCCGACACCGCACCCACGGAGGCAGCCTGATGAGTCGTGAGATCGTCGCAGGAGTGGACGGATCCCCGGAGAGTCTCGCCGCGGCGGACTGGGCCGCCCGCGAGGCCCTCCACCGGGGGCTCCCGCTACGGCTCGCGCACGCGTGGCGCTGGGAACCGATCGACCTGCCCCTGGTCCAGAACCGCGCGACCCAGGAACGCGCCGCGGACGCGGTCCTGCGCGAGGCGGAGGCCACGATCGCCGCCCGCTATCCGGAGCTCGCCCTCACGGCCGAGGTGCTGGTCGACACACCGGTCGCCGCGCTCCTCGGCGCCGAGGAGCGGGCCGAGATGCTCGTGCTCGGCTCGCGCGGACACGGGGCCGTGGCCGGATTCCTGCTCGGCTCGCACGGACAGCGGATCATCGCCGCCGCCACCGGCCCCGTGGTGGCCGTCCGGTCCCGCGACGGCGAGCCGGCCGAACCGCCCACCGGACACGTGCTCGTCGGACAGCTCGGCAGCGCGGAGGACAGCGCCGCCGTGCTCGGCTTCGCCTTCGGGACGGCCGCCGCCCGCGGGGCCTCCGTACGGGCCGTGCGCGCGTGGAGCCTGCCTCCGCTGTACGCGTACAGCCCGGCCTCCATGCGGCTCGCCGACGAGGCCGGCGGGCTCGTCCCGTACGAGGAGAAGGCGCTGCGCGAGGCCCTCGCGCCCTGGCGCAAGCGCTACCCGGACGTGCCGGTCACCGAGCACGTCGAGCTGGGCAGCGCCGGCCAGGTGCTGCTCTCCGCCTCGGGGGCGGCCCAGCTCCTGGTGGTCGGCCGACGGGCCAAGCGCGGGACCGTCGGGCCGCGCATCGGTTCCGTCGCGCACGCGGCGCTGCACCTCGCGCCCTGTCCGGTGGCGGTCGTTCCGCAGGGCTGAAAGGGTGCGATACGGGTTGACGCGCGAGGTTGACGCGTCATGTTGACGAGGAGTGTCGGGGTGGCCGGGGCCGGAAAGTGTTACCGCCGTCGCCCCGGTGGCTCTCCCAGCGCCGGCCCGTCCGGCGACCACGGCGAGAGAGCGGAGCTCCATGCGGTACCACGACCGCCCCGGTCACCCCGAAGACCCTGAACACACCGCGTACCTCCACGACGTCGTACGGGGCTTCGCCGACGATCCCGTCGCGGACGAGGACCCGGCGGCGCGCGCGAGCGGGCGTCATCGCAAGGGCGGCGGGGCGAGACGGCGACCGCGCAGGCCGTCCTTCCGCACCGCCGTCACCCTCGCCGGGGCCGCGGCCGCCGTCCTGACGGTGGCCACCGGGGTGTACGTGGCCTCCCCCGGCAGCGGTGACAGGACCCCCGCCCCCTCGGCCGCGGAGCCGGTCGGGGCATCGGTCGCGCAGACGGTCACCGGGTCGGTCGCGGAAGCCGTGGCGGAACCCGCCGCGCCTTTGGGCTCTCCCGACACCGTCTCCAAGGCCGCCGTACGGGAGGCACGGCCGACCTCCCCCACGCTGTCGTCACCCTCGACCGCGCCCACGCCCTCCTCTCGTACGGCGAGAACGACGGCGGTCGGCTCCGCGGCCCCCGAGTCCCGGCCGGAGACACCTCCGAAGGCGGAGTCGGAGCGGCAGCGGGACGAGGCGCGACGGCCCGGACAGTCCCGGGAACAGCGGCAAGGGCAGGAGCAGCGGGGCGGGGCGCCCGCGGCCGAGGCCCCCGCGGCGGAGGCTCGGGCGGGGAGGGCGCCGGCGGGAAAGGTCTCGCGTTTCGTCCACGATGTCATCGCGCTCGCCAACGCCGAGCGGGAGAAGGCCGGCTGCGGACCGCTGCACACCGAGAACCAGCTGCGGACCGCCGCCCAGGGGCACGCCGACGACATGTCCGCCCGCGACTACTACGAGCACGACAGTCCGGAGGGCCGTGACGCGGGCGACCGGATGAGCGGCGCCGGGTACGTGTGGTCGACCTGGGGGGAGAACATCCACCGCGGGCCGACGACCCCCGCCCGGGCGATGGAGGACTGGATGGACAGCCCCGGCCACCGGGCGAACATCCTCAACTGCTCCTTCAAGGACATCGGCGTCGGGGTGACGCTCACCGCCAACGGCCCCTGGTGGGTGCAGAACTTCGGCGCCAGGCGCTGAGCACCGCCCCGGTCGTCAGGACGCGGGAGCGGCCAGCTTCTGCACCCAGATCGTGCCGCCGGGACCGGACACCGACGCCACTCCGGTGTCCCGGTACCGGCAGTCGAGCATGTTCTCCTCGTGCATCGACCCGTCGGTCCAGTCGTCGACGACGGACGCCGGGTCGGCGGTACCCCGGTCCAGGTTCTCCGCCCAGGCGCTCCAGTCGTACCCGGCGGCGGTGATCCGGGCGTCCGCGAACTCGCCCTCGGGGCTGGCGTGTCCGAAGTAGCCGCGCGCCGCCATGTCACGGGCGTAGCCGCGGGCCGCCTCGGAAAGGCGGGGGTCGATGCGCAGCGGGGCGCAACCGGCCTGCGCCCGGAGCCGGTTGACGAGTCCGGTCACCCGCTCCTCGCCGGTGGGTGCCGGTGTGGGACGCGGGGTGCGGCGCGGTGTGGGAGGCGGGGTCGTCGGGGCGGGGGTGGTGGGGGTGGCCGTCGGGGTCGGGGAGGTCGTCACGGCCGGGGCGGGGGTTGCCGGGGGTGCGGCGGCCGGCTTTCCGGGCGCCACGCGCGCGTGCGGTTCCTGGGGTACGAGGAGGGCGACCGCGCCGAGGACGGCGATGGTGGCGGCTCCGGCGACGCCGGCGCGACGGAGCGGTGTCCAGCGTGAGCCGGACTCGGCGGCTTCGGTGCCGGTGTCCGTGCCGGTGCCGGTGTCCGTGCCGGTGCCGGTGTCCGTGCCGGTGTCGGCGTCGGTCTCGAAGGCGACGGGTTCGGGGGTGTGGCCGTCCGCGACCGCGACAGCGAGCGGCGGTACGAGGCCGATGCCGACGAGCAGGCCTTCGACGGGGGCGAGGCCGCTGCGGCCGGTGACCCTGGCCGCACAGACGGTGCAGGTCCGCAGGTGGCGGGCGACGCGTTTGCGCCAGAGCGGGGAGGGCCGGCCGTCCCAGGCCGTGACGGTCTCGGCGAGGTCGGGGCACATCGGTACGGCGTCGAGAGCGCGGACGACGGCGCGGCCGGTCTCCAGGCGTTCCTTCATCCGCTGGACGCGGACGGCGGCGTGCTGCGGGGAGATCCCGCCGAGGCCCTCGGCGAGTTCGGCGCGGGTCAGCTCGCCCGCGGCTTCCAGCCACCACAGGGTGAGCAGTTCGCGGTCGTCCTCGTCGAGCCAGCGGGTGGCGCGGGCCACGTCGCGGCGCTGCCCGGAGAGGCCGAGCCGGAGGATGGTGGCCTCGGTGAAGTCGCCGGCGGCCGGGTCGGCGAGTTCGGTGGCCCGGTCGAGGCCGGGCACGGGTGCCTGCTGGCGTTCGCGCCAGCGGCGCCGTATCCCGTTCATGGCGATGGCGACGAGCCAGGACCGGAAACGGGCCGGGTCGCGGAGACCGGTCAGGCCGTCCAGGGCCCGGACCATCGTCTCCTGGACGATGTCGTCGGTGTCGGCATGGCCGTCCAGGGCCCGGCCGACGATGTTGTGGACGAGGGGCAGGTAGGCGCGGACCAGCGCGTCCCTGGCGTGGGCGTCACCGGCCCTGGCCGCCTCCACCACTGCGGTGGTGCGGCGCTCGTCGCTCTGCATGGATCTACTCCCTCATCCCTGGTGCGAGTCCCCCGTGGTTCGGAGACCCGTGGGTGCGGGAGGGATAACACTTATCGCTGTTCGGCGCCGATGTCGATCACACCGGTGGTACGGGCAGGGTCGGGACCGTGGCCCCGTTCCCCTCCCGGACGGCGGCCACGACGGCGTCGTGCAGATCGCGGCTCTCCTCCTCCGACGCGCACGGAACGGGACTGCCCGACATGGTGAACCAGTCGGACGCGCCGCTGTACTGCACGGCCACGCTTGCCTGGCCGTCGGCGGCCCAGGTCGTGTGGACGGTCACATCGCCCGTGACGACTCCGGCCTCGACGGTCAGCACCCCACCTCGCCCGGTGTACACACCGGCGGTCGTCCAAGATGCCCAACTCATCCATCCAGGTTCACACCCGAACGGCGGATGCGCCACCGACGGGACCGCCCCGGTCGGAGGAGTTCCGGCCGGGGCGGTCCTGCGGGCGTGCGCCGGATCAGGCGAGGGACGCGACGGCCTCGTTGAAGGTGGTGGACGGGCGCATCACGGCCGCGGCCTTGGCCGGGTCGGGCTGGTAGTAGCCACCGATCTCGGCCGGGGAGCCCTGGACGGCGACGAGCTCGTCGACGATCTTCTGCTCGTTGGCCGAGAGGGTCTCGGCGAGCGGCGCGAAGGCCTTGGCCAGCTCCGCGTCCTCGGTCTGGGCGGCCAGCTCCTGGGCCCAGTACAGGGCCAGGTAGAAGTGGCTGCCGCGGTTGTCGATACCACCGAGGCGACGGGTCGGCGACTTGTCCTCGTTGAGGAAGGTGCCGGTGGCGCGGTCGAGGGTGTCGGCGAGGACCTGGGCGCGGGAGTTGCCCGTGGAGGTCGCGAGGTGCTCGAAGCTGGCGGCCAGGGCGAAGAACTCGCCGAGGCTGTCCCAGCGGAGGTAGTTCTCCTTGACGAGCTGCTGGACGTGCTTCGGGGCGGAGCCGCCGGCGCCGGTCTCGAAGAGGCCGCCGCCCGCCATGAGCGGGACGACCGACAGCATCTTGGCGCTGGTGCCCAGCTCCAGGATGGGGAAGAGGTCGGTCAGGTAGTCGCGGAGGACGTTGCCGGTGACCGAGATGGTGTCCTCGCCTCGGCGGATGCGCTCCAGGGAGAACGTGGTGGCCTCGACCGGGGCCAGGATCTTGATGTCCAGGCCCTCGGTGTCGTGCTGCGCCAGGTACGCGTCGACCTTGGCGATCAGCTGCGCGTCGTGGGCGCGGTTCTCGTCCAGCCAGAAGACGGCCGGGGAGCCGGTGGCGCGGGCGCGGGTGACGGCGAGCTTGACCCAGTCCTGGATGGGCAGGTCCTTCGTCTGGCAGGCGCGGAAGATGTCGCCCTCGGCGACCTCCTGCTCCAGGACGACGTTGCCCTCGGAGTCGACGAGGCGGACGGTGCCGGCCTGGGCGATCTCGAAGGTCTTGTCGTGGGAGCCGTACTCCTCGGCCTTCTGCGCCATGAGGCCGACGTTCGGGACGGAGCCCATGGTCGACGGGTCGAAGGCGCCGTTGGCGCGGCAGTCCTCGATGACGGCCTGGTATACGCCGGAGTAGCTGTGGTCCGGGAGGACCGCGAGGGTGTCGGCCTCCTGGCCGTCCGGGCCCCACATGTGGCCGGAGGTGCGGATCATGGCCGGCATCGAGGCGTCGACGATGACGTCGGACGGCACGTGCAGGTTGGTGATGCCCTTGTCGGAGTCGACCATCGCCAGGGCGGGGCCCGTGGCGAGCTCGGCCTCGAAGGAGGCCTTGATCTCGTCGCCCTGAGGGAGGGACTCCAGACCCTTCAGGACGCCGCCGAGGCCGTCGTTCGGGGAGAGGCCGGCGCCGGCGAGCACCTCGCCGTACTTGGCGAAGGTCTCGGGGAAGAAGGCACGGACGACGTGGCCGAAGACGATCGGGTCGGAGACCTTCATCATCGTGGCCTTGAGGTGCACGGAGAAGAGCACGTCCTCGGCCTTGGCGCGGGCGACCTGCTCGCTGAGGAAGGTGCGCAGGGCGGCGGCGCGCATGACGGCGGCGTCGACGACCTCACCGGCGATGACCTTCAGCGGCTCGCGGAGCTCGCTGGTGGTGCCGTCGGCGGCGGTGAACTCGAAGCGGAGGGTGTCGTCCTTGGTGACGACGACGGACTTCTCCGTGGAGGCGAAGTCGTTCTCACCCATGGTGGCGACATTGGTCTTGGACTCGGAGGTCCAGGCGCCCATGCGGTGGGGGTGGTTCTTGGCGTAGTTCTTGACCGAGCCGGGCGCGCGACGGTCGGAGTTGCCCTCGCGCAGGACCGGGTTGACGGCCGAGCCCTTGATCTTGTCGTAACGGGCGCGGACGTCCTTGTCCTGGTCCGTCTGCGGGTCGTCCGGGTAGTCCGGGAGGGCGTAGCCCTGCGCCTGGAGCTCGGCGACCGCGGCCTTGAGCTGCGGGATGGACGCCGAGACGTTCGGCAGCTTGATGATGTTGGCGCCCGGCGTCTTGGCCAGGTCGCCGAGCTCGGAGAGGGCGTCGGCGATGCGCTGGCCCTCCTCCAGGAACTCGGGGAAGACGGCGATGATGCGGCCCGCGAGGGAGATGTCCCGCGTCTCGACCGTGACGCCGGCCTGCGAGGCATACGCCTGGATCACGGGCAGGAACGAGTACGTCGCCAGGGCAGGCGCCTCGTCAGTGTGGGTGTAGATGATGGTCGAGTCAGTCACCGGGTGCTCCGCTCCACGTCTGCGTATGCGAGATTGCTCGACATCAAGATATCTCGTGATCGAGGTCCTCGGTGAAGGGGCCCACGAGCTCGCCGTCCCGGGGCGCTCCGGCGGCCTCTACGAAGGGTCCGCCGAGCCGGTACGGAGCGGGGGCGCCGTCCAGGTCCACGCGGCGGAGCAGGCCGAGCAGGACGAGTCCGGCGGCGGCGACCACGCCCGCGGCGAGGGCCTGGCCGCAGCGGTGGGCGAGCCGGAGCTCGGCCGGGTCGTAGGGGGCGACGGCCGGCAGGGAGAGGGTGTCGCCGAGCAGCCAGAGGCCCGCTCCGAGCCCGGCGGCGGCCAGGAGGGCGAGCGGCACGGTCACCGGGAGGCCGGGCAGGCCGGGTCCGCGCCGTCCGCCGGGACGCACCTTGCCCTTGCGGGCGAGGACGGCGAGGAGACCGCAGTGGACGGCCAGGACCACCAGGGCGGCGGCGATGACGTCACCGGGGCGGTGCTGCCCGGCGGCGACGGTGTACGAGCCGACGGCGAGGGCCCAGAGCGTGCCGGCGCCGACGGCGAGGCTGCGCAGTCGATAGGGGACGACGAGGGCCAGCCCGAAGGCGATGCCCAGGGCGAGGGTGGTCTGGGCGCTGGGGAAGCCGGTGGACATGAGCCCGGCGGTGTCGGCGAGCCGGGGGCGTGGCGCGTACCGCTGGAGCAGTCCGGTGAGGGCGAGGGCGGTGACGACCGCTCCGGCGGCGATGCCGGTGAGGGCGTACCGCTTGCGTATCAGGCCGACGGCGAGCAGCAGGACGCCGCCGAGGACCAGGGAGAGGGTGGTGGCCCCGGCGAGCGAGGGGTGCTCTCGGAGCACGGTGACGGCGGCGGCGTCGGCGCGCCGACCGGTCATGGCCGCGTCGCCCCAGCGACGGCCGGTCGCGGTGAGCACGAGGCCCGCGTAGACGACGGTGAGGAGGAGCACGGCCCCGAGGCAGCCACGCCGGGTCCGGGTGCGGACGCGGGTGCTGAACGAACCGGCGGCCTCGCCTGCCACAGCGGCGTACCACCAGGTGTCACCGGTCTCCAGCGGCCTCGGGGAGCCGCCCGCGCGGGGCCTGTCGTAGGAAGCCATGCCCCGATTCGAACCCACGCGCGGCCACCTCGCCCGCTGGGCGCACCCGAACGAAACGCGGACGCCGTCTCCGGGGAGGGCGGGACGGCGGCGGGATCGGCGGCCCGGCTCGGGCGCCGCGGGCCGGGCGCCCGGCGCCGACCGGACCACCGGCCGGGGGCGCCGTCACGCCACGGCGAGATGGCGGTTCGCCGTACGGTCGTGACGCCGTGTCCCGTACAGGGTGAACGCCGTGTTCACCAGGGCCACATGGCTGAGCGCCTGCGGCATGTTGCCGAGCTGGCGGCCGGCCACCGGGTCCCATTCCTCGGCGAGGAGGCCGACGTCGTTGCGGACGTCGAGGACCCGCTTGAAGACGGCCCGGGCCTCGTCGGGGCGGCCGGTCATGGCGAGTGCGTCGGCGTACCAGAACGTGCACGCGACGAAGGCCCCTTCGGTGCCGCCGAAGTCGTCGAGATCGTGCGTGCCGCCGTCCCGGACGTCCCCGTAGCGGCGCAGGAAGCCGTGGTCGTCGAGCCGTGCCATCGCCCGGACGGTCCCGAGGACCCGCGGGTCGTCGGCGGGGAGGAAGCCGAGCCGGGGGATCAGCAGGGCGGTGGCGTCGACCTGGTGGCCCCCGTAGTACTGGGTGAAGGACTGCTGCTCGTCGCTCCAGCCCCGGGCGCAGACCTCCGCGCGCAGTTCGCGCCGGAGGGCCTGCCAGCGCCTGAGCGAGCCGCGGAGCCCGGCGACCCGGGCGAGGCGGACGGCGCGGTCGGCGGCGACCCAGGCCATGACCTTGGAGTGGACGAAGTGGCGGCGCGGGCCTCGGACTTCCCAGATGCCCTCGTCCGGTTCCTGCCAGCGTTTGCCGAGGTACTCCAGGAGCGAGGCCACCAGGGCCCAGGCCGTGGCGTCGAGGGCGACCCCGGCCCGGACGGCCGAGTAGACGGTGTTGAGGACCTCGCCGTAGATGTCGAGCTGGAACTGGTCGACGGCCGCGTTGCCGAATCTGACGGGCCGTGAGTTCTCGTAGCCGGGGAGCCAGTCGGCGTAGGTCTCGGGGAGCCGCCGCTGACCCTCGACCCCGTACAGCGGCTGGAGGTCGACGGGGTCGCCGGCGACGGCGCGGACCAGCCAGTCGTTCCAGGCGAGCGCCTCTCTGCGGTAGCCGCCGCGCAGCAGGCAGGAGAGCGTGAAGGTGGAGTCGCGCAGCCAGCAGAAGCGGTAGTCCCAGTTGCGCTGCCCGCCGATGGACTCGGGGAGGGAGGCGGTGGCCGCGGCGACGACCCCGCCGGTGGGGGCGTAGGTGAGGGCCTTGAGGGTGAGCAGGGAGCGGATCACGGCCTCGCGCGCGGGCCCCTCGTAGCGGAGGGCGGCGGCCCAGTCGTTCCAGAAGGCGAGGGTACGGGTGAGGGCGGCGTCGATGTCGGCGGGCGGGGCGGCGGCGGGCGCGGGGGTGTGCGAGGGGCGCCACCCGAGGACGAAGGCGACCCGCCGGCCGGCGGTGGCGGTGAACTCGACGGTGGTGCGGTCCGGGGTGACGACGGGTTCGAGGCCGGGCCCGCAGGAGAGGTAGGCGGCGTCGGGTCCGGCGACCCAGGCGACGGTGCGGCGGTCGACCGAGCGGGTCCAGGGCACGATGCTGCCGTGGTGGAAGCGGACCCTCAACTCGCTTCGTACGTCGACGCGTCCGGCGATTCCCTCGACCACGCGGACGATGCGCGGGGCGTCCTCGCTCGGCGAGCGCGGGGGCATGAAGTCGGTGATCCGGACGGTTCCGGTGAGGGATTCCCAGACGGTGTCGAGGACGAGCGTGTCGCCCCGGTAACTCCGGTGCGTGCAGCGGGTCCTGCCGACGGGGGCGAGGAGCCAGCGGCCGTGCCCCGGATCGCCCAGGAGGGCCGCGAGGCACGCGGGCGAGTCGAAGCGGGGCGCGCACCACCAGTCGACGGACCCGTCGGTCCCCACGAGCGCGGCGGTCTCCAGGTCACCGACGAGGGCGTAGTCTTCAATTCGCCCTGCCATGAACGGATTGTATGCCTTATGGGAATCCCCTGCAGGACCGGCCGGGGATTCGACGGATCGCGGCCGAAAGCCCGTCAGGGAATCGCGAGCGGGCCGGTCGGGAATCACTTCACGGGCGCCCGCATATTCTTCCGGCTCTCTTCGGCAATTCTTGACGGGATCACGCCGGGGCAGGATTCTGAAGAACGCGGGATCTCCGCGGACTGCGGGTTCCCCGCGAGGGAAGGCCGCACCGATGAAGGCCGTACCGACGAAGCCGTACCCATGAGTAGCGATTCGCATCCCCTGCGCCGCTCGACCGACCGCGCGCCCGGCGCCGGCACGCGGACGGTGAGTCTCGTCCTCACGGTCCGCCCCGGCGGCGGGGACCCGCAACCGGCGCTCGACCGGCTCCTCGACCAAGTGCCGTCGACCGTGGGGGACGTGGTCCTGGTCGGCGGACCGGCCGGGAACGGACGGACGCGCAACGGGCTGACCGTGCGCGGACTCGGGGCCTGGGACGCCTCCCGCGGCGACATTCCGCACGCGGGGCTGCTCGCGGCGACCGGCGATCTGGTCGTGCTGATGAACGCCGACGGCAGCATGTCCCCGCACGAGATCCCGCACTACCTGCACTACCTGGAAAGCGGTTACGACTTCGTCAAGGGGTCACGCTTCATCGCGGGCGGTGATTTCGCCGACTATCCGCTCTCGCGACGACTCGGGCACCGCGCGCTGCTGCGTGTCGCACGCCAGTTGTACGGCCAGCACCTGACCGATCTCTGGTACGGGTTCTGCGCGTTCCGGCGCTCTTTCGTGGACCTCCTCGACCTGCGCGAGGACGGTGTCGAGCTGGGCGCCGAACTGGTCACGCACGCCCTGCACTACGGCCTGCGTGTCGCCGAGGTGCCCAGTCTCGAACTGCCGCCTCTGCACGAGCCGTCGCACCCCCGCACGATCCGGGACGGCGCCCGCATCCTCGGCACACTCCTCGACGACCGGCCGCACAACGCCCTGTCGCGGCTCGCACACCGACGGCGGCCGCACGGCTCCCGCGGTTGACGAATCACCCCGAACGGTGCTAACGCTTGGAAGAGCACATTTCAGAACAAAGCAGACCCTGAGCGCACACCCTCGGCAGGGTCGGTTGCCGGAAGAGGCTCGTCGTGACCTCCAACCCCCTCAACCGAACGCCGGTGGCATCCGTACCGCACCCCCTGCGGCGGATGACCGACTGGCCCCTCGCCGATGCCCGGCGCCGCTCACTCTGCCGCCCCGCCCACCGACCGGTCGCCCACCCCGCACGCCGGGCGGCCGACCGGATCGCCGCCGCCGTCCCTCCGCCCCGGAGCCGGACGTGCAGGCCCCGGGGGGCGACCCGCAGGCGACGCGCCCGTACGGCTCACACCCGCACCGCGCGGCGAGCCCGCGGCTCCGACGGACCAGCCGGACCATCCGGACCGGACGGACCGTCCGAACCACCCACGGGCAAGACCCGTAACCACCGCCCCGTCCCCGCACCGATCCGCCGCGCGCCCGTGCGCCCCGCGCCCCGCGCCTTCCCCCGAGGAGGCGTGGCGTGATGGCCACCGCCCGCTCACACGCACCGCTCCCCCGCCGGCTCGTCCGCCCGCCGGTGGAGCTCGAACTGCTCATCCCGGCCTACAACGAGCAGCGCCGGCTGCCCTCGACCGTGGCCGCCACGGTCGACTTCCTGGCCGGACGGCCCTGGTCCTCGGCGGTCGTCGTGGTCGACAACAACAGCGCCGACGGCACCCTCGACGTCCTGGAGCGCTTCGCCGACTCCCCCGTCCCGGTCCACGCCATCGGCTGCAGCGACCAGGGCAAGGGCGCGGCGGTCCGCCGCGGCATCGAGACCTCCTCCGCCCGCTTCATCGGCTTCGCCGACGCCGACAACGCCACCCCCGTGGAGACCCTGGACCGGGTGATGGCGCTGCTGCGGGCGGGCCACGGCGCGGTCATCGCCTCGCGCCACGCGCCGGGCGCGCACCTCGACGTGGAGCAGTCGGCCCTGCGGCGCGGCGGCGGCCTGCTGTTCCGTTCGCTCGCGCATCTGTCGCTGCCCGGGGTCGCCGACACCCAGTGCGGGTTCAAGTTCTTCTGCGGTCCGCTGGCCCGCGCGATCACGCGTGACTGTCGCATCGACGGCTTCGCCTTCGACGTGGAACTGCTCGCCCGTGTCGTACGGGCCGGGCGGGACGTCGTGGAGGTGCCGGTGGTGTGGCACGACGTACCCGGCTCGACGTTCTCGGCACGGCGCGACGGACTGCGTTCGATGGCCGATCTCCTGCGTATCTCGCTGGCCCGGTGATGATCATGACCGCACTCGACCGGCTCGCTCGTACCGACCTCGCCTTCCTCAACTGGCGCGACCCCACACACCCCGACGCGGGTGGGGCCGAGGCGTACTGCTGGGAGATCGCCCGGCGGTTCGCGGCGGCCGGAGCCCACGTCACCCTCGTCTCGTCGCGGTACCCCGGCTCGCGTGCCCGGGAGTACCGCGACGGGATCCGCATCGTGCGTGCCGGCGGCACGTTCGGCGTGTACGCCGCCGCCGCGGCGCACCTGCTGCGGAACCGGCACGCGTACGACGCCGTCGTCGACTTCCAGAACGGGATCCCGTTCTTCTCACCCCTGTTCACGCCCCGGTGGACCGCGGACCTCTGCGTCATCCACCACGTCCACCAGCACCAGTTCGACACCCGGTTCCGGTGGCCGATGAACACCGTCGGCCGGGTCCTGGAGAAGCAGGTCAGCCGGCGCGTCTACCGGGGCCGGCCCGTGGTGGTCGTCTCGCCCTCCACCCGCGAGGGCACCCGGCGGGAACTCGGCTTCGGCAATCCGATCCACATCGTGCCCAACGGGCGCCCCCGCCCCGAACTCACGGGTCCCGCCGGGCAGCGCTCGGCGACCCCGCTGCTCACCGTCGTCAGCCGGCTCGTGCCGCAGAAGCGGGTCGATCTGATCCTCCGGGCCATGCCGGCGCTGCTGCGCCGCCTGCCGGAGCTCCGCGTCGACCTGTGCGGGGACGGCCCCGAGGGCGAGTCGCTGCGCAAGCTCGCCGCCGGTCTCGGCATCGGCTCCGCCGTCGAGTTCCACGGACACGTCTCCGACGAGCGCAAGCAGGAGCTGTTCCACCGGGCATGGCTGACGGTCGTTCCGTCGGTCGCCGAGGGCTGGGGCCTCGCCGTCATCGAGGCGAACACCGTCGGCACGCCCGCCCTCGCCTTCGACGTGCCGGGGCTGCGGGACGCGATCCGCCCGGGCGTCAACGGGTGGCTCCTCGATCCGGACGCGGATCTGGCGGCCGGCATCGCCTCGGCCTTCGACGCGCTGTCCACCCCCGAGGCGCGGGCCCGCACCGCCGCCGACTGCCGTGCCTGGGCCGCCGCCTTCTCCTGGGACGCCAGCGCCGAACGGCTCGCCCAGGTCGTCGTGGAGGACCTCCAACGCATCCGCCGGCACCGGCGCTCGCGCCGCTCGGCCAGCGATCTGTCCGTCATCACGCGCTTCACGTCCCCCGACCCCGAGTCCACCGAGCGTGCGGTCCGCCGCGCCCTGCGGCAGACCGACGCCTGGCAGCGGAACGGCGACGCCTTCCGGCTGCTGCTCCACGGCTGCGACGAGGTGCGGGCGTTGAGCGCGCTGCGCCGCCTCGACGTCGCCGAGGCCGACATCGTCCTGGCGAACGGCCACGACGTCCTGCTCGGCGCGGCGGAGCCCGGTGAGGGGTCCGCCGACCGTCCGGGCCCCGGGCGGCCGTCATGACCTCCGTCGCGCGCGTCGCCGAGCGGTCGCCCGTCCACCAGGACGAGGTCACCGCCGTCCACGGCGCGCGCTGGATCGCGACCGCGGTGGTCGTGGTCGGCGCGGTGAACTACGCGTACACCCTGATCCTCACCCGGCTCCTCGACGTCTCCGGGTACGCCACCTTCGCCGCCGGCCAGGGGCTGGTCGTGTGCACCGCCGCGGTCGCCGTGGTCACGGTGCCCTGGATGCTCGCCCAGGCCCTCGCCCGGTCCGGCTCGAACGCCGAACGCGGTGAGGCGGTCCGCTTCGCCATGATCACGGCCGTCGTGGGCGGCACCGTCGCCGCGATCGCGGTGGGCTGTGTGGCGATGGAGTTCGCGGGCACCCTGACGACGCTCGCCATCGCGGGCTCGACCCTCGCCATCTACGTCACCCGGGTCAGCGTGGGCTGGCTCCAGGGCACCGAGCGGCTGCGCACCCTCGCGGTCCTCACCGCCGCCGAGGCCCTGCTCAAGTTCGGCGTGGGACTCTTCTTCGTCTCTGCGCTGGGGCTCGGCGAGACGGGCGCCCTCGCCGCCTTCGGCGTCGCCGTACTGCCGTACGTGTTCTTCTGGCCGCGCCGGTTCCGCAACGAGCCGCGCCGGCCGTGGCACGCGATCAGCGCCGACCGGGACCTGTGGCGGCGGGCGTCCGGCGTCGCCTCGCTCCAGGGCGTGGTGGCACTGCTCGCCTCCGTGGACATCGTCCTCGTCGCGATGCTGCCGACCGACCGTGCGGCGGCGGCCAGTTACCAGGCGGCGGTCATGCTGGGCCGGGTCCCGCTGTTCCTGGCCGGGGCCGTCTCGATCGCCTTCCTGCCCGCGCTCTCACGGCGCCGGGCGGGCGACCCGCTGACCGCGAGCGCGCTGCGGATGTATCTGACCGTGGCACTGCCCCTGACGGTGGTGGCCGCGACGGTGCCGAACGCCATCATCACCGAGGTCTTCCCGTCGGGCTACGCGATGGTCTCCACGCTGATGGCCTGTACGGCGACGGCGGGCCTCGCGCTCGGCGCGCTCGCCCTGCTCGTGACCTTCGCCCAGGCCGTCAACGACTACGCGTGCCTGCGCACGCTGCTCGTGGGGCTCGGCCTGTACGTGACCGCCCTGGCGTCCGGCTGGGCGACCGGCGGCGTGCTCGGCATGGCGATCGGCGGGCTGTGCGGGACGGTCGCCGCGCTGGCCCTGCTGGCCGTGCGGCACTCCCGCCGACACGGGTTCGGGGTCGCTGAGCGACCGTTCGGCCGGGTGGTGCTGCCCCTGCTCGCGCTGGCCGCGGGCCTCGCGCTGCTCCGCCCGTTCACCTACGTGTGGTTCGCTGCCGCGCTGGTGGTCACCACGGTCGCCCTGTGGCGGTTCTTCGGACGGCGGCGGCAGACGCCCGTTCCCGAGACCGGACCCGCCGAAGGGCCGGAGGACGGGCCTGGGGACGGGCCCGAGGGCGAACCCGGTGACGGGCCCGTGGCAGGGCCCGAGAAAGCGCCCCTGAACGGCGGGACCGGTGCGTCTCCGAAGGCGGAGCCCGTACCCGAGCGGCAGTTGCCGCCGCCCGCCGAGGCTCGAGGGACCCGGGCCGCGGTCCACGACGAGCACGCCGAAAACCTTCTCGTCGACGCCGTGTGGCGGGGTCGGGTCCAGCCCGCCGCGGACGAGGAGCTCCTCGGTGCGCTGGCCGCGGCCCGGCGCAACCAGGTCGAGGGCCGGCTGGCCCGCGCGTACCCCCGTCAGCTCGCGGCCACGCTCACCGAGGTGGAGAGCGCGACCGGGCTGTTCCGACGGAACCTCGTCGAGTCCACGGACCGGCTGCGGGCGGCGGGCATCCCGACCGTCCTGATCAAGGCCGATCTGGCGGGGGACTACGTGTACGGCAACTTCGACCTGGTGGTGCCCCCGGGAGGGTTGCGGGCCGCGCAGGCCGCGCTCGACGGCTGGTACGCGCACCGCACGACGTACTGGCTGGAGCGCTCGACGAAGGTGCTCCTGGAACCCCCGAAGGGCCCGGCGGCCCATCTGCACGGCTCGGTCTCGTGGTTCGGCGTTCCGGTGGTGCCGACCGACCGGCTCTTCGCCCGGGCGGAACACGTCGCGCGGCCCGGGGCCGTGAACGGGCACGCGAACGGGCACCTGAACGGCTCCCCGGACGGGCACCCGCGTGACGCCGAGGACAGCGACGCCGCGAACGGCGACACCGACGGGTACGCCTGGCTGACACCGTGCCCCTCCGACCGGCTGCGGATCTGGCTGGCGCACGCCCTCTTCCAGAACCTGACCCTGGACCTCTCCGAACTCCTCGCCCTGCGCTCGCTCCTCCACCCCGACGTCGTGGCGGAGGCCCGCCACGAGGCCGCCCGCGAGGGCTGGTCCGCCGGCGGCCGGGAGGCGCTCACCACCGCCGTCGAGGCGATGGCACGGCTCGACCGGGGCGAGCACGTCCCGCTGCCGCTGCCGCTTCCGGTGACGACCTCGCTCCGGGTGGGGGCCGAGCACTCGGGCCACCTCCTCGGCCAGGGCCGGCTGCGTGCCGCGACCCGCGAGGCGTCCCTGCGGGTGCCGCTCGTGATGGCCAAGAAACTGCGGAGGCGAGCGCCATGACGACCTCACACGCCCCCCTCCTGGTCGCCGTGTCCGGACCGGACGGGGCCGGCAAGTCCTCGCTGGTCGGCCAGCTGGCGGCACTGCTCGCCGAGCGCGGGCTCACCGTCGTCGCCCTGCACCCCTACGGCTGCTTCCTGTGCCGCGCCTTCCCGGCTCCCCCCAACGCCGGGGAGACGGAACCGGGCGGGGACGGGTGGGCACGGCGCGCCACGGATCCCGAGCGCCGGGGATCCCGGCTGCACCGTGCCCACGCGTTCCTGGACGCGGGCGAACTGGCCGTCCGGATCGCGGTCGCCGGAGTGCGGGCCCGCAGGCGCGCGCGGGGCGGGGACTCCGTGGTCCTCACGGACCGGGGGCCGCTCGACGGCCTGGTGAAGTTCGACCTGCCGACCGGCTCGGCGACGGTGTCCCTGTTCCGCCGGATCGCCGACCGCTACGGACTCACCCTGCTCCTGGAGACCGGGCCCGACGCATTGTGGGACCGCGGCTGGGAGGAGATCGCGGGTCCCCCGACCATCTGGTGGGCCCGCTATCGGAACTGGTCCCAGCGGCTTCCGCGGCTCGCGCGGATCGACGGCGAACGGTCGCAGCCCCTGGTCGCGGGTGAGGCGCTCGACCGGATCCTGGACGCCGTTCGGGACCGGGAGCGGATCCGGCACACGACCGTGCAGCGACGGCACGTGGTGGTGTCCATCTACGACGACGCGGAGAACCCCGCCTACCGGGGCGGTGGCGCCCTGGTCGTCGGCAAGGTGGCCCGCCGGCTCGCCGAGGACTTCCGGGTGACCGTCGTGACGGCCGGCCGCAACGGCGGCAGCGTGGAGCGCAACGGCATCCGCTACGTCCGGCTGCCGGTCTGCCGGGCGGGCCCGCGCGCCGGCCAGCTGCTGTTCCTGATGCTGCTGCCGTTCGTCGCCCACCGCATCCGCCACGACCTGTGGCTGGAGAGCTTCACTCCCCCGTTCTCGACGAGCTTCCTGCCCCTGACGACGGGCGCCCCCGTCATCGGCATCGACCAGGGCCGCAGCGCCGAGGCCCTGTGGCGGCGCTACCACATCCCCTTCTTCCTGGTCGAGCGGCTCGGGCTGCGCTGCTACCGGCACATCGTGGTGATGAACACGGCCGACGGATCGGAGATCCGGCGACGCAGCCCCCGGGCCGACGTCCAGGTCATCGCCAACGGGGTCGAACAGCGGGTCCTCGACGAGAACCGGCTGGGCGGCGGGCAGTTCATCCTGTTCCTGGGACGCATCGACACCTGGGTCAAGGGCCTCGACCTGCTCCTCGACGCGTACGACAGCGCCGCGCCGCCGCTGGAGCTGCTCATCGCGGGCAGCGGAACCCCGGCCGAGGAACGCCGGCTCGCCGCCCTCGTGGCCGCCCACGGCCGCGGCCCGAAGCCCCGGATCCACTGGGTCGGATACGCCGAGGGCGACCGCAAGCGCCAGCTCCTGCGCGACAGCGCCTTCCTGGTGGTGCCGTCCCGCCACGAAACCTTCGGTCTGGTGGCCCTCGAAGGCATGGCGTACGGCAAGCCCGTCCTCCACTTCGACCTGCCCGCGCTGCGCTGGATGCGCGACGGCGGCGATGTGGCCGTGCCGCCGTTCGACGTGGCGGCCTTCGGCCGGCGGATGAACGAGCTGGCCACGGACGCGGCGCTCCGCCGCCGGCTGGGCCGACGCTCCGGGATCGCCGCCCAGCACTACACGTGGGACGAGATGACGGGCCGCTATCTGGCCCTGGCCCACCGGCTCCTGGACGCACCCGCCTCCGCACGGCGGCCGAGGAAGAGGGGTGCGTCATGGCTGACGACCCGCTGACCAGCTTCATCCGGACCGTCGTCGGATCGGGCGTCCCGATCCTGGTGCTCTCGCCGCATCTGGACGACGCCGTCCTGTCCTGCGGCGGGCTGCTGGGCTGGGCGGGGCGTCGGGCGCCGGTGACGGTCGCCTCGCTGTTCACGGAGGCCGCGCCACCGCCGTACACCCTCTCCGGCCGGCAGTACCTGAAGCAGATCGGCGCCGACGACGCGGAGGAGCTGTTCGCCGAGCGGCGCGCCGAGGACCGGCGGGTCCTGGACCGGCTCGACGTCCGCTGCCGCCACGTCGGTCTGGTCGACGGACTGTTCCGGCGGCTGCCCCGGCCCCGGCCCGGCACACGTCGGCTGGCCCGACTGCTGCCCGAGGTGGCCCATGTGTATCCCACGTACCGGCTGCACCTGTCCCGGGGCCGGGTCTCCCGGCACGACGCCGAGACCCTGCGCCTGGTCGGTGCCACCGTCGACGAGCTGCTGCCCGGTCGCTCCGGCGGTCTGGTCCTGGCCCCGCTGGGCGTGGGCGGGCACGCCGACCACGTCGTGGTCCGCACCGCCGCCGAGCGGAGCGGCCGCCGGGTCGTGTACTACAGCGACTTCCCGTACAACCAGCACGCCACCCCCGACGCCCGCTTCATCGCGCGGCACCGGCTGGTGGCCCGTGCCTGGGAGCGGGGCCTCGACCGGAAGGCCGAGCTGATCGGGGGGTACGGGACCCAGGCCGACGCCCTGTTCCCCGAGGGCCGCGTCCCGCGCGTGCCCGAGGTGTACCTGCTGCCGGAGACGGGGTGGACCGCGACGAAGCCGGCCCCCGCACGCGGCCCCGGCATCGAGGTCCGGACCGCCGGAGGTGTGTCGTGACCGTTCCGCACACCGCTCCCGCGTCCGCCGGCACCGAACCGGCGACGCCGGTCCCTTCCTCTTCCCCGCCTCCCCGGCGGCGGCGCGGCCCCGTACCGACCGTGGTGTACGCGGCCGGGGCGGCGCTGCTCACCATGGCCCTGCGCCTGATGCAGATCAGCCGGGCGGGCGACCTGTTCATCGACGAGCCGATCTACCGGCGGCTCGGGGACAGCGCCGCCGCGGGCGGCTTCCCCCGTACCGACGAGGGGCTGTTCTTCCTCCACCCGCCCGGCTACTTCTACCTGGAGGCCGGCTGGACGAAGGTCGTCGGGGAGCACTCCGACATCATCGCGGGCGTGCACTCCTCGCGGGTGCTCAACGCGCTCCTCGCCGGGGTCACCGCGGCCCTGATCGTCTTTCTCGTCGCCCGCGTGCGGTCGCGCGGCGCGGGCGCGGTCGCCGGGGTGGTGTTCGCCCTGGACCAGTTCTGCATCCGGCAGAACAACCGGGTGCTCCTGGAGACCGGGACGATGGTGTGGATCCTCGCGGGCTATCTGGTCCTGGTGGGACTCACCCGGTCCGATCCGCCGCCGCGGCCCCGGGCCCGGGCGGTGCTCGCCGGGATGTTCTTCGGGCTGGCGATCCTGACGAAGGATCACGCGATCCTGCTCACCGTGCTGCCGCTGCTGGCCGCCCTGCTCCTCGGCTGGGGTCCACCCCGGAGGCTCGTCGCCCGGACCGTCGCGGTGACCGCCCTCTCGTACGCCGTCTACGTGGCGCTGATTGCCGGATTCGGGCACTTCGACGAGTTCTGGGAGGCGAAGACGTCCGGCGTCCGCCGGCTCCTCGGGATCGTGCAGGAGACCGGCTTCAACGCGGAGGGCACGCCCTCGCTCGCCGGCCGGCTCCTCGACGAAATGCCGGCGTACGCGGGCACGTACGTGCTGCTCGCGCTCACCCCGGTGGCGCTCTTCCTGCTGCTTCGCCGCAAGGAGCCCGTGTATCGGCTGCTCGCTCTTTTCCACGCCTCGGCGATCGTCACCCTGGGGTACGCGCTCGGCGTGGGCACCCTGGAGGAGCAGGCGCTGTACCTGCTGTTCGTGCCGAACCTGGTGGCGCTCGCGGTCACCGTGCCGATGCCGTCCCGGCACCGGCGCGGACTGCGCCTCGTGGCCTGCGGCGCCCTCGTCGCGCTCCTCGCCACCCCCGCCGCGGTGTACGCGCGCGACCGGTGGACACCCGACGACGGCTTCGACCGCCTCCGCACGTATCTGCTCACCCAGGTACCGGTGGGCACTGGGATCGTCACGGTGGACGGGCAGCGGACGCGGGGTGTCACCAACTGGGCGCTGAACGACTCCTACCGGCTCGGGAACTGGACGACCCCCGAGGAGCAGGCGGCCCACGACGCCCGGTACGTGATCGTGCCGTGGCGGGTCATCGAGCAGGGGTACGGGCGTTCCTCGCTCGCGGAGGTGCAGCGGCTCACGGAGGGGCTGCGGCCGGTGTTCGCGTTCGACGGACCCACGTACGGCACGCTCGCCCTGTACCGACTGCCGTCGTCCCTGCCCGGACCGAGCGTGACCGCATTCGCGGTGCCGGGATCGGCGGTGCCGGGCCCGCTGCGGTCGGCGCCGCAACCGCCTCCGGCAGAGCGGGGCGACAGCGCCCCCGTGACGGGAGCGCGCGATGCGCCACGGTGAGCGGCGCCCCCGCGTTCTCCTCCTGACCAGCAGCCCGCTGGACGGGGCGGAAGGGTGTGACGTGCGGCTCGCCTCCGATGTCCTCGGGTCCCTGCCCGACGTGGACTTCGTCTGGTTCTCCCAGTGGCCGGGCCGCCGGCAGCCCCCGCCGGGGCGCGGCCGGCCCGTGCGCATCCTCTCCCGCGACGGTGTGCCGCACGTTCCCGAGCGGGTGCAGTCCGCCCTCTTCGGCGCGGTCCTGGCCCGCCGGGTCGACCTGGTGCACGCCTTCCTCACCGTCGGCCGTACCTTCCCGGCCTTCTCGTGGCTGCGCCCGCTGCTGCTCGGGGGGCGGCCGGTCGTCCACACCGTGCCCGGAGTGATGAACGCCCGCTACCTGAAGCACATCCGGCCGCTGGGGACGACGGTCGCCCTGTCGGAGTCCATGGCACGGCGGCTGCGGGCCTCGAACTTCGGGGACGTACGGGTGATCCCGCCCATGATCGGCCTGGACGAGTGGCCGTACCAGCCGCGCCCGGAGGGATTCCCGGTGGTGCTGTTCGCGGGGCACCACGATCTGCACGGCGGTGCGGAGACGGCGATCGACGCGGCGGCGGAGGCCGTACGGACGGGGTCGAGGTTCCGCCTCGTGCTCGCGATGCGCGGGCGGCCGGGGCAGGACAACGCGATGCTCGACGAGGCGCTGCGGGAGCGGGCCGGCGCGGCGGGGCTGACCGACTTCGAGGTGCGCGGGTATGTCGAGGACATGCACGCGCTGCTCTCCACCGTCCATGTGCTGCTGTTCCCGCCGGCCGTGCTCGGCGGCAAGGCCGACATCCCGCTGACCGTCCTGCAGGCGCTCGCCTCGGGGCGGCCGGCGATCCTCAGCGACCTCCCCCAGTTCGCCGACTTCGGGCACGCGGTGCTGCGGGCCCCGGCGGGCGACGCGCGACGCACCGGGCAGCAGTTGGCCTGGCTGCTCGACCAGCCGCGCTCCTGGGACGTGCTCGCCGACCGGGGCCGGGCCCTCGTGGAGGACCACTTCGGTCCCGAGCGGTTCGCGGCCCGGTACGGGGCCCTGTACCGGGAGCTGCTGTCGTGACGACGCGGTGGTGGACCGGATCCCGGGGTGTGTCAGCCGCGCTCGCGGCGCTCGCGGTTCTCGTGTTGCTCGTGGGGGCGTTCGCCGTGCTGCGGCACGAACCGGCGGACCCGGAGCCGTACTGGTACGGCACACTGCAGACGGATCCGGACCGGGCGCGCACCGAGTACGAGCACGGCATCCGGGTCGCCCATCTCCAGATCGACTGGAGCAGGCTGGAGCCGGAGCAGGGCGTGTACGACGAGGGGTACGCGCGCGAAGTGCGGTACCGGCTCGACGCCTTCCGGGAGGCGGGGCTGCGGGTGGAGGCGGGGCTCGGTCTCAACCATCCGCCGCAGTGGCTGCCGGACGCCTTCCCGGAGTCGGTCTTCCTGAACCAGTTCGGCGAACGGTCCACCGGCGTCCCGAACATCGTGTTCAGCGAACCCGTACGGGAGCACGTCGCCGAGTACGCGCACGCGGTGGACCGGCTGATCGGCCTGGAGAACTTCTGGGCGGTCCGGGTCGGCGTCAACGAGAGCGGTGAGTTCGCCTATCCGACCCCGCTGTCGGAGAGCGGCGGTCCCGCCGAGTTCTGGGCGTACGACAGCCACGCCCAGGAGAGCAGCCCGTACCCGGGGTGGCGGCCCGGGGAGGCCACGTACCACGGGAAGCCGTTCACCCGGGAGCAGGTGGCCCGGTGGTACGACTGGTACGCCGGGGCCCTGGCCGGGGCGGTGAACTGGCAGCTCGACCTCTACACCTCGCTCGGGTACGAGGGGGCACTCAAGATCCTCGTCCCGGGGGCCGGTTTCTACCCCTCCGACCTGCGGGCGGCCGTCGACGCCCGGCTCGTCGGCACCCCGTCGATCCGGCTCGTCGCGCGCGGCGCCGGGTTCTTCCTGACGCTCCCGCTGGTCGAGCACCGGGACACGGTACGGATCGTCACCACCGCCCTGGTGGACGGGACCGGCGACCCCGACGACAACGGCTGCGCGCCCGCCGACGCGCGGACGGACGTCGCCGCCCCGGACGACGCGCTGGTGCGCGACTGGTCCTCGGCGCGCTGGGTGGTGGCGGTGGCCAAGAGCGCGGGCTTCACCCGGCTGACCGGGGAGAGCGCCGGGCCGCAGGTGTCCCCGTACCGGCCCGGAGTGACGGAGACGGCGTCCCGGCAGATGGCGTCCTGCGGTCTCGAGGGCATGATGTGGGCCTTCGACCGGCAGCTGTACGACGGGACACCGGGCTCGTCCCTGGAGGAGTACGCGCAGACGATCCGGCGTCACCCCTGAGGCGCAGGTGCGCCGGTCTCGGTGGCGGACCGCTCGGCGGTGAGGAGAAGGATGCCGGTGTCCCCGTACTCGGGAAGCGTGAGGTCCTTGGCGACCCGGGCGATCCGCAGGCCGGTGGTACGGGGTGTGAAGACGGCCCGCAGGGCGGCCTCGTCGACCGGGCAGGCGGGCCAGAGCGGTCCCGCGCCGATCCGGTAGCTGGGCATGCGTTCCATGAACGCGGCGAGGAGACGCCCGCCGGGGCGGACCGCGTGGACGAAGGCGTCGCAGAGCGCGGTGAACTCGGCGAAGTCCTCCGTGACGCTCTCGGCGACGAAGTTCATCGAGGCGAGGTCGTACGTGCCGGGGACCAGGTCGTCGACGGTGCCGGGCACGACCCGCACCGGGCGCAGCGCCTCCGCACCGCTCTCCGGGAGGGCGGGGTCGAGGGAGCGGCACAGGGCGTAGAAGGGCTGCCAGCTGGCGTCGACGCCCTCGGCGAGCTGGCGGCGCAGATAGCGGATGCCGGCGGCGCTCGGTTCGAGGGCGTCGATCCGGCGGCTCGCCGCGCCCGCGAGCATCAGGGGGTAGAGGTTGGGGCCCGCGCCGAGCTCGAGGGTGCGGGCCAGGCTGCCGGGGGCGTAGCGCCGGTAGACGGCGGCGTGGTGGTGGATGACGCCGATGTCGCAGGGGTGGAGCCGGCGGTAGTTCTCGGCGAGGTAGTCGGCGACGGGCCAGGCGTCCCAGTCGGCGTCCCGGTTGCGGCGCACTCACGGCTCCGGTGTCCGGCCGGCCGTGACGGCGGAGGGGCGGACGGCGCCGGCGGGCTGCAGGGGGAAGCGCTCGGCGAGCGCGGTGAGCACCGCGCAGAGCTCCTCGATCTCCTCGTCGGTGTTGGCGGCGGTGACCTGGACGCGGAAGCCGACCCGGTCGCGCGGGACGAGCGGGTAGGAGGCGAGCGTCACGTAGATGCCGTGTTCCCAGAGGAAGGCGGCGACCGCGTCGAGGTCGTCGGACTTGCCGAGCGGGATCTCGATGATCGGCAGTCCGTCGGTGTTGGGGGTGGCGATGCCCAGGGCGCGCACATGGGAGAGGACACGGGCCGTCTTGCGGTAGAGCCCGGACCGGATCTCGTCCCCGCGCTCGTCGTTGACGTCGAGTCCGGCGAGGGCGGTGGCGAGCGAGGCCGTCGGCGAGGGACCGGAGTACAGATACGGGGCCGCCGCCACCTTGAGGTGGTCCTTGAGCCACTTCGGGACGGCGAGGAAGGCGAGCAGCGAGGAGTACGCCTTGGAGAAGCCGCCGACCAGGACCAGGTCGTCGTAGGTCTCGCCGAGGTGGCGGACGATGCTGTTGCCGCGCGAGCCGTAGGGGCTGGTCTCGCCGGGGTGGTGCTCCCCGATGACACCGAAGCCGTGGGCGTCGTCGACGTACAGCAGGGCGCCGTTCTCGCGGGAGATCCGGGCCAGGGTGGGGAGGTCGGGGAAGTTGCCGGTCATGCTGTTGACGCCGTCCATGCAGATGAGGCGGCTCGCGTCGGCGGGCGCGCCCCGCAGCAGCGCCGACAGCTCGTCGGGCCGCTCGGCGTGGAAGCGGTGGACCTCGGCGCCCTGGCCGCGGGCGGCGACGCAGCCGTCGTACACGGTGCGGTGGGCCTGTGCCTCTACGAAGACCTGTCCGGTGCCGGCGAGGAGCGGGATCACCGACTGGTGGATGAGGGTGATGGTCGGCAGCAGCAGCGTGTCGGGGGCGCCGAGGAGTTCGGTGAGCCGCTCCTCGATCCGGGGGTAGAGCCGGGGGCTGCCGATGAGCCGTGACCAGCTGGGGTGGGTGCCCCAGCGTCTGACCTCGGGTTCGATCGCCGCGATGACCGTCGGGTCGAGGTCGAGACCGAGGTAGTTGCAGGAGGCGAAGTCGATGAGCCAGTCGTCGCCGACCCGGATGCGGCGGCCGTCGATCTCGTCGATGACGGCGTCGCACATGCGGCTGGTCCGCTGGAGGTGTTCGAGGTCGCGCCAGCGGGACGGGCGCGGGGGGTGCCCCGCCCTGGCGGCCGGGCGGACGGCGGGCCGGGCGGGCGGCCGGGCGGCGGACGGCGGGGCGCGGTGCAGATACGACTCGGCCTGGTGGGCGGTCATGGGGCGGGCGAAGAGAAAGCCCTGCCCGTAGCGGCAGCCCATGTCGGCGAGGAGCGCGCGCTGCTCCTCGTGCTCGATGCCCTCGGCGACGACCTGGAGGCCGAGGACGTCGGCGATGCGCACGATGCCCTCCACGAGTGCCACCTGCTGCGGGTCGGTGGTGATGTTGTCGATGAACGACTTGTCGACCTTGAGGACGTCGATGGGGAACTCGCGCAGGTAGCTGAGCGAGGAGAAGCCGGTGCCGAAATCGTCGATGGCGATGGAGACGCCCAGGTCCTTGAGGGCGGCCATGGTGGTCCTGATCTGGGCGTCCCTGCGCATCAGGACGGACTCGGTGAGCTCCAGGACGAGCGAGCCGGGCGCGAGTCCGGAGGAGCGGAGGGTGCGGCGGACGCCTTCGAGGAAGCCGGGGTCGCGGAACTGGCGGGCGGAGACGTTGACGCTGGCGTACAGCGGGGCCTGCCGGGGGCGGGCGCGCTGCCAGCGGGCGATGTCGAGCGCGGCGTGTTCGAGGACCCAGGCGCCGAGCGGCATGATGTGGCCGCTCTCCTCGGCCAGGGCGATGAACTGGTCCGGCGGGACCATGCCTCGCCGGGCGTGCGGCCAGCGGATGAGCGCTTCGAGGCCGGCCGGCGCACCGTCGCGTACCTCGACGATCGGCTGGTAGCGCAGGGCGAACGCGTGATCGGCGATGGCCGTGTCCATGCCTGCCTGGAGTTCGTGCCGGGCGACGAGTCGGGAGTGGAACTCGGGGTGGAAGAGCCGCCAGCGCTTCTTGCCGGCGGCCTTGGCCGCGTAGAGGGCGAGGTCGGCGTGGCCGAGGAGTTCCTCTGCGTGGGCGCTGTCGAGGACGGTCGCGACGCCGACGCTGGTCGACACGGAGACGGCTCCGTCGGTGAGGTGGAAGGGCTGGCTCAGGGTGTGCACGATCTCCGCCGCGAGGGTCTCGGCGTCGCGGGGTTCCCGCGCGCCCTCGATGAGGACGGCGAACTCGTCGCCGCCGAGCCGGGCCGCGGTGTCGGTGAGCCGCAGGACGGAGGTGAGGCGGCGGGCGACGGCGACGAGGAGTTCGTCGCCGACGGAGTGCCCCATGGTGTCGTTGACGACCTTGAAGTCGTCGAGGTCGACGAAGAGCATGCAGGTCAGGGTGGATTCGCGGCGGCCCCTGAGCAGGGCGCGTTCGACCCGTTCGAGGAGGAGGACGCGATTGGGGAGCCCGGTGAGGGAGTCGTGGAAGGCCCGGTGGGTCAGCTCGCGTTCCAGTTTCCGCTGCTCGGTCACGTCGCGGAGGGTGAGGACGAGGCCGTGCACGGTGTGCTCGTCGCGGAGGTTGCTGCAGCGGACCTCGACCTCCAGGTCGGCGGAGCCGCCGTGGAGCAGTTTCCAGTCGTCCCGGGCGTCGACGGCGGCGCGGGTGCGCGCGTCGGACAGGACGCGCAGGGCGGCGGCCGTGTCGGCGGGGGCGACGAGGTCGGTGAGGGGGGTGCCGGGGAGCAGGGAGCGGCCGAACATGGACTCGGCGGAGGGGCTGGCGTACCGGACGGTGTCGTCGTCGTCGACGATGAGGATGACGTCCGAGGTGTTGTGCACGAGGGTACGGAAGTAGGCCTCGCTGGTACGGCGGTTCACCTCCTCGCTGAGTGCGAAGCGTTCGAGGGCGAGGGCCGCCTGGGAGGCGAGGGACTGGGCGGGGCCCGAGATCTCGGCGAGCTTCTTCTCCGGGCCGGCGAGGAGCAGGACGCCTAGCAGCGGTTCGGAGCCCGCCGGGGCCTGGAGTTCCAGGGGACAGAGCAGGGCGAAGGACTCGGGTTCGAGCTCCGCGGCGACGGCGGGGTCGAGCCGGGACGCGGGGAGGAGCCGGGTGCCGTCGGAGACGGTCTCGGGCCAGGCGGTCCCGGGAGGCCGGGGAGGCGTGTCGGTGGCGGGCCGGGGTGGATCGGTGCGTGGACGCGTCGGATCGGGCTCGGTGGTGGCGAGGTGCCGGGTCGGCTCGTCCGACGGCCCGGCCGACTCGTTCGACGGCCGGGGAGGCGATGCCGGGGGCCGGGTCAGCTCGTCCGTGCGGCAGCTCCAGGGGTGGCCGGCGGTGGCCACGCCGCTCAGGCCGCCCCTGCGGTCCCGGGTGAGGAGGAGAACCCGGTGCCCGGTGCCGGGGCCGAAGAGGGTGGCGGACGCCGTCTCCACGGCGCCGGCGACCTCGCGGGGGCTCAGGGCGGCGACGAGGGAGGCGGCGGCCATCCGGAGGCTGCGTTCGCGGGCCTCGGCCTTGTCGTGGTCGTTCATCATGCCCCAGAGCCGGGCGAGGACGAGCAGGAACATGAGGGCCGAGAAGATCGCGATCACCGCGATGTCCTGGTCCCGGTCGTGGCGCAGCGACTGGAAGAGGAGCAGGGCGGGCGCGACGAGCGAGGCACCCGCGAGCAGGGCGAGCCGGCGCTCGGCCACGTGCGGCGCCGGTTCGGGGGCGCGCTCGGTGAGTCCGGTCATCGAGGGGTGGAGGGCCGCGAGGCCCCAGGCGGTGAAGAAGACGACCCAGCCCAGGTCCCAGGGGGTGCCGACCTGCCAGGTGCCCCTGAGCTGGAGGGTGCCGTAGATGACGTCGGAGGCGAGGATGCCGCAGGTGCCGAGCGTGAGGAGCTGCACGGACCGGGATCTGAGGCCGCCGGGGACCAGGAGCCGGGCGAGCATCGCGAGCATCAGCACGTCGCCGAGGGGATACGCGATGGAGATGGCCTTCTCGGTCCAGCTCATGTCCTCGCTCCTGGCCAGCGGGGTGATGAGGTTGACCCAGGAGAGCAGCGCGAGGCCCGAGGTGAGGATCAGCGCGTCGAGGACGACGCCGAGGTCACGGCCGACGGCCCGGTAGCGGATGAAGCCGAAGAGGCCGACGGCGAACAGTGGGTAGGTGACCAGGTACAGGGCGTCGGCGACGGACGGGAAGGGTCTGATCTGGCCGAAGAAGCCCTCCAGGGCGTTGTACGCGGTGTCGCCGCCCACGAAGGCGAGATTGGCGGCGGCGAGCACCAGCCAGGGCCAGCGCCGGGAGGGCTTGTGCAGATGGACGCCGACGAGGATGGCGGCGACGCCGCAGAGGCCGATGAGCGCCCACAGGACGGTGTGCCGGGCGGGGAACTGCAGGTAGGCAACCGTGAGCAGAGCCACGATCAGGAGGTACACGAGGGTCCATCGGCGCAGTGCACCGGTCGCGGCGAGCGGCCGGTTCGGCTGGCGCAGCGACATCGTCGACCGCCCCCTTGCCGGGTCGGACGGACGCCGTCGGGAGCGCCCTGATCGCGGATAGGACCCCGTACGGTGTCCATTCTCCGGGGCGCCCGGGACGCCTGCATCTCGGCGCCTTCGCGACCGGTGCGGCGGGCCGGCGCCGGTGCGGAGGTTCGGCGGCGGATGCGGACGCTCGGGCGGCGGAGGTGCGGCGTCGGTGCGGAGGTTCGGGCGGTGGGTGGTTCGGCGTCGGGTGCGGACGGCCGGCGTCAGGACGAGGCGCGGACCACGAGTTCCGTCGGGAGCATCTGCCGGGGCTGCTCGTCGGGCTCGCTGGGCGCGGCGATCTCCTGGAGGAGCAGCCGGGCCATGGTGCGGCCCATCTCCTCGATGGGCTGGCGGACGCTCGTCAGCGGCGGGTCCATGTGCCGGGCGACGGCCGAGTCGTCGACACCGACGAGCGCCACGTCCTCGGGAACCCGGCGGCCGGCCTCGCGCAGGACACTCCGGGCGCCCGCGGCCATGACGTCGGAGGCGGCGAAGACGGCGTCCAGGTCCGGTCTGCGGTCCAGGAGTTGCCGCATGGCGCGGCGCCCGCCCTCCTCGGTGAAGTCGCCGTTGGCGACGAGCGTCTCGTCGGGGGCGAGCCCGGCCTCTTCCAGGCCGTCCCGGTAGCCGTCGAGGCGGCAGCGGGCCACATACATGTCGAGCGGTCCGGTGACGGTGGCGATGGCGCGGCGGCCGCGGGCGGCGAGATGGGCGACGGCGGCCCGGCCGGCACCGGTGTTGTCGGAGTCGACGAAGGCGACCCGTTCGTCCTCGGTGCGGCGGCCGTTGAGGACGGCGGGCAGGCCGAGGGCGCGGACCTGGTCGGGCAGGGGGTCGGAGGCGTGTACGGAGACGAGGAGGACGCCGTCGACGCGCTGGGCGGCGAGGTACTGCTCGAAGCGCTGCCGTTCCTGCTCGCTGCGGATCAGGGTCAGGAGCAACTGCTTGTCGGCCTCGGCGAGTTCACTGCTGACCCCACGGATGATGTCGAGGAAGTACGGCTCCGCGAAGAGCCGCGCCTCGGTCTCGGGGATCACCAGGGCGACGGCGTCGGTCCGGCTGCCGGCCAGGGCGCGGGCGGCCCGGTTGGGTACGTAGCCGAGTTCGGCGACGGCCTGTTCGACGGCCGCCTTGGCCTGCTCGCTCACCCGGGGCGAGCCGTTGATGACCCGGGACACCGTGCCACGGCCGACTCCGGCCAGGGCCGCGACCTCCTCAAGGGTGGGCCTGCCGGTCTGCCGCCCGCTCACCGCCATGTGCCGCTTCTCCCCTCGGGCCGCCGCCCCGCCTGCGTGTGCACGCGAACCTATCAGGCGGGACGGCGCGCCCCCGGGGTCCCGGGGAAGGGCTCGGGCCGGCGCCGGGAGCGACTCAGGCGTCGGTCGGGGTGAGCTCCGCCATGGCGCCCCAGCCCTGCTGCGGGACCTCGACGTTGATGATCTCGGGGGTGGTGGCGATGGCGCCGGCCATGGTCGCGAGACCGGCCGTGAAGTGTGGGGAGGCGACGTGGGCCGCGCCCGCCTCGGCGTCGGCGAAGGCCTCCAGGAGGACGAAGACGTTCGGGTCGTCGACGCTGCGGGACCAGTCGAAGAAGAGGTTGCCGGGCTCCTCGCGGGTGGCGCGGGTGAAGTCGGCGACCAGGTCGAGCCAGCGGTCGGCGTGGTCGGGGCGGGCGGTGAATCGGACGGCGATGAAGATCATGCGTCAAGCCTGCGGCGCCCCGCCGGGCGCGGCCAGTCGGTCGGGTCAGGATTCCGGCAGGACCGGAAACTCCGGTACGGCGCGGGTGAGCGCGGCCCGGATCTCGCCCTGCCGCCGCCCGAAGTCGGCGGTCGGCAGCGAGACGGAGAGGGCGTGCACGATGCCGTCGCCGCGCTCGGGCAGGGCCACGGCCAGACAGGTGTACGCGAGGTCGGCCTCGCCCACCGAAACGGCGATGCCCTGACCGCGCACCCGGTCGACCTCGGCCTCGAAGCGCTCGGCGCTGGTGATCGTCCGCTCGGTGAAGCGGGCCATTCCGTGCTCCGCCAGATAGCGACGGCGCAGCGGGCGGGGCAGCGCGGCGAGCAGGGCCTTGCCGTGGGCGGTCGCGTGGGCGCGCTGTTCGGGGCCCGGCGTGAAGGGGTGCTCCGTGTCGGTGACCGGGGCGGTGGTGTCGACGACGGTGATGAGGCCGTCCCGGTAGGCGGTGTGGTACGCCTCCGCGCCCGTAGCGCGCCGCAGCCGGCCGAGGAGCTCGCCCGTACCCGCGCCGAGCCCGTGGTGCCGCTGGTGGGAGCGGTGCAGGGCCGGGACTCGGGGCCCGGGTGCGTATCCCTCGGTGGTGCGGACGAGGTAGCCGCGCGCGAGCAGGGGCCCGGTCAGGTGGTAGACGGTCGAGAGCGCGCAGCCGAGGCGCCTGGCCAGTGCCTTCGCTCCGACGGGCCGGTCGGCGTCGGCGACGGCGTCGAGGACGGCGAGGGCCCGGTCGACGGACTGGGGCCCGGGGCCGGAGGGCGAGGCAGGCATCGCTCCAGCTTAAGGCGTGCGCCGGGGAGCCCGTGGGGGTACGGGCGGGCAGCCGCCCGGCGGTGCGGGCGTGCCGCCGGGCCGTAAGCTCTGGGAAGGGATCGGCGGAGGGGCAGGGGTGAAGAACACGAAGGACGTCGCGACGGCGTGGGGCATCTGGGCGGTCGCCGCCCTCCTCGCCGCGGACGAGCCCGGTGGTGACCGGGATCTCCTGGACCACGCGCAGACCGTCGTCGTCGTGGTGTGGGGGCTGTTCGCCCTGTTCGCCACGGGACGTCTCGTCCACCAGCGCGTCACGGCGTGGTGGCACCGCCGACGCACCGCGCGGGCCGGACTCGTCCTCCCCGAGACACCCGTGCAGGCCGACGAAACCGCCTGACGGGACCGACGCCCCCAACGCCTCGGCTCGCAGCGGCGCCGGGCTGCTGCGGCGGGTGCCGACCGCCCAATCCCCGATGTCCGACATGTGCGTACGTTCCGCACACGCTTCGACTCTCTCCGTATCCTCGCAGGTCAAACCACCCTTATGTGCATAAGACACTCTTTCGGCGTACCGTCGAGTGGTTCCCTCGATCCTCGACGCCACGGGAGAGCGTGTGCCCCGCTCCACGACCGACCATGCCCCGACGCCCCGCGAGGGGCGCCGCCCGCGTCTCCGGACAGCGGCGATCGCGACGGGTGTGGTCGCCGTCGCCGCGGGCGGGCTGTACGTGGCGGGACTCGTCGCCACCGGCGACGACATATCCGCCGGCACCCGCGTCGGCGGCGTGGACATCGGCGGCATGAGCCGTGCCGACGCCGAGGCCGAGCTGGCGGCCGAGGCCCCGGCCGCGTGGAGCGCGCCGATACCCGTGCGCGTCGGCGACCGCGCCTCGACCGTGGCGCCGGCGTCCGCCGGCCTCACCGTGGACCTGGCGAAGACCGCCGAGCGCGCGGCCGATCCCTCCCGCGACCCGTTCACCGTCATCGGGCGACTCTTCTCGTCCGGCGAGCGCGAGATCGACCCGGTCTTCGCGTACGACACGGACAAGGCGAACGCCGCCGTGGCCGAGCTGGCCAAGAAGAACGACCGCACGGTGCGCGAGGGGTCCGTGGCCTTCCGCGAGGGCAAGGCCGTCGCGACCCGGCCCGTGACCGGGCAGAAGCTGGACGCCGGGAAGGCGGTCGAGACGCTGCGCGCCGCCTACCCCGCCACCACCGGCGCCGCGCCCGTCACCCTTCCCGTCGCCCTGACCGAGCCGAAGCTGTCCGCGGCCGAGGTGACCCGCTTCCTCGACACGTACGCGAAGCCCGCCGTCTCCGGCCCGGTGACGCTCACCGCGGGCCAGGACCGGCTCCGGATCTCCGCCGCGACCCTCGGCGATCACCTCGCCGTGAAGAACGAGAACGGCCGGCTGACCGCCGCCCTCGACGCCGAGGCGCTGCTGCGCGACCCGGACGTGGCGGACCCGATCTCCTCCCTGACGGGCGCGCCCGTCGAGGCGACCCTCGGCGTACGGGACGGCAAGGCCGTCGTGGAGTCGGAGGGCAGGCCAGGGCACGAGGTGACCGCGAAGGCCCTCGGTGACGCCGTGCGCCCGCTGCTCACCCAGTCGGGTACCGCCGCCCGTACCGCCGCCGTGGCCACGACGGTCACCCAGCCCGAGCTGACGTCCGAGTCCCTCGCGCGGCTCGGGATCACCGAGCAGATGTCGACGTTCACGGTGAACTTCCCGAGCGCTCCCTACCGGACGACGAACATCGGCCGGGCCGCCGAGCTCATCAACGGCTCGATCGTGCAGCCCGGCGAGGTGTGGAGCTTCAACGAGACGGTCGGCGAGCGCACCCCGGACAACGGCTTCGTCGACGGCACGATGATCCTCGACGGCCAGTACCGCTCCGCGCCCGGCGGTGGTGTGTCGGCGATGGCCACCACCATGTTCAACGCCATGTTCTTCGCCGGTGTGAAGCCCGTCGAGTACGGCGCCCACTCCTTCTACATCGAGCGATACCCGGCCGGCCGCGAGGCGACCGTCGCCTGGGGCCAGCTCGACCTGAAGTTCCGCAACGACTCCGGGAAGCCGATCTACATCAAGGCGGGCGCGACGGACTCGTCCGTCACCGTGAGCTTCCTCGGGACGAAGAAGTACGACTCGGTGGAGGCGGTCGCCGGAGAGCGCACCAACCTCACGGAGCCGAAGAAGGCCGAGGGCACCGGCAAGGCCTGTGTGCCGCAGCCGCCGCTGGAGGGCTTCGACATCTCGGTGGACCGGGTGTTCAAGAACGGCGGCGCCGAGGTCAAGCGGGAGACCTTCAAGACCCACTACACCCCGCGCGACGAGGTCACCTGCAAGCCGGTCGACAATCCCGACAAGGAGACGGACGCGAGGTGACCGGCATGCGGCCGGTGGGGAGACAGACACCCGGAAGGGTGTCTTCCCGCACGGCCGGGGCATGACTCCGGAGCACGGCCCACCAGGCCAGGGCCGCCCGCAACCGTCCGGAGGCCCGCCTTGGTGCAGCGCAGCGACCCTTTCGAGCGGCTCCTCGGCGACGCCGTCCGCGCGGGTGTGTGCCCCGGCATGGTCTGGGCCGTGGGTGATGCCCGTACGACGGTGTCCGAAGGGGCGGTCGGCCTGCTCGACCCGGCACGGCCCGGTGAACCGATGCGCCACGACACGCTGTTCGACGTGGCGAGCCTCACCAAGATCCTCGCCGTCTGGGCGGTGATCGGCACCCTCGTCGACGCCGGGAAGCTCGATCCGGCGGCCCCGCTGGGCAGTTACTGGCCCGAGGCGGCGGCACGGCCCCTCGCCCGCGCGACGGCGCACCACCTCCTCACGCACACCGCGGGCCTGCCGCTGCGCGCCAACCTCCGGCACCTGTACGGCTCCGACCCGCAGGACGTCCGGGACGGCGTGCTCGCCGAGCAGCTGCGGCACCGGCCCGGGGAGGCCGTCGCGTACACCGACCGGGCGGCGCTGATCCTCGGCTATCTCGCCGAGCACCTCACCCGCCGTCCGCTCCCCCGACTCGCCGAGGAGCGGGTCTGGACCCCGCTCGCCCTGGTGGAGACCCGGTACGGCCCGCTGCCCGCCGCGCTCAAGGACCGGTGCGCTCCCACCGAGTACGACGAGGAGACCGGAACGCATCTCAAGGGCACCGTCCACGACTTCTCCGCCCGGCTGCTCGGCGGCGCCTGCGGGATCGCGGGGGTCTTCACGACCACGGCCGACGTCGGACGGTTCCTGCGCCACCTCCTCGTCCCGGTGCCCGGTACCTTCTCCGCCGACTGGACGGCCGACTCGCTGCGCGTCCACACCGGCGAACTCGACCCGCCGCGCGGCCTGTTCTGGCATCCGGCGCCGGGCACGGAGCCCCCGGACGACGTCTGGTCGCACTTCGGCTTCACCGGGACGGGCATGTGGGTGTCACCGTCCCGCGGGCGCTGGGCGGTCCTGCTCACCAACCGCCTCCACCTCACCCGCGACCCCGGCCCGCTCGCCCGCGTCAGGGATGTGTTCCGGGCCCTCGCGTTCCCGTGACCGCCCCACGAAATCGACGCGCCTCCCCACGGCGACTCCGCGACTGGCCGCGCCTCCTTCCTGGCCCCGCGCCCGTGGCCCTCCGGTGAGGGACTCTGCGCGATCGAGATCGGCATCCGGGAGCGGCTGCGCCGGGATCAGGGGTAGGGGACACTCCGCCGTCGGCTCAGTGGTAGACGTCGATCACCAGTCGGCTGGGGCTGGTGAGGGTGAAGACGCGGTAGCTGCTGTAGTCGCCCACGGCCAGGCCGAAGCTGAAGTAGCCCTCGTGCCCGCCGGCGAGGCCGTACCCCTTCACAGCGGGGAGGGCGAGCTCCTGCACGGCGGGGCCGGTGAACGACGCCTGACCGGAGGTCGTCCGGTTGTCGACCCCCATCAGCTCGACGTTCAGGTAGGTCTTGCCCTCCAGGGGAAGGCGCCTGGGTTCCCCTTCTGCGGTGTTGGTGTAGATGCCGCTCGTGTTGGTCCACGTCTCCAGGACCGTGGGTACGCCGGGACCGCCGAGGTCGACCACGACCCGGTCGAAGTCCGGGTGGGCGCCGGTCCGTACGGCGAGGAAGCAGCTCGACGCGCACTCCGGCGTGACGGAGACGGCGGCCGGAGCGGCGGTCGAGGCGGCCGTGGCCGTCGGCACGGGGCCGGCGAGCAGGGCGGACGCCAGGGCCCCACCGACGGCGAGGCGGCGCAGGGACGGGGCGGACAGGGGCATGCCTGACTCCGTTAGGTGTAAGGGGGGTTGAGGCGGTGACAGGGGGGGGCTGGACCGCCGACGACCTGAACCCTAGAGCCGGTTTCCCGCCCTCCCCCGTCCCATGCGTCCCCGGGACGTCCCGGGGGTTCCCGCGCGGCTCGCTCGGCCCTCACCACCCGCCCGGCCCTCACCGCCCGCAGGGCCCTCTCGGCCCCCGCGGCTCACTCCGCGTCGGGGAGGGCGGCGAGACCTTCGAGGCTCTCGTCGATCCGTTTGGCCAGGTTGTGCGTACGGGCCAACTCCAGACAGGTCTCCCAGGTCGCGCGGGCGACGTCCCACTCCCCGAAGTGGTGGTGGGCGCGGGCCGTGAAGACCAGGCAGTCGGCCGTCCCTCCGGCGTCCTCCATCCGGTGCCGGATGCCGAGCGCCTCCGCGAGGGCCGCGAAGGCCTCGTCGCGGCGACCGAGACCGCGCTGGATGTCGCCGTACTTGGTGAGGGAGGTCGCCAGGAAGAGCCAGTGGCCGTCGGCGCGCAGCAGCTCGACCACCCGCAGCATGTCCGCGGCCGCCTGCTCGAAGTCTCCGAGCAGCTGGCGGGCGTCCGCGATCCTGCTGAGCACGAGCGCCTCGCCGCGGGTGTTGCCGGCCTCCCGGTAGAGGTCGCGGGAGGCTTCGGCGTACGCGAGTGCCTGCTCGGCGTCCTCGATCTGGGAGTAGAGGGACGACAGGTTGCCGAGGATGGAGGCCCGGGCGAGCACGTCACCGCGCGCGGTGAACAGCTCCAGGGCGATGCGGAGGTGTGCGAGGCAGGCCTCGTTGCGGTAGGCCATGCCGTGGGCGACGGCCATCCGCCGGTGCAGCCACGCCTGGCCGAGCGTGTCGTCGTGGGCGCGGGCGATGTCCATCGCCTGTCCGAGACAGGTGTCCCATTCCGACGTCCACCAATGCGTACCGGCGTATCCGAACAGCCCCACGGCGAGCCGCCACGCCATGCCGGAGCGGCCCAGTTCCCCGGCGAGGGTGAGGGCGTCCCGGATGGCGGGGAGTTCCCTGGCCGTCCATCGGATCGCCTCGTCGTCGTCGGCGAACTCGGGCAGCGACAGGGGTTTCCCGGTCTCCCGCTCCAGCGGCGGCGGGGACTGGGTCTCCCGGGTTGCGGCGCGCGACGCCGCCGCGAGGGCCGTGACGTACCAGGAGAGCAGCCGGAGGGTGGCGGCGAGGAGCTCGGCCTCCGTGTCCTCCTCCTCGCCGCGCTGCCACGCGTACTCGCCGAGGAGGTCGTGGAGCACGTACCGGTCGGGCTCGGGGTTGAGGACGAGGTGGGCGTCGGCCAGGACGTCGAGCACGGCGGCGGCGCGGGGCTCGGTGACGTCGAGGAGCGCGGCGGTGGACTGCGGGGTGACCTGGTGGCCCGACCACGCCCGGCCGAGGAGCCGGAAGGCCCGCGCCGCCTCGCGCTCCAGGGGCTGATCGCTGTCGCGCATGGCCACGTAACTCATGGCGAAGGTCCGCTGGACGTCGAAGGTGCCCATGGTGAGGGTCTCCAGGCGGCCCTGGTGCGGGGTGAGCCGTTTCGCCAGGAGTGCGAGGGGCCAGGAGGGACGGGAGGCGAGCCGGCCGCCGACGATGTGCAGTGCGAGGGGCAGGCCCCCGCAGGCGGCCATGATGTCGGCCAGCGCCTCCGGCTCGTGCCGTACCCGATCGGCGCCCGCGAGTTTGGCGAGGAGCGCGTGCTGGTCGGCCGCGGGCAGCGGGGCCAGCGGGACCCTTACGGAGCCCGGCAGGTCGGCGAGCAGCTGCCGGCTGGTGATGAGGGCGGCGCTCGGCCCGCCGGCCGGGAGGAGGGGCGCCACGTGGTCGGCGTTGCGCGCGTTGTCGAGGACCAGCAGGACACGGCGCTCGGCGAGCGCCGCGCGGAGGAGCAGGGCGCGGTCGTCGGTGTCGTCGGGCAGGGAGTCGTGGTGCACGCCGAGGTCCGAGAGGAAGCGGGCGAGCAGTTCGTGGGCCGTGCGGGCGCCGTGGACGCAGTAGCCGCGCAGGTCGGCGTAGAGGGCCCCGTCGGGGAAGGCCTCGCGCAGGCGGTGGGCCACGTGGACGGCGAGGGCGGTCTTGCCGACACCGCCCATGCCGGAGATGACGACGGGTCTGATGCGGGCGGGTGCGGCAGCGGCGGGTCCGCCGGGGGCGGGCAGCTCGTCGGGGCGGCCGTCGGCCCGGTCGGTCTCGCCGCCGTCCCGCCCGTCGACGTCGCCGCCGGTACGCCCTGCGGTGCCGCCATCGGTGCCGCCGCCCGCGCCCTCCCCTTCGCCGGCGCCCGTCCCGGTCTTCTCCGCCCCGCCGAGCAGCGCTCGTATCGCCGCCGCCTCGGCCTCCCTGCCGGTGAAGGCGTCGCCCTCGCAGGGCAGCTGGAAGGGCGGCCGGGGCGCGGCGAGACGGGTATGGGCGCGCGGGTGGGGCGCCGGTTCGCCGGCGAGGACCTCCTGGTGGGCCCGCTGGACGGCGGCGCTCGGTTCCGTGCCGAGCTCCTCGACGAGGCTGCGGCGCAGCCGGTGGTAGACGGAGAAGGCCTCGGCCTGGCGGCCGGACCGGTACAGCGCCAGCATGAGCCGCCGGTGGAATCCCTCCCGCAGGGGATGCTCGGCCGCCAGCGTGCTGAGCGGGGCGACGGCCTCGTGGTGCCGCCCGAGCCCGAGCTCTGCGTCGAAGCTCCATTCGAGGGCCTGCAGGCGGGCCTCCGCGAGCTGGTGGACGCGGAGCGCGGGCCCCTCGGTGTCGGCGAAGGGGGCCAGGTCGGCGAGGGGCGTGCCGCGCCACAGGGGCATGGCGAGCGCGGTCTCGCGCCGGACCTCCTCCCAGTCCTCCCGGCGGTGGGCGTGCCGTACGGCCCTGACCCGGGCCTCGAAGAGGTCGGCGTCGAGCTCGCCCTCGTCGACGAGCAGCTGATAGCCGGGGGCCACGGTGCGCAGCCGCTCGTCGGTCCCGTCGTCCAGGGCGGCCAGGACGCGGCGCAGCCGGGTGAGGTGGTTGGCGAGGGCGGCGTCGGCGCTGGCGGGCACGGAGGCGCCCCACAGGGCCTCCTTGAGGGCGTCCCGGGACACCGCTCGGTTCGCCTGGAGCAGCAGTGCCGCGAGGAGGACCCGGACCTTGGGTCCGGTCACGGGACGCAGTTCTGTCCCGTCGTGGACGACGAGCGATCCGAGCAGCCCGAACTTCACCACCATGCCCCCGCATCAAGGTAGGCGGGCCGCCCGACCGGAGGCGGATCCCGACGGCCCCATCGTACGGTTCGGCACCCCTTGATTGATCAAACCGGCCGGGGGTTACCATATGAGCGCCGCCTAGCTCGAAAGATAAACTTGTGACTGTCAATGACGACTCGTTCACCAGCTGGAAGAACCGCGAGGAGATCGCGGAGTCGATGATCCCGATCATCGGGAAGCTGCACCGGGAGCAGGACATCACCGTCCTGGTCCACAGCCGCTCCCTGGTGAACAAGTCGGTGGTCAGCATCCTGAAGACCCACCGGTTCGCCCGCCAGATCGCCGGCGAGGAGCTGTCGGTCACCGAGACGCTTCCGTTCCTCCAGACGCTCACCACCCTCGATCTCGGCCCGTCCCAGATCGACATCGGCATGCTGGCCGCCGAGTACAAGACCGACAACCGCGGTCTCACGGTGGAGGAGTTCACCGCCGAGGCCGTCGCCGGGGCCACGGGCGAGAACAAGATGGAGCGCCGTGACGGCCGTGACGTCGTTCTCTACGGCTTCGGCCGCATCGGCCGCCTCGTCGCCCGCCTCCTCATCGAGAAGGCCGGTTCGGGCAACGGTCTGCGCCTGCGCGCGATCGTCGTCCGCGGCGGCGGTGAGCAGGACCTGGTGAAGCGCGCCTCGCTGCTGCGCCGTGACTCCATCCACGGTCAGTTCCAGGGCACGATCACGGTCGACGAGGCGAACAGCACGATCGTCGCCAACGGCAACACGATCAAGGTGATCTACGCCAACGACCCCTCCGAGGTCGACTACACGGCGTACGGCATCGAGAACGCCATCCTGATCGACAACACCGGCAAGTGGCGCGACCGCGAGGGCCTGTCGAAGCACCTGCGCCCCGGCATCGACAAGGTCGTCCTGACCGCGCCCGGCAAGGGTGACGTGCCGAACATCGTGCACGGCGTCAACCACGACACGATCAAGCCGGACGAGCAGATCCTGTCCTGCGCCTCCTGCACCACCAACGCGATCGTGCCGCCGCTGAAGGCGATGGACGACGAGTACGGCGTGCTGCGCGGTCACGTGGAGACGGTCCACTCGTTCACGAACGACCAGAACCTCCTGGACAACTACCACAAGGCCGACCGCCGCGGCCGTTCCGCGCCGCTCAACATGGTGATCACCGAGACCGGTGCCGCCTCGGCCGTCGCCAAGGCGCTGCCGGAGCTGAAGGCCCCGATCACGGGCAGCTCGATCCGCGTCCCCGTCCCGGACGTCTCGATCGCGATCCTGAGCCTGCGCCTGGGCCGCGAGACCACCCGCGACGAGGTCCTCGAGTACCTCCGGGACGTCTCGCTGCACTCGCCGCTGAAGCGTCAGATCGACTTCACCACGGCCCCCGACGCCGTCTCGATGGACTTCGTGGGCTCGCGCCACGCGTCGATCGTCGACGCCGGCGCGACCAAGGTCGACGGCGACAACGCGATCCTCTACCTGTGGTACGACAACGAGTTCGGCTACTCGTGCCAGGTCATCCGGGTCGTCCAGCACGTCTCCGGCGTGGAGTACCCGACCTTCCCGGCTCCGGCGGTCTGATCTTCACTCCGCTCGACAGCACGGCGGCGCGCCGCACTCCCTCCGGGGGTGCGGCGCGCCGCCGTTCCGCGTCCCCCGCTGTCCGCACCCACCCACTCCCCTCACTCCCCCGCGAACCGACCGCTGTCGCCGGGGCGTCCCTCCCCTCATGGACACGTTCACGCACGGGATACGTCAGCTGCTGCGGTTCGCGGCGCTGGAGGCGCGCTGCTGCGCCTTCGCCGTGGCGCTCGTCGGCGGGATCGCGGTCTCGTCGCTGCTGCCCGACCTTCCGGTCGCCCGCTACGACCTGCTGCTGCTGTACGGCATCGGGCTCACCGTCCTGGCGTGGAAGGTCGGGTGGGACAGCGGCCGGGACGTCGCCGTGATCGCCGGCTGCCATGTCATCGGCCTGCTCTTCGAGTTGGTCAAGGTGAGGATGGGCTCGTGGAGTTACCCGGAGGAGGCGTTGACGAAGGTCGGCGGGGTGCCGCTGTACGGCGGGTTCCTCTACGCGGCGCTCGGCAGTTACGTCTGCCGGGCCTGGCGCCTGCTCGACCTGCGGCTGACGGGCTACCGGCCGCGCGTGACGGCCGTCCTCGCCGGTGCCGTGTACGTGAACTTCTTCAGCCACCACTGGCTGCCCGACGCCCGCTGGGCCCTGGCGGCACTGCTCCTCGCGGCGACGGCGGGCACCTGGGTGCGGTTCCGGGTCGGCGAGCGGGACCACCGGATGCCACTGGCCCTGTCGTTCGCCCTGATCGGCTTCTTCCTCTGGGTCGCGGAGAACGCGGCCACGTACGTCGGCGCCTGGAGCTACCCGAACCAGCTGGACGGCTGGCAGCCGGTGTCCCCCGCCAAGTTCGGCGCGTGGGCCCTGCTGATCACGGTCACGTTCGTCCTGACGGCCCACCGCGCCAGGACGCCCGCCGCCGGCCCGCGGGGAAATGCGGCCGCCGACGCGCCGACGGCCTATTCGACAATTTCGTGCATGCCCACAGGGGACGTGGTACAGTCGACAGCAGTTGCAGTCGTGGTTCCCAAAGAAACTTACAAGTGCCTTTGACGATTCGACATCGTCAGGCACTTTCTGTGTTTTCGGTGCAGTTTTCCGGACGGGGCAATCATCACGGCGACTCCGGGTTTCGCACAGTGCGGACCCCTGGGCTACGCCCCGAAGGAGATTTGACATGGCTAACGGCACCGTGAAGTGGTTCAACGCTGAAAAGGGCTTCGGCTTCATCGAGCAGGAGGGTGGCGGCCCGGACGTCTTCGCCCACTACTCCAACATCGCCACCTCTGGCTTCCGTGAGCTCCAGGAAGGCCAGAAGGTGACCTTCGACGTCACGCAGGGCCAGAAGGGCCCCCAGGCGGAGAACATCCTCCCCGCCTGACGTTGACTCGTCCGACGCAGCCGGTGTCCTCACCCGTGTGGTGAGGGCCCCGGCTCGTTGCATTTCCAGATATTTCAAGCATTCCCAGGCTTTTTCACGGACCGGACGCCGGATTTCATCTCCTCGGCTTGGCCGGATCCGCACGCTTGTGGCGTTCGGTACGTTCCTGTAATTCATCGGGCCCCGCGGCCCCTCGCGAATTCCTCGAAGCGCACCGTTTCGAGGAAGGTCCCCATGAACAGCACGAACCACACAGACCGTACGGACAGGGCACGACGCGCCACCCAGGCGAAGGAAGAATTCGCCGCGCCGGCCGCCGGCACCCCGGCGCTGCCCCCCGCCGCCACCTTCGCCGAGCTCGACCTGCCGGCCGAGGTCCTCGACGTCCTCACCCGGCTCGGCGTCGACGAGCCGTTCCCGATCCAGTCCGCCACCCTCCCCGACGCCCTCGCGGGCCGGGACGTCCTGGGACGCGGACGCACCGGATCCGGCAAGACCCTCGCCTTCGGCCTGCCCCTGCTCGTCCGCGTCGCGGGACGCCGCGCCGAGGCCCGTAAGCCGCTCGCACTGGTCCTCGTCCCCACCCGCGAGCTGGCCCAGCAGGTCACGGACGCGCTCGCCCCCTTCGCCCAGGCCCTCAAGCTGCGCCTGGCCACGGTGGTCGGCGGCATGTCGATCGGCCGGCAGGCCACGGCGCTGCGCGACGGGGCCGAGGTCGTGATCGCCACTCCGGGCCGGCTCATGGACCTCGTGGAACGCAAGGACTGCCGCCTGGAGCGAGTGGGCGTCACCGTCCTCGACGAGGCCGACCAGATGGCCGACATGGGCTTCATGCCGCAGGTCACCGAGCTGCTCGACCGGGTGGGCGGCGAGGGCCAGCGCATGCTGTTCTCCGCCACGCTCGACCGCAACGTCGACCTGCTGGTCGAGCGGTACCTCGACGACCCGGTCGTCCACTCCGTCGACCCCTCCTCCGCCACGGTGTCCACGATGGACCACCACGTGCTGCAGGTGCACGGCGCCGACAAGTTCGCCACCGCCACCGAGATCGCCGCCCGCGACGGGCGGGTCATCATGTTCCTGGCGACGAAGGCGGCCGTCGACCGCTTCACCAAGCACCTCCTCGGCAGCGGTGTCCGCGCCGCCGCGCTGCACGGCGGGAAGTCCCAGCCGCTGCGGACCCGCACCCTGGACCGCTTCAGGTCCGGCGAGGTCCCTGTCCTCGTCGCCACCAACGTGGCGGCGCGCGGCATCCACGTCGACGAGCTCGACCTCGTCGTCAACGTCGACCCGCCGGCCGACCACAAGGACTATCTGCACCGCGGCGGGCGCACCGCCCGCGCCGGCGAATCCGGAGTCGTCGTCACCCTGGTCACCTCCGACGAACGGCGAGACGTGGCCCGGCTGATGGCTGACGCGGGCATCCGCGCCCAGGTCACCCAGGTCCGGTCGGGCGAGGCGGAGCTGAGCCGTCTCACCGGCGCCCGCACCCCCTCGGGCGTACCCGTCGACGGCGCCGCCCCCAGCCAGGAGGGCACGAAGCGCGGCGGCGCGGCCTTCCGCGGCATGGGCACCGTCCCGGGCCGCCCCGGCCGCGCCAAGAACGAGTCCCGCAAGGCCGCCGAGGCCCGCAAGACGGCCGAGGCCAGGCAGGCCGCGCGGATCCGCCGCGGCAAGTGAGACCGGCCGGGCCCACGGCTGACGCCGCCGAGGCCGCCCGGTGTCGGCTGTCCCGGCGCCACGGCGCGCCCCGCTGACCACTTCGCTGTTCACCCTCCAGGCGGGCGGCCACCGCCCGCGCGACACTACCGCCGCGGCCCACCACGCCGCCGGTGGCACACCAGAGGAGACCTCGTGAGGGACGACGACCCGTGGAACACGATCCGTTCGCTCGCCACGCGCTTCGCGGAGTTCGACGCGGAGCGGGGTCTCGCGTCGGAGGAGCAGTGGACGCTGCAGGTGCTCAAGCTCTCCGAGGAGGTGGGTGAGGCCGCACAGGCCGTCATCGGGGCCCGGGCGTCGAATCCGCGCAAGGGTCGCAGCCACGACTGGGAGCAGGTGCAGGAGGAAGTGGTGGACACGGTGATCACCGGCATGGTCGCCCTGGCCCGGATGCGCCCCGACGACGCACCCGAGTTCTTCGCGGCCGTACTCGCCCGGAAGTCGGCGAAGTTCCTCCCGCGCGACGGCGACCCGGTGGTCACGTCGCGTTGAGCGCCACCGTCGGATGGAGGCGGGAGGCCCGGACCGCCGGGTAGAGACCGGCGATCACCCCGATCAGGAGGGTGGCCGCCAGGCCGCCGGCGAGGGACCAGGGCGGGACGACCGCCGTCCAGCCCTGGAACCGCGCGAATCCGTACGTCGCCGCCGCGCCGAGGAGCGCGCCGGCCGCCCCACCGAGCGCCGACAACAGCAGTGACTCGGTGAGGAACTGGAGCCGGATCGCATTGCGGGTCGCACCGAGGGAGCGGCGCAGGCCGATCTCCTGACGGCGCTCCAGTACGGAGATGACCATGGTGTTGGCGACCCCGACTCCGCCGACCAGGAGGGCCACGGCGCCCAGGCCCAGCATCAGGGTCGTCAGGCCCTTGTCGGTGGCGGCCTTGGCGGCCAGCGCGTCCGACGGCCGGGACACCTTGACGCCCGCCTCGCCGCCGGGGCTGATCGTGCGGGCCAGGATCGCCCGTACGTCCTCCACCGAGGCGTCCGTGGAGCGCTCGAAGACGGTCGTCGGGTGACCGTCGAAGCCGAAGTGGCGCTCGGCGGCGGGGAATCCGACCATCGCGACCCGGTCGAGGTTCGGGACGAGTTCGATGGGTTTGAGGATGCCGACGACGACCACCCGGGTGTCGTTCATCATGATCGTCTCGCCGGTGCCGGTGACGCCGAGGCGGTCGGCGGCCACCGCTCCGAGGACCGTGACCGGCAGCCGTTCGCCGGCCGGGTCCAGCCAGGCGCCCTTGTCGACCTCGCCGCCGAGCGCGGCAAGGAGGTCGATGCGGACGGCCTGGGTGGTGACGCCCGCCGTGCGTTCCTCGGGAACCAGGTCGCTGCGGCGGATCCGGGCGTCGACGTCACCGGTGCCGGTGGCGTGCTGGACGGGGCCGATGCGCTCGACCATCGCGACCGCGTTCTTGGGGAGTTCGACCTTCTTTCCCAGGGCGTCCTCACCCGCCTCGGCGGTGAGGAGATTGGTGCCGAGCCGATCGAGCCGGGCCATCAGGTCCGCGCGGCTGGACTCGGACAGGCCGACGACCGCGACCATGGTCGCGATGCCGATGGCGATGCCGAGCGCGGACAGCACCACGCGCGCGCGACGCGCGCGAAGACCGACCGCGCCGACCCGGAAGATGTCTCGGGCGGAGAGACGGGAGGGTTTGAGGGTGCCGTTCAATGGGACGGTGCCGTTCCATTCGAGAGTGCCGTTCAAAGCGAGGCTCCTTCTCCGGGAAGGGCGCCGCGGGCGTGTCCGGGAAGAGCACCGCGCGCGTCCCCCGGCCGGGCGGCGCGTTCGTCCGAGACGATCTCGCCGTCCTTGAAGCGGACCCGACGCGGCAGCGAGTCCGCGATCTCGTTGTCGTGGGTGATCACACAGATGGTGGTGCCGGAGGCGTTCAGCTCGTGCAGCAGCTCCATGACGATCTCCCCCGAGGCGGTGTCGAGGGCGCCGGTCGGCTCGTCGGCGAGCAGCAGCCGGGGCTCGCCCACCAGGGCGCGGGCGATGGCCACGCGCTGCTTCTCGCCGCCGGACAGCTCGTTCGGCGTGTGCGCGTGGCGGTGGTCGAGGCGGACCCGGTCGAGCGCGTCCCGCGCCCGCGCCCGGCGTTCCCGCAGCGGCACGCCCGCGTACAGCAGCCCGTCGGCGACGTTGTCGACGGCGTCGCGCCCCGCCGCCAGGTGGAAGTGCTGGAAGACGAAGCCGATGTGGCGGGCGCGCAGTGCGGAGAGCCGGTTGTCGGAGAGGGCGGACACGTCGTACCCGGCGATCCGGACGGTGCCGCTGGTGGGCTTGTCGAGGGTGCCCATGACGTGGAGCATCGTGGACTTGCCGGAGCCCGAGGGCCCGACGACGGCGAGCAGTTCACCCTCGCCGACGGTCAGGTTCACTCCGCGCAGGGCGTGGACTCCACCGGGGTACGACTTGGTGGCGTCCCTCAGCTCCACGACGGGGACCGGGGGCTGGAGTGCCCTGACGGCGGCCGGAGTCATGAGGCCGCCATTCCGACCTTCAGGCCTTCCTTCACGTCCGGGCCGCTGACCTCGATCCGGCCGTCGGCGGTCATGCCCGTCTCCACCCGTATCGTCCTCGTGGTGGTGCCCTGGACGATCTGGAGGCCGTAGCCGCCGTTCTCGCCGCGGAGGGCGAGGACCGCCTCGACGGGGACCGCGAGGACTCCCTTGCGGGCCTCGCTGACGAACTTCACGCTGGCCGGCGCCCTGGAGTCCTCGCCGGACGCGGCGCGCGCCCCGCTGTCGAGGACGACCTCGACGACGATGCCTTCCTGCGCGCCCGCGCCGTCCCCGGAGCCGGTCTCCTCGGGGCGTACGGTTCCGGCGACGCGCCCGGCCACGGTCTTCCCACTGGGCAGGGTGACCTCCACCTTGGTGCCGGACGCCGTGAGCGCGCCGTCGGTCTGGTCCAGGTGGGCCCGGACGACGGGCTTGGTGGAGGCGATCGTCAGGACGGGTTCGCCGGGGCCGACCTGGTCGGCGAGCGCGGCGTCGACGGAGACGACCTTGACCTGGGCGGGCTGGAAGACGACGTCTCCCCTGCCGACCTTGCCGGTGGGCTCGCGGTTCAGGGACTTCTGCCACTGCTTGACGGCGGTCTCGGTGTCCCTGTCGTACCGCGTGTCGACGTAGAGCCCGGTGCCGTACCCCAAGTCGCGCAGGTTGCGCTCCAGTTGGAGTACGTCGCTGCCCCGGTCGCCCGACTTCATCTCGCGGAACATCGGGACGGGCCCGTAGAGCAGGGTGACGGGCTTGTCGTTCAGCTCGTACAGCGCCTGCCCCATGGTGAGCGTTCTGCCTTCGGAGGCTGCCACGGTGACGGTACCGTCGACGGCGGACTTGACGGGGCGGCGCTGGGCGAAGTCGAGCCGGCCGTCGACGGTCTTGGACTGGACGAGGTCGGTGCGTACGACGATCGCGGTGGCGGGCGGCAGATCGCCGCCCTTCCCGGACGCGGCGCCGTCGCCCCGGCCGTCGCCGAGGATGTCGACATCGGCGATGAACACGACTCCCCCGGTGACGGCGGCGGCCGTCACCGCGCCGAGCACGCGGAGGGCGGTGCGGCGCTTCACTGCATGCCGTCCAGACCGTCGAGCAGCTTCGTCTTGCACGCCTCGCGAGCCTGCTTGTACGCCGGCGAGTCGCCGTCGATGGTCGGGGAGGCGGGGTTCGGGTCGCCGCCCGGCTGGGCGTTGCCGCCGCTCATGGTCGGGTTGGTGAACCGGGAGACGCCGTTGTCGCGCATGCACTTGGCGTGCGCGAGCATCGACTCGTAGTCCTTCTGCTGGTCCCGCTTGGGCTCGGCCAGCATGGCCTTCTGGAGTTCGTCGACGCAGACACCGTTCTTGCCACCCTTGGCGGCCTCCATCTGGCCGGGCCGGGAGGAGATCTCCTCGACCTTCCCCCAGTCGAGGTGACCGCTGAGCTTGGGGTCCGGGAAGTCCTTGTAGCCGCCCTTGACGCGCATGCACCGGACGTAGGCCAGCTGGGCGTCGTAGAAGGCGCTCTTCCCGGCGGGCCGGGTGCTGGGGGTGCCGGCGTCGTCGGCGGACGGCGAGGCGGTGGTGGTCTCCGGCACGGAGGCGATGTCGTCGTTCTTCTGGGTTCCACGGGCGCTGTCGTCACCGCTGCCGCAGGCCGCGGAGAGGACGAGGACGGGGAGCGCGGCGAGGGCGGTGAGGCGCAGCCGGGCAGTGGCACGGGAGGTGGCACGGGAAGGTGTCTTCGGGCTCATGACCACCACCCTCGTCAGGCCACGTGATGGCGATTCCATGGCGACATGATGAGAACGTAACAATGCCCCCGACCTGCGCATCGACCCCTGCCGGGAGGACGGAGCGGCGCTCGCGGCACCCATAATCGACCGTATGCCGCATGTACTGCTGATCGAGGACGACGCGTCCGTACGGGACGGAATGGAGCTCGTGCTGCGCCGGCACGGGTACGACGTCGACACGGCGGCCACCGGTGAGGAGGCGCTCGCGCTGCTCGACGCCCCGGGCGGCGGCCAGGTCGAGCTGGCCGTCCTCGACCTGATGCTGCCGGGGATGAACGGCTTCGAGGTGTGCCGCCGCATCCGCGCCCGTACGACCACGCTTCCGGTGATCATGCTGACCGCGCGTGGGGACGACCACGACATCGTGACGGGCCTGGAGGCGGGCGCCGACGACTACGTGGTGAAGCCGGTCACCGCGCCCGTCCTGGAAGCCCGCATCCGGGCGGCCCTGCGGCGGGCGGAACCGGCCGGGCCGTCGCGGACCGGCGACGGCGACCTCGCGGGCCTGGTGATCGACCGCGCCGGTCTCACCGTCACCAAGTACGGTGTCACGATCCCGCTGCCGCCCACCGAACTGCGGCTGCTCCTGGAACTGTCGGCCTCCCCGGGCCGGGTGTTCAGCCGCGAGCAGCTCCTCGAATCGGTCTGGGACCACACGTTCCTCGGTGACTCCCGGCTGGTGGACGCCGCGGTCGGCCGACTGCGGGCCAAGCTGGAGGACGTACCGGCGAGGCCGCGCTACGTCCAGACGGTGCGGGGCTTCGGCTACCGCTTCGGACCGCTGTGAGCCGCGGAAAGGGCGCTGGGCTCACCGATACCGGCACCGGAACCGGCACTCGCACCGGAACCGATTCCGGCCCCGGCAATGGCAAGGGCAATGGCCCCGGCGGGCGTGGCGCGCCCCCGAAGCGGCGCTCCCGGCGGCTCGTCGGCGGGCTGCGGACCCGGCTCGTCGTGACGTTCGTCGTCGTCGCGCTCATCAGCGCGGTCACCGCGACCGCGCTCGCCTACCGGGACGCGCGCACCGCCGTCCTGCGGCGCGCCCAGGACGCCGCCGTGAACGACGTGCGGACGCGGGTCACCGCGGTCGCCGCCGACTTCGACCTGCCGCCCGACCAGCGGTCGCTCTCCCGGTTCGCGTCGAAGGTCTCGGACGGCCTCGGCGCCCGCATCGTGGTCGCCCGCTACCACGACCTCGCCGCGGTGTCCGATGCGCTCGCCGACACGGACGGCAGAATCACCGTCGAGCTGCGCACCGCCGTGCGGGCCGGGGACGGGACCCGGTTCCAGCGGGTGATGTGGCGGGGCGAGCCGTATCTGGTGGTCGGCATGCCCGTGACGTACGCGGACGGGGACCGCCGTTTCTCCGGATTGGAAGTCTTCGTGATCACCGATCTGCGGGCCGAACGCGACGACGCCGCCGCCCTGCTGGACTCGGTGCGGGCGGGCATCCTGCCGGTGGTGGTGCTGGCGGCCGTCCTGGCGTTGCTGGCCGCCGGAACGGTCCTCCGTCCCGTGCGGAAGCTGGGCCGGGCCACGCGCGGGCTCGCGGAGGGCGATCTCGGCAGCAGGGTCGCGGTCACGGGGCACGACGAGCTGGCCGACCTGGCACGGACGTTCAACGAGACGGCGGACGCCCTTCAGGCCTCCGACGCGCGGCTGCGCGAGCAGGAGGCGAAGGCGCGCCGCTTCGTGGCGGACGTGTCGCACGAACTGCGCACACCGCTGGCGGCGATGACGATGGTCGCGACCGTCCTGGAAGAGGACGCCGATCAGCTGCCGCCGGACGCGGCGCGGGCGGCCCGCACCGTGGGCGCGGAGACGGCACGGCTCTCGCGGCTCGTCGAGGACCTGATGGAGATCTCCCGCTTCGACGCGAACGCGGTCCGGCTGAACGCGGCGGAGACGGATCTCGCCGATACGGTACGGGCGTCGCTCGCGGTGCGCGGTTGGACGGACCGGGTGGGGGTCCACCTAGACGAAGGCGTACGGGCGGTGGTCGACCGGCGCCGCGTCGATGTGATCGTGGCCAACCTGGTGGGCAACGCACTGCGGCACGGAGCCCCGCCGGTCACCGTGACCCTCGGCACGACCACGGCAGCGGACGGGGAGTGGGTGACGGTGGAGGTCTCCGACCACGGCCCGGGGCTGCCGGCAGAGGCCCGGGAGCGGGTCTTCGACCGGTTCTACAAGGCGGACACGGCCCGCACGCGGAGTGCGGCCGACACCACCGGGCAGGGCAGCGGCCTCGGCACCGCGATCGCCCTGGAGAACGCGCGGCTGCACGGCGGCACGATCGACGTCGCGGAAGGACCTGAGGGCGGTGCCGTGTTCACCCTGCGGCTGCCCCTGCGGCGTACGGAAGAGGGAGCGGAGTGAAGGGTCGAGCGGGAGCGCTGCTCTGCGTCCTCGGGATCGCCCTGGTGGGGTGCGGTGTGCAGCCGACGGGGGTGATAGGGGCGGGCGAGCCGGCGACCGGGCTGACGCGGGGAGTCCGGCTGTACTTCGCGTCGGACAGCGGACTGCGGGGTGTGCCGGTGCTCGACAGGAAGGTCGAGAGCCTCAACGCGGTGGTGAAACTGCTCGCCGGCGGCCCTCCCCCGGCCGAACAGCGCGACGGCCTCACCAACCTGGTCCAGCTCGGCGGCTACAGGGTGACGGGCGAGGGCGACCGGGTCACGGTGCACCTGGAGGACCCGTACGCGGCGACGGGCCGCGACCAGGGCACGGGGCAGCTGGTGTGCACCCTGGCCCGCGCGCAGTCCGTGCTCGACCCGAAGGTCAGGGCCGACGACGTGAAGGTCACGCTCCACCAGCCGGAGGGCCCGGACCTCGGCCCGTACCGGTGCGCCGAGTTCCTCAACGGGTAGCGCGGACCGAGCCGGCGGCAGGTGCGTCGTGTCCTACCGCTTCACGGAGTGCGGCGCCTCCGCTCGCCACGCGAGAACTGGCCCACCGTCATGACGGCGAAGCCGACGAGGAGCAGGACCCAGCCGCTCAAGGCCCCCCACATCCGGATGTCCGGGTCGCCGGGCAGCATCTAGCTGTCCGCGCGGGACAGAGGGCCCACATCGCCCGCCTCGACAGGGGACACCGGACCGCCGTCGCGGGGGTCGGCCTTCAGGAGATCCAGCAGGCCGGTGATCTCGTAGTCGCCCTCCAGCGGATGTCGGAAGCGCATGCCGGAGGCCAGGCGGTAGCGGTTGCGCCGCCCCTCGCGTGTGTGCGTGAGGTACCCGGCGGCCTCCAGATCGGCGACGATCGCCTGCACCGTCCGCTCGGTCACCCCGCATGCGACGGCGACGTCGCGCAGACGTACATCGGCATCTCGGGCGATCACCACCAGCACTCGGGCGTGGTTCGTCAGGAAGGTCCACGACTGACGATCGCCTGAACTGTCACCCATGCACCCATTATGTGGCGATTCACTCATGAGTCGCAAGACCGGAAATTTTTCTCATGTGATTCTTGACGCATATGCGAGCAAAGGGGACCATAGGGAACGGAAAGACCGGGTTTGGCCGGCCCCTTGGGAGCACACCATGCATCCCCTTCCAGACCGCTCCACCGATCTCCGGACGCCCCTCGGCGACACCACCCCCGGGCGGCCCCCGACCGGGCCTGACGCGCAGATGACCGTGGAGGTCACACCGGGCGGCAGTGTCGTCGTCAGCGGTGAGATCGACCATGTCACCGCCCCCGACCTGTACCAGGACCTTGAGGCTGCGCTGCGTGCGCACCCGGAAGGCGTCACGCTCGACCTGGCGGCCGTCACCTTCTGCGACTGCGTCGGTCTGCGCGCCTTCGTGGCGGCTCGACACGGGCATCTGAAGGGCGGGCGCTGCCCGCTGGCCCTGGGACCCGTGAGCCCGCGGATGAGCCGCCTGCTCCAGCTGACCGGCACGGGGGCACTCTTCGCACCGCCGATCGCTCCGCGGCAGGCGGGCCAAGGGCGGCGAAGGGGCGCGGGTCGAAGGGGCGCGGGTCAGTGAAGGGGCAGCCGCACCTCGATCGTCTTGCCGCCCTCCGGCGGCAGACTCAGCCTGATCTCCTGTGCGAGCAGCTTGATCAGGGGCCAGCCGAAGCCGCCCTCCGCCAGGCCGGTGGCACGCTCCCTCCCGTGGGCGTCCGTGAGGTGCGGCAGCTCGCCGCTCGCGTCCGCGACGGTGATCGTCACCGCGCCCGGGTCGAGGTCCACGCCGAAGCCGGTGAGCCCGCCCCCGTGCCGCAGCGCGTTGGTCACCAGCTCGGACGTCACGAGCAGCGCGTCCCCGACGGCGGTGGTGGACGGCGGGCTCCCGTTCCCCGTCGCGGCCGCCCGGAGCGCTTCCGCCACCTGGGCGCGCGCCTCGGCGGCGTCATGCGGAACGAAGGGCCGGCGGTTCCTGTCCTGCGTGCGATGCCCTGCGGCCACTGTTCTTCCCACCCCGTCTCCGCTCCGTCCCACCCACTTCTCGCCCCCACCGTCTCCTCGACCCACCCTCTTCTCGTCCCCACCCTCTGCTCTCGTCCCTCACCAAGCCCCTGCCCCGACAATCCGTTCGCATTCCCCCGCCTCTCCCCCTCCGGCACCCACGCGGCCCGTGGGACGCGGGAGCGGGCATGAGGCCAGAGGGACCTCTCACGAGGAGCCTTCATGTCGAACAACGGCACCACCGTCCGGAGCAGCCGGTCCGTCCGCGACGATCCCCTCGGGGGGCCGCCCGGACTCCCGGAGATCGCGGACATGGCGGAGATCGCGGATCCCCTGGCGGTGAGCACCGCGGACGCCCGCACCCTCTCGGCGGCCCTGTTCACCCGGCTGCGGTCCCTTGGCGAGGGCACGGCCTCGTACTCGTACGTACGCAACACCCTGGTCGAACTGAACCTCAGCCTCGTCAAGTACGCGGCGACCCGGTTCCGCCGTTCCGGCGAGTCCTGGGAGGACATCGTCCAGGTCGGCACGGTCGGCCTGATCAAGGCGATCAACCGCTTCGACCCCGACCGGGGCAACGAGTTCATGTCCTTCGCCCTGCCGACCGTGCTCGGCGAGATACGGCGGCATCTGCGGGACACCAGCTGGAGCGTCCACGTACCGCGCCGTCTGCAGGAGCTGCGCCTGGACCTCGCGAAGGCCGGCGACGCCCTCGAACAGGAGCTGGGCCGCCCGCCGACGGCCGCGGAGCTCAGTGCCCACCTCCACATCACCGAGGCCGAACTGCGCGAGGGGCGGATCGCCGCGAACGGGTTCACCAGCCGCTCGCTCGACGTTCCCGTGGACGACGAGGACGGCGGGCCGGGGATGCTCGCGCGCCGCCTCGGCACCGACGACGACTCCTTCGAGAAGATCGAGAACCTGGAAGCGCTCAAGCCGCTCGTCGCCGCCCTCTCCGCGCGCGACCGGACGATCCTGGCGCTGCGGTTCGGCGACGAGCTGACCCAGGCGGAGATAGGCGAGCGGCTCGGCCTCTCGCAGATGCACGTGTCCCGACTCCTCAGTCGCATCCTGGGCGGTCTGCGTACGGGCTTGATGGCGGATGACCCACCGAAGACACCTGCGGTCGCGATATGAGCGGACCGGGGAGCAGTCGACCGCTACGGTGCCGTTCCCGCGTCACCGGCCGTGGGGTCCGCCGAGGGAACCAGGCGCCGGGGAGTCGCCCCGCCGCGGCCCTGACGCGCCGCGGCCCGCCGCCCTGGGGGCAGCGGTCCGTCGAGTCGCCGCCGGGACCGGTGTCGCCACCTCCATCCAGAAGGACTTGCCGTCTTCCCCGGGCACGGATCCCCACGCGCGCGCGAGACGGTCGATCACGATCAGGCCGTTGCCACCCGGCTGTCCCGGCGCGCCCCGGGGCCGGAAACCGGGAATCCGGCTGCTCCGGTCGCTCACCTCGATCCGCAGGTCCCCCGCGGGACCGGGCGCCGCGTCGGACTCCGCTCCGGTGCCCCGCGGTTCTGTGGGAGCGAGCCGGATCACCAGCTCCGTCGGCCCCCCGGCGTGGAGGCAGGCGTTGGTCACCGCTTCCGACACCACCAGGAGTACGTCCTCGATCGCGAGGTCCCGCTCCTCCGCGGTGAGCCCCGTGGCCTCCGGAGGGCCGGGCCAGTCCCAGTCGGTGAGCGCCACGCGGCAGAAGTCACGGCACCGTGCGACCACGGACTCCGGGCTCCGCAGGACGAGCCGTCTGATCTGGCCCCTGGACCGGACCGGTTCGCTCATCCCCGCCTCCACCGTGCCCGGTGTCGCGCGGCGCTCACGAGCGCCTCCCTTCGCTCAGGTCCCCGGGCAGCTCGGCGTACACCGTGAACACCGCCACGACTCCGGTGATGTCGAACACCCGGTCGACGGGCGGGCGCAGCGCGGCGAGCTCCAGCGCGCTGCCCGCTTCCCGTGCGTCCAGTCGCGTCGTCAGCAGCAGATTGAGCCCGGTCGAGTCGCAGAAGGTCAGCCGTTCGCAGTCCACGACGATCCGCTCGGGGCGCCGTCCCAGGGCCTCGGTCAGCGCCGTGCGCAGCGGCTCCTGGGTGTCGCGGTCGAGCTCCCCCGCCACCGTGACGACGGCCGTGGCGCCGCTCCACCGGACAGCGGCCGTCAGGCGGGGGCCGACAAGCCCGGCGTCGCCCGTCCCCGTCGCATCCCTTGGCATCCGGCACTCCGGTTCCCGTCGGCGCAGAATTGCGAGCTGAGGCCGACGATACGCCGGGGCCTCCGGGCGCGGCGAGCGGAAGCCGTCCGGCGGCGGAGAGGGGCGGGTGGTGTTCGCCGTGCGGGTTCTCGTGTGATGCGACGAAGAGCCGCCGGGGTACGGATGTGACCGGGCAGGCCGGGCAGACGCGGCGTACGGCCCTCCGCGCCACGCGGGCCCTCGGACCGGAAGGTGAGGCGGATGACTGACCGCGGCACCGGGCGGGGACGCGAGCGGGGGAAGGAGGAACGCCCGGACGGGCCGGGTGGACGCGGGACCAGGCGGGGGCGCGAGGAGACCGCGGACGAACGCGCCGACCGGCAGTGGCAGGACCTCATGCAGGAGATCCGGGTGGTCCAGACGGGTGTCCAGATCCTCCTCGGCTTCCTGCTGACCGTCGTCTTCACCCCGCGGTACGAGAGCCTCGGTCCGGGCGACAAGGCGATCTACGTCCTGACCGTGGTCCTCGGATCGCTGGCGACCGGCGCGCTCATCGGACCGGTGTCCTTCCACCGCCTCGTGGCGGGGCGGCGGATCAAACCGCAGGCGGTCGCCTGGGCGTCCCGGCTGACCTTCATCGGGATCCTTCTCCTGGTCGCCACCCTCACCAGCGCGCTCGTCCTCATCCTCCGCGTGGCCACCGACAACGCGATCGTTCCCTGGCTCGTGGCCGGGGTCCTGGCCTGGTACCTGCTGTGCTGGTTCGCCCTGCCGCTGTGGGCCCGGCGCCGGCACACCGCGAAGCGAAGGGAGTGACGGGAGGAGCGGCGGGTAGCCGCACGGAGGAGACGCCCGGACCACGCGGGAAGGAGCACGTCATGCCTCGCGGATCCAGCCCGAAACGGGAACGGCAGTACGAGCACATCAAGGAGAGCGCGGAACAGCGCGGCGAGAGCGAGAAGCGCGCCAGGGAGATCGCCGCCCGCACCGTGAACAAGGAACGGGCCCGGCACGGCGAGTCCAAGACGGCCGGCCGGCTGTCCCTGGAGGACATGTCCTCCGGTGAGCGCGGCGGCCGGCGCTCCCACAGCGGTGCCCGGGGGCGTACGTACGACCAGCTCTACGAGGAGGCCAGACGCCGCGGCATCGACGGCCGCTCGAAGATGAACAAGGCGCAGCTCCGGCGCGCCCTCGGCGGTGGCTGAGCCGGCCTCCCGGGATCAGGCGTCCTGGATACGCCGGAAGGGGCGGTCCGCCTCCAGCGCGAACGCGACGTCGAGGAGGGTCCGTTCGCTGCCGGGGCGGCCGGAGAACATGACGCCGATGGGCAGCCCGTCATCTGTCGCGCTCGTGGCCGGTACCGAGATCGACGGCGTCCCGACGACGTTGTTGACCGGGGTGAAGGCGACGTACGCGAGGATCCGCTCGATCAGTGTCGCGTACGGCACGGTCGGGCTGAGGTGACCGATCTCCGGCGTGGTGTGCGCCAGTATGGGCGTGAGGACGAGGTCGAGGCCTCGGAAGGCCGCCGCGTACGCCTCCCTCGTCCGCTTCAGGCGCCGCAGGACGCCCGGCGTGCGCCGCCAGCTCTTCAGATAGTCCTCGCGCAGCCCCCGGCTGAGGCCGTCCATCCGGTGGCGGTCGAAGTCGGCGCCGAAGGTCCGGCCCGTGACGCCGAGGAGGAACGACAGCAGGCCCCAGTACGTGAGGAAGTCGTCGGTGAAGCGGGGGTCGAGGTGCAGTTCCACCGGCTCCACGGTGTGGCCGAGCCGTTCGAGCGTCGCGACGGTGTCCGTGACGGCCGTCCGGGTCGCGGTGTCGGCGCGGACGCCGTTCGGGGAGTCGAGCAGGAATCCGATGCGCAGGCGCCGGTCCGAGGGGCCTTCGACCAGGCCGAGCGGCGGCAGCTTCGGGTTGCGCCAGTGGGTCTCGGCGGCGGCGAGGAACGCGGCGGTGTCCCGTACCGACCGGCTCACGATGCCGTCGGAGACGATGTCGAGGGGCAGTTGGCGGCTCTGGGCGTTCGTCACGACCCGGCCGCGGGTCGGCTTGAGACCGACGAGTCCGCAGCAGGCGGCGGGAATGCGGATCGATCCGCCGCCGTCGTTGGCGTGGGCGATCGGCACCGCCCCGGCCGCGACGAGCGCCGCGCTGCCGCCGGACGAACCGCCCGCCGAGTAGCCGGTGTTCCACGGGTTGCGGACCGGTTCGGCGCCCTCGTACTCGGTGGCCGGGCTGAATCCGAACTCGGGCAGCCGGGTCTTGCCGAGGACGGTGACTCCGCTGCTCAGGAGCTGCCGGGCGAAGGGCGCGTGACGCCGCGCGACCCGCGGGGTGAAGGCCGCGCTGCCGTGGCCGGTGGGCAGGCCCAGGTAGTCGGTGTTGTCCTTGACGAAGGTCGGCACTCCGGCGAAGGCACCGCCGCCCGGCCCGGCGGCGGGTACGGGGGAATCGATGTGTACCTGGACCGCGTGGAGCCGCTCCTCGACCTCCCGTACGCGCGCGGCCGCGTCCCGGGCGACCTCGGCGGCGCCGACCTCGCCCCGCCGTATCGCCGCGGCGAGCCCGACGGCGTCGTGCTCCCCCAGCGCGTCGTCCCGGAATGCGTGGACCGTGGCCCGTTCCTCGAAAGTCGTCACCGTTACCTCAGCCCCCGGCCGTTTGGATGGTTGGCCGCCAGCATGCCCTACCAACCAGTAACACGCGAGGGGTCGGGCCAGGTGGAGCCTTCCGGCGGCTCCCGAGCCGAAGCGAGGGCCGCCTGGACAGCCGCCCCCCTTCGACGTGCAGCTGAACGGCTGCCGCTGGAGACCGGCGAACCCCTGCCGACCGCCTGAGGACCGGAGAACCTGAGGACCGGACGCCGGGACCGGACGCAGAGCAAAGAGAAAGGCAAGGAGGTAGTTCCTCTCCTTGCCACTCTCAAGATATAGCGCACGGGGGGCCTTGCGGCAAGGCCCCCGTCGTGGGGCAGAATCTCCAGCCGTAGCCAGTGACCTGCGTAAATCTGTTGTCCGCACGGTACTTGTGCTCGTGGCGGCGTCGAGATCCCGCGACGGGCGGCTGGCTGGATGCGATCTATGAAACGGGGCGGTTCTCATGTTTGACGTGATCGTTGTCGGCAGCGGTCCGACCGGCTTGATGCTGGCCGGCGAACTGCGGCTGCACGGCGTGCACGTGCTCGTACTGGACAAGGAGGCGGAACCGACCCTGCAGTCGCGCGCTCAGGGCCTGCACGTCCGCAGCATCGAGGTGATGGCCCAGCGCGGTCTGCTCGAACGGTTCCTCGCGCTCGGGAAGCAGGTCACGGCCGGCGGCTTCTTCGCCGGTCTCGGCACCTCGTGGCCCGACCGGCTCGACACGGCGCATTCGTACGTCCTCGGCATCCCGCAGACCGTCAGCGATCGCCTGCTGGCCGAGCACGCCGTAGAGGTCGGCGCCGAGATCCGGCGCGGCCGGGAGCTGGTCGGGCTGAACCAGGACGAGGACGGCGTGACCGTCGAACTGGCCGACGGCGAGCAGCTGCGCGCGCGGTACGTCGTGGGCTGCGACGGTGGCCGGAGCACGGTCCGGAAGCTGCTCGGTGTCGCCTTCCCCGGCGAGCCCTCCCGGGTCGAGACGCTGCTCGGTGCGATGGAAGTGAGCGTATCGCCCGAGGAGTTGGCGGAGGTCGTGGCCGAAGTCCGCAAGACCCAGCAGCGGTTCGGGGCCATGCCCATGGGCGACGGGCTCTACCGCGTCGTCGTGCCGGCCGAGGGGGTGGCCGAGGACCGTACGGCCCCGCCGTCCCTCGACGAGTTCAAGGAGCAGCTGCGGGCGTTCGCCGGCACGGACTTCGGTGTGCACTCGCCGCGCTGGCTGTCCCGCTTCGGCGACGCCACCCGGCAGGCCGAGCGCTACCGGGTCGACCGGGTGTTCCTCGCGGGCGACGCGGCGCACATCCACCCGCCGACCGGCGGGCAGGGGTTCAACCTCGGTGTCCAGGACGCGTTCAACCTGGGCTGGAAGCTGGCCGCCGCGATCGACGGCTGGGCACCGGAGGGACTCCTCGACAGCTACCACACCGAGCGGCACCCGGTGGGCGCCGCCGTCCTGGACAACACCCGTGCGCAGATCCAGCTGATGTCGACCGAGCCGGGCGCCCTGGCGGTGCGCCGACTGCTCGCGGAGCTGGTGGAGTTCGAGAACGTCAACCGGTACCTGATCGAGAAGATCACGGCGATCTCGGTCCGCTACGACTTCGGCGACGGGCACGAACTCCTGGGCCGGCGGATGCGGGACCTGGAACTGAAGCAGGGGCGCCTCTACGAGCGGATGCACGAGGGCCGCGGACTGCTCCTCGACCAGACCGGCCGGCTCTCGGTCGACGGCTGGGCCGACCGGGTCGACCACGTGGTCGACGTGAGCGAGGAACTGGACGTACCCGCAGTGCTGTTGCGTCCGGACGGCCATGTGGCGTGGGTCGGTGAGGACCAGCAGGACCTGATCGCGCACCTGCCCACGTGGTTCGGCACCGCGAAGGGCTGAGCGGGCGGAGCGTGCCCGGGACCCCCGGGGAGGCGGGTGAGCCACGCGTGATCAGGTGGCGGCCGGGCCTCCTCGGGGCGCTCCTGCCGAACCCGTTGGGCCGTGGTCGAGGGGGCCTGCGCCCCCCTCCGGGTGCGACGGCCGAGAAGCGACGTCCTCCGGCCGGTGCCACCGGTGCAGAATGGCGGCATGACCTTGAAGATCACCCCCGTGCGGGTGTTGCGCACCGGCGAGGTACCGGAGTCGGCCGTGCTGCCCGTCGCCGACGGGACGGTGACGCTCTGGCGGCTGCCGGTGGCGGAGGATCCCGGCGCGCCCGCCCTCCTGGACGCCGAGGAACGGCAACGGTGGAAGGCACTGATACGGGAGGACCACCGGACGCGGTACCTCGCCGCGCACGGGGGGTTGCGGCGGCTGCTCGGGCAGTACCTGGGGATGCGGGCGGACGAGGTCGTGTTCGTCAGGGAGGACTGTCCCCTCTGCGCCGCCCCGCACGGACGGCCGGCCGTACGGGGCGGCGGGGTTCACTTCTCGCTCTCGCACAGCGAGGACCTGATTCTCGTCGGGCTCGCCGCGACGCCCGTGGGTGTGGACGTCGAGGCGCATCCGAAGGCCGAGGTGTCGGCCCTCGTGGCGGACAGCCTGCACCCGCGGGAGCGGGAGGAGTTCGCCCGGCTGCCCCTGGAGGCCCGGCCGGCGGCCTTCGCCCGGTGCTGGGTACGCAAGGAGGCCTACCTCAAGGGCACGGGAGAAGGGCTGGCCGGCGGGCTCGACCGCACCTACCTGGGACTGGGCCCTGAGCCGGCCGCGATACCCGGCTGGTCGCTGGCCGACGTGAGCGTCGCGCCCTCCTACGAGGCGGCCGTCGCCGTCGCACAGCAGTGACCAGAAGCGGCTTCCGCAGGCCAGACCCCCGGCCGGAGGGCCTCCCGGACGCCGCGGCGCAACACGGCGTCCGAGCCGCGCCGGCCGATCGCCGTGGCGCCTTCCCCGCTTGACCTTGACACGGTGACAAGGTCTTCACTGCGGGCAAGGAGGTGGTCCCGATGACCATGGCGAAACAGGACACGGACGCGACGCGGGCACTCCAGGGCCTTGAGGACGGCCGCTCGTCGGTGCGGCTGCGGGCGGCACTGGCGGCCGGCACGAACCCGGACCCGCGGTTCGTCGACAAGCTCATCGAGCGCTGCGCGATCGAGCCCGAGTTCTCGGTGCGCGAGACGCTCACATGGGCGCTCACCCGTCACTCGCCGTCCCTCACGGTCCCGGAGCTTGTCGACGAGGTCCGCTCGGAGCGGACGCAGGCACGGAGCCAGGCCTTGCACACGCTGTCCAAGATCGGGGACCGGCGGGCCTGGCCGGCGATCACCAGGACGCTGCTGTCCGACGCCGACGACGAGGTGGCGCGGAGCGCCTGGCGGGCGGCGGTCGTCCTCGTACCCGAGGGTGAAGAGGCCGCGCTGGCCGGAGTGTTGGCGACGCAGCTCGGTCGCGGCGGGCGGGAGACGCAGTTGAGCCTCAGCCGGGCGCTGATCGCGCTCGGCGAGGTGATCCTGACGACGCTGCGCACGGCGGCGACGGATCCCGCGCCTCGTGTGCGTCAGCACGCGATCGCGACGGAGCGGCTGTGGCGCGACCCGGATGCGGGATTCGAGTTCGCGGTCGAGGAGGCGAAGCGCGTCGTCGCCCTCGGCGGGAGGGGCCAGGAGGGCGGCTAGGGCATGTTGATCGGTGATGTGGCACGGCGGTCGGGGGTCAGCGCCCGCATGCTCCGGCACTACGAGAAGCTCGGACTGGTGCGTCCGACGGGCCGTACCGGGGCCGGCTATCGCGAGTACTCCGGCGAGGACATCCGGAGGATCTTCCACATCGAGAGCCTGCGGTCCTTGGGGCTGTCGCTGCGTGAGGTCGGGTTCGCACTGGACGACCCCGGCTTCACGCCCACGGAGCTCGTCGACGACCTCATCGGCCGGACGCGAGAACGCATCGCGGCCGAGACGGCGCTGCTCACCCGGCTCCGCCGGATCGGCGCCGCGGAACCGGCCGGCTGGGAGGACGTCCTCCAGACCGTCGCACTCCTCCATGCGCTGGGGTCGGAGAGCGCCGGGAAGCGGCAGCGCGCGGCCCTGTCCTCGGCGTCCTCGGCCGAAGAGCTACCGGTACCGGTGGAAGCGCTGGTCGAGGCGGCGCTGGGCGAGACGGACCCGAACGTCGCCGGAGCCCTCCGCTGGGCTCTGGCACGTTCGGGCGACGGCGGCTCGATCGCGCTGCTGGCGGAGGGCCTCGGCTCACCGGTCGCCGACGTGCGGGAGCGTGCCGTCCGGGCCATCGCCGAGATTCCGGACGACGAGGCAACGGCACTGCTGCGGGTGGCGCTCACGGACACCGACGTCGTGGTCCGCGGGCGGGCGGCTCTCGCGCTCGGGGTACGCGGGGCGGCCGAGGCCGTTCCGACGCTCATCGACATGGTCGTCGAGGAGACGCATGACGTCGACGCGGCGGACGCCCTGAGCGCTCTGGCGAGCGGTCCCGAGGAGGCGGACCGGATCGCCACCGGACTCGTCGACCGCCTGGCCCGCAGCACCGCCGAACCGTCCGCACGTCGACGGCTGACGCAGGCGCTCGCGGACATCCCTGGCGAGGTGGCGTCCCGCGCCCTCGCGGACCTGACACACGACGAAGACCGCGCAGTCGCGCTCACGGCGGGCTACATCCTCACACTGCGCGAGGCGCGATAGCGGACCCCTCCCCCGCCTACTTCGTGACGTCCTTGACGAACACGATGCCGTCGGTGGCCGCCAAGTGAGCTGGGTCCAGCGGGGAGTAGCCGAACCAAGGGGACACCCGGGGCTCGGGACGGGTGTCGCCGAGGGCGGTGGTCAGGTGGCGGGTGTCGATGACGTAGCGGTTCTCCGGGAGTGCGTACAGGGTGCCTTCCAGGGTGGTCGGTGGCGGAGTGTCCACTCCCTGGTGGCCGAGGGTGCCGAGGACCGTGGCCAGGAAGGCGTAGCCCTCGCCCAGACGGGCGTTCACGATCGCGCCGGCGCCCCACCATTCCACCGGCAGGCCGCCCATCCGCATCGTGCTCTTGTTCCGCTGGAGGTGGCCGTTGTGGGCGTGGGCCAGTGCCGGGGCGCGGTCGGCGACGGCGAGGAGGTTGTCGGCCATCATCTGGTCCCGCAGGCCCACTAGGCGGGTGATGCGGCTCGGTGAGGTGTCGGCCATCCAGTGGTGGTAGCGCAGGAGGCCGGTGGCGGTGCGCCCGTAGAGACGTGCCCGGTCCCGGTCCTCCCGCGAGCTCGTCGTGAGCAGGTGCGGGGTCTGCGCGTCGAGCAAGGCCACCAGGTCGTCGGCGATGAGCCGCAGCTTCCCCGCCTCGGCCGACTGCCCCACCGACTGGGACGGGTCCCTCATGGCAGCGGGATGGGTCCACCGGTCGTCTGCGCCGAGCAGCTCGTCGAGCTCTTCGGCGGTGCAGGGGAACAGCCCCGCGTCCACCCGTGCCGAGAGGTAGCCGTGGAGTGCGGTGAGGACCTGGCGGGGGCTCGCGGCGCCGGTGATCTCCAGCGGGCCGTCGAATCCCGCGAAGCGGAGCCGGTCGGACGCGGGGCGGCCCTCGTTGAAGGCGCGCATCCAGCGCACGAGCTCCCGGTTGGCCGCGGACGCGCCCCAACCGTGGCTGAATCCGTGCTCCATGACGTCGTCGAGGGTGCCGGTGCCCGTGGTGACGTAGTCGTCCACGAGCAGGCCCATGACACAGTCGCTCTCGATCGTGATCGTCCGGTAGCCCTCCTGCTCGACGAGCTGCCGGAAGAGTTCGTTGCGTACGTCGAGCAGCATGTCCTCGCCGTGGGTGGGCTCGCCCAGGGCGAGCAGCCGCGGCCTGGTCGGGAGCAGCCTCATGACGGCGGCTGCCTCGACGGCATGGGCGATGTCTTCGATGTCGGTAGCCATGCCTTCAACGGTATCGTTGAAGGCTCGGTTGAAACTTCTGCGTGGTATTGGCGGAGCCATGGGACGAAACCTTCAAAGCGGTGGTCGGCTCAGGCCGGTCGATCTGGCGCGCGAGCACGGCCTTTCCACGCAGGCGGTCAGGAATTACGAGGAGGCCGGCATCCTCCCGGCCGCCGCGCGCACGCCCCACGGCTACCGCACCTACACCTCGTTGCACGCGGGCGCGTTGCGCGCGTTCCTCGCCCTGCTGCCCGGCCACAGCCATCCGACGGCGACGTCGATCATGCGGGCGGTGAACGAGGGCGCGGCGGAGGAGGCGTTCCGCCTCATCGACGAGAGCCATGTGCAGCTCCTCGACGACCGCCGGACCCTCCAGGCCGTGGAGAACGCGCTCCGCGACCTGACGCCCACCACGGCGTCCGAGCCCGGTGCGGGGTCGGATCCGGCCTTGGTGTCCGGGCCGGGCGGTACGTTCATCGGGCCGCTGGCGGGGAAGCTCGGCATCCGGCCGGCGACGCTGCGCGCCTGGGAGCGTGCCGGGCTCGTGCGTCCGCGCCGTGATCCGGTGACCGGGTACCGCGTCTACGACGAGGCGGACGTACGGGACGTACGGCTGGCCCACCAACTCCGGCGCGGCGGCTATCTGTTGGAGCAGATCGCCCCGCTGATCACCCAGGTGCGGGCGGCCGGCGGGCTGGAGCCGCTGGAGGCCGCACTGGGCGACTGGCGGGGCCGGCTGTCCGCTCGGGGGCGGGCGATGCTGACCGGGGCGGCCGAGCTGGAGGCGTATCTGCGCGAGCGCGGCTGAGACCGCTCCCGCCGACCGAGCAGGAGGAGCGGCAGACGCGGGCGCCGATTTCAGGAGCCGGTCTCCATGCCGCCCTCCGTGGGCGTTCCACCGCCACCACTGCCGCCGTCTCCACCTTGGCCGCCACCACCTCCGTCGCTGTCGCCTCCGTCGGCGACATAGCGGCGCAGGCCCGCGAGGGTCACTTCCTCCAGGCTGGCCGCGAAGATCCTGCCCGGGCGTGCGGGCACGGGGAGCATCGAGGGGACGACCAGGACGGTGCAGCCCGCCGCGTCGGCCGAGGCCGCGCCGTCCGGGGAGTCCTCGACGGCCACACAGGCCGCGTCCGGTACGCCGAGGCGCCGGGCGGCCGCGCGGTACGGGTCCGGGTGCGGCTTCGTCCGTACGGTGTCGTCGGCCGAGAGGGTGAAGGCGAAGGGGACGTGCGCGAGCGCGCCTCCGATCACCGAGTCGACCACCGACCGCGGCGATGCGCTCACCAGGGCGAACGGCACTCCTTCCGCCGCGAGTTCGGCCAGGAGTCGCCCCGCGCCGGGGCGCATCGGCGCGCCTCGGTCGACCCGCTCCTGGAAGGCGGCGGTCAGTGCCGTCGCCACGCCGTCCGCGTCGGCTGTGCCGGTGACGCGTACGAGGTGGGCGGCTGTGTCCTCGACGGCGCGTCCGACGACCTCGGGTGCGTCGGCGTCCGTCAGCCGGTGGCCGATCCGTGCGGCGATCTCCACCGTGGCGTCCCACCAGAGGACCTCGGTGTCGACCAGGGTGCCGTCCATGTCGAAGAGGACGGCGGCGAGTTCGGTCACCGCTCCGCCCTCGGCGCGACGAGCGCGGGGTGCGGCGCGAGGCCGAGGGTGACCCGGGAGCCGGGGGCGAGGGTGGTCGCCTCCCGGGACGACAGGTCCGCCTTGACGCGCGTACCGGCGTGGTCGAGGTGGACGCGGGTGACGGAGCCCAGGAAGGAGGTGGAGACGACGGTCGCGTCGCCGTCGGGCGCCTCGGTGACGGTGACGTTTTCGGGGCGGACCAGGACGTCGACCTCGCGGAGATTCGGCGCCTCGCCGTCGACGGGCAGCCGGGTGCCGGCGACCTCGACCTGGCCGGAGTCCGTCAGGACGCCCGGGAGCCGGTTCATGGTGCCGACGAACTCGGCGACGAACGGGGTCGCCGGGCGGCGGTAGAGCTCGGCCGGGGCGGCGCACTGCTCCAGCCTCCCCGCGTTGAGGACGGCGACGCGGTCCGCCATGGACAGCGCCTCCTCCTGGTCGTGGGTGACGAAGACCGTGGTGATGCCGAGGGAGAGCTGGAGGCGGCGGATCTCCTCCCGCAGGCTGAGCCGGACCTTGGCGTCGAGCGCGGACAGCGGTTCGTCGAGGAGCAGGACGCGGGGCCGCAGGGCGAGCGCCCGGGCCAGCGCCACGCGCTGCTGCTGACCGCCGGACATCTGATGGGGGTAGCGGTCGCCGTGCTGGGGCAGTCCGACGAGGTCGAGCAACTCGGCGGCGCGGGCACGCCGTTCGGCCGTCCTGACCTTCCGTACGCGCAGGCCGAAGGCGACGTTGTCGGCGGCGGTCAGGTTGGGGAAGAGGCTGTACGACTGAAAGACCATGCCGGCGTCGCGGCGGTTGGCCGGGACCTGGGTGATGTCGGCGCCGTCGACGAGGACTTCGCCCGCGTCGGGTCGCTCGAATCCGGCGAGGACGCGGAGCGCGGTGGTCTTGCCGCAGCCCGACGGGCCGAGCAGGGCCAGGAGTTCGCCGGGTTCGACGGTGAGGTCGAGGCCGTCGAGGGCGGTGGTGCTGCCGAACGTGCGGCGCAGGCCCCGGAATTCGACGCGGGCCCCGCCGACCGCGACGGGTTCCGTCCGGGCCGCTGTTGCTGTGGACGAGGACATGGGTCAGGACTCCTTGGGCGAGGTGCGGGATCCGCGGGAGGTACGGGCGGAGCGGGCGCTGCCGGGCGTGCTCGTCGGCGCCGTTCCGGCCCTGGACAGGGCGAGCAGCAGGAGCCAGGTGATGACCAGGCTGAGGAGGGAGACGGCCACCGACATCCGGGCGTGGGCCCCGGAGATGGAGACGATCCACACCGCGAAGGGCCGGAAGCCGAGCAGCGAGGCGATGGTGAACTCGCCGAGGACCAGGGCGAGGGTGAGGAAGGCGGCGCCCGCGAGCGAGGAGCGGAGGTTGGGCAGGATGACGCGGAACATCACGTACGGCCAGCTCGCCCCGCAGTTGCGGGCGGCCTCGACGAGGGTCGGGACGTCGACGGCGCGCAGTCCCGCGTCGAGGGAGCGGTACACGAACGGCAGGGCCATGACCGTGTATGCGAGGACCAGGACGAAGGGGAAGCTCTCGTTCTGCACCGCGAGGAAGGTCTGGTAGAGCGGGGTCCGCGAGAGGTGGTCTGGTCCCCAGCGCAGGACGGTGCTGATGCCGGTGACGAGCGCGATCGGCGGTACGACGAGCGGCAGCATGCACATCACCTCGACGACCGGTCGCAGCCGGGGCGCGCCGAGGCGTACGGCCACGAGGGCGGGCACGGCGAGCAGCAGGGCGAAGACGATGGTCGCGGCGGCGAGGCCGAGGGAGAGCAGCAGGCTCTCGGTGAAGCCGTCGGCGGCGAGCAGCGCGGTGTACGCCTCGAAGGAGATGCCCTGGCCGGGCGTGTGCACGGTGAAGACGAACGAGGCGATCAGCGGGATGAGGAAGTAGGCGCCGCCGAGGCCGAGGACGACTCCGCGCCAGACGCGGGGCCGACGACGGGTCCGCCTGCGGGCGGCCGGCGGGGCCGTGTCCGCGTTGTCCGTGCCGGGCTTCGGTGCGGCCTCCCGGGCGGTGGGGGTCATCGCAGCCATCGGGCGCTCCTGCGCTGGAGGGGGAGGTAGACGGCCATGACGAGTCCGGCGATCAGGATCATGTCGAGGCCGAGGGCGAGGGCGACGTTCTCCTGGCCGACGAGGACGTTCCCGGAGAGGGCGTCCGCGATCTTGAGGGTGACCAGGGGGACGGAGCCGCCGACGAGGGCCGCCGCGGTGGCGTGCGCGGCGAAGGCGCTGCCGAAGAGCAGCACGAAGCCGCCGAGCAGGGAGGGCGCGAGGACGGGGATGCCGACGTGGCGCCAGTACTGCCATCCGCCGGCGCCCGCGTTCTGCGCGGCTTCTCGCCACTGGGGCCGCAGTCCGTCGAGGGCGGGAAGGATCACCAGGACCATGAGCGGGATGAGGAAGTACAGGTAGACGACGGCGAGGCCGGTGAACGAGTACAGGTTCCAGCCGAGGCTGCTCAGGTCGGCGAGCTGGGTGACGACGCCCGAGATGCCGACGGTCGCGATGAACGCGAACGCGAGCGGGACGCCGCCGAAGTTGGCGAGGACGCCGGAGGCGGTCAGTACGGCGTTGCGCAGCGCCTGGGAACGGGAGGTGACCACGGCTTGGGCGATGAGGACGCCGAGGACCGAGGCGATGAGGGCGGTGAGGGCGGAGAGCTGCACGCTGCCGACGAGGGAGCCCAGGTATGGGCCCTGGAGCGAGCGGCTCAGGTGCTCGCCGGTCAGGGCGGTGGCGCCGGTGCCGGGGTCGGTGCGGGTCACGGCGCCGTACAGGAGGGCGCCGAGCGGCAGTCCGAAGCACAGTCCGGTGAAGGCGATCAGCGGGAGCGCGGCGAGCCAGGTGCGGGGGGCGCGCCGCCGGCGGCGGGTGCCGCCGGCGGTTCCCTTGACGGGGACGGTCCCCTCGGCGGGGGTGGAGGAGGCGGAGCGCATCAGGAGACGGCCTTGTCCCACTTCTCGGCGAGGGTGGCCTTGGCCTTGTCGAGCTCGGCGGAGGCCGGGAAGGCGGGGGTGCCGGTGACGGCGGGGAGCTTGGCGACGAAGGTCTTGTCGGCGGTGCCGTCGGTGGTCATGGCCGGGAGCAGCACCGGGCGGGCGTAGCCCTTGAGCCAGAGGTTCTGGCCCTCGGCGCTGTAGAGGTACTCCATCCAGAGGCGGGCGGCCGCGGGGTGCGGGGCCTCCTTGTTGATGGCCTGGGAGTAGAACTGGGCGTACACGCCGTCGGTGGGCACGGCGACCTGCCAGTCGACGCCCTTGTCCTTGAACTGGTCGGCGTAACCGGCGTTCAGGTAGTCCCAGTCGATGCTGATGGGCGTCTCGCCCTTCTCGACCGTGGCCGGGGTGGACTCGACGGGGATGAGGTTGCCGCTCTTCTTCAGCGTGCCGAAGAAGTCGATGCCGGGCTGGATGTCGGCGAAGGAGCCCTTGTTGGCGAGGGCGGCCGCGTACACGCCGCCGAAGGCCGAACCGGACTTGGTCGGGTTGCCGTTGAGGGCGACCTTGCCCTTGTACTCGGGCTTGAGCAGGTCGGCGAAGGTCTTGGGGCAGTTCGGGATGCGCTTGGCGTCGCAGCCGATGGAGACGTAGCCGCCGTAGTCGTTGTACCAGCGCCCGGCCTCGTCCTTCTGGGCGGCGGGGATCTTGTCCCAGGCCTCGACCTTGTACGGGGCGAAGAGGCCTTCCTCGGCGCCGCTGCGGGCGAAGGCGATGCCCAGGTCGAGGACGTCGGGGGCGCGCTTCTGGCCCTTGCGGGACTTGACGGCGGCGATCTCGTCGGCGCTCGCGGCGTCCGGGTTCTCGCTCTCGATCTTGATGCCGTACTTCGTCTCGAACGTCTTGATCAGTTCGCCGTAGTTGGCCCAGTCCGGCGGGAGCGCGATGACGTGGAGCGCGCCTTCCTCCTTGGCCGCCTTGACGAGGGCGTCCATGCCGCCGAAGTCCTTGGCGGACGCCGCGGTGGCCGCCTTCGCACCGTCGCCGGCGGCTCCGGCCGCGCCCTCGGGTGCGGCACCACAGGCGGTGACGGTGGTCAGGACGGCGGCGCCGAGCAGTACGGCGGCACCGCGGACGGGGGTTCTGCGCACGGGTTCTCCCAGAGGCGAGTGAAGGAACTTGTCTGAACAAGCCGCCCTTAGTTCGCCCTTACACGCTGTCCGCGAAGTGAACGGAGCATGACCGGCTCCGGGCGCCTCCCGGAAGAACCGGGGGCGGTGAACAGCAGGTGAATGCAGTGAACTTGACGCGAAGGAGGCGACGACCACACACCCTCCCCGTCGGGTTAGGCTGACCCCTGCACAGCACACGCTGTAACCATCTGTGCACAGCCACACACGAACAAAGGGGGATGCCGTGACGGCGCTCTACATGGAGATCGCGGAGGGACTCCGTCGCTCGATCCTCAGCGGCGAGTACGCCGTCGGCGCCCGCCTGCCCTCGGAGAGCGACCTGGCCACCCGCTGGGCCGCCTCGCGCGGCACCGTACGCCAGGCCGTCGCCCTGCTCACCTCCGAAGGACTCATCGGCTCACGCCAGGGCGCCCGCCGCATCGTGCTCCGCCGGGAGCGCCGGCACAGCTTCGCGGAGCTCCACAGCTTCGCCCAGTGGGCGCGGGCCATGGGCTACCGGGCGACGAGCCGCTTCCTGCACCGGGAGCGCCGCCCGGCCACCCCCGAAGAGGCGCGCCGCCTCGTCCTGCCGGAGGGGGCCGCGGTCCTGGACGTCCTGCGCCTGCGGCTCCTTGACGGCGAACCGGTGATGGTGGAGCGCACGGCGTACGCGGGCTGGGTCGCGCCCACGGTCGAGGCGCTGCCCGCCGACTGCGCCTCGATCATGGACAGCATGGCGGAGGAGGCCGGAATCGTCGCCCACTACGGCGAGCACCTCATCGACGCCGTCCCCGCCGGCAGCGACGACGCCCGGCTGCTCCGCGTCCGCCGGGGAAGCCCGCTCCTGCGCCAGCGGCACCTCACCAGCAACCCGGACGGCCGCCCGATCGAATGGACCGAGGACCGCTACCGCGCGGGCAGTGTCACCTTCAACGTGAGCAACTCGGTGGGTACGGCGCCGTTGGTGCGGGACCCGGGATCGCTGCTGATGTGAAACGACGAAGTGGTGGCCGAGATCGCTCTCGACCACCACTTCGTACGACGAGTCGTCGTGTCCGAGGGGGGACTTGAACCCCCACGCCCGATAAAGGGCACTAGCACCTCAAGCTAGCGCGTCTGCCATTCCGCCACCCGGACAAGGTGTGCGTCGCTGTGAGTGATGATCACTCGCGGCGACAAGATGAATATATCAGGGGTCCGACCTGCGGTTCACCCCCGTTTCCGGTGGTCGGCGATCCGGGGCACCCGCACGGAGCGCAGACACGGAGAGTCATCGCGCACGCGCGCAGCGCGGTCATGGGTGCTTCACTGGCGGTATGCCATTCCAGAGCTACGGCGTGCTCGCGGGGACCCTCCACAGCCACTTCCGCGACGATCCGGACGACCAGGGCCGCTGGTTCCACATCAATCTGAAGGTGGACGCGCCCGCGGGGCGGTACCACTGCGCCGTCGACGTCGACAGCCACAAGTCCAACGTCGGGGTGCAGTGGAAGGCCTTCACCCTGAAGGCCTCCGCCGTCGGGCCGGCCGCCGCCCTCGCCCCCGGGTACCACGACCTCGCGTCCGATCCCGACTCCGGCGCGATGGACTATCTGCGGCACCCGGAACTGGTGGACCGCACCGGCGTCCTCTTCGAGCGCCGCCCGCCGTCCTGGCTGCAGGAGCTCCTGGACCTGCTGGGCTCGCGGCCCTGGCACGCGGGCACCAACGTCGACGCCGCCGACGCGCTGGAGCCGATGCTGGTGCCCGGCCGGCGGATCCTCGTCTTCGGCGAACCGTTCGAGAACGATCCCGAGGGAGACCTCGGCATGCACAACATCCACCAGAACCAGGGGGATCCGTTCGGCTCCCAGTGGTGGCCCGAGAACGGCATCTGGCAGGACGGTGCGACCCTCGTGGAGCGCCCCGACGGCCGGTACGACGTCTTCCTGAACAAGTTCTCCAGCCAGGCGGGGCGGACGGACAGCGCGGGCCACCCCGTCGGATGACGGCGCCGGATCCCGGAGCCGGATCCCGATGCCGGAGGAGAACGCCGCATCTCCGGGGTCGGCACCACGCATGAGACCCGGCTTCGCGGGCAAACGCCCTGGTGTCAAGGGCGTGCCCCTGGGACGGGTCCCGCCCCCGCTCCTGTCGGAGGTGTCGTCATGGTCCCGCTGCTGCTCGTACTCCTGCTGATCCTCGTCCTCTTCGGAGCCGGATTCGCCGTCGAGGTGCTCTGGTACATCGCCATCGCCGTCCTGGTGCTCTGGGTGCTCGGCTTCTTCATGCGTGGCTCGAGCGGGCGCTGGTACCGCTGGTGAGCCCCGTCCCGCGTCTCAGCTGCCGGTGAGTTCTCCACTGAGTCTGCCGTGCAGGGCCGCGCTGGGGTCGTTCAGGCCTGTGATCTCCACGGTCTTGCCGCGCTGGGCGTACTTCGTCTCGATCGTGTCGAGTACGGCGACGGACGAGGCGTCCCAGATGTGGGCCGCCGAGAGGTCGATGACCACCCGGTCGGGGTCGGTGGCATAGGCGAACCGGCCGACGAGCTCGTTGGCCGACGCGAAGAACAGCGCGCCGCTCACCTGGTAGACCACGCTCGTGCCGTCGGGGTCGGTCACTGCGGTCACCTCGGCGTGGTGGGCGACGCGCCGGGCGAAGATCACCATGGCGGTGACCGAGCCCGCGACCACACCGACGGCCAGGTTGTGGGTGGCGACCACGCACACCACGGTGATCACCATGACGGCGATCTCCCCGAGAGGCATCCGCCGGAGGGTCCCCGGGGCGATGGAGTGCCAGTCGAAGGTCGCGAAACACACCATGACCATGACGGCGACCAGGGCGGCCATCGGGATGTCGGACACCACGGGCCCGAAGACGATGCACAGCACCATCAGGAAGGCGCCCGCGAGGAACGTGGACAGGCGGGTCCGGGCGCCGGACACCTTCACGTTGATCATCGTCTGGCCGATCATCGCGCAGCCGCCCATGCCGCCGAAGAGGCCGGTGACGATGTTGGCGATGCCCTGACCGATGGACTCGCGGGTCTTGTCGGAGCGGGTGTCGGTGATGTCGTCGACGAGCCTGGCGGTCATCAGTGACTCCATCAGGCCGACCAACGCCATGGCGAAGGCGTACGGCGCGATCGTCGTCAGCGTGTCCCCCGTGAACGGCACGTCCGGCAGGCCGGGCACCGGCAGCGAGGACGGCAGGGCCCCCTTGTCCCCGACCGTGGGTACGGCGATGCCCGCGGCCACCGTGACGGCGGTGAGGGCCGCGATGGCCACCAGGGGCGCGGGGATCACACCGGTGACCTTCGGGAAGAACACCAGCAGGAGCAGGCCGACGGCGAAGAGCGGGTAGACGGCCCAGGGGACGTTCCGCAGCTCGGACACCTGGGTGATGAAGACCAGCACGGCCAGCGAGTTCACGAAGCCGACCATGACCGAGCGCGGGATGAACCGCATCAGTTTCGCCACCCCGAGCGCGCCGAGCACCACCTGGATCACACCGGCGAGAATGACGGCGGCGATCAGGTACCCGAACCCGTACTCACGGTTGAGGGGCGCGATGACGAGCGCGACGGCACCGGTCGCGGCGGAGATCATCGCCCGCCGTCCGCCGACGATCGCGATGGTCACGGCCATGGTGAAGGACGCGAACAGACCGATCGCGGGGTCGACCCCGGCGATGATCGAGAACGAGATCGCCTCCGGAATCAGCGCGAGGGCGACGACCAGACCGGCCAGCACCTCGGTGCGCCAGACCTTCGGATCGGTCAGCCAGTCGGGACGCAGGCGGGCAACGGAAACACGGGCGGGCGAGGAAGACAAAGGAAGGAGAACCTGTCACGCATGGGCACGCCCCACGGTGGACGGGGCCGGGGCATGGTTCGGATCTGTGCCGGGAGCGCCGTCGGCCCCGACATGACAACGGCGAGGTGGCAGACCGCCACCCTCGCCGTCGGCAACTCTACCGGGGCCGGTCACGGGCACGGCGCGGCCGGGACGCCCGTCGACCGCGACGGCCTTGCTCCTCGGCATCGGCCTCGCCCTCGCCGTCACTCTCGCCGGCGCCCCCACCGAATCCTCGCCGTCACTCTCGCCGGCCGGGGCGGATCGCCGCCCCGGCCCCCGTCGACCGATCGTTACGGTGCCATCTCGTACGTGCCCGACAGCGCCTCGACCTGCTGCCAGACCCGGCCCGAGCGGGCCTCGTCGACGACGGGGCGCCGTACGGCCGCCAGCGCCCAGACCTGCTGCTGCTCGGTGGCGGAGTCCTTGCCGTGCAGCTCGATCGCGTGGGCGGAGAAGTCCCGAACGAGCACGGCGAACAGCTCGTCGAGGACGTCCTCGTCGAGGTCCGTCAGGCGGGCCTGCTCCAGGACCAGCTGGCCGTGGACGACGAGCGCGAACAGCTGGCCGACGGCGAGGAGGAGGTCCAGGTCGCGGCTCTGCGCCTCGTCGGGCGCGGCGGTGCGGACGAACTCGCAGAGGGCGTCGGCCTGTTCGCGGAAGCGAGCGACGTTCGCCACTCCGGCGTACGCGTCGTAGGCCGGACGCCAGTCGTGGAAGCGTACGGACCCCAGGCCGCGGGCCGGTCCCTGCTGGAAGAGGAAGGTGTCGTCGGCCGCGTCCAGGCGGGTCGGTACGGCCTCGTAGCCGGCCGGGTCGAGCAGGTGGTTCCGCATGAACTTCAGGATCAGGGCCAGGTTGACGTGGACCGTGCCCTCCAGCTTCGGCAGGCCCCGGATCTCGACGGCCGCCTGGGCGAAGTAGTTGTCCTTCTCGAAGCCCTTGGCGGCGATGACGTCCCACATCAGGTCGATGACCTTCTCGCCCTCCGTGGTCACCTTCATCTTCGTCATCGGGTTGAAGAGGAGGTAGCGGCGGTCGTCGGGACCGGCGGAGCGGAAGTAGTCGACGGCGCGGTCGCTGAACAGCTTCATGCCGACGAGCCGGACGTACGCGTCGGCCAGCTCGCGCCGCACGTGCGGGAAGGCGGTGACGGGACGGCCGTAGAGGATGCGGTTGTGGGCGTGGGTGACGGCCTCGTACATCGCGTGCTCGCAGATGCCGATCGAGGCGGTGCACAGGTTGAACTTGCCGACGTTGACGGTGTTGAGGGCGGCGTCGAAGGCGGCGCGGCCGGTGTGCAGGACGTCCTCGGGGGCGACCGGGTAGTTCTCCAGGCGGAACTCGCTGACGTACTTCGACGAGTCGACGACGTTCTTGACGAGGTGGTACGCCGGGTGGCGGCTGTCGGCGGCGAAGAAGACGTAGCCGTCGGGGCCCTCGACGTCGGTGCGGCGGCCGAAGACGGAGACGAGTCCGGCCGCGTTGCCGTTGCCGATGTAGTACTTGGATCCGGTGGCGCGGAACCCGCCGTCGGCCTCGGGCTCCAGGAGCATGTCGGTGGAGTAGATGTCGGCGCCGTGGGTCTTCTCGGAGAGACCGAAGGCGAACACCTCGCCCTGGGTGAGGAGTTCGGCGGCGCGGGCGCGGGCGGCGGCGTTGTCGCTCTGCCAGACCGGGCCGAGGCCGAGGATGGTGACCTGCCAGGCGTACCAGTAGTCGAGTCCGTAGAAGCCGAGGATCTCGTTGAGGGCGGCGATGCGGGCGGTGTCCCAGCGCTTGTCCCGCTGCCCCTCGGGCGCGTCGGCGGAGGGCGTCAGGAAGGTCTCGAACAGGCCTTCCTTGGCGGAGAAGGCGAGGAAGTCCCCCAGCCAGGCCCGGGTGCGGTAGTCCTCGATCAGCCGACGCTTGCCGCGCTCCTCGAACCAGTCGACGGTGGCGCGCAGCAGCCGCCGGGTCTCGGGGTCGAAGTGCGCGGGGTCGTAGGTGTGCGGGTTGAACAGCAGCGAGTCGGCCATGTGCTCCATCTTTCGGTCCGGTGGACGAGGGGGGTTCGTGACGGTCGGGGCGCGTCTCAGCGCGGGGCGGCGAGTCGGTGGAGGGTGGCGAGGACGTCGTCGAGCCAGGCGAGCGTCATCCGTTCGTACGCGATGCCGCCGCGCAGCACGACGTGCTGGAGCTCTCTCCCCGCGTCGGGCGCCTCCGGCTCCGCTTCGGCCGGCGGGAAGTCGCGTTCCTCGCCGGCGAGGTAGTGGGCGAGCCGCTCCGCGTGGGTGCGCCGGTGCCGCTCCACCTCGTCGATCAGCGCCGCCGGGTCGTCGAAGGCCGCGCCGCGGATCTTCACGGCGAGGTCGTGCCGGAGGCTCTCGGGCTCGACGGGCTCGTGCAGCCAGCTGGACAGGGCGGCCCGTCCCAGGTCCGCGACGGAGTACTCCTTCTTGTCCGGGCGGCCGTGCTGCGGCACGTCCCGGACGTCGACCCAGCCGTCGTTCTCCATCCGCTTGAGCACGCGGTAGATCTGCTGATGGCTGGCGGTCCAGAAGTAGCCGATGGACCGCTCGAATCGCCGGGCCAGCTCGTAGCCGGATCCGGGCTTCTCAAGGAGGGACACAAGAATCGCGTGTTCGATCGCCACACCCGGAATCCTTCTATGCAACTCGTTGCATAGGCAAGCCCACCCGCCCGGGTGAGACGCGGCTCACCGCGGACGGGCGCGGTCACTACCGGGCGAGGTCCGCGCGGCGGAGCATCGCCAGGCGGCTCGCCGTCCGGTCCAGATCGCGCAGGAGGGCGGAGTCCTCGGGCAGCCCGGCCAGCGGGTCGGCGCCGATCAGGAACAGGCGTATGTCGCGGTCGCAGCAGACGTCCACCAGGTTGGCGAAGCGCTGCCGGCCGTCCGACGTGCACGAGGCCAGCGGGGGTACGCCGTCCAGGACCAGGGTGCCGAAACGCTCGGCGAGGGCCAGGTAGTCGGGCACCGCGGTGGTGCCCTCGCAGAGCGTGTCGAAGCCGAACCACACCAGGTCGGCGCGGGCGGCCTTGGCGGGCAGGTCGCGGTGGTGCGCGGGCACGAGGGCGGCCTCACCGGGCCGCGGCGCGTCCAGTCCCGGTTCGTCTCGCAGGGCTTCGGCCCCGTCCGCCAGGCACGCCCCTTCCGCGAACCTCGGTGAGTCGTGGGACGGCGACGGTCGGCGTCGGAAGTCCGTCGGGCCGGACACGTCGAGGACGTCCATCCGCTCCTCGATCCGCTGGATCGTGGGCTCGAAGAGGTGGTGGTACAGCGGGTCGGGCATCAGGCCGGCGGGCGGGTAGTTGGAGGTGGTCACGAGGGTGACGTGCCGGTCGAGGAGCGTCCGGAAGAGGCGGGCGACGAGCATCGCGTCGCCCGCGTCATGGGCGTGGAACTCGTCGAAGACGAGGAGCCGGCAGTCGCCGAGCAGCTCGTCGACGGCACGGTCGACGGCGCTGTGCCCACCCTCGTGGTTCCGGCCTTCTTGGGCCACGCCGTCGTGCAGGGCGCGGAAGAAGTCGTGGAAGTGCAGTCGCCGCTTGCGGGCGATCGGCAGCCCGTCGAAGAAGGTGTCCACGAGCCAGCTCTTGCCGCGCCCGACCGGGCCCCACACGTAGAGGTTGCGTGGCGAGGGGCGGGAGCGGCGGAACAGGCCGCCGGTCACCGCAAGTTCGGCGGCGAGCAGGCTGAGCCGCTCGGCGGCCTGCTCCTGCGCTGCGGAGAGGGTGAAACCCCGCTGGTCGGCGGTCTGTTGGAAGTGGCGTCGCATCGCCGCGCATTGCTGGCGCATCGTGTGATTCACACGCGGCGACGCTAGCAGCGGGCCCGGAGGCGCCCGCCGCCAGGTTCACCTCCGATCGGCGGCCTTGTCGAGTTCCTCGTCGAGGGCCATCGCCGCGGTGATGAGAGCGAGGTGGGTGAACGCCTGGGGGAAGTTGCCGAGTTGTTCGCCGGTGCGTCCGATCTCCTCGGCGAAGAGTCCGACGTGGTTGGCGTACGTGAGCATCTTGTCCATGGCGTAGCGGGCCTGGTCGAGGCGGCCTGCCCGGGCGAGTGCCTCGACGTAGAGGAAGCTGCAGAGCGAGAAGGTGCCCTCGGAGCCGCGCAGCCCGTCGGGGGACGCCTCGGGGTTGTAGCGGTAGACGAGGCTGTCGGTGACGAGTTCGCGGTCCATCGCGTCCAGGGTGGACAGCCACGAGGGCGCCCTGGGCGAGATGAAGCCGACGAGGGGCATGAGCAGCAGCGACGCGTCGAGCACCTCGCTGTCGTAGTGCTGGACGAAGGCCTTCCGCTCGGGGTTCCAGCCCCGCTCCATCACCTGGACGAGGATCGCGTCGCGCTGCGCGGTCCAGCGCGGGACATCGGCGGGACGGGCGTACTCGGTGGCGAGACGGATGCCGCGGTCGAGGGCGACCCAGCACATCATCCGGCTGTAGGTGAAGTCCTTGCGGCCGCCGCGGGTCTCCCAGATGCCCTCGTCGGGGCGGTCCCAGTTGTCGCAGAGCCAGTCGAGGAGTGCGGAGAACCCCTTCCATCCCTCGTAACCGGCGAGTTCGGCGAGGTCCGGGGAGTGGGTCATCGCGTAGGCGAACTCGCCGTAGATGTCGAGCTGGAGCTGGTCGGCGGCCCCGTTCCCGGCCCGTACGGGGTAGGAGTCGCGGTACCCGGACAGGTGCGGCAGGACCTCCTCGGTCAGATGGGGGTCGCCGTCGACCCGGTACATGATCTGCATCGGCTCACTGCCGGGCGGGCGCGGGGCGCGGCCGCGGCCGCCGAGCCAGCGACGGAAGGCGTCGGCCTCCTCGATGTACCCGAGGTCGAGCAGGACCCGCACCGAGAAGGACGCGTCACGGATCCAGGTGTAGCGGTAGTCCCAGTTCCGCTCGCCGCCGACCTGCTCGGGGAGCCCCATGGTGGGGGCGGCGATCGGGGCGCCGGAAGGGGCGTAGATGAGCAGCTTGAGCGTGATGGCCGAGCGGTTGACCATGCTCTGCCAGCGACCCCGGTAGCGGCACCGGCGGATCCATCCGTGCCAGAAGACGCGGGTCTCCTCCAGCGCCGCCTCAACGGCCTCCTCGGCGGCCGGCTCGGGGGCGGCGGCTCCCGGGGAGGAGGTTTCGAGGACGATTCCGGCGGTCTGGCCGTGCCGGAGGGTGACGGTGGCACGCACGTCCTGCCCGTCGCCTTCCAGAGGGACGGAGCTCCGCAGGTGGACGTCGAGGTCGGGGCCGTGGAAGGTGGCGGTGGCGCCGTCGAGCGTGAGGGTGTGCGGCGCGCGCCCGTAGTCGAAGCGCGGCCGGCACGCGACGTCGAAGGTGAGGGTGCCGCGCACCACCCGCAGGGCGCGTACGAGGCGGTGCCGGTCGGTGGGCAGGTCCGGCCGGTCGTTCACCGGCATGAAGTCGACCACCTCGCCCACCCCCTCCGGGGTGAGGAACCTGGTGATCAGGACGGCCGTGTCGGGCAGGTAGAGCTGGCGGACGGTCACGTCGTCGTGGGCGGGAGCGATGGTGAAGTGGCCGCCGCGCTCCTGGTCAAGCAGCGAGGCGAAGATGCTCGGAGAGTCGAACCGGGGTGCGCAGAACCAGTCGACCGCGCCCTCGGCGGAGATCAGTGCGGCGGTCTGCAGGTCGCCGATCAGTCCGTGGTTGGCGATCGGGGGGTACTCGGGCACGAGCGACCTCGATTCTCCCGCGGCTCCGTGCCTTCGGCGCCACTCCTCGCGTCCACGCAAGCCGCAGCCGGCCGCGACGGCAAGGCGAGGGGGCCGACCGGGCGAATCCCGCCGGCGCCCGCACGCATCCGCGCACCCATGGGCGTCCACGTGCACCCTTGCACTCCCTTCCCCGCTGTCCGACCGGTCGGTATGTTGCTTCCGACTGCCGGGCACCCCTTGGAGGACGTCATGCAAGAGACCCCCTCGATCGCAGGGCACTGCGACCCCCGCTTCACCGTCGTACGGGACGCCTTCGAGGCCAACTTCCGTACGCGGGACGAGCTCGGGGCCGCCGTGACGGTCCAGGTCCACGGCGAGACCGTGGTCGATCTGTGGGGCGGCTGGGCGGACGCCGCCCGCACGCGCCGCTGGGAGCGCGACACCGTGGTCAACGTGTGGTCCACGACCAAGGGGGTGACCGCCCTCTGCGCGCATCTGCTCGCGGACCGCGGACTGCTCGACCTGGACGCCCCGGTGGCCTCGTACTGGCCCGAGTTCGCCGCCGCCGGCAAGGAGAAGCTCCCCGTACGCCATCTCCTCTCCCACCGCGCCGGGCTGGCCGGCCTGCGCGAGCCGCTGCCGCTCGCGGAGTTCTACGACTGGGAGGTGACGACCGCCCGGCTCGCGGCGACGGAGCCCTGGTGGGAACCCGGCACCCGGTCCGGCTACCACGCCATGACGTACGGCTTCCTGGTCGGCGAGGTGATCCGGCGCATCACCGGACGACTCCCCAGCAGCTTCCTCCGCGAGGAGATCACCGGACCCCTCGACATCGACTTCACCATCGGCCTGCCGGAGAAGGAGTCCGCCCGGGCGGCGGAGCTCGTCCACCCCCGCACCTCGTCGGCGAGCGAACAGGCGGCGGTCTTCGCCCAGTTGGAGCCCGCCGCCCAGGCCGCCCTGGCCAACCCGCTCGTCGGCGCCGAGCAGGCCAACAGCCCCGAGTGGCGGGCCGCCGAGCTGCCCGCGGCCAACGGCCACGGGACGGCCCGGGCGGTCGCCCAGCTGTACGGCGTCTTCGCCGCGCGCGGCCGGGCCGGTGAGCACCGGATCCTCTCCGAACCGGCCGCCGAGAGGGCCCGCGAGGGGCAGGGCGCCTGCCGGGACCTGGTCCTGGGCGCGGGCTTCGCCCACGACACGGAGTGCGCGCTCGGGCTCTGGCTCAGCGGCCCCAACGCCTCGTACGGCCCCAATCCCCGCGCCTTCGGCCACGACGGCTTCGGCGGCTCCTGCGGACTCGCGGACCCGGAAGCGGGGGTCTCCCTGGGGTACGTCATGAACCGCATGGGCCCCCACATCGCGGACGACCCCCGCAAGACGGCCCTGGTCGAGGCGGTGTACGCGGCGCTCTGACATCGGGCTACGACGGGAACCGGACACCCGGACCACCCGGACGGAGGGCACGATTCCGGCATTGAGGGGCGTCCACGGCTGTACCACGGGGCCGTGGGCGCCCTTCTCTCCGCCGGTGAGGAGACCCCCTCACGCTCCCCGTTCCCGACCGAGGACGCGGCCGGATCTGTGCGCGCGCTACGCCCCGGCGAGCGTCCGGGGATCCGCCGGTCGGACAGTTCGCGACGGCGGGGCGCGAGGTGCGGGAGCGGGTCGACCCGGCGGGTTGAACTGGGGAATCGGTACACAACGTTCCGCTTTCTCGACCCCCTACATCTCCGTCAACTCGGCTCACCACAAGGGGCTCTAAAACCGCGTCAGCACATTTCCGCAAGCGTTTGCGTGACCACGCTCGGCCGCGCCCCTCGCGACCCTTCTCCCGCACCGATGGACACCCGCCACCCCTTGGACCACATGAACGCGCGTAGATAGGCCGAAAGGCGTCCTTGTCGCCAGGCCGCCCGGATTCGAGGATTCCCCTGTCGAGATTGACAGGTCCATGGCGAGTCGACTCCCTCGCTCCGGATCCGCCCGCTCGGCGCCAAGGGATCGCCCACCCAGCGGTTCCCCCACTCCCCCACCGGAGGATCCAGTGAACCTCAAGCGTCTGTCCCCCCTCGGCGGCGCGGCCAAGGGCGCACGGCTGATCGCCGTGGCCTCCGCGCTGGTCGCCGCCTCAGCGCTTGCCGTCCCCGCCTCGTCCGCCGCCACGGCCGTGGAAGGCCGGGCCACCGCCTCCCAGCTCGCCGCAGCCGACCAGGCCGTACGCGGAGCCGACGTGCCCGGCACCGCGTGGTACACCGACCAGGCGACCGGGAAGGTCGTCCTCACCGCCGACTCCACCGTCTCCGCCGCCGAGATCGCCAAGATCAGGACGGCGGCCGGCGACCGCGCCGCCAACCTGGAGATCAAGCGGACGTCCGGCACGTTCAACAAGCTCATCGCGGGCGGCCAGGCCATCTACGCGGGCGGTGGGCGCTGCTCGCTCGGCTTCAACGTCCGCAGCGGCTCGACCTACTACGTCCTGACGGCCGGTCACTGCACCAACATCGGCAGCACCTGGTACACCAACTCGGCCAACACCACGGTGCTCGGCACCCGGGCCGGCACCAGCTTCCCGACCAACGACTACGGCATCATCCGCCACTCCAACGCCTCGGCGGCGGACGGCCGGGTCTACCTCTACAACGGCACCTACCGTGACATCACCGGCGCGGGCAACGCCTCCGTCGGCCAGTCCGTACAGCGCAGCGGCAGCACCACCGGTCTGCACGGCGGAACGGTCACCGGCCTCAACGCGACCGTCAACTACGGCGGCGGCGACATCGTCTACGGCCTGATCCAGACCAACGTCTGCGCCGAGCCGGGTGACAGCGGCGGCGCGCTCTTCTCCGGCACCACGGCCCTCGGCCTCACCTCCGGCGGCAGCGGCAACTGCTCCAGCGGCGGCACCACCTTCTTCCAGCCGGTGACGGAGGCGCTGAGCGCGTACGGCGTGAGCGTCTTCTAAGCAGGTTCCCGGCCCGGACCCGACCGGTCCGGGCCGTGCACCACAGGCCGGCGGCCCCTGGGGACCGCCGGCCCCGCCGCGCTCACGGCGCCTTCACGTCCACGCGGATCAACGTCTGCTGGCCGTTGGCGACCAGTCTCCGCGTGCCGTCCGCCGCGACACCGAACACCTCAAGACCGCAGACGGTCAGAGTCCGCCCGGACTTCAGGACGGTCCCCACCGCCTCAAGGTGGTCGCCGGAGGCCGGCGCCAGGAGGTTGATCTTGTATTCGACGGTGAGGACCTCGGAGTCCGCCGGGAACAGGGTGTACGCGGCATAGCCGCCGGCGCTGTCCGCGATCGCACTGGTGGCACCGGCGTGGACGTAGCCGTGCTGTTGGGTGACCTCGGGCCGGGCCGGGAGCACGATGTGCACGCGACCCGGGCCGATGTGGCTCAGCCGGGCCCCGAGGTGGGCCATCAGCCCCTGCCGGTCGAAACTGTCCTGGACGCGCTTGCGGACCTCGGGGTCCGCCTCTTCCCGCCGCGTCGGGTCCTCCACGTGTCCTCCTCAGCCGCTCAGGCATTCCGTCTCAGCCGCTCAGGCATTCCATCAGACGTTCCACCAGCAGGAATCCGCCGATGGCGATCATCATGGCACCGGAGACGCGGGTGACGGCGCGGGCCGCCGCGGGCCTGGCGCTCAGGACGGTGCGGGCGAGCACGCCGACGGCGAGGTAGACCAGTGCGCAGGCCGTCATGTGGAGCGTGCCGAGCAGTCCCGTCTGGGCGGCGACGGGCCAGCCGCCCGTGCTGTCGATGAACTGCGGGAACAGCGAGAAGTACAGGATCAGGGCCTTGGGATTCAGGCCGCTGATCCCCGCGCCCTTCAGCATGATCCGCCCTCGTGAGGAGGCCATGACCTGTGGGGACGCGCTCGGCACGGCCGGCCGGCGCAGGACGCCCACGCCCAGCCACGTCAGATAGGCGGCCCCGGCGACGGTGAGCGCGGTGAGGGCGGTCGCCGAGCCGGCCACGATCACCACCAGACCGGCCACGGCGAGCAGCGTGTATCCGGCGTATCCCGCTATCAGCCCGGCGACCGCGGGAACGACCGACCGGTCCCGCAGCCCGGCCGAGATCGCGTAGGCCCAGTCCGCGCCCGGCGTGAGCACCAGCAGCAGATCCACCGCCAGGAATGCCGCCAGCGTCGTCGTGTCCATCGATCGTTCCCTCTCGCGTTTCGTGCTTCGAGAGGGAAGATTAGGACCGATACGCCCGAAGGTGTTTCCGCATTTACCCCATGAGTGTGCCTGGAGAGGGAGAATATTCTCCATGGATGCCCTGGACCGGAAGATTCTTACCGAGCTGCAGATGGACGGCCGCCTGACGGTGACCGAGCTGGCGGCCCGCGTGCGGCTGAGCGTCTCGCCCTGCCACCGCAGGCTGCGCGACCTCGAACGCGAGGGCGCCATCCGCGGCTACCGCGCCGTCGTCGACCCGTCGGCGGTCGGGTTGAACTTCGAAGCCCTCGTCTTCGCCACCCTGCGCTGGGAGGACCAGGACACCGTCACGGCCTTCGAAGAGGCCGTGACGGCCATCCCGCACGTCATCCAGGCCCAGCGCCTCTTCGGCGAGCCCGACTACCTCCTGCGCGTCGCCACCACGGACCTGGTCGCCTACCAGCAGCTCTACGACCAGCAGCTGGCCAAGCTCCCGGGGGTCCAGCGGCTGACGTCGACCCTCGTCATGAAGAACGTCATCGACGACCGCCCGTTGCCGGAGTAGACCGTCGCCCCGGCCCCGGCCCCGGCCGTCGCCCTGTCTCGCTCTCGCCTAGTAGCCGTACCGGCTCTTCAGGTGGCGCCAGAAGTCCCGCAGCATCCAGGTGTCGAAGGGGGTGACCTCGGTGGCGCTCCCGGCGTTCATGACGAAGTTCGAGACGCCCGTCGGGGTCCAGTCGTAGAAGTCGTCCAGGCCGAAGGTGTGACCCACCTCGTGCAGGTAGACATGGATGTTCTCCTGGCCGAGGGCGTTGACGAAGTACTCCTGCCCGACCCGCTGGCCCCAGTCCCCGCCGGCCCCGCCCTGGAAGCCCTTGGTGAGCCAGAGCGACTGGTCGTAGTGGGCCGGCTCGCCGCCCGGGCACTGGGAGTAGTCGCCGTTCTGGTGGAAGAAGCGTCCGCAGGGCGGTGCGCACTGCGGGGCGCCCTCGCTGTCGAGGTTCCCCGTGTAGATGTCCACGGAGTCGTCGCTCCACTGGAGGGTGGAGCGGTTCTTGACCGCCCAGCCGACGACGTCGACCTGGACGGTGGCGTACGGCCAGCGGTCGAAGCCCACGAGGCCGCCCGTCCATTTGGCGTACTGCTCCTTCAGGGCGGCGTGGATCCGGTCACGCGTCGCGGCGGTCACGGGGGTGTCGGAGTCCCACCGTACGCAGTAGTTGACCTTGCCCTTGTTGGCGATGACCTGGTCCCAGCCGTAGTTCTTGAAGCCGTACAGGTCGGGATAGGTCGACTCGACGTGGTTCCAGACCTCGTTCAGCGGGCGTACGAGCTCGGCAGGCGGGTTCCAGGTGGTGGTGGGCGGCGCCGTGGTCGGGGGAGTCGTCGGCGTGGCCGTGGCGGTCGGCGTGGCCGTCGCGGTGGGGGTGGGTGTCGCGGTGGGCGTGGCCGTCGCGGTAGGGGTGGGTGTCGGTGTGGGGTTCGGGCCGCCGGTGTCCGTCGCGCAGCTCTCCCCGTTCACCTTGAACGCCGTGGGGGCGGGGTTGGCCCCACCGGACGAGGAGGCCAGGAAGCCCGCGCTCACGAAGGCTCCGGGGGCTACCTCGCCGTTCCAGCCGGCGTTCGTGACGGTCACCGTCGCGCCGGACTGCTTCCAGGTGCCGCTCCAGCCCTGGGTGACTTTCTGACCACCGGCGAAGTCGAACGTGAGGGTCCAACTCCCCCACGCCGTGCTCTTGTTGTTGGTGACGGACACGGCGCCCTGGAAACCGTCGCTCCACTGCCCGGTCACGGCGTACGACACCGAGCAGGGGGCGGCCGCCCCGCTCGCCACCATCGGAACCGCGGCAAGCGTGCCCGCCGCCAGGACACCGGCGAGCACGGACGGAAGCGGTCGGAACCGCCGGGGTCGGCGGTGAAGGCCATGGGATCTCGAATTCATGGACGACTCCTGGTCGGTTGACATCCCCCCGTAGTCGCCGCCCACCACCGGCAGGTTGCCGCCTCAGCGATCCAGTTCCTTGTGGGCGGTCTCCGGCAGCCGGAGGTACACCGCCGAGGAGACGAGGCACAGGACGGCCACGTACCAGGGGAAGAGACCGGGGAGGTCGAGCTCCTTGAAGAGCGTGCCGACGTACGGTGCCGTGCCGCCGAAGAGCGCCACCGTCAGCGAGTACGGGAAGCCGATCCCGGCCGCCCGCACGCGCGCGGGGAACAGCTCGGCGTTCACCGCGGCCGAGATCGAGGTGAAGCCGGTCAGCAGCACCATGCCCGCGCACTGCACGAGCAGGAGGGAGAGGAACGAGCCGTCGAGCGCCCGCAACAGGGGCACGCCGAGGACCGCGAAGCCGATGCCGAAGAAGAGCAGGGACGGTTTGCGGCCGAACCGGTCCGAGAGCAGCCCGCCGACCGGCTGCAGCAGCGCGAAGAACGCCAGGGAGAGGGTCCCGGCGAGCAGCGCGTCCGCCTTGTCGATGCCGGTGTTCAGTTCCGCGTACGTGGGCAGGTAGGAGGTCCACGTGTAGTACGCGAGGGTGCCGCCGGCCGTGATGCCGCAGATCAGCAGCGAGGCGCGGGGGTGGTGGCGCAGTGCGTCGAAGAGCCGCGGCCGGGGGGCTTCCCGCTGTGCGACGCTCCGGGTCTCCTCCGCGCCGCGGCGGATCCAGAAGCCGGCGACGCTGAACACGGCGCCGAGCAGGAAGGGGATCCGCCAGCCCCAGCCGTTCATCCCGTCCTCACCCAGCCGACTGACGAGCAGGGCGGCGATGCCGGAGGCGGCGAGCTGTCCGGCGGAGGTGGAGACGTACTGGAAGGAGGAGAACAGGCCGCGTCGGCCTGGTCCGGCCGACTCGACGAGGAAGGTGGTCGAGGCCGCGAACTCCCCGCCTACCGAGAGGCCTTGGAGGAGTCGGGCGACCACGAGCACGACGGGGGCGAGGATGCCGGCGGCGGCGTACGTCGGGGTCAGACCGACCAGCAGGCTGCTGCCGCCCATGAGGAGGATCGTGACGGTGAGGGCGGTCCGGCGTCCGCGACGGTCCGCGAGCGCGCCCATGAGGAGTCCGCCGACCGGGCGCATGAAGAAGCCGACGGCGAAGACGGCGAAGGTCGAGAGGAGCGGGACCAGGGAGTTCCCGGAGCTCTTGGGGAAGATCTGGTTCGCGAGGTAGGCGGCCAGGAAGGTGTACGCGTACCAGTCGTACCACTCCACCGCGTTGCCGACGGAGGCCGCGAGGAGCTGCCGTAACGGCCGCCGGGACGGGAGCGGTGGCGGGACGGCGGGGTCGGGGGTGCCGCCCGGGGTGCCGTCGGGGGTGGTGTCGAGGTGCGCGGAAGGCGTGTCTGTCATGATCACGCCCTGCCCCGACTCGCCCCTCCCTACGCTTCGGTCACTTCGGGCACTTCAGGTACTCCAGGCCCTTCGACCGGATCAGCTCCTTCAGCCTCTCCAGCCCCATCAGCCCCTTCAGCCTCTCCAGCCCTTTCAGTCGACCGGCCACGTGTGTGCCGGAGCGTTCAGATGCATGTACTCGATGTACTGCTGGGTCATCCGCCGCAGCGCCTGGTGCCGGTCCGCGTGGTCGATGTCGTGGATGTGGTGGAACATCTCGGCCTGCCACACCGCACCGTTGCGGCCGCTGACGCACCGCTGCTCGATCACGCCGAGGAGCGGCTCCCGCGACGACGCCTCCAGGCCCATCCGTTCGAGCCCGCGGTCCGCGAGCGGCAGCAGGCGCCGCAGGACCAGCTCGGTCACCGGGACCTCGCCCATCCCGGGCCAGTACACCTGGGCGTCGATGCCGTGGCGCGCGGCGGCGTGCAGGTTGTCCTCCGCGGCCGAGAAGGACATCCGTGACCAGACGGGCCGGTCCTCTTCGACCAGGGCCCGGATCAGCCCGTAGTAGAGGGCGCCGTTGGCCAGCGTGTCGGCGACCGTGGGCCCCGCGGGCAGCACCCGGTTCTCCACGCGGAGGTGCGGAACGCCGTCGACCACGGCGTAGACGGGACGGTTCCAGCGGTAGACGGTCCCGTTGTGCAGGGTGAGTTCGGACAGTTCGGGGATCCCGCCCCCGTCGAGCGTCTCCTCGGGGTCCTCGTCGTCGCAGAGGGGCAGCAGCGCGGGGAAGTACCGGGCGTTCTCCTCGAAGAGGTCGAAGACGGAGGTGATCCACCGCTCGCCGAACCACACCCGCGGCCGCACTCCCTGCACCTTGAGCTCGTCGGGCCGGGTGTCGGTGGCCTGCTCGAAGAGCGGGATGCGCGTCTCGCGCCACAGTTCCTTGGAGAAGAGGAACGGGGAGTTCGCCGCCAGGGCGACCTGCACCCCCGCCACCGCCTGCGCGGCGTTCCAGTACTCCGCGAACTCGTCCGGGGAGACCTGGAGGTGGAACTGCGTGCTGGTGCACGCCGCCTCCGGCGTGATCGTCTCCGCATGGGTCCGCAGCCTCTCCACCCCGTCCACCGAGATCAGCAGGTCCTCGCCCCGCGCGGCGAAGATCTGCTCGTTCAGGAGGTGGTAGCGGGGGTTCTCGGACAGTGAATCCGGGCCCGCGTCCTTCAGCTCAAGGGTCGGCAGGATGCCGACCATGACCAGATGCGCGCCGATCGTCGCGGCCTTCTCCTCCGCGTGGTTGAGCGCGGCACGGATCTCCTGCTCCCAGGAGTCGGGGCCACCTCCCGCGCTGAGCCGCCGCGGCTCGATGTTGATCTCCAGATTGAAGCGGCCCAGCTCGGTCGCCCAGGAGGGATCGGCGATCGCCTCCAGGACTTGCGTGCTGCGCATGGCCGGTTCGGCGGCGGCGTCCACGAGGTTCAGTTCGATCTCGATGCCGACCTGGGGCCGCTCGAAGTCGAAGCGCGACTCCCGCAGCATCCGCGCGAACACGTCGAGGCACGTGTGCACCTTGTTCCGGAACCGGCGACGGTCCTCACGGGTGAACTCCAGCGCCGGAACGTCACGTCCCATCGGTCCCTCCCGAGTCTCGTCGGCACGGACCCCCACCATCCAGCGTCCCACTCCCGGGGCGGCCCAACCACCGAAGCGGACCGGATCCCCTCACGCGGAGGTCCGCGGTGAGGGCCCCGATATCCCCTCGATGCCTGTCAGTGCTCGGGCGTAGGCTTCGCTTCACTTGACTTCGCCACGCCCCGGGGCGCTCGGCACGGCTACGGCGGTGCGGGGGCCGGGCGGGCGGACGAAACGGTACGGGACGGGGGCGGGGACGCATGACGGCTGGGACGACGGACAAGGCTGGGCCGGTACCGAGGTGGGGATCGGCCCTCGATTCGGTCGTGGTGTACGCGCAGGGGGCGCTCTGCCGCCGCCTGGCCCGGGGCAGCGTGCCGCCGGACGGCCGCGTACGGATCACGGGGCTGCCCCGCACGCTGGACCCCGGCTCACTGCGGGCCCGGGTCCTGGGCGCCTCCGGTGTCCGGGTCACCGAGGCCCGGGTGGAGATCGAGGCCGAGCCGCTCGGTCCGGACACCCGCGCGTCCGAGGGGCTGCGGCACGAGGTCGAGCGGCTGCGTGACGCGGCCGCGTCGGCGGAGGAGCGCCGGGACCGGCAGCAGAAGCTGATCGCGGAGGTCAGCGGTCTGCGTCCGGTGCCGCCGGGCCGCAAGCGCGAGGACCCGCACCGCCGCACCCCGGTCGACGCGTGGCTGGAGCTCGCCGACTTCGTCGACGAGCGGCTGACCGGACTGCACGCCCGTCTCGCCGAGCTGGAGGAGGCGCTGGTCCAGGCGGAGCACGAGCTTTCCGTCGCCGCGGACAGGCTCGACCGCGCTTCCACCGATGCCGCGTCGACGCATGTGGAAACCGTGGTCTCCGCGGTCCTGACCCTCGTGGGCGCGGCTGACGCGGAGGTGGAGACCGAGTCGGGGTCGGAGTCGGGGACCGGGTCCGGGGCCGAGGTCGAACTGGAGCTGGAGTACGGGGTGCCCGGTGCCGTCTGGGTGCCGGCCTACCGCCTGACCCACCGTCAGGGTGACGGCACCGGCCGTCTGGTGCTGCGCGCCTCGGTCGCCCAGCGCACCGGCGAGGACTGGACCGGCGTGCGCATCGCCCTGGCCACGGCCGACCTCCGGCGCCGCACCGACCTGCCCAAGCTCCGCTCGATCCGGATCGGACGCCGCCAGGCGGCCCCCGCTGCTTCCGGCTGGCGCGAGCCCCCTGCGGGGCTCGCCGACCTGTTCGCCGGGTACGCGGGGGCCGGCCCCCGTCCCGTTCGGGTCCGGGCACCCGGGGCTGCCGCCGGCGCCGACGCCCAGCCCGTGGCCGGCGGGGGAAGCTTCATGTCGGATCCCGTGCCTCTCCCGCCGCCGCTGTCTTCCGGTGGACCCCCGTTTCCGTCTCCCCCGCCCGCTCCGCAGGGCTACGGCGCCGCGCCGTCGCCGGAGCTCCCGGTGCCGGGCAGCGCGTACGGCTCCTCCCCGGAGGCCTTCCGGCGCGCGGCTCCCGACGTGGCACGGTCGGGCCCCGCACAGCCGGGCGGCAGGCCGCGTGGCGGCGGCATGCCCTTCGCGGGCGCCCCGGCCCCCGCTGCCATGGCCCCCATGGCTCCCGGCGCGGCCGCGGCACCGCCGCCGCCTCCGCCGCCCGGCCCGCCCCAGCCGAGCGGCGACGAGCTCGACTACGCCGCCCTGCTGCTGAGCGGCCCCGAGGAGCAGGCCGCGCGCAGAGGCCGTCTGTTCCCGGCCTCGTCCTTCGACGCGGTGGCCGTCGAGTACCGCCGTCGCGCCGAGGCGGTGGCGGGGCTGCCGCTGCCCGGACACGCCGTGCGGCCCCGCGAGTCGGCGGGGTCCTTCGACCACCGCTTCGATGCCACCGCCCGCGCAGACGTGCCGTCGGACGGCACCTGGCACACCGTCACCGTCGGGGCGATCCCGGTCGGGCTGCGCACCGAGTACCTGTGCGTGCCGTCCGTGGAGCCGACGGTGTACGCGACGCTGGTGCTCTCCAACGCCACTGATCAGGCGCTGCTCGCCGGCCCGGTGGAGGTCACCGTCGACGACGACTTCCTGCTGACGGCTGCGCTGCCCACGCTCGCCCCGGGCGGGGTACGCCGGGTGGGGCTCGGCCCCGCCGAGGGCATCCGCGTCACCCGGCGCACGAACGTGCACGAGTCGACCGCCGGCCTGCGCAACAACGTCACCGTGCTCGACCACCGCGTCCACGTGGAGCTGGCCAACGGCCTCGCGCGGCCCGCCACGGTCGAGGTCCGCGAGCGCGTACCGGTCTCCTCCGAGTCGGACGTCCGCATCGAGGAGCGGGCCGACTGGACGACTCCCCCGGCGGGCGCCGGGTCCGAGCAGCATGCCCCCGGCACCCGCGTCTGGCGGGTCGACCTGCCCGCCGGTGGCACCGCCGCCCTCGACGGCGGTTACGAGATCCGCATCCCGGCCGGCAAAGCCCTGGTCGGCGGCAACCGCAGGAGCTGAGACACACCATGTCCACCGCCTCGAAGACGATCACCGGCGACGGCACGACCATGCCCGTGACCGCCGCTCCCGTCACCGCCGTCACCTGCCTGGAGGATCGCGCCCATGTCGAGCGCGCCGTCGTGCTCGACCTGGCGGCCGGCGTCCAGCGGTTGCGCCTGGGGCCGGTCAGTGCGCTGGCCGTCGACCGTACCCTGCATGCCGAACTGACCTCCGGTCACCCGGCCACCGTGCTCGACGTACGCCTCGTCCGCAGCTGGGAGCCGCGCCCGCCGCGGCCGCCGGCCGACGACGACTCGGCCCTGCGCCACCGCGTCCACGCCCTGGAGGAGGAACAGCGCACCCTGGAGCAGCAGCGCGATCGGCTGCGGACCCGCCTCGAACTGCTGGGACGCGTCGCCACCGATGTGTTGCGGGACATCGGCGAAGGTACCGGCTTCGGTGAGGCCGAAGGGCCGCGCTGGGCCCGTGAACTCGACCGGGTGGACGCCGAGCGCGACACGTACGGCGAGCGACTCCGTACCGTCGAGGCCCGGTTGGAACGGATCGACACCGAACTCGGTGAGGTCCACCGGGCCGTGTACCTCTCCGAGGAGGAACCCGCCGAGCTGGTCGCCCATGTCGAACTGACCGTGGACGCCACCGCCGCCGGCCGGGCCGGGCTGCGGCTGAGCCACCTCACGCCGTGCGCGCTCTGGCGGCCCGCGTACCGGGCCGTGCTCGACGGCGGTTCCCTGACGCTCGAAACCGAGGCGATGGTCTGGCAGCGCACGGGCGAGGACTGGAGCGACGTACGGCTGACGTTGTCGACGGCCCGGTCGGCACTGGCCACCGAACCGCCGTCGCTGGGCGAGGACCGGCTGACGCTCAAGGACCGCACGGCGGCGGAGCGGCGCACGGTCGACGTCGAGATGCGAGAGGAGGAGATCGGGGACCTCGGCCCGCTCCAGGTCCTCGGCCTGCCGGGTGTGGACGACGGCGGCGAGACGCGGGTGCTGCACGCCCCCGCGCCGGTCTCCGTGCCCTCGGACGGTCGCGCCCACCGGGTGCCGCTCTCCGTCTTCTCCACGGCGGCGAGCAGCGAGTACGCCTGCTCGCCCGAGGTGTCTCCGCTGGTCACGCAGGTGGTGCGGTTCGACAACCGGTCCGGCCATGTGCTGCTCGCGGGGCCCGTGGACCTGGTCCGGGGCAGCGGCTTCAGCGGCCGGGGCACGCTGGACTTCACCACCCCCGGCTCCCCGGTCGAGCTCGCCTTCGGCAGCCGCGACGACCACCGGGTGGTCCGGGAGACCGAGGAGGCCCGCGACACCGCCGGAATCACTCAGCGGACCGTGGTCACCCGCACGGTCCGGCTGCATCTGTCCCGGTTCTCGGCCCCCGGGGAGTCGGACGATCGGACGGTCGTCCTCCGGGAGCGGATCCCGGTCTCGGAGGTGTCGGCGGTGGAGGTACGGCTCCGCAAGGAGGGCTGTTCCCCGGCGCCGGACGCGGTCGACGCCGAGGGCATCGTCCGCTGGGACGTCACCCTGCCGCCGGGCGGCCGCCGCACCGTCACCCTGGTGTACGAGGTGTCGGCGAGCGCCAAGGTCGCCGGCATCTGAGCGACGTGTGGCCGGAGGCCCGGGGCTGCGGGAGGCAGCGCCGGGCCACGGTAGCCCCCCTCGCCCCCGGCACGCGGGCGCCTGATTCAGCGGCCCGCCGGTGGTTCGGGCGCCTGCCGCTGACGCGGATGATTCAGGCGCCGCCCGGACCGGGAAGACAAGCCGGGCACAGTCCCCGGTAGATGACCTCGGCCTCGGTCACGGTGAAGCCGAACCGGTCGTCGGCCGGGAGAGCGGCCAGCGGGTCGCCGGTCGGATGGACGTCCCGGATCGTGCCGCAGCTCTCGCACACCAGGTGCTGGTGCGGGTGGTGCGCGTTGGGGTCGTACCGCTTCGCGCGGCCGTGGGCGGAGACCTCCGCGACCTCGCCGAGTCGGCCCAGTTCGCCCAGGATGTTGTAGACGGCCGCCCGGGAGATCTCGGGCAAGCGCGCCGCCGCGCGGGCGTGCACCTCGTCGGCCGTGAGGTGCACGTGATCGCCGGCGAGGACCTCGGCGACGACACGCCGCTGGGAGGTCATCCGCCAGCCACGTCCACGCAGTCGCCCCAGCAGGTCGCTCATAGGATTTCACCTTTCTCGCATGAATTCCGAGGACGGGAAAGTCTTCGGCCGTCGAACCGGGCCGCCCACGACTTTTCGGATTCCCACCGCTTGTTACGCGACGGCGCCCTGCGTGTTCTCTTAGCAGTGCGGTCCGCAGTGCGCGACCATACGGACGCCGAGTCGCCGTGCTCGACACCTGAAAAGCAGACGACGTCACGAGCAAGCGGCCGGCAGACGGAAACATCGCGACAGGAAGAAGGACGGACGTGTCCGGCAGCGACAGCGAGAACCCGGCGATCTCCTCCCCGGCCCCGAAGGAGACGCGCCCCAGGACGAACCGGGACTGGTGGCCGAACGAGCTGGACCTCCAGGTCCTCCACCAGAACTCGCCCCAGGCCAATCCGATGGACGAGGACTTCGACTACGCGACGGAGTTCGCGACCCTCGACGTCGACGCGCTGAAGCGGGACGTCTTCGAGGTGATGACCGCCTCGCAGGACTGGTGGCCCGCCGACTACGGCCACTACGGGCCGCTCTTCATCCGGATGAGCTGGCACGCGGCGGGAACGTACCGCATCGAGGACGGCCGGGGCGGTGGCGGCTCCGGCGCCCAGCGATTCGCGCCGCTGAACAGCTGGCCGGACAACGCGAGCCTCGACAAGGCACGGCGTCTGCTCTGGCCGGTCAAGCAGAAGTACGGCCGGAAGATCTCCTGGGCAGATCTTCTGGTATTCGCCGGCAACTGCGCCATGGAATCCATGGGATTCAAGACCTTCGGTTTCGGCTTCGGCCGGGAGGACATCTGGGAGCCCGAGGAGGTCTTCTGGGGCCCCGAGGACACCTGGCTCGGAGATGCGCGCTACAGCGGCGACCGGGAACTCAGCGGTCCTTTCGGCGCCGTGCAGATGGGCCTGATCTACGTCAATCCGGAAGGCCCCAACGGAAATCCGGATCCGATCGCGGCGGCCCGGGACATTCGCGAGACGTTCCGTCGCATGGCGATGAACGACGAGGAGACGGCCGCCCTCATCATCGGCGGCCACACCTTCGGCAAGTGTCACGGCGCGGTCGATCCCTCGTGCGTCGGCCCGGAGCCCGAGGCCGCACCCATCGAGCAGCAGGGCCTCGGCTGGCGGAACACGTGCGGCAGTGGCAAGGGCGTCGACACGCTCACCAGCGGCCTTGAGGGCGCGTGGACCACCGCGCCGACGACGTGGGACAACGGGTACCTGGACAACCTGTTCCGCTACGACTGGGAGCTGACGACGAGCCCGGCCGGAGCGCAGCAGTGGACTCCGACGGATCCCGCCGCCCAGGGCACGGTCCCCGACGCCCATGATCCGTCGAAGCGGCACGCTCCGATGATGCTGACGACGGACCTCTCGCTGAAGCTGGATCCAGTCTACGCTCCGATCGCGAAGACCTTCCATGAGAACCCGGACAAGCTCGCGGACGCGTTCGCCCGGGCCTGGTACAAGCTGCTCCACCGCGACATGGGCCCCGTCTCGCGGTACCTCGGGCCGTGGATCGCCGAGCCGCAGCTGTGGCAGGACCCCGTTCCCGCCGTCGATCACGCCCTGGTCACGGACGCGGACATCGCCGACCTCAAGCGCAAGGTCCTCGCCTCGGGGCTCTCCGTCTCCCACCTGGCCACGACGGCGTGGGCGTCGGCGGCGAGCTTCCGCGGCACCGACCAGCGCGGCGGGGCCAACGGCGCACGGATCCGGCTCGCGCCGCAGAAGGACTGGGAGGTCAACGACCTGCCCGAGATCGCCGGGACGGTGGAGGCCCTCGACCGGATCCGGCAGCAGTTCAACGACTCGCAGACGGGCGGAGTGCGGGTCTCGCTCGCCGACATGATCGTGCTCGGCGGCTGCGCGGCCGTCGAACAGGCCGCGAAGGACGCCGGGCACGCCGTCACGGTCCCGTTCTCGCCGGGGCGTACGGACGCCTCGCAGGAGCAGACCGACGTGGAGTCGTTCGCCGTGCTCGAACCCCGGGCGGACGGGTTCCGCAACTACCTCCGGACGGGCGAGAAGCTGTCGCCGGAGACCCTGCTCCTGGACCGCGCCGCCCTGTTGACGCTGACGGCTCCCGAGATGACGGTCCTCGTCGGCGGCATGCGGGCGCTGAGCACGGGCTTCAAGGGCTCCCGGCACGGCGTGTTCACCGACCGGCCGGGGACCCTGACCAACGACTTCTTCGTGAACCTGCTCGACATGGCCACGGAATGGAAGCCGTCGACGGCGACCGAGAACGTCTACGAAGGCCGGGACCGCGCCACCGGCGAGGCCAAGTGGACCGCCACCGCCGCCGACCTCGTCTTCGGCTCGAACTCCCAGCTCCGCGCCCTCTCGGAGGTCTACGGATCCCGGGACGCGGGAGAGAAGTTCGTGCGCGACTTCGTGGCGGCATGGGACAAGGTGATGAACCTGGACAGGTTCGACCTCTCCTGAGCGTGCTGTCCCGGCCGGCCGTCCACCGGCCGGCCGGGACACCGCCCTGCGGGGATCGAGCACCGTCAGGGACCAGGACACTCACTCTCCGAGGAGGCGGCGGGCTTCCGAGAGGAGGCGCAGGAGTTCGGTGCGCGAGGGGTCGTCGGGGGTGTCCGGGGCCGGCCGGCGCGGGGCGTGGGTGGTGAGGACGTGCAGGGCGACGGCCGCCTGGCGGGCGAAGAGGCTCAGCAGGTCGAGCTCGGACAGGCTGGAGCGGGCCTGCGGGGACGGGTCGAGGACTTCCAGCACGCCGAGGACCCGGTCCCCGTGGAGGAGCGGGGCGGCCATCAGCGCGTTCGGGACGTAGCCGGTGGACTCGGCGACGTTCCGGTCGAAGGACGTGCTGTCGTGCAGGTCGTCGACCACCATCGGCTCGCCGGAGGCGGCGACCCAGCCGGCGATGCCCCGGCCCGCCGGGAACCGCCGGCCCACCAGGAACTCCTGGCCCTGCCCGGAGACGGCCTCGAAGACGAGCTCGTCCGCTGCCGCCTCCAGGAGCAGGATGGAGCTCGCCTCGGCGCCGAAGATGGCCCGTGCGGTGTCCACCACCGACTGCAGGAGTTCCGCCATGGCCGGATCGGGCCGGGGCGTGGGTGACATGGCGGGGGCGATCGTCTGAGCCATGGGGGTTCCCTTCCGGCGCCGGTCGTTACCGGCGGCCGTGGACACGGACGTTGGCTGCGGACAGGTACAGGGCGTTCTTCAGCTGGAACGGCGTCAGCCGGGGGCGGCTCGACAGGATCCGCGCGCAGAGCCCGGCGACGAACGGTGTGGCGAAGCTGTTGCCGGACGTGCGGATCGACGTACCGCCGAGCCACGCCACCGGGACCCGCTGGCCGGGGGCGAAGAACTCCACCGGGGGCTCCGGGTTGTAGAGGTGGAGGTCCGGGTCGTCCTCCTGGTGGCTGCCGACCGAGATCACCGAGGAGAAGCGCCAGGGGAAGCTCTCCACGTGCGTGTTGTGCGCGGAGGCGACGATGACGGTCTGCTGGAAGTACGCCTCGTCGGCCAGCCGGCGCAGTTCCTCCACGAACCGGTCGTGGCTGGTGGACAGGCTCAGGTTCACCACGTCGAACCGTTGGCGCACGGCCCACCTGATCCCTTCGAGGAGGATGTCCCCGCTGCCGGAGAACCGTTCGCCGAGCACCCGGACGCTGGACAGCTCGCAGTCCGGGGCCGTGCGCCGGATGATCCCGGCGCAGGCGGTGCCGTGACCACAGGCATCGCCCTCCTCGGTCTCCTCGACGTGGACTCCGTCGTCGTCCTTGAAGACGCGCCACGACTGGGCGACGGGGCCGACCATGGGATGGTCCCGTTCGACACCCGAGTCGACGACGCAGACGCGTACGCCACGCCCGGTCCCACCGGGCAGGCCGCCGACCGGCGGGTCCGGTGGGCTGTCGGCCTCCACGGGTACGTCGGCGGGGCCCCGCCCGCGCAGGCCCCAGGTGAGGCCGGGGGCCGGGGCCGGTCGCTGCCCGGTGGTCATCGCGGTGTCTCCTTTCCGGCTCCGGCGGCCCGCCCGTGGGCAGGGCCGTGTCCCGGCGAGCGGCTCTGGCACTCTTCGGCCACGGCCTCGGCCTGGCGTACGGCGGGGAGGTGGCCCTTGGCGGCGAAGCTCCGGCGGGCACGCGCCGCGGCCTCGGCGGCGTCGGCCGGGCGTCCCAGGGCGAGTTCGGTTCGGGCCGCGTCGAGGGCGGCGAGGCCCTGGACGATGGGCGAGTCGGTGCGGGCTGCGGTGGCGAGCGCCCGGGCGGCGAGGCGACCGGCGGTCGCGGCCTCCCCTCGTAGCGCGGCGACACGGGCGCGCAGTCCGTCGAGATCGGCCGACTCGGCACGCGGCCGGTCGGGGGCCGACCGCTCCCCCGACCGGCGGCCTGCCGGCTCCAGTTCGGCGAGGGTGCCGTGTGCGGTACGCCAGTCGCCGAGGTCGAGGCGGATGCGGGTGGCGTCGAGCAGGGCACTGCGCAGCAGCCCTGTCGCGCCCAGCTCCCGCGCGGCGGACGCGGCCCGCTCCAGGCTGAGCAGTGCCTCCTCCCGGCGGCCGGCCAGGTCGGCCACGGTCGCGGTGAAGATCGGCAGGAAGGCGTCGGCCTCGGCGTAGCCGAGCCGCTGCGCGAGCTGCTCCGCCTCCGCGAGGCAGGCCACGGCCCCGTCACGGTCGTCGTGGAGGGCAAGGACCACGGCCAGCGGGCAGTTGAGCGTCAGCCGGACGGCCCGGCGGCCGGCCCCCTGCTCGGCGAGAAGGGCGCGGCAGCGGGCGACGGCGTCGGCGACGGGCTGGGGCCCGCGCCAGAGAGAGACCCCCATGGCGCCGAGGGCCGCCGCCCGCTCCGGCTCGGCGTCGGCGCTCACGGCGTGGCCGAGGGCCCGTACGAGCAGTTGCTCGGCCTCCCCGTGGCGGCCCTGCTCCTGAGCACGCTGGGCAATCCGCAGACAGGCCTTGGCCTGACCGAGCTCGTCACCGGCCGCGGCGAAGACGGGCAGGGTGGCGGAGGCGGCTTCGGCCGGAGACTCGTCGGTGCCCGGGGAGGGAGCCTCCCGTGGCCCACCGCGCCCGGACCGGCTCGCCTCGACGAGACCGTCCTCGGACCGGCTGCTCTCGGACCGCCTGTCCTCGGATCGAGTTCCGGCGGGTCGACCATCAGCGGATCGGTTTTCAGTGGATCGGTTTTCAGTGGATCGGCCGACGGACGCGAGGCCGAGTCGGGCGTGGGCGGCCTCCACCGCGTCCGGGCCGTCCGCCGGGGCCTCGGCCAGGACCGCTTCGAGCAGCACCCTGCCTTCCTGGACGCGCCCCAGGTCGAGCAGCGTCTGGCCGAGCCGCCGTCGTGTCGCCGTACTTCCCGGTTCGCCCGCCGCGTACCGGGCCGTCGACCTGGCGAGCAGGTCGGCGGCCCACACGGGGTCGGCGTGGGCCAGCGCGAGACGTCCGGCCTCCGCGAGGGCGTCGGCGGCGCGCCGGCGCAGCCCGTCGGTGTGCGCGTCCTGCGCACCCAGCTCGACGCGGTAGCGGTACGCCTGTTCCAGATGGGCCCCGACGGCGGCGCTTCCCCGTTGCCGGACCGTGTCGAGCCGTGCCGCCCGTTCGTGCCGGTCGGCCCGGTCCTGCTTGGACTGGCTGGTGTGGACGACCTCCTGGATCAGCCCTCCGGCGAAGCGGAACGCGCCACCGTCCGGCCTGATCAGACGGTGCCGGACCAGCCGGCGCAGGGTGGTTCCGAGTTCGGCCGCGGTCCACGCCTCGCCGGGAGGTCCGGCGAGAGCCGTGAGTTCGTCGGCGGTGAAGTCGCCGCCGAGGACGGACGCGATGCCCAGGGCGCGCTGTTCGGGCGGTTCGAGCGCGTCGATCCTGGCGCCGATCAGGGCCTGGAGCGGCAGCGGGACGCTGTCCGCGTGGACGGGGTCACCCGCGACCAGCAACTGTTCCAGGTGCAGCGGGTTGCCACCCACTCGCGCCAGGACCTGCGGGGCGAGTGGCCCGCTGTCGGCTGTACGCCCGGTGAGCTCGGCCGCGAGGAGCTGCGCCTCTCCGTCGGAGAGACCGCCGAGCGGTACGGCGCCCAGGGCGAGTTCGGGCCGCGCGTCGAACAGTTGGGGGCGGGTGAGCAGGACGATCAGGACGGCCGCGTCGGCGAGTGCGCGCACCAGTCGGTCGAGGGCGTCGAAGAGCGGCTGCGCGGCCCAGTGGCAGTCGTCGATCACCAGCACGACGGGCTGGGTCTCGGACAGTTCGGCGAGGACCTTGGCGAGTGCCGCGCAGGTGTCCGCCGGGGACGGGTTGGGAGTGCCGTCGAGGAGCAGCCCCTGGTGGAGAAGGTCGAGTTCGGGCGACGGTACGACGGAGCCGACGCTCTTCAGGAGTCCGGCCACGGCATCGGCGAGCGGCCCGAGACTGGGCTGCTCGCCCCGCGCCCGGCAGCGCCCGGCGCCATGACGGAGGCCGGGAGCCGCGGGGGCGGCCGAGGCCGCAGGCCGGTCGGGGGTCGAGCCCGGTGCCGGTACCGAGGCCGAGGCCGGGGACGAAGCCGAGGCCGGGGACGAAGCCAGTGTCGTCGCCCTGGCCCGGTCGAGCCACTCCCGTACGAGGCGCGTCTTGCCCTGGCCCGCCTCCCCGCCGATCACCAGGCGATCCACCCTCCGCGCCCGCACCAGCCGAGCCAACACCTCGTCCATGAGGCCGAGTTCATGCGCACGGCCGACGAAGGCGAGGTCGAAGCGGCGCAGTGTCTCCGGGTCCGTCTCCTCGTCCAGGCCGGTCAGGCGATGGGCCGCGACCCGGTCGCTCTTGCCCTTGAGCAGGAGGGGGCCCGCTTCCGTCGTCCGGATGCCCGGCCCCACGGCCGCCAGGGTGTCGGGCCCGATGAGGATCTCTCCGGCCGCGGCGTTCTGTTCCAGGCGCGCGGCGACGTTGACCATCTCGCCGGAGACCATCGCCTGTCGCTGCGTCGCCGAACCCGTCACCGCCTGACCGGTGTTGATGCCGATGCGCATCTGGAGCCGTACGCCGACGGCTTCCTCCAGACGCGCGTTGAGCCCGGTGAGCGCCTCCCGCATCGCCAGGGCGGCGGCGACCGCACGGCGGGCGTCGTCCTCCCGGACGGTCGGCACGCCGAAGACGGCCATCACGGCGTCCCCGATGAACTTCTCCACGGTGCCGCCCTGCTCCTCGATCCGCAGCCGCATCAGATCGAACCAGCGGAGCGTCACCGATCGCAGGGTTTCCGCGTCGAGCGCCCCGGAGAGCGCCGTGGAGCCCACCAGGTCACAGAAGAGGACGGTCACCACCTTGCGGCCGGTCGCTCTGGCCGTGACCTGCCCGGGGGCGCACGGACTGCCGCAGGAAGGGCAGAACCGGGCACCGGGCGGCAGTGCGCTCCGGCACGAGGCACAGGACATGGATTCCTCCGGTGGACGGCGGACGGGCGACAGCGACGGCGACGGCACCTGCCGGTACGGCTGCCGGTACAGCCGCGGCTGCGGGTACGCGGACGGCCGGCGTCAGAACAGGGCGCCGCCCGCCACGTCCGCGTGGGCCTGCACCTCGGGGGCCGCCGCGTCGAGCCGTCCCCTGATGTCGACGAGCAGCGCGAGTTCCTCGGGGGTCAACGCCCGTACGACTTCCTGTTGTTCTTCGCTGAGCGCGTCGACGTCGAACCCGGCGGCGGCGAGCGCCTCAAGGGTCGGCTCGGGCGTCGCGTCTCCGTCCGAGGCGCTGTTGCCGTACGGAGTGGCGTTGTCGGTCACGGGTGTCCTCCGGGGTCGGCGGCGAGGGAGAGGAAGAGCCGGGTGAGCAGGTTGGCCGTGTGGAGCGCGCTGACGGAGACGGCGGTCTGCCTGGCGGGCGTCGGCGCGAGCGCGTCGAGGACGCGGTGCAGGTCGTCGAGGTGGCCGCCGTCCAGCTCCGCGTGTTCCCGGAGCGTGCGGAACGCGCCGCCGGGCAGCCCGGTGACCTCGGCGAGGCGGTCCGCGAGCCGGGGCCCGGGGGCGTTGCCCTCCAGGACCGCGATGTAGCCGAGGAGGGTGGCGGGGTCCTCGTGCTCGATCCGGTAGTACTGGGCCCCGGCGAGTTCGACGGCGGCCGGGTGCGGCACGGGGGCCGGACCGGCACCGGCGGCGGCCAGGTCGTCGAGCAGCCAGGCGTCGTGGTCACGCTCCTCCTCCGCGTGACGGATGTAGTACGCCGCCAGGCGCCGCGAGGCCGGGTCGTCCCGCTCGGCGCACCGCTCGGCGCCCCGCAGGAGGAGTGGCACCGAGGCCCGTACGAGCGGATGCATGGCGGCGAGATAGCGCACGTACCGCTGCCGCAGCCCTTCCGGTCTCCACAGGGCGGCGGTCGCGGCTCTCAGGACGGGGGTGGTGGGCGTGAGTTTGGTGCGGAGTGCGAGGGATGCGGTGGCGTTCATCGGCAGCTCGTCTCCTCTGTCGCGGGGCCGTTCGGGGCTTCGGGCCGGAGCTCGACCAGGTGCGCGTAGCGTGCGCAGCCCGTCCGTCGCACGAGGGCGGCGGGTCCGGCGGCGAGCTGCTGGACCGTGGTGAGCCGGTCGAGGAGTTCGCCGACCCGGCCGCCGGCGTCGCGGGCCGCGCCCGCGAGGATCTCGGGGCGGTCGGCGAGTGCGTGACAGCTGCGGCAGTAGCCGGCCGGGGCGGGCGAGGTCGCGTGGCGGGCGTGCAGCCGCTGGGGGCCGACGGCGCGCAGCATCCGCAGCACCGGGGAGCCGAGGGAGCGTTCGCGGACGGCCGGCCATTCGTCGTCGGCGATGTGTCCGAGCCGGAGGTGCCGGGGGACGGGGCGCCGGTCGACCGTCCACTGGTTGCAGCAGGCGGCCACGGTGCCGTCGAAGGCGACCACCGGCCAGGCGGCGAGGGCGCACGGTGTCGCGCGGGTGCCGTCGGGTCCCGGCGGTGTCGGCCGGACGAGGCCGGCGGCGCGGCCGAGCGGCCGTACCTCGTTGACGAGCATGGGCAGCCGGGAGCCGAAGACCCGGCGGACGTCAGCGACGACGTCCGCCAGATACGGGTCGTCGGCGTCGGTGCCGGTGAGGTGGATGCTGGCGGCGACTCCGGCGTCGAGTACGGCGCGGAGGGCGCGCAGCACGTCCGCGCGCGGGACCTCGCGCTCGTGGTGGACGTCCAGGCTCGCCGAGAAGTGGTCGAAGGCCGCGATCGTCCGCATGATCCGGTCGGGGACGCGTCCGCCACGGGCGAAGAACATCCCGCTGAGGAGCGCCACCCGGGACCCCTTGGCGCGGGCGAGACCGGCCAGGCGCGCGGCCAGTCCGGGCAGCAGCAGCGGTTCACCGCCGGTCAGCATGACCACTTCGGGGCGGTCCTCCGCACCGAACGAGCCGATGAAGCGCAGGAGTTGGTCCTGGTCGGGCGCTTCGGAGGCCGACGGGGAGGATCCGGTGGAGCAGTGCGCGCAGCTCATGGGGCAGCGGCGGGTGAGCGCCACCAGGAGACCGCCGCAGGGCACCGGCCGCAGGCCGATCAGCTCCGCCAGGTCCATGTCCGTCTCCTCCTCGGTCGCCCCTCCGCGTCTCCTCCGTGCTCGTGCCGCGCGCGGAGCATGCCTGGATCGTGGCCCCGGGCGGCTGACTTCCGGTTCACGAACGCCTGGCGATCGGTTAATTCCCAGGTCCGGGTGGGTGCGGTCGGGTGCCGGGCGGCCGGGTGCGGCTGCCCGGCGGGGGCATCGGCCCACGTCCCGGGGTCGTACCTCGTCGGCGTCGTCGACGTATACCGGCGTCGAACCGACGACCAGGCGTTCCCATACCCGCCCTTCGTACGTTTTTCCCAGCCGGCGCAGCGACGCCGTCAAACGAGGAGGACGAACATGCCCGAGAACACGAACCCGAAGCCGGTCGAGGACGAGGACATCGAGGTCGTGGCGCACGGGGAGGCCGAGGAGGACGAGGCCGGCTGCATCATCAACAACTCCAGCGACATCTCCTGACGCGACTCGTCTCGTCCTGAGTACCTCGCGGGCCACCCGGTTCTCGGCGGATCACGCCAGGAAGCGGGGGGCCCGCGGCCACTCACCGTCCCCACCCTTCTCCCACCGCCCGCCACCGCCTGCCACCCCTCGTCTTCCCCCTTCCCCCACCGGCCCGATCCCGAGGGAGCGCGCACGTCGTGAAGATCCTGCTCTGCCCGCTCAGCGACGGCGGCTACCTCTACCCGGCGATCGCGGCCGGCCGCGAGTTGCGCCGCCGCGGCCATCACGTCAGCGTCCTCGCCAGGTCCTCCGCCGCGCCGGTCGTGGCCGAGGCCGGGCTGCCGTGCGCGGCGGCCGAGGACTTCGGCGGCCGGCGGGCGTTCTCCGCCACGTGGTGGGGGAAGACCGGTGCGGCGCAGTACCGGGCGATCCTGCGCGCGGCCCGGGCTGCACAGGCCGATCTTCTCGTCACCTCGGTGCTGTGCAACGGCGCCCTGCTCGCCGCCGAAGTCCTGGACGTTCCGGTGGTCGTGGTCGGGCTCTCGGTTCATCTGTGGGACTACCGGAGCGGCGGCAACGGGGAGCCGCACCTGGGCAGGACCCGGGAGAGCCGGACCCGTGACAGTCGGGCCCTCCACGCCGCCACTCGGGAGGAAGTCGGTCTGGCCGGGCGTGCCTCCCGCTGGGAGGACGATCCGCTCCTCGGTGACGCGCTGCTGCTCCGCGGGGATCCGGCACTCGAGCACCCGGGCGCGGAACTCCCCGAGCGGGTCCGGTACGTGGGACCGCTGCCCTGGGAACCGGCGCCGGGACAGGGAGAGTTGGATGCGGTCGGGGATCACCTGGAGCGGAAGGGCACGGGCAAGCCCGTCGTCTACGTTCACCTCGGCCGCTTCTTCGGCGGCCGAACCCTCTGGCCGCGGCTCAACGAGGCGTTCACCGGCGGACCGTTCCAGGCGGTGGTCGAGCAGGGGCGGTCCACCGACCCCGCGCCCGCTCCGGAGGCCGACATCCTGCTCGTACGGAAGCCTTGGATGGGACCGCTCGTCGACGCGGCCGACCTGGTGCTGGCCAACGGCACCTCGGCCCCGGTTCTGTCGGCCCTCCTGCGCGGCCGCCCCCTGGCGCTCTCGCCCAACGGGTCCGAGCAGCCACTGCTCACCGGCGCCTGTGTCCGGGCCGGCGTGGCCGTGCGCGACCCGAAGACCCCGTCCGTGGACCTGTCGGCGCTGCTGGAGTCGGTGTCGCGCGACGCAGGCCTGCGGACCCGAGCCCGCGCGCTCGGCGACAGGCTGGCCGCGGTGGACGGCGCGGCCCGCGCGGCCGACCTGATCGAGCGGGTGGCTGTGGCATCCGCAACCCCGAAGGAGAACCATGAGTACGCGATCAGTCGGCCTCGATGAGGCCGTGGCACGTCTGTCCATGGGTGCGCGGCACTGGCTGGCACGGCAGGCGGGGTACCTCGACTCGCCCGCCGGTCACGCGGAGCTGCCGGTGACCCCACGCGTCAAGGCCCTCCTTCAACTCGCGCTGCTCTGCCGCTACTGGGGGAAGTCCGTGCCCGCCGAGGCCGCCCTGGGCCGGGCGACCGCGATCGTGGAACGGGCCTGGCAGCGACCGGACTTCCCGCACCTCCTCACCCTCGACCACCGGTACGCACGGCAGTTCGAGCTGATGTACGCGGGGCTGGCGCCCGCCGGGGCCGCCACCGACGCACCCGGCGCCGTCCTGGCCCGGTTGAAGGGCGACGGCTATCTGGCGGCGCGCCGCAAGGCCCCGTACCTCCACCTTGAGGCCCGGTTCTACGCCGATCTCGCGGGCGCGGAGCACGAGTTCGCCCCGTACGAGCAGCTGTACGCGGCCAGCCTGCCCGCTCGGGCCGCCACCCTGCCCGTGGCCGACCTCGACGTCTGTGTGGTCACGCACACCGTGTTCTACCTCAGCGACTTCGGCTTCCGTGACCCCGGCCTGACCGAGGGCGCCCGTGCACAGGCCCTCCAGGTCGTGGAGCGGCTCACGCACCACTGCCTGGGCCTCGGCGAATGGGACCTGGTCGGCAAGCTGGTGCTCGCCCAGTACTGCCTGGGCGCGGATCCACTGAGTACGCCCTCCGGGGCGGCCGGCATCCGGATGCTCGCCGAGGTCCAGGCGCCGGACGGAGCGATACCCGGGCGGTCCGTCGTCAGACGCGCCCCGGCGGACGCGCCGCCCGTGGAGTACTTCCGGAAGTCCTACCAGGCGACCCTCGTCACGGCCCTCGCGACGCTGATCGTCGCGAACGGCCGGCCCGGCGGGCACTCCCCCGCGGGAACACCGGCAGTACGGGAGGCGGCACGGTGAGCATCGACCAAGCGACGAGCGTCGACCGAACGGCGGGGACCGACGGAGCGACGAGCGTCACCCGAGCGGCGGAGACCGACCGAGCGACGAGCGGCGACCGGGCGGTCAGGACCGACCCGACGGCGCACCTCGACGAGGCCACGGCACACGACCTCGCCGCCTCCGGCGCGCGCCTGCTCCGGGGCGCGCGCGACTGGTGGTTCCTCGGCCCCGGCGGGGTGGCCCGCCTCGGTGCCCGGCACGTCACCGCCGACGGTTCCCTGCGCCCCGAGGCGGAGCGACGGCTGCGCGACAGCGGCATGTTCACCCCTGCCACGGTCCGCGCCTACGCCCTGACCGTCCTCACCAGCACCCACTGCAACCTGGGCTGCGGATACTGCTTCCAGAACACCGCCCAGGACCTGGCGGGCGGCAGCAGGCCGCCCCGGATCGCCCGGACCCGCCTCACCTCGGAGACGATCACCTCGATCCTCGGGTTCACGGAACGCCGGATGGCGGCCGTCGGCCTGGAGAAGCTGAGGATCCTCCTCTTCGGCGGCGAGCCCCTCCTCAATCCGCGCGGCTGTCTCGAACTCCTGGAGCGGGCCGCGGACATCGCTCCCACCTCGGCCTGGATGATCTCCAACGCCACCCTGCTCTCCCCGTCCCTGGCGCGACGGCTCCACGAGCGCGGGCTGACGTCCGTCCAGGTCACCTTCGACGGCGACCGCGACGACCACGACCGGATCCGGGTCGGCAGGGCGGACGGCAGCGGGACCTTCGACAAGATCGTCCGCAACATCGTCAAGGCCTCCGAGGCGACACCACTCCGGTGGACCCTGCGGGTGAACGTCTCCCAGGAGACCTTCCACGGGGTCGACGCGTTGATCGACCGGCTCGCCACCGCGCTCGACCCCGGGCGCTGCACCCTGTACTTCGCCCGGGTCGGCGACGTGGGCGTCGGATTCGCCAACAGTCTGCTGCACACGGGTGAGCTCTCGGCCGCGTTCACCCGGTGGCAGCGCCGGGCACTCGGCCTCGGCTTCACCGTGAACCGCCCCGGCGGCCGGAAGACCTGCGTCACCTGCGGTCACACCGACGGCCGTTACGGCGCGGTCGTCAGCGCCGACGGGACGCTCGCGAGTTGCTGGGAGACCGCGGGCAAACCCGACTGGGAGGTCGGCACGGTCACCGACGGCTATCTGCCCAGCGCCGAGACCGGTGACCGCTGGATCGCCTGCCAGGACCTCTACAGCTACGACGAGGACGCACGGACCCTCGCCAGGTTCCGTGACACCGTCGACACCGCCCTGCTCGACCATCTGCACGAGACGGGGCGCCTGTAGCCATGCCCACACCTCTGGAGCAGCTCTCCGCCGGCGCGCTCGACTGGCTGGGACGGAATCTGGACCACTTCGACCCCTTCTCGGAGAGCACCGGTCCTGCGACACACGGAAAGGCCAAGGCCGCACTGGAGTTGGGGCTGCTCTGTCACCGCGCGGCCCGCCCGAACGACACTCCGGACGCCTTGAGCGGGGCGACCGCCCTCGTACGGAAGCTCTGGCAGGACCCGGACTTCCCGAAACTCTTCGACGCCATCCCCGCATACGCATCCACGTACCGACTGATCTACGCGGCCCTCGCGCCCGACGGCATCGACGGCACGCAAGGCCGGGCGGCGCTCGCGCTTCTGGACCCCGGCTTCCTCTCGCCGCGCGGGAAGTCGCCGTACCGGCGCATCGAGATCCGCTACTACGCGGACCAGGCAGGCGTACGCCACGGCATGGAGCCGTACGCCCGACTCCTGCCACAGAGCCCGGTGGTGACCCTCCGCGCGGCCGGGCCGCCCGAGGGCTCGAAGGACTCGGGGGGACTCGCCCCGGACGCGGTGGAGCCGCTCACCACCCCGCAGGCGTACGCCCTCACGCACACCGCCTTCTACCTCGGCGACTTCGGCCGGACCGACCCCCGGCTCGACGCGGGCGCCGTCGACCACGCACAGGACCTGATCCGCCGGATGCTGCTCCACTGCGTCGCACACGACCGGTGGGACCTGGCCGCCGAGCTCGTCCTCGCGCAGTTCGTCCTCGGGAGCGATCCCCTGCGTACGCCGTCGGGGGCCGCCGCCGTGGAATGCCTGGTCCGGTCCCAGCGCCCCGACGGCGCGATCCCGGGACGGTCCGCGGCGCTCAAGGCGCCTCCGTCGGCCACCGCCGGAGAGTTCTTCCGGAAGGCGTACCACACGACCCTGGTGACCGCCCTGATGGCGACGATCGTCTCCTCCCCGGGGCGGCTGTCATGACGCCGCGCCTCATCCTGATCAACCGCGACTACACCCGGCTGTGGTTCGGTCAGGCCGTCTCGTCCGTCGGGGACGCCGTCTTCAGCACGACGCTGGTGCTGTGGGTGGCCACCGTACTGGCGAAGGGCGAGGCATGGGCGCCGATGGCGGTCAGCGGGGTGCTCATGGCATCCAGCGTCGCCGTCCTGGTCATCGGCCCGCTCGCGGGCGTGTTCGTCGACCGCTGGGACAAGCTCGCGACGCTGCTCCGCACCGAGGTGGTGCGCGGAGCGCTGGTGGTGGTCCTGACCGTCGTCTCCTTCCTGCCGACCGACGCGCTCCCGTCCGGTGCCTGGCTCGCCCTCGTCTACACGACCGTGCTCCTGCTGCACGCCGCCGGCCAGTTCTTCTCACCGGCGCGCTTCGCGATCCTCGCGGACCTCGTGACCGGAGAGGCCGACCGCGCCCGGGCAGCCGGCATCGGTCAGGCGACCGGCGAGACGGCCTGGATCATCGGCCCCCCGATCGCCGCGCCGCTGCTCTTCACCGCCGGGATCCAGTGGGCCCTGCTCTTCAACGCGCTGTCCTACGCGGTGTCCTACGTCGCCATCCGGTCGATCGACGTACGTCCGTCGGCCGGCGCGGCGGAGGCGAAGGATTCGGCGCCGAAGCCGGCCCGCAAGCAGAAGACCAGTCTGCGAAGGGAGTTCGCGGACGGTGTGCGGTTCTTCGCGCGCAGCCGGTTCCTGGTCGCGCTGCTGCTGCTCGCCGTCATCGGACAGTTCGGACTCGGCGCGCTGAGCACCCTCAACGTCTTCTTCACCACCGACAACCTCCACGCGGACGCCCATCTCTACGGCTACATCGGCATGGCCATGGGAGTGGGCGGCATCGCGGGCGCGTTGAGCGGGGGCCGAGTCGTGCAGTGGCTCGGGGCGCGGCGGAGCACCTGGGTCAGTCTGCTGGTGAGCGGCGTCCTGCTGGTGGCCTACTCCCGTCAGACCGGCTTCCTCGGCGGCATCGCGCTGCTCTTCGTCTTCACCGTTCCGCTCACCGTGCTGAACACGGCGATGGCTCCCCTGCTGCTCGCCGCGGCGCCCGCGGAATTCCGGGGGCGCGTGATGGCCGTGTTCTATCCGGTGACGAAGCTGGCGTCGATGCTCGCCGCGGTGTTGTCCGGCTGGCTCGCCGGCTCCGTGCTGCGGGATGTGGCGGGCTCGGTGGGCGGTGTCCGGTTCGGCCCCATCGACACGATCTTCGCGGCGTCCGGGGTGATCGTCGTCCTGGCGGGAGTGTTCGCCTGGCTCGCCCTGCCGGGCACGGAGGAGGCCGAGGTGGCCGCCGGGAAGGCCGCCAAGGGGACCGTCGGCAAGGAAACCGAGGAGATGCCCGCGGAATCGCCCGAGAAGGAGGTCGCCGGGGCTGTGGCCGAGGAGGCGGTCGCCGAGAAGGCTGCTGCCGCCGCGGTGACCGTCGACCGCGCCGCGGGCACCGGCTCCCGGCACGCCACGCCGCCGGCCGGGGCCTACGGCCACCGACCGCCCCCCGACCACGAACGAGGGAGCCCCGAGTGACCACCGACGCCCGAGCGACACGGCGCCGCCCGTACCCGCACGCGGAGCGGCAGGACGTCGTCGAGGAGATCCACGGCTTGCGCGTCCCCGACCCGTACCGCTGGCTGGAGGATTCCGCGGCCCCCTCGACGGTCCGCTGGAGCGCGGAGCAGGAGGCCCTCCACGCGGCCGAGCGCGCGGGCCTGGCCGACCTGGGGCGGTGGGAGGCGGAGGTGGCGGCGCTGAGCGCCGTCGATCGCGTCCGGTCTCCCAAGCTCCGTGGCGACAGGGTCTTCTGGCTCCGGCAGTACGCCGGCCAGGAGCATCCGGTGCTCGTGGTGGCCGACGCCGGGGCAGCGACCGGGGCCGGGACGGGCGCGCCGGAGCGGGTGCTCCTCGACCCCAACGCCCTCGACCCGTCCGGCCGCACCGTGCTCGATGCCTGGGAGCCCTCCGTCGAGGGCGATCTGCTGGCCTGCCAGGTGTCACGGGACGGCACGGAGGACTCGCTGCTCCGGGTGATCGACGTATCCACCGGGAAGGTCGTCGACGGGCCGCTGGACCGGGTGCGGAAGTCGTCCATCGGCTGGCTGCCCGGCGGCGGGGCGTTCTACTACGTCCGGCACCTGGACCCCCGGCTGAACCCCGGAGAGGAGCGCTACCACCGCCGGGTCTGTCTGCACCGGGTCGGGACTCCGGCGGACGCGGACGCCGTGGTCTTCGGGGAAGGGCGGGACAAGACGGAGTTCTACAGCGTCTCCGTGACTGCCGACGGGCGCTGGCTCGGCATCACGGCCACGCTCGGCACCGGCCGTGGGACCGACGTCCACCTGGCCGACCTGTCCGCCGGCCCCCTCGACCGCCCGCCGCTCAGGCCGGTCCAGGAGGGCAGAGGAGCCGCCACCAGGCTGCACGCGATGTCCGGCACCGGTCCGACGGATCCGGTGTGGCTGCGGACCGACCGCGACGCGGCGCGCGGTCGTGTCGTCGCCTGCCGGCCGGACGAGCTCCACCTGGGGCCGGATGCGTGGCGCGAGGTGATCCCGGAGCGGCCGGACGCGGTGCTGACCCACCTGGTCGTGCTCTCGGGACCGGAGCTGAAGCATCCGCTCGGCCTGGCCGCCTGGACCCGCGACACGGTGGCCGAGGTGACCGTGCACGACCTGGTCGAGGGCCGGCACGTGGCCACGGTCCCGCTCCCCGGCACGGGCGCGGTCGGCGACTTCTCGGCGGGGCCGCCCGGCAGTCACGAGGCCTGGTTCGCGTACACCGACTTCGTCACGCCCGTACGAGTGCTCCACTTCGACGCGCGCACGTTTCGCGTGACGCGCTGGGAGCGGGAGGCCCCCGACGCCCCGGCGGTCGACGGGGCGGTCACCCGCCAGGTCGCGTTTCCCTCCCGGGACGGGACGACGGTACGGATGTTCGTGATCTCCCCCACCGGGCGCCCCGACGGGCCGCGGCCGGTGCTGCTCACGGGGTACGGCGGCTTCGGCCGCACGATGTCGCCCCGGTACCGTGCGCAGGTCCTGGCCTGGGTCAGGGCCGGCGGGGTGTTCGCCTGGGCGGGGCTGCGCGGTGGCGGCGAGGAGGGCGAGGCATGGCACCGGGCCGGCAGCGGGGCGCACAAGCAGAACACCTTCGACGACTTCGCCGCCGCTGCCGACCGGCTGATCTCGGAGGGCTGGACGGAGCCGGGCCGGCTCGCGATCATGGGCGGCTCCAACGGCGGGCTGCTCGTCGGCGCGGCGCTCACGCAGGAGCCCGGGAAGTACGCCGCCGTGGTGTGCTCGTCCCCGCTCCTGGACATGGTCCGTTACGAGTTGTCGGGCCTCGGCCCCAGCTGGACACCCGAGTACGGCAGCGCGCAGGACCCGGCGCACCTGCCGGTGCTGCTCGGCTACTCCCCGTACCACCGCGTCACCCCCGGCACCGCGTACCCGGCGGTGCTGCTGACCGCGGCGGACGGCGACACGAGAACCGACCCCCTGCACGCCCGCAAGATGTGCGCCGCCCTCCAACACGCCACGTCGGGCACCGGCCCGGTCCTCCTGCGCCTGGAGCACGGCGTCGGCCACGGCGACCGCGCGGCATCCCGAGCATCGGCACTCCAGGCGGAGTGCCTGGCCTTCCTGGCATCCCGTGTGGGCCTCCGGGCCCCGGGGGCCGGCGCGACGACACCGTGAAGCACCGTCCGACCACCTCGGCCACGGACACCGGGGCCGGCCCGGCGGGGCGACTCGGCATGACGACACCGGGGCCGGCGGGGCCGGCGCGACTCCGCATGACGACACCGCCGCCGCCCACCCGGCCCCGCCGGCCGAAGCCGCCGCTCCGCCCTACGTCAGTACCGGCGTCCCGTATCCCGCGGCCCGCGCGTACAGCCGTATCAGGTGGGGCATGTCGTACTGCGCCGCGTGGGCCATGACCTCGCCGCCCGGTGAGGTGACCATTCCGGCATCGATGAGTGCCTCCACCACCCTTACGGCGTGCCGCTCGTCGCAGCCGAGGGCCTCCGCCGCCTCCGTCAGGCCGAACGGGCCGTCGCCCGTGCCCGCGGCCAGCCGACCCGCATCCCGGCCGCACTCCTCCGGCAGCGTCTCCCGGCCGCGGGCCAGCCAGCGCCGTACGGACACGTCCCCCGAGGTCAGCTCGTCCAGGGCGCCGACGGGGTCGGTGAGCCGGTCCGCGAACTCCCGCAGCGGTACGTGGCGGAGTACCGCGAGCCGCATCCCGCTCACCCGGACCGCGAGCGGCGAGCCGCCGCACGCGCGCACGATCCGCAGCGCGGCGTCCCGGTCCGCCCGCACCCGCTGTTGGCCGACGAGCCCGGCGAGGAGTTGCACGGCCTCGGCGGTGTCGAGCGGGGGGACGGTCACCCGGTGCACGGGTGCCAGGCCGCCCAGTTGGCCCCGTGCGGTGAGCACCACCCTGCTCCGTCCGCCGTACGGGAGCAGCGGGCGTACGGCACGCTCCTCGGGCACGTCGTCCAGGATCACCAGCACCTCGTGGTCCGCCAGCCACTCCCGCCACGCCTCGGGGCTCGAAAGGCCGGTCTCCCGCGTTCGCTCGCCGAGTTCAGCGAGTACGGCGGACAGGGGGCGGGTTCGCCCGTCCGCGTCCCGCAGGGAGACGCAGAGCCGTCCCTCGGCGAACCGGTTGCCGAGCAGGTGAGCGGCCCGTACTGCCAGCGTGGTCTTCCCCGCCCCGGCGGGTCCGGAGAGCAGCACGACATCGGCCGCGTCCCGGCTCTCCAACAAAGCGAGGAGGTACCGGAGTTCGTCCCCATGGCCCGTGAAGTCGGTCAGGTCGGACGGAAGAGCCGTCGCAGCCGACAGGCCGGCGGGGGAGGTCCCGCCCGTCGGCCCGGCACCCGCGTCCGCCCCGGCCCGGGCCCCGGCCTCGACCCCGGCGTCGCCGGCGAGGATCGCCCGATAGCGCGCGGCCATGGCGCCGCTCGGCTCCAGGCCGAGTTCCCGGGCGAGGAGCTGCCGGTAGTCGTCGTACACCGCGAGCGCCTCGGGCTGCCGACCCGTCCTGCCGAGGGCGCACATCCAGGCGGACCGGAGGCGCTCCCGCAGCGGGTGCCGCTCCACCAGGTCGCGCAGCCCCTCGACGACCGCCGGGGCGCCGCCCAGCTCCAACTCCGCCTCCGCCCAGCTCTCGTACGCCGTCAGATGGCGCAGCCGCAGCCGCTCGGCCTCCTCCGCCAGTCTGGGTGACTGCTGCAGGTCATCGCCCAGCGGCGGCCCCTGCCACAGGTCGAGGGCCTGCCGCAGCAGTCGAGCGGCCGAGCCCGGACGCTGTCCCTCGGCGGCCCGTACCAGGAAGCGGAACTCCAGGAGGTCGAGCTCGTCCTCCGCCACGCGTAGTACGTATCCGGCACCGGTGTGGATGAGCCGGGGCCGGGGTGTCCGGTCATGGTCTCCCTCCCCCAACAACGCGCGCAGGGCGCTGACGTACACCTGGATGTTCTTGCGGGCGGTACGAGGGGGCTCCTCCGGCCACACGGCATCGGTCAACGCGTCGACGGAGACGGGACGGTTGGCGGATGCGAGCAGCATCGCCAGCACCACCCGTTGCTTCAACGGACCCAGCGCGAGCGCCCGTTCGTCGCGGTGGGCCGCCAGCGGGCCGAGGACGGAGAACCGGAGTGTGCCGGGTGACGCTGCGGGTTGCGCGGACGGACTCGGCATCGAGCAAACCTCCGTGTGGTGACGGGAGTTGGTCGGTCCGCTCGATGATCCACCGCCCTGGGTCCTCACACATCGGTACCGGACCCTCACAGTCGGGCCCCAGACGGCCGCGCCCTGGGGGACCGGACCCCCATGGAGACGGGCGCGCCCCCCATCCCGGGACCGCCGACCCCCTATGTCCCCTGTCCGCCACCCGTCCGATCGGACCGCACAGGCACGTCGGGCAGGTCGGGCAGGTCGGACCGCTCCGGCGAGTCAGGTCGCTCAGGCCGACGTCGGTCGAGAAGCGGCGCCGGTCGAGCCCTCGTCCTCCGCCCGCTCCGCCGACAGCGCGCAGAGCGCAGAGCGGTCCGCGCACCCGGTCTTGGTCATCAGGCTCGCCATGTGTTTCTCCACCGTCCGGGGCGAGATGCACAGGCGTTGGGCGATCTGCAGGTTGCCCGGTCGCTCCATGAGCAGGACGAACACCTCGTACTCGCGCGGCGTGACGCCCGCGGTGCGCAGCTCCGCGGGGATCCGCTCCCGGCCGCCGCGGCGCTGCGGGACGCTGACTCCCGCCTGCCGCAGGACCGCACGGCAGGCACCGGCCACGGGCTGTACGCCCGCCTCGTGGAAGTACTCCTCGGCGGTCCGCAGCCAGGCGACCGGCTCGCCCCAGGAGTCGGCGAGGGCCGCCTCCGCGACCAGCCGCAGGGCGAGATGCCACGCCTGCGGGAACACCACCGCCGCACGGCCGGCCTCCTCCACGGCGCGCCTCGCGCCGTCCCGGTCGCCGTCCCGGCCGCGCAGCACCGCGTCAGCCATCCCGAGGAACATCCGGTTCCAGGCCAGCTGGCCGCCGGGCGAGGCGAGCGCCTCCTGATACACCGCCCGGCCTCCACCACGACCCCCCGCCGCGCCGCCGTCACCCTCGCCGTCGCCGTCGCCGTCACCCTCGCCGTCGCCGTCGCCGTCACCCTCGCCGTCGCCGTCGCCGTCGCCGTCGCCGTCGAGGATCCGTAACAGCGGGCGGAGCCCGTACCGCCCGCTGAGGTAGAAGAAGCTCGGATGCTCCCGCTCCCAGGCGAGGGCCGCGTCGAGCTCGGCGGTCGCGCGTTTCCGGTCCTCCGCCATCAGCGCGCCCACGGCCTGGCACAGTCCGCGCTGCAGGGGCACGAGCATCGATTCCTCGCCGCCCGCCCTGCGGAACCGGGCGAGGGCTCTGTCCAGCTCGCGGGCCCGCCCCTGGTGGGCGGCGAGCGTGGCGTCCACGAGCAGCAGATAGCGGTGCGCCGACAGGTTCTGCAGGCGGGCGCTGGCTTCCACGGACCGGTCGACGATCTCCCGGGCCCGGTCCCAGCGCCCGCCCAGCACGCTCTGCATGGCCAGCAGCCCGTCGACGGTCTGGAGCACCGCCAGCGAGCCGAGTTCATGGGCCGCCGCACGGGCGGTCTCCAGCTGGGTCGCTTCCCCGGTGCGCATGAACGCGTTGGTGCCGAGCCGCACCAGCGCCTCGGCCCGGGACACCGCGAGCCGGTGCTTCTCCGCGACCTCCAGCATCCGCCCCAGGCAGGCGTCGGCCTCGTCGAAGCCGCGCTCCCGGGACAGGAGGGCGAGGAGCTGCCAGGCCTGGCAGGCCACCACGGGCCGGCCGCGCTGCTCGGCGGTGAGGGCGGCACTCCTGGCGGAACGTTCCGCCTCCTTCAGTCGCTCGCGACCGCCCCGGCCCACCGAGGCGTGTCCCTCGCCCCGGCGGCCGCCACCGTGGGGGCCTTCCCCTTCCCCGGCACCCGGCCCACCGGTTCCGGTGGCACCGCGTCCACGCGTTCCGCCCCGGCCGTCCCGCTCCGGCAGCAGCGCCAGATGACCCTCGACCACCACGAGCGCCGCCTCCTGCTCCGGCCGCGGCTCGGCCCCGAGCAGGGCGCGGGCCGCCCTGATCCGGCGGCGCGCCTCCTCCTGCTGCTCCGCCATGGTCGCGACCCAGGCGACCTGGGTGTGCGCCTGGGCCCGTTCCTCCGCCGCACGCGACCCGACGGGCACCGGCGGCAGATCGTCGAGCAGCACGGATGCCTCGTCGACCCGCCCGGACTCGGCCTGGGCGATCGCCAGTTGTACGGTGACCTCGTCCCGCTCCCCGTCGGCCGCGAGGCCCCGGGCCCGCTCCAGGAGCACGGCGGCCGAGCCCGACGCGCCGGCGTCCAGCATCTGCCGTCCGACCTGGGCGAACTGCCGGGACGCCGCCACCTTGTCACCCGCCGCGAGGCGCAGCGTGGCCACCAACTGACTCTGCTCCCCGGACAGTTCACCGGGGAGTCCGCCGCCGGAGAGATCACCGGCGGACTCCTCGATCGCCGAGGCCGCGCGCCGGGCGAGCGCGGCCTGCTCGGCCGGCGGCAGCGAGGCCCTGAGTGCGTCCGCCGTGAGGACGTGACGGAAGGTGTAGTGGTCGTGGGCGGCACCGTCCGGGGCGATGATCCCCGCCTCGGAGGCGGACCGGAGGTGGGCGAAGAGTGCCCGGTCGTCGAGTCCGGTCACCGCTCTGAGGGCTCCGACCGAGAACCGGCCGCCGAGCGTCGCCGCGATGAGCAGCAGTTCACGGACCGGTTCGTCGAGCCGGCCGAGCCGGCGTGCCCAGCTGCGGACCGCGCCCGTGGGCACCGTCGCCTCGCCGTGATCGACGAGCAGCCACCCGCCGTCCGCCCTGCTCAGCCGCCCCATGTCCAGCAGGTCGGCCAGAAGCACTTCCACGAGGTACGGGTTACCGCCCGCGCGCCGGGCGAGCTGTCGATGCGCGGCCGGGGGCACATCACCCGGACCCGCGTCCAGACACGCGTCCACCATGTTCCGTACCGCCGCCTCGTCCAGCGGTCCGAGTTCCGCCACCGAGGCGGTGTTGCGCAGTTCCGCGGCGAGTGCAAGGTCCGACGCCGGGCCGGGGTCGGGCCGGAGTGTGCCGACCAGCAGGACCGGGAGGTCCGCCACGTTGTCGACGATGTACTCGACGACCGCGATCGTCTCGGTGTCGGAGTCGTGCAGGTCCTCAAGGAGGATCACACAGCCCCGCTCGCGGCCGAGGACCGCGAGCAGCCTGAGCAGCGCCTCGGCCAGTTCGACGAGCGAGATCGTGTATCCGGGCACCGCCGTGGCGGCCCGCCATTCCGGCACGAGACCGGCCAACGCCGGCCGGTAGGGGTCGAGTTCGGGGTCGTCCGGGGCGCCGGCCGCCCGGAAGCGCGAGGCCAGTGCCTCGACCAGTGGCCGGAAGGGCACGACGAGCCCGGTGGACGTGGCGCGGCCGCGCAGCACCGGCATGTCCCTGTCGTACGCACGGAGAGCGCACTCGCCGGCCAGCCGGGACTTGCCGATCCCCGCCTCGCCGACGAGGAACACGGCCCGTCCGGCGCCCCTCCGGACGCTTTCCAGGGCCTCGCCCAGTAACTCGATCTCGGCGTCCCGCCCCACGATGACCGACGACGTCGCACGCATGAACGCAGGCTACTTGAACCCTTTCGTACACGGCAGAGGGCCGGGGAGCCCCCCGGCCCACGCCCATTCCCGCACGGCGTCACCCCTGTGACCTCGCCGGGTCACCCCCGTGATGTCGCCGGTTCATCCCCGGACACGGCGCCGGGTGACGCGCCCGCTCCCCCGTCAGGACACCGTGATGGTGCCGGTGGTGTAGGGCATGTCCCACGAGGCGACCGCGTCCGCATCCGCCGTTCTGAGCAGCCGGCTGCGCCGCCCGAGCATGCCGCCGCAACCGAGCGTCACCTCGCCCACCGGGTCCTCCTGGGCCGCGCTCTCCGCGCCGGCGCCGCCGTTGACGTACCTCACCGAGTCACTGATCTGCATGGTCCTCACTCGTCCTTCGTGTCCGCGGGAGTGGTGGTCGTGCTGAGCTGTGCGGTGGTGCGGGTGGTGCGGTCTTCGGTCCTCGGCCTTCTGCCAGCGGTCAGTGGTCAGCGGTCGTACGTGGTGCGGGTGGGCGGTCCGGACACCCCTTGGGAGCTGCGCAGGAGGAGGAGTGACGGCACGCGCTCCGGGAAGCCCGCGCGGAGGAGTCCGTGCCCGATTCCCGAGAGGCCGGTCAGCAGGCCGGGGTGCGGGACTCCGTCCGGGGCGCCGCTTCGGGCGCCGTGCTCCTCGACGGAGGCGAGGAGTGCCCCGGCCCGGCGGATCCAGTGCGGACGGGCCTCGGGGAGCGCGGTGTGGCCCAGGAGTTCGCACACTCCGGCCTCTCCGTGGCACAGACTGTCGTCGGGAGCCGGCCCGTTCTGGCCCAGCCGCTCGACGGTCGTACGGGCCCAGGCCGCGAGCTGTGGGTCGTCCAGGGCGCCGGGCGCGTCCAGCACCGCGAGCGCGACTCCGGCCTCCCCCCGGCACCAGGCCGAGGCCCGGGCGCCGCCGCCTGCGGATCCGACGCCCGGGGAAGGGGCGGAGGCTCCCCCGTGGCCCCCGCCCTCCCCCCGGTCGCGAGCGGCTTCCGGGACCGCGCCGGCGGCCGCCCGGATCGCGGAAAGGCCCGCGAGCCTGTACCTCTCGGCGGCCCCGACCCCCGCCCCTGCGGTGGCCTCGACCTCGGCGAACCGCAGCAAGGCCCATCCGATCCCGGCGGCCCCGTTCGCGAAGCCCCGCCCGATGGTCGCGAGATCGGCGCCCGCGGGACCGGGTCCCGTCAGATCAGCTCCCGTGAGATCGGCAGCGACCAGTCGGTCCGCGCACGCCCGCGCGGCACGCCGGATCTCCCGTTCCTCGCCCCCGCCGGCGCCTCCGCCGGCCCCACGTCCCTCACTGCCTCCCGCCCCATGACAGGCCACCAACGCGACCAGCCCGCCCGCGAGACCCGCACCCACCCCGCACTCCGGCTCGACCCTCGTCGCCTCGGCGACCAGCCGCAGTGCGCCGGACGCCCATGCGCCGACTTCCGGGTCGTCCAGCAGCCGGGCCGTCTCGGCCAGCGCGTACGCGATGCCGCCGAGGCCGGAGTGGGCTCCCGAGCCCACCGCGCCGAGCTCCTCGGGCCGCGCCCGGAGCGCGTCGAGCAGTCCGGGCATCGGCGCCAGGGCCGTACGGGCCGCCTCTGCGTAGTGTCCGGCGCCGGTGAGGGCCGCCAACTGGGCGAGGAACAGCGCCGGTCCGGTGTAGCCGCCCGCCAGATCTGCCGCCATCGGGCCGATCCGCCAGTAACGGTCGTCGAGGAGTTCCAGGCCGATCCAGTTGCTGCGCGGTCCTTCGCGGTACGCGAGCGAGACCAGCTGGTCCCCGACGGACCGGGCGGCCGAGAGCAGCCGTTCCGGCTCGGGAGCGCGGCCCGCGGTGCGGGTGCGCGGCCCCTCGGCGGGCCGGTGCGCGGGCGTACGGGAGGTCGTCGCCATGGCGGCCCGTACGATCCGTTCCTGGTCCTGCCGGTCGACGGTGTCCAGGACGCCGAGCTTCGCGGCGACGCGGGCGATCCCCGGCAGGTCCATGCGGTCGGCCGGGGGCCGCTCCGGCGCGCCCCACAGATGGTCCTGGCCAGGCCGTGCGGTGAACAACGGCACGTCTCCGGCCCAGAGTTGGATGATCTCCTCGTCGATGAGGCCGGGCGCGAGGACCGGGCCGAACCGATCGGTCCGCAGGGCCTCCAGGACATGCTGCCGTTCGTCGGCGTCCTTCAGGAGATCGGGGTGTGTCGACTCGTCGAGGAGCATGGTGTACACCCAGGTGGGACGCACCACCACTCGCACCTCGTCCTCCGCGAACGCCTTCAACAAGCCGGCTCCGCCGACCAGTTCGCCCCTTGCCGCGCCGATCGCGGTGTACCCGGCCCGGAACCCGGCGCAGAGCGCCTCGATGTGGGCCCCCGGCTCGATGGGCTCGCCGCTCGCCAGTCGCGGCCGGTTGGCGGATTCGCCGAACGTCCCCGCCCTGCGCACCAGGCGCATCCGGTCCGTGCCGGCGTCGGCGAAGTCCGCCCTCTCCACGGGCGACACGCCCTCCCGGCCGCCGCCGACCGCGGACACGTCCAGGGCGCTGTGGTCGCCCACCAGAAGCTGTGGCAGCAGCCCGACCCGGTACACCGAGTCGTGGAGCGCGCGGGCGGCGGGATCCCCCGTGCCGGAGCCGGGCAGGGGCGGGTGGAACAGGGTTTCCACGTCGACGAGCACCGGGTGGGCGCCGACGGCGATCAGGTTCTCGTGGTGCAGGTCGGTCCCGTCGAGCAGATGCAACAACGCGAGCAGTGCGCCCTGGCGGCGGTAGAACTCTTCGACCTCCGCTTCGGCGGCGCAGGGCCGCGCGGCGACGAACTCCACCCAGCCGTACTCGCCCCGGTCGAGCAGTCGCAGAGCACGCAGGTCCACCGAATCGGGCAGGGCGTTGAACCAGGCGACGAGGTCGTTGAAGTGGCGGTGCACGGCGAGGGGGCGTGGCTTGTACACCAGCCGGGCCCCGTCGGCGAAGCGCAGCAGCATGACGCTCCGGCCGCCCCGGTGCCCGTCACCGGCCCCCGGCTCGATGCCCACGAGCAGCCCCGGGTCCCCGCCCGACTCCTTGAGAAGGCCTGCGACCAGCAGGGCGCGATCGTCGGCAAGCCGTTCCAGCATCTCCGCCACCGCGTCCGCCGCGTCGAGCGCCGCCCGCCCGAGGATCCGCGCGAGCACCGGCCGCCCGGCCAGCAGGTCCGAGAGGCCGCGCCGGGACGCGGTACGCGCCAGGAAGTCCCGGAACCGGGCCTGTGTGTCGTCCCCGTCGAGACGCCCGGCGCTCCGCGCCTCGTGCAGCTCAAGGACCAGCGTCCGCGCCGCCGCCCGCGCCAGCCCGCCGCTGAGCTGCCGCTCCAGATCGTTCCGTACGGCGGTCATGTCCACCAGCTCACGCGCCCGGCCCGTGACGCGCCGCTCCAACCGCTCCCCCGCACAGCCGGTCAACGGCCGCAGGGCCCATTCGAATCCGCTCAGCCCGGGATAGTCCCGCGAGGGCGCCACGGCCTCCAGCGGAGCGGCGGCCACCGCTTCCTCGACCAGCACGGCCCAGTCCGGACGACGCCCATCGCCCCCGTGCCCGCCCCCACATCCGTCCCCGCGCACCAGCCCGCTGTCCCACCACCGCTCGACCTCGGACAGCGAAGCCGCAGCCCGCTCGTGTCCGGCCTTCACCGCCATCGCCCCTCCTCGACCCGCCCCGGCCCGGCCCACCCCTCCGGGCCGTGTCCGATCCTGGTACGAGGGACGCCTCCGCGGCATGGGGAACAACCCCCCATGTTTTCCCCCCGGGCGCCGCAGCAGGCACGTCCGCGCGTGGGGGCGCCGGTCCGCGGCCGGTCGGAGGGTGTCCGACACGGTCCACATGCGGGGGCGTACGACGGGGGCGTGCGGGGCGCGCGGATCCATACGAGGTGAGTGACCGTCACAGCGGCGGCCGTACCCCTTGGCGGCGGTCAGGCGAAGTCGTCCTGCGCACGTGGCTTCGGCTCCTCGCCGCGGGCGATGCCGAGGGTGGCGAGGAGGTCCTCGTGGAGTTCCATCCACACCGTGTGGCAGGAGTCCTCCTTGACCCGGTCGACCCATGACAGTTCGCCCCGCCGGACACGCGTGAGCGCGCCGGTGAAGCGTGCGCCGTACCCGCCGAGGCGGACGATCCGCGCCCCCAGCTCCTCGGACAGGGACTCCAGGATCCGGCCCAGTTCGGTGAGCTCGTCGAGCACCCGCCCGTCCCACTCCGCGTCCCCGTGGTCGTTGACGGCGAGCCGCCCCGGACCGTCCGGCCGCAGCTGCCAGTCCGTACAGGCCCTCAGGCAACGGTCGTTGTACGCGAGGAACATCTCGTACCGCTCGCGTACGAAGGGTCCGAGCCCCGTCTCGGCCAGCTCCCCGGCGAGCCGCCGCTCACCCTCGGCGCGTCCGGAGTCGGTGAGGGTCCACCCGCGTGTCCCGGCGAACGCGCGCCGGGACACCCAGCCCCTCGCCTCGTGGTCGAGGAGCGCTTCCCGCACGACCTCCGGGTCGAGCCCGTAGCGCGCGGCAGCCTCGTCGTCGGCGGCCAGGCCCTTGAGCCGTACGGCATGCAGGGCGAGCAGGTCCGGCGCGGAGACGACGGGACCGGCCGAGGGGTCCTGGAGATCACTGGGGTTCGCCACGCGACAGAGCATAGGTCGACGCACCATCACCGCGTCCAGTGACGACGAACCGACGAGCGGAACCACGACGAGCCCGTCGGCCGGTGACGGCGGGGGCTCAGGCCTGTGCCGGCGGGCGGCGTACGAGAAGGAGGGCGACGTCGTCCATGCGGTGAGCGCCGTGCTTGACGTGCAGGGTCAGTTCGTCGGCGAGCCGGTCCAACTCCGCAGCCCGGGACACGGCGAGCCGCTCCGCCAGGTCCGCCATGGATGTACCGATGTCCAGGCCCGGAGCCTCGACCAGACCGTCGGTGTACAGAGCGAGCACGGAGCCCGCGTCCCAGGGCAGCTCCCTGGTGTCGTACGTGACGTCCGGGGCGATCCCGAGGAGGAGCCCCGCGGGCACCTCCAGGATCTCGGCGCTGCCGTCGGGACGGCGTAGGAGGGGCGGTGGATGGCCCGCGCTCGCCAAGCGCAGACGATGCCGGCCGAGGTCGAACTCGGCGACCAGACAACTGGTGAAGCGGTCCGCGTCGAGGTCGTCGAGCAGCCGGTTGGTGCGCGCCAGGATGTCGCCGGGCGACGCACCGGCCGCGGCGTGGGCGTGGACGGCGGTCCGCACCTGCCCCATGAGCGCGGCGGCGGTCGTGTTGTGTCCCTGGACGTCGCCGATGACGGCGACGACGGAGGTGGGAGTCGCGCGGATGAGGTCGTAGAAGTCGCCGCCGATGTCCATGCCTTGACCGGCCGGCAGGTAGCGGGCGGCCACGTCGATGCCGGGCAGCGGGGTCAGTCCGTGCGGCAGCAGGGCCGTCTGGAGGCTGCGAGCGAGGGAGTGTTCGGAGTCGTAGAGCCGGGCCCGGGCCAGGGCCTGGGCGATCAGCCCGGCCAGGGAGGTGAGCAGAGCCCGTTCCGCGGACGGGAAGGGACGCGGTCGTCCGTACGAGAGGACGAGCGAGCCGACCGGACGGCCGGAGGCGATCAGGGGCAGGAACGCCCACGCGTTGCGATCCTTGTAGCGCGGGGCATGGGGGTGGGCGCGGTGGAGGTCCTCGTACGTGGGGAAGAAGACGGGGACGCCGGTGGAGAGCACCTGGGCGTCGGCGACGGGTGCCGTGAGCGGCTTGCCGTCGAAGCGCTCGACGAACTCCTCGCTGTAGCCGCGGTGGCCGATGACACGCAGGCGTCCCTCGTCGGCGCTCATGAGGACGAGTCCGTCCGGACCGAAGGCGGGCACGATCTGGTCGGCGACGAGTTCGACGACATCGCGCACGCCGGCCGCCTCCGTCAGGGACGCCGCCAGATGCATGAGTTGGTAGAGCGCGGTGACACCGAAGGGCTCGCCGGGCCGCGCCGGCGCCGCGGAGACAGGGGTGGGGGCCTGCTCGTCGTCGGCCGAGGGGGCAGCATCGGGCGCGGAGGCCTCGTCGGCACCGGCCCCGGACCCGGCCACGAATCCGGATCCGGGACCCGCCGCGGGACCGGCGTCGGAGACTGCGCCCTCCGTCTTCGGGATGATGAGGACACTGATGCCGGTGGCGTCCGGGTAGAGCTCGAACAGCAGCGATGGCGCAGACCGCCGCACCACGGTGAACGACGTCGGCCGACGGGTGACGACGGCGGCACGGTAGCGGTCCTCGAAGGCGGGGTCGTTGAGCCACAGCACCACCTCCCACGGCCGCCGGCCGAGGAGGGCCGCCGCACCGGCGTTCACCAGCTCGGCGGCGGCGGTGTTGATGAAGGTGATCCGCCCGTCGAGGTCCAGGGCGCAGCACCCCATGGGCAGACGCTCCGCGAGGTCGAGTGCGGCCGTCGCCTCGGCCGGGTCGGGATCGGAGGGGCGCGTCGGATGCACGACGAGCGGCTCCGCGGGGTGGGGCGGCGGCGGATCCTGGTCGGCAGCCCTCCGCAGGAGCCCTGACGACCTGCGGGAGTGCGCGTCGAGAATCCTGTGTTCGCGGGCGTCGAGGACCGGCGGGTGCGAGACCGGCCAGAGGAGGACGACACCGCCCCAGACGGTCGTGGCATCGGCGATGGGGGCGGCCGCGAGCATGAAGTCGTACGGCACCACCATCCCGATCTTGGGGTAGCGGTGGGCGATCTCCTCGCGCCCGCCGAGCCAGATGACCCTCCGATCCCGGACGGCGTCGGCCACCGGTATGGGGGCGTCGGCCGGAATACGTACCCAGGGGGCGGCGATCTCCCGGGACACGCCGGAAATGAGCACCAGGCGCAGCATCCGGTCCCCCGGGACCAAGAGGTAGACGAGCCCCACCGAGGCCTCGGTGTCCCGCATGAGGCCGGTGAGCACGGCGGCCATCCGACCGTCGGCGAAGACGTCTTCGGTCTCCGCGCCGGCACCGGTGTCCGCGGGCCCGTCCACAGGTCTCACCCGCCTGCCGCGGCCGACAAGGCACGGCACGGGTCCGGACCCGGAGCCCGGCGGCGTCCGCCCGGCCACGTGCCGGGGCCCGGCGGCCCGGAACCCGGTCGACGGCGGCACATGTCACGCATATTCGGACGATACTTCGACGGCCCGGCGACCGCGCGGCCAAGCCGAAGCGCCCACCGGAAACGGTGACCGGCCGTGAGCTATCGTGCACAGTCGCCCGCGGCCCCGCTCATGAGGGCAGGTCGGAACCAGGAGAAACCGCATGTCAGAGGCCATACACGGCAGCACGACCAGCCCCGGCACCGGCCATCCGCCCGCCTCGGCGCGCCGGTCGGCCCGGCCGCTCACCGGGGTGGGCCGCACCGTCGCCCTGGTGCTGTACGTCTGGGCCGCGGCCGCCGTCGTGTCCGGCGTCTCCTTCCTCGTCCCGAGCGCGGAATGGGTCGCCATCTCCGCCGGAGTGGTGCTGTGCCTGCTGTTCGGGGGGCTGCTGCACCTGCTGCACCGAGGCATCTGGCTGGTGCTGCTCGCCGCCGTACCGGCGCTGTTCGTCCTGGTCGGGGCGGTTCAGTACGCGCCCGAACTGGCCCTCGAACGGTACGGGGTCCGCGACAGCGTCGTCGTGGCGGCGGACAGCGCCGCCGGCACCGGCAGCAAGAACCACGAGCTCACCCTGCGCGGATCGGACGGCCGGGAGCTGGCGGAAAAGCTGGGCTATCGCGGCAACGGCGCCCCGGACGTCGGCGAACGCCTCGACATCGTGCGCGACGCACGCGGCAAGGTGCCGATGGAGCAGGCCGACCAGGTCGACGCGGCCGGCCGGCTGGAGGAACTGATCGGCGGCCTCGTCGTCTGGACCCTCCTGGTACTCATGGCCGGCTGGCGGGGCCATGTCGCACGCCGCCGCGATCTGGAGCTCTACGTCGGCGCCCGCTCCTGAGTCACCGCGGCCGGCCCGGGTCGGCGAGTCGCCGGGCCCAAGGAGAGCGCGGAGAACCCGCAGAGCGCGAAGGACACCAAGCCGGCCGAGACCGCCCCGGCCGCCCGCTCCCCTGCGATGCCACCGGTCTGCGCACCGCCGCACGCTGAGCGGGGGTGAGCGCCGCGCAGCGGGCTGCCGCTCTTCGGGGCATCCCGTGGTCGGCCGCCGCGCGGCTTCGGCACGTGGCACGGGGGGCGGGATATCTGTGGGCGCAGGTGGCGGTCGACGGCGACCGCCCGCGCCAGGAAGGCGGAAGACGGTGACCGTACAACCCATCCCCGAGGGGTACCCGCGGGTCACGCCGTACCTCTGTGTCGACGGAGCCGAGGCCGCGATCGACTTCTACGTGGCCGTGCTCGGCGCCGAGGAGCGCATGAGGATGCCGGCCCCCGGCGGGGGGATCGGCCACGCGGAGCTGGCGTTCGGGAAGTCGGTCGTCATGCTCGCCGACGAGTTCCCCGACATGGGGTTCCGCTCACCCAAGGCGATCGGCGGTACGCCGGTCACCCTGCACGTGTACGTGGCGGACGTCGACGCGGTCTTCGCCAAGGCCCTCGCCCGGGGCGCGAAGGAACTGTCGCCGGTCAAGGACGAGTTCTACGGCGACCGCACCGGCCAGTTCGAGGACCCCTTCGGGCACCGCTGGAACGTCGCCTCGCACATCGAGGACGTCTCGGAAGAGGAGATGGGGAAGCGGGCACAGGAGGCGTTGGCCGCCATGGAACAGGGGTCGAACGGCGCCTGATCCATCCGCACCTCGCTCGCTCTTGAAGAAATCCCGAAGCGCGGAACGCCATGATCCACGCGCCCGAACTCCGGCGCACGGCTCCCGCCGCCCGGGACGGGACCGACCCCCGGCAACCCCACGGTTCCCGGGGGCCCGGGCGCCCGATCACCGGCCGCGGGTCGGTCGGCCGGAGGCGAGGGAGACCTCGTGCGCCACCGCCTAGGCGGTCCCGGTCGAGTCCTTGTCGCTGCGGTGGCCGCGGCGGGCGTCGCGGTCGAAGATGCCGAGGATCTCGCACGGGCCGCCTTCGGCGCCGATGGCGTGGGGCAACATGGTGGGGAACTCCGCCGCCTGGTTGGTCTCCACGCGGAAGCGGCGGTTTCCGAGGAGCAGGACGGCTGTGCCGGAGAGGACGACGAGCCACTCGCGGCCCGGGTGGGCGCGCAGGCGCGAAGGGTTGTCCGGCGGCGGTTCCGTCACCCGCTGGCGTACGACGGTCATGCCCGGTTCCGCCTTGATCGGCCAGCGCATCAGTCCGTGGGCACCGTCGATCATCGGGCTGGTGACGACGTCGTCGGTGGCCGTCTCGACGAGCTGGTCGAGTGAGGTGTCCAGGGCTCGGGCGAGGGTGACCAACTGGTCGAGGGCCAGGCGGCGTCGGCCGTTCTCGATGCGGCTCAGTGAGGACTGGCTGAGGTTCGCCCGGGTGGCCAGTTCTTCGAGGGACCACCCCTGAGCGACGCGCAGCGCGCGGATCCTCTTGCGCACCAGGCTGTCCAGCTCACCATCTTCTTGCGTCATAGGCATGAATGTATGCCTCCCTGGCAAGCTCTGCCTACCGTCGACGCATGAACACGCACCAGCCCGCCCAGATGGACGCCGACCCGCGCGGCGCCACCGCCGAGGACGCGCCCGATGCCCGTCGGCGTCGCACGATCCTCATCGCCGTCTGCATCGCCCTCATGGCCGTCATCGCTTCCGTGTCGGGCCTGAACGTGGCCCAGCCGGACCTTGCCGTCGCCTTCGGCGCCTCACAGAGCACCATCCTCTGGATCATCAACATCTACACCCTCACGCTGGCCGCACTGCTTCTCCCGCTCGGCGCGATCGGCGACCGTCTCGGCCGCAAGCCCACCCTGCTCACCGGCCTGGCCGTCTTCGGGGTGGCCAACGTGGCCGCCGCACTCGCCCCCTCGGCGGAGGTCGTGCTCGCCGCGCGTCTGCTCAGCGGCGTCGGCGCGGCGATGATCATGCCCATCACCCTTGCCGTGATCACCACGACCTTCCCCGAGGAGGAGCGCGGCCGGGCGATCGGGGTATGGACCGGCGTGGCCGGCGGTGGCGGGATCCTGGGCATGTTCCTCTCCGCCGCGCTGGTCGACGTGGCGACCTGGCGCTGGCTGTTCGTCCTGCCCCTGGTGCTCGTCGTCGTGGCCTTCGCCATGACGCTGCGATCCGTCCCCGACTCCCGCGAGACCTCGGGACGCTCCTTCGACACCGTCGGCGCCCTGACCTCCGTCGTCGCCGTGGTCGGCCTCGTCTTCGTCCTGCAGGAGGGACCCGAGCGGGGCTGGACCGCACCCGCGACGCTGCTCGGCGGCGGCGTCGGCGTCCTCGCCGCCGTCGGCTTCGTGGCCTGGGAACTGCGCCGCCGGGACGCCGCACTCCTGGACGTGCGCCTCTTCGGCGAGCGTTCCGCCGCCGGCGGATCGATCACCCTGCTGGCGCTCTTCGGCGTCCAGGCGGGCATCTTCGTGGCCCTCTTCCCGTTCTTCCAGGCCGTACTCGGCTGGTCCGGGCTGCTGTCCACCCTGGCGCTGATGCCGATGGCCGTGGCCATGATGGCGGCCTCCGGCCTCGCCCCGAAGGCGGTCGCGCGCATCGGTGCCCGTTCGACCATGGCGACCGGCATCCTGCTGGCCGCCGCCGGTCTGGCGTTCATGGCCACCTTCGTCTCCGTGGCCGGCGGCTACCTCTCCGTTCTTCCCGGCATGCTCGCCATGGGCATCGGCATGGGCATGGCGATGACGCCCTCGACCGAGGCCATCACCGGCTCCCTGCCGCGTGAGCGCCAGGGTGTCGCCTCCGCGCTCAACGACGTCACGCGCGAGTTCGGCACCGCGCTCGGCGTCGCCCTGCTCGGCGCGCTGGTGTCCGCCGGCTACCGCAGCACCCTCGGCACCCGCCTCGAAGGCGTCCCCCCGCTCGACGGCCTCCCCCAGGTCGCGGCCGACGCCGCCCGCGAAGGCGTCGCCAACGCCGTCGAGGCGGCGAACGGAGCCGGCTCCCATGCCCCGGCGCTGATCCGCGCGGCCCAGGAGTCCTTCGTCGACGGCTGGCAGCAGGCGATGTGGGCAGGCGTCGCCGTCATGGCCGCCCTCTTCGTCTCCATCCTCTGCATCCTCGCTCGCGGGCCCAAAAGCCCCGGGGTCAGGGTCGGGGGCAGGGTCGGGGGCAAGGTCGGGGTCGGGGTCGGAACACCTGAAGCGCCTGCATCGCCCCCATCGCCTGGAGCCCTTGAAGCGCCAGGCACGCCTGGCACACCCGTAGCGGATGACCACAGCTTGCGCAGTTTTTCGGAAAGTTCCCCAGAGGGATCGATTCCTTCCGCATGAAGCTGTTCTGAACACTGGTCAGGAACGGTTGAGGGGTTGACCATCATCCATGGGGGGCAGGTTTGGAGGGCCGTGGGCCGGGCATCGTCCGGCCTCATGGCAGTGGCGGCCGTCACCACGTGCGGGAGTGGACACAGCCCGACACGTCCCTCTGCGGGTCGAAGAGAGAAGGAGGTTGGTCCCCATGACAGTGCGCGCCCTCGAGCTGCCCCAGCTGTGGATGCCCTATCCGCTGCGGGTGAATCCGTATCTGTCGGCCCTGCGCGAGGAGAGCGAGACGTGGGCGCGCGAGATGGGCATGCTCGACGGCGAGGAAGGACCGTCGGGCCACCGCGCGATATGGACCCGGGCGCAGTTCCATGCCATGACCGTCGACCAGCTCACCGCCTGGGCCCTTCCCGACGCCTCACTCGCCGACCTCCGGCTCAACCACCGGTTCAATATCTGGGCCCTGGCGTGGGACGACTACTTCGCCTCCGCCTTCAAGCAGACCGGTGACCTTGCCGGCGCGCTGGCCTTCACCGTCCGGCTGCACGAGTTCCTGCGACCGGAGTACGGTGCCCGGTTGCCGGAGCCGGCGAATCCCGTCGAGCGGGGAATCGCCGATCTGCAGCGCCAGTTCTTCCCGCCGAGGCTGGCGCACTGGCGGCACGAGTTCAACCGGGCCCTGGTGCGCTACGTCGACGCGGGAGTCGAGGAGCTGGCCAACAGCCGCGGCGGCCGGGTCCCCCACCTGATCGAGTACGCGCCGTTCCGGCGCGAGAGCTTCGCCGCCCACACCGCCCCCTATTCCGTCGAGTTGGCGACCGGCGCTCGCATCCCCGAGCAGATACGGCAGAGCCGGACCGTACGCGCCTTACTCGATGCCTTCATGGACTTCATGGGGCTGGCGAACGACCTCGCCTCCTACGAACGGGAAGTCCACGAGGAGCACGACGTCAACAACCTGGTCGTGGTCCTCGGCACGTCCCTGGGCATCGCCCTCCACGACGCCGTTCCCGCCGCGCTGAATCTGGTGAACACCCGGCTGCGGGACTTCGAGCACCTCCGGCAGAGCGAACTCCCGCAGCTCGTACGGCGATCCGGACTGGACCACGACGAGCGGGCCGAGCTGGAGACATGGCTCCGGGGTGCCTGCGGTTTCCTCTCCGGCCTCCATGCCTGGTACACCGGAGCACCCCGCTACGCCTCCACCGACGCCACGTTCCAGTAGGTACCGTGGCTCCCCTCCGTCCCGAATCCGACTCCCGCTCCGAGGGGGATACCGACGGACACGCGTCGGTATCCCCCTCGTCCGTGGTGCTCGCCACGGAGCCTGGCCGTGCGGGGCCTATCGCCTCCGCAGGAAGCGCCTGACGCGCGCCCGCCAGGAGGGACGGGCTTCGGGACGACGTACGGGCTCGGCTTCGGACTCGGCCGACGGCCCGGACTCGGCCGCGGGCCCGGCTTCGGCCACCGCCCACGGCGGTGCCGACGGCATCCCGGTGCTCGGGGCGGGCGGGGCCGGCAGCGGGCTCGGTACGTCGAAGACCTGGGGGGCGCGGGCGGCGAAGTTCACGGGCAGTGCCGTCAGGTGCCGGGCCCAGGTGGAGGAGCGCCAGCTGAGGCTCTCCTCGGGGATGGACAGGGCGATGTCGGGAAGCCGGGTGAGCAGGATGTCGATGCCGGTGTCGGCGATGATGCGGCCGATGTCCTGGCCGGGGCACTCATGGGTGCCGGCGCTGAAGGACAGGTGCGCGCGGTTGTGGTGCACCGGGGTCGCGGGGTCCGGGCGGATCGCCTCGTCGACGTTTCCGGCGGCCAGGCCGAGCAGGAGCATGTCTCCCGCCTTGATCTGCTGTCCCCCGAGCGTGGTGTCGCCGTTGGCCCAGCGGCCCGGGCACACCATCAGCGGCGGCTCGTCCCAGAGGACCTGCTCGACGGCTTCGGGCAGGGTCATCTGACCGCCGGCCAGCGACCCGCGGAACCGGGGGTCGGTGACCACCATGCGCAGGACGTTGGACATGAGGTTGGCGGTCGTCTCGTAACCGGCGAGGAGGATGAGGCGCAGGTGGTGCTGCACCTCCTCGTCCGAGAGGTTGGCGGGGTGGGCCATCAGCGCGGACGCGATGTCCTGCCCCGGGCGTACCCGCTTGGCGTCGACGAGTTGCGCGAGGCTCTCCAGGACGTAGGCGTTGCTGGCCAGCGACGTCTCGGTGGCCTTGAAGAGGTCACGGGCGGCGTGCACCAGCCGGGGACCGGCCTCGTCCGACATTCCGAGCAGGTGGGTGAGCGTGAGCATGGGCACGTGCTCGGTGAACTGGCCCACCAGTTCGGCCTCGCCGTCCTCGCAGAAGGTGTCGATCACCTGGTGCGCGATGCGGGTGATGGAACGGCGGACTCCGCGGTGGTCGAACTGGCTGAGGCCGGCCGTGACCGCACCGCGCAGCCGCTGGTGCTCCTCGCCGTCCGCGCAGACGCAGTCGGGACGCCAGCCGATCATCGGCACCAGCGGCGAGGTGGCGGGGTCGATCTCCCCGCTCCGCCAGCCGTGCCAGACCCGGGGGTCGCGGGAGAACTGGGTCGGGCGGCTGGCCACGTCACGGTTCTCCAGGTACCCGAGGACGAGCCAGGCGCGTACGTCGCCGTCGAGCAGCACGGGCGCCACCGGACCGTGCTTGGCACGCAACTCCTCGTACAGGCCCATGGGGTCCGTCTCGGCGGCGCCGCCGTAGAGGCGGGTGGCTCCGCCGGGTCCGGTGGAGGCGTGGGCTGGGCAGCCCGGAGGGGGGATCGCCCCGGGCTTCTCGGTGGTGTGTTCGGCGGGTGGGAGGGTCATTCGGACTCCTGGGCGGCGGCGAGGGTACTCAGGTAGACCATCAGCGACAGCAGGGCGTCACGGCAGGACGCCCGGTCACGTGCGTCACAGGTGACGATGGGCACGGATTCGCTGAGGGCCAGAGCAGTGCGCAGGTCTTCCACGGGGTGGTGCGGAGCCTCCGGGAAGGTGTTGACGGCCACGACGAACGGGACGCGGCGGTCCTCAAGGCGGGTGATGACTTCGAAGCAGACTTCGATCCTGCGGGTGTCGACGAGGACGACGGCGCCGAGCGCGCCTTCGAAGATCCCGTTCCACAGGAACCAGAAGCGCTCCTGTCCCGGCGTCCCGAACAGATAGAGGATCAGCTCCTGGTTGATGCTGATCCGTCCGAAGTCCATCGCGACGGTCGTGGTGTTCTTCCCGTGGGCACCGGGGTTGTTGTCGATCCCCACGCCCGCCTGGGTCATGGTCTCTTCGGTGGTCAGGGGCGGGATCTCGCTCACCGCCCCGACCATGGTCGTCTTGCCGACTCCGAAGCCGCCGACGACCACGACCTTGACTCCCCTGGCGCTGTGGGGAAGGGGCATGTCTGTGCCGCGTGGGCCGGCATCGCGAACGTCAGAGCTTGCGTAGTCCATGGATCACCGCCTCCAGCAGGCCGCGTTCGGGGAATGCCGCGACGGGCACGGGTGCGATGGCCTCGACCCGTTCGTCCTCGACGAGTTGGGACAGCAGCGTGGTGACGACGCTGAACGGAAGGCTGAGGTACGCGGACACTTCGGCCACCGAGAGCGGGTACGCGCACATGGTGAGGATGGCCGCCTGCTCGGGCTGCATCGCGGCGTCGGGCTCGGATCTCGTGGCGATGAGGGTGACCAGGTTGAAGGTGTTGGCCGCGGAACCCGTGCCCCCGGTAATGACGTAGAGCGGAACGGGATCGGTTTCATTCCAGGGGTCCTGGTTCTCCGAGGTCACATCGCCTGCCCGACGTCCTCACGAGGAGGGCTGGTCATGTGCTGGCCGATCCGGACCACCAACGTCCGCATGCGGTCGCCCAGGAGGCCGGCGTCGACCTGGTCGTCGGCGAGCACCGCGAGATACGCCCCCGGACCGGCCGCCATCAGGGAGAAGTAGCCGCCGTCGGCCTCGATCCCGACCATCCGTGTCGAGCCGTCGCCCTGCGGGAACCGCTGCGCGATGGCCCTCGCCAGGCTCTGGATGCCGGAGCAGGCCGCGGCGATCGCGTCGGCGGTGTCGGGCTCCGTGTTCGACTGCCCGATGCACAGGCCGTCCGCCGACAGCACGACGACGTGTCGCACGTACGGGACGCCGCCCACGAGCTCCTTGAGCATCCAGTCCATGTTCGGCAGTGGCAGCATGTTACTCGACCTCATCTGACGGCTCGCTGTGTGGAGTGGAAGGTTCGGCGACCGACCTCTTGTCGCCGTTGAAGGCCTCCCACATGAGACCCGGCTGGCGGGACGTGCCGGAGGTTCCCCGGGAGGCGGCCGGGGTGGGGGGTGTGGGGGCCACCTGGACGATCGGTGTCTGGACGGGGGTCTCCCGTCGTCGCTGCGGAAGTCCGTTGACGGTCTTCCTGACCTCGCCGGTGTCCGTCAGGGCGTCGCCCGGCGGCGTCGGCCTGGGCAGGATCGGGCCGCCCGTGCGCCTCCGTGCGGGCGGCGGCGGGTAGCGCACTGCGGACTGCGGCACGGTGGTGATCAGGTTCCTGGGAACCAGCACCACGGCTCGTACGCCTCCGTAGGCGGAGGTGCGCAGGTCGACTTCGCAGCCGTGCTCGCGGGCCAGCCGGCTGACGACGGGCAGACCGAGCTGCGTCACCTCGCCGAGGCCGGCCAGCTGGATGCCCGAAGCCGACTGCTCCATGATGCGTTCGATGCGCTGCCGGACCTCTTCGGTGAGTCCGACTCCGCGGTCCTCGATCTCGATGGCGATACCGGAGGGCACCTCGCTCGCGGACACCTCCACGGGGGTGTGCGGCGGCGAGAACGTCGTGGCGTTGTCGAGCAGTTCGGCGAGGAGGTGCATCAGCGGCTCGGCTCCCGGGCCGACCACGGCCACGGCCGTCACCGACTGCAGCTTCACGCGGGGGAAGTCGACGATGCGCGACATGGCCCCGCGCAGGACGTCGTAGAGCGGGATCGCCTTCGACCACTGCCGGCCGGGGCGCGCGTCACCGAGGACCGCGATGCTGGCCGCGAGGCGGCCGATCAGCGCGGTGCGGTGGTCGACGCCCTGGAGACCGCGGGAGACCACGAGGTCCGTGCCGTGCAGGATCTGCATGGAGTGCAGGTCCTTGGCGAGCTGGTGCACGATCGCCTGCACCCGGCGCGCGACCGCCACGAGTGCCCGCTGGGAGGAGTCACGGGTGAACTCCTCGGCCTCCACGGCTTCCAGGAGCGTCTGCAGAGCACCCCGGACCGCCTCGGTGAACTCCTCGTCGAGGTGCTCCCCGAAGGTGACGGACCGCAGGATCTCCGAGGCGGGGTCACCCTTCTTCATACGAGCCACAGCCGCCGGGAGAAGCTCTTCGGCGAGCCACACGGTGGTGGCGCGCTGATCGGCCAGGCGCCCGAGCAGCGCGGCCTCGCGTTGCGCGTAGTACTCCTGCGCGTCGGCGGTCGCCCGCTCATAGCGCTCCACGTCCCCCGATCGAAGCCGGCGCACGGTCACGGCCGAGGTGACTGCCGTCAGGACGACCGCGGCCAGACCGCACAAGGCGACTGGTGTCCGTATCTGTGCAGGGGAAAAGAGAAACGCTACGGCAAAGGCTCCCGCCAGAACTCCAGGAGGAAGCAGCCAAACCCGATCGACCGCGGGTGGCCTGGCTCTGGAAATTGAACCTGCACGAACCATCAAGGGGTCCCTAATCAGTCTGGAACGAACGGACTGAGGTGATGCGATGCGCCGACAGGAACGAATCGGGCTTCATTCGGGCAAGTGCCACGTTCCGTCCGCGCACATCACAGCGTTCATGACTCGCTGTGACCGCAGCGCAACACACGGGGGAGCATAGTCAGTTCGGGTTCGCCATGTGACCGTGCTGGAAGGGCTGCCTCCAGTGGTCACTCTCGACGCATAAAACGACCAATCACTGCACCGAAAATGCAATGAAGCGATCAGATATTGACCCCTGCTCATCAAATTTCGCGGCCCCCGAACTGACGACCGCCTGGCGACGCGTCACTGGAAGCTGAGCCGGTGCGGGTGGGCAGGATCGGCCGGACAGGTGTGGACGCGGAGGAGCCCACGACCCAGGTAGACACCGACCGGGTCGATCACGCGCGGGTCGATCGCCCACGGGTCGTCCGCCCCCGCATCATCGGCCGCGGCGCGGTCCTCGACCGGAACCCAGCTCCGGGAGGCTCCATCGCACTCCCCCGCGGCGACGGTGAGCAGGGGCGGCATCGGCGTCCCGCACGCCGAGCAGTCGACGGGGGCGGGATCGGTGAGATGCCAGGAGGCGAAACCGCCGACCTTCCAGCCGGGGGCGATGGAGAGGTCGCTCATGTAGTCGATCTCGCCCTCCTCACCGCCGCCCCCGCCCTCGTCCTCCTCGTCAAGGAGGCTCTCCTCCCAGTCGGAGATCTCCTCCTGAAGGCGCTCGCCGAGCAGACCGAAGTACTCGTGCTCGACGACCTGCTCCGGGTGGACGACGCAGGACGTCGGAACGCACTCCTCGCGGCCGGCGACCGGCGGTTCGGGCTGCGGGGCGAGTACCGCGCCGACGTCGGCGGACCGCCGCCACTTCAGCACCACGTCGATGGTCCGGTCCGGACCGTGGACCTCGAAGGGGCACCAGAACACCTGCAGCAGGTCGCACCCCCGGGGTCCGACGAGGTCCGGTACGTCCCGGGCGTAGAGCTGGGCGACGGCCAGCAGCGGCACGGGGTCCGCGTCCCCGAGCGCCGGGACGTGCGTCGCCCGGGTCATCCCGTCGAGCAGCCGCCGCTCCTCCTCGGTGAAGTCCCGCCCCCGCGCCGCGTCCTGGATGCGTCGTCGGAGCCGTACGTCGGACAGCAGATGACCCCTGCCCTTGGGGTGCACGTCGGTGCAGACGGGCCACGGCTCGTCGGCCGGCCACAGCAGCGGGCCCGCCACCGAGCTCTCCTCGGGCTTCGCGGTGCCTTGCCGGGGATGCAGGCGCGTCGCCGTGCGCCGATACGCGGCGAGGCCGGGGAACAGCGCCTCGATGTCGACGGGGCGCGACGGTGTGGTGCGGGTCATGCGGTTCTCCCGGGCGATACGAGGGGGCGCTGGACGCCGTTCCCGGCACGGGCGGCGGGCTGTTTCCGTGCAAGTCTCCCCCGCTATCAGCCAGGGCCGGATACCTAGGGGGGTATTTGACTTGCCGTGTCGAGTCGCCTTACGGTCGAGCCAAAGATACCCAGGGGGGTATCAAAATCCCGGGAGCCCCGAAAGGATTGCCGTGTTCTTCGCGCAGTACTACCTCGACTGCCTCTCCCAGGCGTCCTACATGATCGGCGACGAGACGACCGGTCGCGCGGTGGTCGTCGACCCACGCCGCGACGTCTCCGAGTACCTGAATGACGCCCGAGCCCACGGGCTCACCGTCGTCGGAGTCATCAACACCCACTTCCACGCCGACTTCGTCGCCGGTCATCTGGAGCTCGCCGACAGCACCGGCGCCTGGATCGGGTACGGCCGCCGGGCCGAGACCGAGTACCCGATACGCAAGCTGGCCGCGGGTGAGCGCATCGCTCTCGGGGACGTCACCCTGGAGATCATGGAGACGCCCGGGCACACCCCGGAGTCGATCAGCGTCCTGGTGTACGAACACGGCGCCGACACCGTCCCTTACGGCGTGCTCACCGGGGACGCCCTCTTCATCGGCGACGTCGGCCGCCCGGACCTGCTCGCCTCCGTCGGGGTCACCGCCGAGGAACTCGGCGCGATGCTCCACGACAGCGTCCAGAACAAGCTGATGCGCCTCCCCGACGAGGTGCGGGTCTTCCCCGCCCACGGGGCCGGCTCCGCCTGCGGCAAAAGCCTCTCCACCGAGAAGCGGTCCACGATCGGGGAGCAGCGCGCCACCAACTACGCCTGTGCGCCGACGAGCCGCGAGGCGTTCGTCGCGCTCGTCACCGCCGGCCAGCCCTCCGCACCGGGCTACTTCGCCTACGACGCCGAGCTCAACCGCAAGGACCGGCACCGGTACGACGCCGCCACTGCGGCGCGACCGCTCTCCCGGGCCGAGTTCGTAGAGCTGCGCCGCTCGGGTGCGGTCGTCGTCGACGCGCGTTCCCCGCAGGAGTTCGCGGCCGGTCACCTGCACGGCGCGGTGAACGTACCCGCCGACGGGCGGTTCGCCGAGCAGGCCGGCACCGTCCTCGACCCCGCCGACCGGCTCGTCGTCGTCGCGCCGGAGAGCCGCGAGGAGGAGGTCGTCACCCGTCTCGCCCGGATCGGCTTCGACCGCGCGGTGGGCTACCTGCGGAACCCGGAGGAGGCCCTGGAGGAGCTGGCCGACGAGGTCACCCCGGCGAGCCGGCTGACCGCCACCCAGCTGCGGGCCGCCCTCGCGAGCGACAACCCTCCCGTCGTCGTGGACGTCCGCACCTGCGGCGAGCGCGAGGCGAACGGCTCCATCGACGGCGCCCTGCACATCCCCCTGAGCGAGCTTCCGCGCCGCACGGAGGAGCTGCCCACCGGCCGCCCCCTCGTCGTGCACTGCGCCGGCGGTCACCGCTCCTCCATCGCGGCCAGCCTGCTGCGACACCGTGGCATCGAGGACGTCTCGGACGTCCTCGGCGGGTACGCGGCCTGGGCCCTGCCCACGGCCCCCTCCGCCGCCTGATCCACCCACCGGTCGTCAGGGGGCTCGCCGCCCTGCTCCGCCGGGGTCGCCCCACTCCCCCTCGCCCCTCCCCCATCTCTCACCTATACCCCCCTAGGTATTCCCTCCCTCGATCCGGAGCCCACGCATGAGCGCCAAGTCCAGCCCCACCCCGACCTCCCTCACCCCCGCCGTCCTGCACCGGCTCGTCCAGGAAGGACGCGCACCGCGCCTGCTCGACGTGCGTACGCCCGCCGAGTTCCGTACGGCGCACATCCCCGGCTCGTACAACGTCCCCCTGGACACCCTGCGCGAGCACCGGGCGGAACTCCGTTCCCACCTCGACGAGGACGTCGTCCTCGTCTGCCGGTCGGGGGGCCGGGCCACCCAGGCCGAGCAGGCGCTCGCCGGGGCGGGGCTGTCGAACCTGCGCGTCCTCGACGGGGGCATGAACGCCTGGGAGGCGGTCGGCGCGCCCGTGAACCGCGGCCCCGCGCGCTGGGACATGGAGCGACAGGTACGTCTCGTCGCCGGTTCCGTCGTCCTGACCACCGGCCTCGTCGGCGTCCTGGTGCCGGGCGTCCATCTGATCGGGACGGCGATCGGAGCCGGCCTGACCTACGCGGCCCTCAGCAACTCCTGCGCGATGGGCGTCCTGCTCTCCAAGCTGCCGTACAACCGCGGCCCGCGTGCTGACATCCGTACGGTGATCGCGGAGCTGCGGAGCACGCCGTGACCGTGCTCGTCGTCGCCGCCTCCCTGCTCATCGGCGTCAGCCTCGGCGTGCTCGGGGGCGGTGGCTCGATCCTCACCGTGCCGATCCTGGTCTTTCTGGCCGGTCAGGGCACCAAGGCGGCGATCGCCACCTCGCTCTTCGTGGTCGGCGTCACCAGCCTGGCCGCCCTGCTCCCGCACGCCCGGGCGCGCCGGATCCGCTGGCGCACCGGCCTGCTCTTCGGCGCGTTCAGCATGGTCGGCGCGTACGGGGGTGGGCGGCTGGCGGAGTACGTGCCCGGCACCGTCCTGCTCGTCGCCTTCGCGCTGATGATGCTGGCGACGGCGGTGGCGATGCTCCGGAGGCGCCGCGAGCAGGATTCGGAGGGGCCCGAGCGGGGCGGTCGGCCCCTCGCGGGCATCGCCGCCAAGGGCCTGGCCGTGGGTGCCGTGACGGGTCTGGTCGGCTCCGGCGGCGGATTTCTCGTCGTCCCGGCCCTCGCGATCCTCGGCGGACTGCCGATGGGTGCCGCGGTCGGCACCTCGCTCCTCGTCATCGCGATGAACTCGTTCGCCGGACTCGCCGGGCACCTCTCGGGCGTGTCGGTCGACTGGGCTCTCGCCCTGACGGTCACCGGCACGGCCGTGGTCGGCAGCCTGGCCGGTGCCCGCCTCGCGGGCCGCATCCCGCAGGACACGCTGAGGACGGCCTTCGGCTGGTTCGTCGTCGTGATGGGTGTCTTCGTCCTGGCACAGCAGCTTCCCCATGACGCCTGGGCTCATCCCGCCACCTGGGCGGTCCTCGGCACCGGATTCGGAAGCGGTCTGACGGCCGTGCTCGCCTCCCGCGTACGGCGCGCCCCGCGGCACCCCTGACGGGGCGCGCGGGGCCACTGCGGCGCAACTCGTCGTGGCGCGCGCCACTGCCGTACGTACTACTGCGGCTCGGTGGCGATCTGGATCAGGTTGCCGCAGGTGTCGTCGAGGACGGCGGTGGTGACGGGGCCCATGTCCAGGGGCTCCTGGGTGAAGCGGACGCCGAGGGCGCTCAGGCGCTCGTACTCCGCCCGCACGTCGTCCACGGCGAACTGGGCGAGCGGGATGCCGTCCTGGACGAGCGCGTCGCGGTACGGCTTGACGGCCGGGTGGCCGGCGGGCTCCAGGAGGAGTTCGGTGCCGCCGCGCTCGTCGGGCGAGACGACGGTGAGCCACCGGTCCGTCTCGCCCAGCGGGACGTCGTGCTTCTTCACGAAGCCGAGGATCTCGGTGTAGAAACGCTCGGCCTTGGCCTGGTCGTCGACGAAGACGCTGGTCAGATGGATCTTCATGGGGTGCTCTCCTCCGGTCCGGACGGGTGGGGCGCGAGCCATCGCCGGGCGATCTCCCGCAACGGGGCCGTGTTCAGGTCGTGAAACTTGTAGCGGCCCTCTCGCCTGGTCTCGACGAGCCCGGCGGCCTCCAGCACGGCAAGGTGCTGGGAGACCGCCTGACGCGAGATGCCGAGCTGGTGCTTCATGCTCAGTCGCGAGCAGATCTCGAACAGTGTCTGTCCGGACTTCTGCGTGAGCTCGTCGAGGATGGTGCGGCGGGTGGGGTCGGCCAAGGCTTTGAAAAGGTCGTCGGCCACGACCCCAGGATAGGCAAGCAGTCACTTGCCTATCAAGTCGGGGGCGTCGTGTCGGCCCCACGCGCTCCTGGGATCAGCCCAGACGGATGTGGTCCACCGCCCAGTACCAGTTGTTTCCGGCGTCGTACATCCGGAAGCGGAGTGTCACCGTGCGGGCCGTCGGCGGGACCGTGAGCTCCTGGCTCACCGCCGTGTTCTCGGCGTCGGGCGAGCCGGGGCCGTACCGCAGCACGATCTGCTCCTCGCCGGAGTCGAAGACCGCGCGGACCTCGGCCTTCTGGTTGCCCTCCTGCCGGTAGTGGGAGTCGAAGTCCACCCGGAGGGTCGTCCGCCCGGCCGGAATCGGGACGGCCGGTGAGACCAGGGTCGAGTCGAAGCGGCCCTTGCTCGCGGGTGCGCCGGTGTCGTCCCAGTCGTCCGGGTCGGCGACCGCGACGATGCCGAGGCCCCGGGTGAAGTTCGGGCGGTTCTGGGCGCCGGCCGACCAGGCTCGGCGGGTGTGGAAGGTCCAGCCCTGGAACATCGGCGTGCCCTGTGGCATCCCCGCCGCATTGACGACCGACCAGCCGTCGGGTGCCGCCGCCGTCCAGCCGAGCACCTGGCCCCGGTTGACCAGCTTCCCGGCGAGCGACTGGAAGTCCTCCGCGAGCAGACGCCCGCTCATCGACGGGGCGATCCGGGCCTGGATCTCGCCGTCGGCGAGGCGCAGGCCGTCCGCCGCCCTGCCTCGGGCGACCGCGAGCAGGCGGGCCGAGCCGTACGCCGGGGCGTCGGAGGGGGCGGTGACGTCCCAGCTCGCGGTGCGCGAGGAGTCGGCGGCCACGGTCTGCGGCGGGGTGTCCCCGACCGGCTTCGCCGTCCAGCCGGACGGCACCGTGAAGGCGATGGTCACGTCCTGGAGGTCGACCGGTCCCCGGTTGGTGACGATGGCGGTGAACCGGGCCGTGGTGCCGCCCGCGACGACCGGTTCGTCACCGGCGGCCGTGCCGACCTCGACGGTCAGGGCGTCGGGCAGGCCCATCGCCGGGTCGGTGACGCCCCGGCGCCGATGCCGTTCGCCGGATCGCCCGCCGGAGGGCTCGGCGAAACGGCCGGCGAAGCGGCGCAGGTACCGCGGGTCGTCGGCGGCGCTCACGGCGACGTCGTACCAGCGCTCGGCCGGCACCCTGAGCTTCACGGTCCGTTCGTCCCGTCCGCCGATCCGGACCTCGCGGACCCCGCCGCCATACGCCAGATCGCCGACGAGGACGGTGCGGGAGCGCCGGCCGCGGTTCTCGATCTCGATCACCAGATACGCGCGGTCGTCGTCGCGCTCCTCCTTGAGCCGGGCCTCCAGCGCGTCGTCCGCGTCACCGCGCAGCTGCCACAGCGAGCCGTTGGGGCCGTGGATCCGCAGGTCGTAGCCGTCGCGCTGGAGGGCACGGGCGCCGGAGAGCCGCTCGCCCGCGCCGACCGTGTAGAAGTCGGGGGTGCTGCCGGGCTCCGCGTACACCTGGAAGACGGCGGCCTGGCGACCCCGGTTGCGGAGGTCCAGTTCCACCGTGCCGTCCCGGACCTCGGAGCGCAGCGAGAGGGCGTACGGCACGGGGCGGGCCGGGCGGGTGCCCCGCTGCTGGCGCGGGAAGAACTGCGGCGAGGGGACCGCGATCGACGGCTTCCCCGCCGCCGCCTGCCCCTTCGCCACATTGCCGCTGGTGTCGGGCAGTTCCGGCCAGACGACGTCCTCGCCGGAGAAGTCGAAGACGGAGGTCAGATCGCCGGCGACAGAGCGGCGCCACGGGCTGATGTTGGGCTCGCGGACCCCGAAGCGGCGCTCCAGGAAGCGGATCACGGAGGTGTGGTCGAGCACGGTGGAGTCGACGACTCCGCCGCGGGTCCACGGGGACACGACGAGCATCGGGACCCGGAGGCCGAGGCCCATGGCGTGCGGCCCCGAGACCAGGGTCTCCCCGGCGGGCAGCGTGTCCGACCAGGTCAGGCTGCCGTCGGCGGCGCGCACCCGGTAGCGCCCGTCCTGGGAGACGACCCGCATCGCCGTGGCGCCGTCCGCCTGCTTCACCCGGACGACGACCTCGCCGTCCACGGACATGGTGGCCTTGCCGCGGTCGGCGGAGAGCGGTGGCACGGGCGGCATGCAGTGGTCGAAGAAGCCGCCGTGCTCGTCGTAGTTGAGGATGAAGACGGTCTTGGCCCACACCTCGGGGTGGTCCGCGAGCGCCTCGATCAGCCGGGCGGTGAGGTGCTCGCCGAACGGCGGGGGCCAGCTCGCGTGCTCGGAGAGGGCCTCCGGAGCGACGATCCACGAGACCTGCGGCAAACGATCGGCGGCTACGTCGGCGCGGAACGCCTCGACCAGCGCGTCGCCCATCTTGTGGCCGTCGCCCTGGTCGGCCGGGGCGCCGGCCATCGCCATGCCCTTGTCGTGGAGCGGCTCGCCGGGCTTGGCCTGCTGGAAGGGCCGGAACCAGGCGAGGGCGTTGTCGTCGTAGTTGTCCCGGGCCTGGTACGTCTTCCAGCTGATCCCGGCCCGCTCCAGGCGCTCGGCGTAGGTGGTCCAGGTGTAACCGCCCGGTATGTAGCTGTTGTTGTAGACGACGGTGTCGTTGACGGTGCCGCCGCTGGTGCCGGTCATGAAGTGGTCGCGGTTGGTGTTGGTGTTGCACTGGACCGACGCGTGGTACTGGTCGCAGACCGTGAAGGTGGTCGCGAGCGCGTTGTAGAACGGCATGTCGGCGGGCTCGTAGTACCCGTGGCCGAGCCAGCCGCTGCTGCGGCCGGTGACGTAGCCGTCGGCGCGCCCGTCGTTCCAGAGCGGGAAGGAGTCGACGAAGCCGAACGCGGGGGCGCCGTTGCGGTAGGCGTTGGTGTGGGCCGCGTTCATCGCGAAGGGGACGAGGTGGCCCTCGGCGCGGGAGGGATCGGGCTGGTGGAAGACCGACCTGCCGTTGACGCCGCGGACGGCGGTACGGTCCCCGACGCCTCGGACTCCGGGCAGCGTCCCGAAGTAGTGGTCGAAGGAACGATTCTCCTGCATCAGGACGACGACATGCTCGATGTCTTCCAGTCGGCCGGGGCGGGCGGGCGCGGCAAGTGCCTCGCGCACGCTCAGCGGGAGCGAGGCGAGCACGGCGGCGCCGGCGGCACCACCGAGCAGCGCGCGGCGGGAGACGTCGGGGGAGGGAGGCATGACGGGGAACTCCTTGGTCTTTCGCATCCGGACCTCCTGGTCCAGACCCGTTATGTTTAGGAGATCTCGGAGTCACGCGCCCGGGCTGCCGGTGAACGGAAGACGAACACCCCTGCCGAATCGATGCACTCCACCTGGATCCGGACACCGGCCCCCGCGGCGGCGCGCACACCGGCGCCCTCGGGCCGGAGCGGCCTCCGGAACCGAGGCGTTGTCAGTGCCTCGCGATAGCTTCGATCTTGTTCGATCGGTTGTCCGAGAGGGGCTAATTCGTGGGTGCCGAGCGTACGTTGAGGGTCGTTCTGGTCGATGTCAACGACGAGGTGGTGGCGGCCTGGCGGTCCGCGTTCGCGGACACGCCCGAGGTGGAGATCCGGCGGGGCTCGCTTCTCGATGTGGACGTCGACGCGTGGGTGTCCCCCACCAACGCACGGGGCCGGATGGACGGTGGGGTCGACGCCGTCGTCAAGCGGCACCTCGGCGCCGGTATCCAGGTGCGGGTGCAGCGGGCGATCCGCGACCGGTTCGGCGGGAGCCTGCCGGTGGGCAGCGCGGTGTGCGTCCCGTCCGGGGCGGCCGTACCGCGGTATCTGATCTCCACGCCGACCATGCGGCAGTCCTCGCAGAACGTCAGCGAGACGATGAACGTGGCGCTGGCCTGCGCGGCGGCGTTCCAGGCGGTGCACCTGCAGAACCGGGCGAAGCCCGGCAGCATCAGGTCGGTGGCGCTCGTGGGGATGGGCGCGCAGACGGGTCGGGTGCCCGCGCAGGTGTGCGCCAATCTCATGTGGACGGGCTACTCCCTGTTCCACGATCACGGGTTCGCGGACTACGACGAGTTGCGGGCCGCGGTGCTGGGGCAGCTCGACGACATCGAGGGAGCGGGGTCCGCACGGCGGGTCCGGATCAACGTCCCGCGGCGTCCTTCCTTTCGTCGCTGACGCGAAGGCTCCGCAGACCGGCACCGCACAGGGCGGGAAGGCCGGCGATGACCTCACCGAATCCGTACAGCATGCCGGTGGGCCCGAGGGGGCGGCCGGTTCGAGTTCTGGGAGTTCTGTCCTCGTGAAGGATGTCGACATGACCGCCGCCGGCGGTACGGGTTCCTCCGCAGGGGACCCGCTGGGCCTCGCCGACCTGTTCACCGGGGGCGGCGAGCCGTGGCTTCCGCTGCTGGCTCCGGTGATCGAGGCACAGCCGGGGGCCGCCGACTTCATCGGTCCCCAGCGCAGCCCGGAGGTCGTGCCGGTGCGCGAGTTGACCTTCCAGGCGTTGAAGCCGCATCCGCCGCAGAAGTGGAAGGTGGTCGCGTTCGGGCAGAACCCGTACCCACGGGCGGAGAGCGCGACCGGCATCGCGATGTTCGACAACACCTTCAACGACTGGAAGGACAGCCAGTTCGGCCGGGTGGTCAGCATGCGCTGCATCATCAAGGCGGCGGCGATGTGGAAGTACGGCATCGTGAAGAAGACGCCGATCGCCGACGTCCGCGCCCTGCTGAAGAAGGAGGACACGGTCGCGCCGCCCGAGTGGTTCCAGGCGATGCTCACCCAGGGCGTACTGCTGCTGAACGCGTCCCTGACGGCGAGTGCGGACGGGGCGCTGCCGACCGATCGGCACACCTCCTTCTGGCGGCCCGTGGCCGAGCAGATCGTCGAGGAGATCCTCCGGGCGAAGCAGGACGCCGACGAGGAGGACCGGGGTGTGGTGTTCGCCTGGTGGGGCGCGCACGCACGCAGCCTGAAGAGGGTCGTCCAGCGGCTGGAGAAGAAGTACCCGGGGGTCGCGGTCCGGCACCTCGACCATGCGAATCCGGCGGCCCAGGGGGACATCTTCTGCGAGGGGGACCACCTCGCCCAGGTGAACGACGCCCTGGCGGCGGTGGGGGCCGAGCCGATCGACTGGCTGCCGCGGAAGGGCTGGGACCGGAAGGCGGCTGGGGCGGCCGGCGGTTCGGAGGGCGACGGAGTCGCGGAGCGGATGGGGGCGTTCATCGCTTCGACGATGGAGCTGCACCAGCTGTATCTGGAGCGCCTCACGAGCGTCAAGGACGAGGGACTCGTCCTGCCGGCCGTCACCGGTGTGTTCGACACGCCGCTGATGGACTTCCGCAAGGCCGTCGAGCCGGTGTCGCAGGTCCTCACCCGGCTGGACCGGCACATCGAGCGGTCGAGCCGGTTCGGGGAGGAGGCGTCCGGGGACGGGCTGTCCGCCGACGCGATCTCGGCGCTGCACCTGTACACGTGTGAGTCGGCGTTCTACCGCGAGATCAACGCGGTGCTGCGCTCCCCGGACCGGGAGCGGCTGGTGCCGTACCTGCCGTACCTGCGGCTGCTGTTCTCCGCGATGGAGGCACTGCCGGCGCAGACGCGGCCGTTGTGGCGTGGCGTGGCGCTGGATCTGCGGTCCCAGTATCCGGTCGGGCAGACGGTGACCTGGTGGGGCGTGTCGTCGTGCACGTCCGAGCTGGGCGTGGCCCGGGCGTTCCTCGGGAGCCGTGGCAGGCGGACCTTGTTCGAGGTCACACCGGCGCGGGCGGTGGCGATCCGGCGGTTCTCCGCCTTCACCGGAGAGGAGGAGTTCATCCTCGCACCGGGCACCCAGCTGAAGGTGACGGAGGTGAAGGCCGAGCGTGGGGGGCTGTGCACCGTGCGGCTGACGGAGCTGGAGGGTCAGGGTCTGGTGTCCTAGGCCGTGACCGGAAGGTAGGGCCAGGCGGAACCCTGGGGACACGGCCAAGGGGTGCCTTGTCGATCAGGCCTGATCAGCCGCGAGCCCGGACTGATCGGCAAGGCATCCCTCGGAACGGTCCGGGCTGATCGGCGAAGCACCCCCGGTTCTGCCTGTCGCCGCCATCGGAGCGTCCCGGGCGGGCACTCGTCGATCAGGGAGCTTCAGCGGCCGTGAAGGTGGTCATCAGCGCCCGGGCGCGGGTTCGGAGGGCTTCGTCGTCGTGGATGATGCGGTCTTCGACTCCGGAGCGGACGACCCTGGCGTCGCCGTCGGCCAGCTCGGCGAGTCGGCGCAGGTGGTCCGTGGTCAACGCGGTGGAACCGAGGGCTTCCAGGGCGTCGCACGCTCCTGTCGGATCGGCGTCCTGTTCGGCGGAGCGCAGGGCCGCCTCGGCGAGCGCGGTGCGGTCCAGCGAGGCGGGGTCGGCCACGGCCGTGAGCGCCACCACCGCTGCCGGGGCCTGCACCGGATCGTCGAGGACGGCTTCCAGCCGGGCGGCGAGCGGCCGCCCCGCCGGGCCGAGGAGCGCCGCCGCGCGGGCGGCGCGTACCACCGACCACCGGGACCAGGAGCTGCGCTCGGCGCGGGCGAGGACCGAGTCCAGAACTGCAGCGGCCTCGTCCGCGTCTCCGGTGATGCGCCAGAGCGCCTCGGCGAGAGCGGTGTCCGTGTCCAGCGCGGGCGTGGTGGTGCTGTCGGAGTCGCTGAGCGCCTCCCGCAGGGCCGGGGCCAGCGCCGCTCCCAGGGGACCGAGCGCGCCGAGGATCCCGGCCTCCCAGCTCATGTCGCGGGCGCCGGACCGAAGTTCGCGTTCGAGACAGCGCAGCAGCGGCGCGGACTCGCCGACGAGCGTGTGCAGGGTTTTCGCCGCGTGCAGCACTCCCCGTTCGGCCGCTGCCCTCAGGCACGTGACGGCGCGGGTACGGTCCGGTGGAGCGCAGGCTTCGGCGACGGACGCGATGGCCCGGGCCGCCTGGCTCGGATGGTGCGGAAGCGCCGCGCACAGCTCGGGCAACGCCGACGCGGCGTCGGCGCCCCACCCGGCCAGCAGGTTGGTCAGCTGCCACGGTTCGTTGCCGGTCAGGGAATCGGGCCGGGAGAGGCGGTCGCGGACCGCGTCGAGGAGCCCCTTGTCGAAGGGGAGGGCGGGATCGACCGGCTTCCGGAGTCCGGTGGCCGTGCCGAGGGCCCGTGGGCGGTGCCCCAGACCCGCGGTCAGCAGGGGAAGCGCCTGGTCGGGTGCGACGAGCACGAGCGCCGCCAGGGCCCGGTCCGCATGGTCGTCGTCCTCGCGCGGGTTTCGTCCGGCGAGCGGGGCGAGGACGTCCGCGGCCGGTGCGGCGACGCTGCCCAGCCGGCCGAGGAGGGACGCGATGTCGACCACGGACTCCTCGTCGACGGCCGCCGCGCGCAGGCCCGGCACCAGCCGTGACGGAGCGCTGCGGGAGAGCATGCAGGCGCGGTCGGCCGCCCAGAGGCCTTCGGCCCGCACTTCGGCCCGGCCGTCGCGCAGGGCCGCGTCGACCAGGGCGAAGGCGGCCTCGCGCTCCGGCTCGCGGCCCCTTTCCAGGAGTGCCTCGACGACGGCGGGCAGCGGTTCGGCGCGTTCCAGGTCGAGGTCGGAGTACAGCAGTTCGGCGGGCAGCAGGGACAGCATCGTCGTGTGCAGCGTCTCGGTCCACGGGGCGTCCGCGTCGAGGTGGGCGAACACGGCGGCCATGCGCACCTCGTCGGCCTGGGACGGGCCCAGTGCGGTGGCGGCCGCCTCCAGTCCTGCCCGTGGGTCGAGCCGGGCGATCCCACCCAGGACCGCCGCGCGAGCGGTGGGTTCGCCCTCCGCCTCCCAACGCGCGCGCAGCGGGGACAGCGCGATCCCGGTCACGCGGGCGTGGGAAATGGCCCAGGCAGCGATCCGGCGGATGTCCGGCTCGGCCGCGGCCAGCAACGGGAGGAGCAGGGGCAGCTGTCGGGCCACCGCCGCCCGCACCGCGCCCGGCGCGACGTCGTGCTCGTCCTCGCTCTCGGCCATGCCGCCGAGCAGCCCCAGGACGTCCGCCGAATGGTGCCCGGCCGCCGCGATCCCGGCAAGGAACGGGACCGCTTCCGCGCTGGCGGAGTAGACCGTCCCCTGGTGCAGCACACACCCGTACAGCTCCGACAGCGCCTTGTCCGCCGCATCCGTGTCGGTGCCGGTCAGCGCCTTCAGCAGACCGGGAACGTCCTCCGCGCTGCCGTACGCGTGGGTGAAGGAGCGCCAGGGGCGGGTGTCCAAGCCGTCGAGGGGACGTACGAGATCCATGCGGAACATCGTGCCAGCCGCGTCCGACGGTCAGCACTGCCGCTTCTGTCGTCAACACTTCACGCCAGCTCCCGACAAAACCCAACTCGCAGCGCCTCCAAGGGCGTTGTGCGTTCAAGGCCTGAATGCGCGAACTCTTGACGTGCCTGGTTCAGACCTTTACTTTTGCCGATCAGAAAGTGGAATGGCGTTCATGTCCTTGAACTGCCTGGTCGACCCGGTAGATCCGCGGTGGGCGTCGGCGCCCGGCCGCGTCCACCGACGAACCCTCCGCCACCCGAGAGGACCCCACATGCACCGGACCCGTCTGCCACTCACCGTGGCCGCGCTCGCCCTCGCCGCCGGTGGTCTCACCGTCGCCACCGACGCCCCCGCGGAAGCCGCCGCCGGCCGGATCACCGGAATCGGCGGCAAGTGCGTCGACGTCGCGGGGGCCAACACCGCGAACGGCACCCCCGTCCAGCTCTACGACTGCAACGACACGACCGCCCAGACCTGGGACGTGGGCGCCGACGGCACCGTCAAGGCCCTCGGCAAGTGCCTCGACGTGACCTCCGGCGGCACGGCGAACGGATCGACGGTCCAGCTCTGGGACTGCAACGGCTCCGCCGCCCAGCGCTGGACGGTGACCGCCGCCCGCGACCTCGTCAACCCGCAGGCCGACAAGTGTCTTGACGCCACGGGCAACAGCTCGGCCAACGGCACCCGGCTGCAGATATGGACGTGTACCGGTGCGGCCAACCAGAAGTGGACGGCTCCCCCGGCCGGCGGCACCGGCCCGGCCCCCGGCGGCACCATGGCCGTCGCCCCGTACCTCTACAACGGCTGGGGCAGCCCGCCGAGCCCGACGACCGTCATGAACGCCACCGGCGTCAAGTGGTTCACGCTCGCCTTCGTCCTCAGCAACGGCTACTGCAACCCGCAGTGGGACGGCGGCCGCCCCCTCGTCGGCGGCGTCGACCAGCAGACGGTCAACACGGTCCGGGCGGCCGGCGGCGACGTCATCCCGTCCTTCGGCGGGTGGAGCGGCAACAAGCTGGAGAGCTCGTGCTCCAGCGCGGGCGAACTCGCCGCCGCGTACCAGAAGGTCATCAACGCGTACGGCCTGAAGGCCATCGACATCGACATCGAGGCCGCCGCCTACGACAGCCCCACCGTCCAGCAGCGCACGGTCGACGCCCTCAAGACGGTCAGGGCCGGCAACCCCGGCCTGAAGGTGTACGTCACCTTCGGCACCGGCCAGAACGGCCCCGACACCAGCCTCATCAACCGCGCCGCCGCAGCCGGCCTCACGGTCGACAGCTGGACCATCATGCCGTTCAACTTCGGCGGCAACGGACAGAACATGGGCACCCTGACCGTCCGCGCGGCCGAGGGGCTCAAGACCGCGGTGAAGAACGCGTACGGCTACAGCGACGACCAGGCCTACCGCCACACCGGCATCTCCTCGATGAACGGCGTCACGGACGTGGGCGAGACCATCACCCAGGCCGACTTCCGCACCATCCTCGGCTACGCGCAGCAGCGGCACCTGGCCCGGCTGACCTTCTGGTCCGTCAACCGCGACCGGCCCTGCACCGGCGGCGGCGCCGACACCTGCTCCGGCATCGGACAGCAGGCCTGGGAGTTCACCCGGATCCTCGCCGCCTACAACGGCTGATCCACGGCCCCGGCGCCCCTCCCCTGCGCCTCCGCAGCTCCGTGTCTCTCCCCCTTCCCCTCCGTCCAAGGAGCCCCATGCCCGCCCCCGCCCCGCTTCCTCCGTGGAACGCCGCGCCCCGGCGCCCCGCCCGTGCCCGTCCGCGTCCCCACCGCCTCGCCGCGGCCCTGGCCACCGGCACGGTGCTCTGCTCGGCCCTCGTCGCGCTCTCCCCCGCCTCCGCCGCACCCGCCGCCAAGGCCGGGATCACGGCGGCTGCCGAAGTCCCCACCGGCCTGGTCACCGTCGTCAACTCCGGCAGCGGCAAGTGCCTCGACGCCCGCGCCGCCTCGACCGCCAACGGAACCGCCGTCCAGCAGTACGCATGCAACGGCACCACCGCCCAGCAATGGAACATCGCACCCACCTCCGACGGCCACGTCCGGATCGGCAGCAGCACCGACTCCGCCCAGGTCGTCGACGTGAGCGACGTCTCCACCGCCGACAACGCCGCCGTCCACCTGTGGACCTACGGCGGCGGCCTCAACCAGCAGTGGCGGGCCGTCGACGAGGGAGGCGGCGCCTTCCATCTCGTCAACCGCAACAGCGGGAAGTGCCTCGACGTCCCCGCCGCGTCCACCGCCGACAGCGTGCAGCTCGTCCAGTACACCTGCAACGGCACGGCCGCCCAGCGCTTCCAGGTCACGCCCGTCAGCACCGCGCCCGGGGACGTCGACCTCGGGCCGAACGTCGTCGTCCTCGACCCCTCGATGCCCTCCGCAACCGTCCAGGGCCGCCTGAACACGATCTTCCAGCGCCAGGAGACCAACCAGTTCGGGCCGGAGCGCTACGCCGTCCTGTTCAAGCCGGGCACGTACAACAACGATGTCAACGTCGGCTTCTACACCCAGGTCCTCGGGCTCGGCCAGTCGCCCGACGCCGTGACGATCAACGGCGCCGTGCACGTGGAGGCCGACTGGTTCCCGCCGCAGAACGCGACCCAGAACTTCTGGCGCGGCGCCGAGAACCTCTCCGTCAACCCCACCGGCGGCACCGACCGCTGGGCCGTGTCCCAGGCCTCGGCGTACCGCCGGATGCATGTGCGCGGCAACCTCGAACTGAGCGACGGCGGTTGGTCCAGCGGCGGATTCATGGCCGACACCAAGATCGACGGCCAGGTGCGGTCCGGCACCCAGCAGCAGTGGCTGACCCGCAACTCCCAGCTCGGCTCCTGGACGGGGTCGAACTGGAACATGGTCTTCGTCGGCAGCCAGGGCGTCCCCGGCACGAGCTTCCCCAATCCGCCGCACACGACCGTGGACCGCTCCCCCGTGGTCCGCGAGAAGCCCTTCCTCACCGTGGACGCCGCCGGCGCCTACAAGGTCGTCGTGCCCGCCCCGCGCACCGACTCCACGGGCACCACATGGGCGGCCGGCGGCACCCCCGCCGGGACCCAGCTGCCCATCGACCGCTTCCACATCGTGAAGCCGGGCGCGACCGCGGCCCAGATCAACGCCGCCCTCGCCGCGGGCAAGGACCTCCTGGTCACCCCCGGCGTGTACCACCTCAACGAGACCCTCCGGGTCACCCGTCCCGACACCGTGGTCCTCGGGCTCGGCCTCGCCACCTTCGTCCCCGACAACGGCGTCACGGCCATGACCGTCGCCGACGTCGACGGGGTGAATATCGCGGGTGTCCTCTTCGACGCCGGTACGGTCAACTCGCCGACCCTGCTGGAGCTGGGCCCCGCCGGATCGTCCGCCTCCCACGCCACCGACCCGACCTCGCTCCACGACGTGTACTTCCGCGTCGGCGGCGCGGCCGTCGGCAAGGCCACCACGAGCCTGGTCGTCAACAGCGACCATGTCATCGGCGACCACCTGTGGGTCTGGCGCGCGGACCACGGCACGGGCGTCGGCTGGAACACCAACACCGCCGACACCGGCCTCGTCGTCAACGGCGACGACGTCACCATGTACGGCCTGTTCGTCGAGCACTACCAGAAGCACCAGACCGTCTGGAACGGCAACCGCGGCCGGACGTACTTCTACCAGAACGAGATGCCGTACGACCCGCCCAACCAGGCCGCCTGGATGAACGGTTCGACCCAGGGCTACGCCGCCTACAAGGTCGCCGACTCCGTCACCAGCCACCAGGCCTTCGGACTGGGCAGCTACTGCTACTTCAACGTGAATCCCGGCGTCACCGCCGAGCACGCCATCGAGGCCCCCAACCGTCCCGACGTGCGTTTCCGGAGCATGGTCACCGTCTCCCTAGGAGGGACCGGCACGATCCGGCACGTCGTCAACGACCGCGGCGGCCCGTCCAACTCCTCCACCAACGTCGCGAACCTGGTGAGCTACCCATGAGACGACACCTGATACGGCTCCTCGGCCTGATGGCCCTCGTCCTCGGCGCCGTCGCACCCGCCCAGGCGGCCCCGGCCGCACCGGAGTTCAAGGTACTCGCGTTCTACAACGGCACCTGGGACGCGGCCCACATCGACTTCGTCAAGGAAGCCAACGACTGGTTCCCGCGCACCGCGGCCGCCAACAACTTCAGCTACACGGCGACCACCGACTGGAACCTGCTCGCCAACGGCGGCGTGGACGCGTACGAGGTCGTCGTCTTCCTCGACGACGCCCCGCAGAGCGCCGCCCAACGCGCGGGATTCGAGCGGTACGTACGGGGCGGCGGCGGCTGGCTCGGCTTCCACGTCTCGGCGTTCACCACCAACGCCTCGGGCTGGAACTGGTACTACAACCAGTTCCTGGGCAGCGGGAACTTCCGCTCCAACACCTGGGGCCCGACCACGGCCCTCGTGCGCACCGAGAACGCGACCCACCCCGCGGCGGCCGGGCTGCCCGCGACCTGGACCTCGGCCGTCAGCGAGTGGTACAGCTGGTCGAACAACCTGCGAGCGAACCCGTCCATCAAGGTGCTCGCCTCGGTCGACCCGGCCGGCTTCCCGCTGGGCACCGACCCGAACCAGACCTGGTACAGCGGCGACTACCCCCTCGTGTGGACCAACACGCAGTACCGCATGCTGTACGCCAACTTCGGCCACAACGCCATGAACTACAACACCGACACCCGGCTCTCCTCCACCTTCGCCAGCCCCACCCAGAACCGTCTCCTGACCGACGGCCTCAAGTGGCTGGCGGGCACCGGCACCACCCCACCGCCGGGCCCCTTCCCGGGGGACTCCTGGTACGCGCTGGCCGCCGAGGCCAACGGTCTGTGCGTCGACGTCCGGGCGGCGGGCACGGCCAACGGCACGCCCGTCCAGCAGTACACCTGCAACGGGACCCAGGCCCAGCAGTTCCGCTTCACCCCCACGACCGACGGCTACAGCCGCATCGGCGTCCGCCCCGCGCCCCAGCAGGTTCTCGACGTCACCGACCGGTCGACCGCCGACGGCGCGCCCCTGCAACTGTGGTCCTCGTCCGGCGGCACCAACCAGCAGTGGCTGCCGGTGGCCGAAGCCTCCGGCCGGTACCACTTCGTCGCCCGCCACAGCGGCAAGTGCCTGGCCACCACCGGCACCGGCACGGTCGGCGTCCCTCTCGTCCAACGCCCCTGCGACGGCTCCCCGTCGCAGAGCTTCCGGCCCACCGCGGTGCCCTAGGCCGTGTCCGTAAAGTCGATCGCTCGTTGCTCTGTTCGTGGTGCGTCGACATGAACTGACGGATGAGTCGTGGGCGTTGATCGCTCCTTTGCTGGCGCCGGGCCGGATGGGCCGGCCGGTGCGGGACCGGCGCCAGGTGGTGAACGGGATCCTGTGGAAGTTGTCCACCGGGGCCGCCTGGCGGGACCTGCCCGAGCGTTACGGCCCGTGGAAGACGGTCTACGAACGCTTCCGGCACTGGTCGGCCGACGGCACCTGGGACCGCCTCCTGGCCCACGTCCAGCAGCACTCCGACGCCGTCGGTCAGGTCGACTGGACGATCGTCTGCGTCGACTCCACGACGGTGCGAGCCCACCAGCACGCGGCCGGCGCCCGAAAAGGGGGCCCTGGGAAGGGGAAGCCCTCGGCCGGTCACGCGGCGGGCTGACCAGCAAAATCCACCTGGCCTGCGACGGACAGGGCCGGCCGCTGGCGTTCACGCTGACCGGTGGGAATGTGAACGACTGCACGCAGTTCGAGCCGGTCATGGACCGGATCAAGGTCGCCCGGCCGGGGCCGGGACGGCCCCGGACCCGGCCCGGACGCGTCGTCGCCGACAAGGGTTACTCGGCCCGCAAGATCCGCGCCTACCTGCGCAGGCGCGGGATCGCCTGCACGATCCCGGAGCGGATCGACCAGATCAACGGACGCATCCGCCGCGGCGAAAGCCTTTGTCGCCTCGACAAGGCCGCCTACCGGCGGCGCAACGTGGTCGAGCGCTGCTTCAGCTTGCTCAAGCAGAACCGGGCCCTGGCCACCCGCTACGACAAACGCGCCGCCCACTTCCAGGCCATGGTCACCCTCGCCTGCCTACGGCTCTGGCTCCCATGACTTTCCGGACACCCCCTAGGGGGTGTCTTGTCGATCAGGCCGGGCTCGCGACGCCTGGCACCGCGCCTCGCCGCGTTGTCGTCGGTCGGCATGGCTCCGCCATGCCTCCCTCCTCCGCCTTGCGATGCGTCCCCTCGGCCCCTGCGGGCCTGGGGAGACCCCATGCACCAGCCGCCGCTCCCTGATCCGGCCTGATCGACAAGACACCCCCTAGGCACCACACCCGCACCGAGGCCCCCATTCGGAGGCACCCCACCCACACGGTTCACCCTTCCGGCGCCGCCGCCCCCCGGGCGGCGGCCTCGGCATGCACGCCCGGTGCCCCGGGACGATCATCCGTACATGGCAGGTACTCCCCCACTCCCCGCTCCGACCGGCACCATCACCGAGGCGCCCCGCCAGAAGCTGGCGCTCGCGGCCATGCTCTTCGCGGTGTCGATGACCTTCATCGACCAGACCATCGTGTCGATCGCCGCCCCGAGCATCACCGACGAGCTCGGCCTCTCCGCCTCCGGAATGCAGTGGGTCGTCAACGCCTACCTGCTCTCCCTCGCCGCGTTCTTCGCGCTCGGCGGCCGGCTCTCCGACCTCTTCGGACACCGCCTCGTCATGCTGATCGGCACCCTGGTCTTCGTCCTCTCGTCAGTGCTGTGCGGATGTGTGCCGACCGGCGGCCTCGCACAGACCTGGCTGATCGTCTTCCGTGCCACCCAGGGTCTCGGCGCCGCCCTGATGTTCCCGGCGGCGCTGGCCGTCGTCATCGCCGTCTTCCCCGTCGAGCGACGAGGCCGGGCCCTCGCGCTCTTCTTCGGGCTCTCCGGCGCCCTCACCGCCGTCGGCCCCCTGCTCGGCGGCTGGCTGACCGCGTGGACCTGGCGGGCGATCTTCTGGGTCAACGTGCCGGTGGCCGTCGTCGCCATCGTGCTCGCCCTGCTGGCCCGGATCCCCGAGAGCCGTCGGTCCGAGCGACTGGACGCCGTCGGCGCCGTGCTCGTCGCCGTCGGGATGGGTCTGAGCGTGCTGGGCTTCCAGCAGGCCTCGTCCTGGGGCTGGGGCAGCTTCGCGACCTGGGCCTGTGTCATCGGCGGCCTGCTCGTTCTGGTGCTCTTCTTCGGTTACGAGCGGCGCACCACCCACCCGCTGATCGACTTCGACGTCTTCCGGGACCGGGCCTTCACGGTCGACAGTCTCGTGCTGTTCTTCGCGATGCTCGCCTTCGTGCCGGTCTTCTTCTTCTCGTCCGTGTACGCCCAGGTGTCGCTGAGCGCCTCGCCGAACCAGGCCGCGCTGTTCCTGCTGTACTTCTTCATCGGCTTCGGCATCGCCTCGCAGTGGGGCGGCAGGATCCTCGACAAGCGCGGTGCCCGGCCTGCGATGAAGCTCGGCTGCGCACTCGGCGCGGTCGGGTTCTACCTCTGGGCCCAGAAGATGACCGACCTGTCGATGCACGACCAGTGGCCGTACGCGGCCATGGCGGGCGCCGGCATCGGCTTCCTGCTCGCGCCGGCCTCCACCGACGCCGTCAACCGGGCCATCGGCGCCTCGTACGGCGAGGTCACGGGGATCACCCAGACGATCCGCAACTACGCGGCCGCCATCGGCATGGCCGTCTTCAGTACCCTGCTGGCCCATGTCTCCACGGACCGCATCACCGCCACGCTCCAGGACCGCGGCCTGCCGGCGGCCGAGGCCTCAGCCACCGCGGAGAAGGTCGCCGAGGCGGTCACCGGTCACCCGGACGGCCAGGGGCCGACCGGTGACGGGCCGGTGGCGAAGGCCCTGCAAGGCGCCGGGGACGCGATCCGGATGGACTTCGCCGAGGCCAACCAGTGGGTGTTCTACGGCATGGCGATCGCCCTGACCGTGGCGTTCCTGTGCGCACTCGCCCACCCCGGGACGCGGGTCACCGAGCGCACCCCGGAGAGCTGACCTCCGACCCCCGTCGCCGACCTCTTCCCCCCAGCAAGGAGCCATATGGGCCGCCGCCTGATCCTTCGATGCCGTACCGTCCTCACGGCCCGCTGCCGGAACGTCCTCACCCCCCACCGGCGTACCGCCCTCGCCGCCACGGTGCTCGCCGCCATGACGGCGGCCGCGCCCGGGATGCCACTGCCGGGCACCACCGCCTCCGCGGCCGCGACACCTGCCTCCGTCACCCCTTCGGCGGCCCTCGGCCCGTCCGGCACCTTCGACCCGGCGCCGGCCCGGGCGAGCCTGGAGCGCCTGCTGCCCTCCCGGGCGGAGCAGTTCACCCTGGTCCCGGTCGAGGAACCCGCCTCGGGCGACTACTTCTCGGTGTCGGGCGAGGCCGGGGCGATCCTCGTACGGGGCACCTCGCCGGCCACCCTCCTCACCGGGGTCGGCTGGTACCTGGAGCGGGTCGCGGGCGTCGACATCGGCTGGCCCGGGTCCAGCGTCGGCCGGCTGCCCGGCACGCTCCCGGCGGTCACCGGGACCATCACCCGGTCGGCGGCCGTGCCCCACCGCTACGCCCTCAACGACACCGACGAGGGGTACTCCGGGGCCTACCGCGACTTCGCCTCCTACCGGCACGACATCGACCTGATGGCGCTGCACGGCGTCAACGAGGTCTTCGTCCCGACGGGAGCCGAGTACCCGTACTACCGGGCACTCCAGGAGTTCGGCTACGACGCGGCGGAGTTGCGCGACTGGATCCCCGCCCCGGCCCATCAGGGCTGGTGGCTGCTGCAGAACCTGTCGCACTTCGCGGGGCCGGTCTCGGAGCAGCTGATCGAGGCCCGCGCGACCCTCGGGAGCCGGATCGCGGGCCACCTGCGTTCCCTGGGGATGGCGCCCGTGCTGCCGGGCTTCTTCGGCACGGTGCCCCCGGACTTCGCCGCGCGGAACGACGGCGCGGTCACCGTCCCGCAGGGCAGATGGGTGGGTTTCGACCGGCCCGACTGGCTGGATCCGACCGGCCCGGTCTTCCCCCGTCTGGCCGCCGCCTACTACCGGTTCCAGCAGGAGCGGTTCGGTGCCGGAGACATGTTCAAGATGGACCTGCTGCACGAGGGCGGGATTCCCGGCACGGTCGACGTCGCGGCGGCCGCCGGGGCCGTCCAGCGGGCCCTGGAGGCCTCGCATCCCGGCGCCACCTGGGTCATGCTCGGCTGGCAGCACAACCCGACGCCCGCCCTCCTGAGCGGGGTCGACCGCAACCGGGTGCTGATCGTCGACGGCCTCTCCGACCGCTACGACGGGCTCGACCGCGAGACCCAGTGGGACGGCACGCCGTACGCCTTCGGCACGATCCCCAATTTCGGCGGCCACACCAGCATCGGCGCCAACACCGGCGCGTGGGTGGACCGCTTCCACACCTGGCTCGCCAAGCCGGACAGCGCGCTGCGCGGCATCGCGTACCTCCCCGAGGGCACCGGCGGGAACCCCGCCGCGTTCGACCTCTTCACCGAACTCGCCTGGCAGCCGGACCCGATCGACCAGAAGAGCTGGTTCGCCGCGTACGCCGCCCGGCGCTACGGCGGTGCGGATCCGCATGCCGCCGCCGCGTGGGAGGAGCTGCGCCGCGGCCCGTACAGCATGCAGACCGGCACCTGGAGCGAGCCGCAGGACGGCCTCTTCGCGGCGCGGCCGAGTCTGACGGCGGCCACCGCCGCGAAATGGAGCCCGAAGGCCATGCGGTACGACGCGGCCACGGTGGAGCGGGCGCTCGCGGAACTGCTGAAGGTGGCCCCCCGGCTGCGGGCCACGGACGCGTACCGCTCCGATCTCGTGGACGTGGCACGGCAGGCGCTGTCGAACCGCAGCCGGGTCCTGCTGCCCCGTATCAGGGCCGAGTACGAGGCCGGCGAGCTGGCGTCCTTTCGGGCGCTGGTACGGGAGTGGCAGGCGCACGAGGAGCTGCTCGGACGGCTCGTCGGCTCCGACCGGCGGTTCCTGGTCGGTCCCTGGCTCGCCGACGCGCGTTCCTGGGGCGCCGACCCGGCCGAGCGGGACCGCCTGGAGTACGACGCCCGCTCGATCCTCACCACCTGGGCCGACCGGGGACAGAGCGAGACGGGCGGTCTGCGCGACTACGCCAACCGTGAATGGTCCGGCCTCGTCCAGGACGTCTACGCACCCCGCTGGGCCGCCTACTTCGCGAGTCTGGACAGCGCGCTCGTGAACGACACGGCGCCGGTCGCCGTCGACTGGTTCGCCAGGGACCACGCGTGGGCACAGGGCCACCAGCAGTACCCGACGACACCGACGGGTGATCCCGTCGCCCTGGCGGGCGAGGTGCAGACGGCCCTGACGGCGACGAGGGAGAAGGCGTGACCGAGGAAGTCTGGCCGATGGTGCACGCCGAGCGTGCGGCGCTGATCGGCGACCTGGCCCGTCTTGAGGACGAGCGGTGGCTGGAGCAGTCGCTCTGTGACGGTTGGACGGTGCACGACGTGCTCGCCCATCTGGTCGACAACGCCCGCACCACGCGCCTCGGTTTCGTGAAGGGCATGGTCCTCGCGCGGTTCGACTTCGACCGCCAGAACAGGCGCGGTGTGGAGCGCGAGCGCGCGGCCACACCGCGGGAGACCCTGGAGCGGTTCCGTCGGGTGTCGTCGAGGACGTCGGCCCCGCCGGGGGCCCTGGACAGCCGGCTCGTCGAGGAGATCGTCCATGGCGAGGACATCCGTCGGCCCCTGGGTCTCGCCCGCGGCTACCCGTTCGAGGCCGTCGTCAGGTCCCTGCGTCTCCAAGCGCGTACGCCGGTGTCCTTCGGCGGTGCCAAGGAGCTGCTGACCCGGGTCCGACTCACGGCGACGGACGCCGACCTGACGCTGGGAACCGGGCCGGAGGTGAACGGCCCCGCGCTGTCCCTCCTGCTGGCGGTGACGGGGCGTCGGGCGGTACTGGACGACCTCCGCGGCCCGGGCGTCGCCACGCTGTCGGCCGGCGCCTGAGCTGCCGGACGGTGGTGCGGGGGACCCCGTACCGCCGTCCCCTTTACCGTCCCGAACCGGCCACGCGCAAGACGTCGGCCGGAGAATCCTCGCCGGCGCATTAGACTGGCGGGCTGTTTGGCGTCGGACCGGAACAACCTGGGCAGACCCGGGCTCCGCCGACGACCCGGACGTTGCCGGGAACGAGACGCGAGGTCCGATGGCAGCCACATCCGAGCACGGTGACACCACTCTGCTCCACGACGGGGACGCGTGGGAGGAGGAGTCCGGAAAGTCCGCCCGGTTCTCCGCCGGGCCCGCGGCCCCGGTGCGCACCCTCGTCGACATCTTCGAGGCATCCGTCCTGGCCCACCCCGACGAGCTCGCCCTGGACGACGGCACCACCCGGCTGACCTACCGGGCGCTGGCCGTGGAGGTCGAACGCCGGCGGCGTGCCCTGGCGGCCGCCGGAGTGGGGCTCGGCGACCGGGTCGGCGTCCGGGTGCCCTCCGGGACGAACGAGCTGTACGTGGCCATCCTCGCCGTGCTCGCCGCGGGCGCCGCCTATGTGCCGGTCGACGCCGAGGACCCGGACGAGCGGGCCGAGCTCGTCTTCGGCGAGGCAGGCGTACGCGCCGTCGTCGGGCCGGAGCAACGAATCGACACCGTAGGGCCCTTGGAGGACCCGGGACACCGCACCCCCGCCGTACGGCCCGGCCCCGAGCACGACGCGTGGATCATCTTCACCTCCGGATCCACGGGCAAGCCCAAGGGGGTCGCCGTCAGCCACCGCAGCGCCGCCGCGTTCGTGGACGCGGAGGCCGCGCTGTTCCTCGTCGAGGAGCCGATCGGACCGGGCGACCGGGTCATGGCGGGGCTCTCCGTCGCCTTCGACGCCTCCTGCGAGGAGATGTGGCTGGCCTGGCGCTACGGCGCCTGCCTCGTGCCCGTCCCCCGGTCCCAGGTGCGCAGCGGCGCCGACCTCGGGCCCTGGCTGGTGGAGCAGGAGATCACCGTGGTCTCCACCGTGCCGACCCTCGCCGCGCTCTGGGATCCGGAGACCCTCGACGAGGTCAGGCTGCTGATCTTCGGCGGCGAGGCCTGCCCGCCCGAGCTGACCCAGCGTCTGGTCACCGAGGGCCGCGAGGTGTGGAACACGTACGGCCCCACCGAGGCCACGGTCGTGGCGTGCGCCTCCCTCCTGACCGGTGAGGAGCCCATCAGGATCGGTCTGCCGCTGAACGGCTGGGAACTGGCCGTGGTCGACGAGTCCGGCGAGCCGGTGCCGATGGGCGGCAGCGGCCAGCTGGTGATCGGCGGCGTCGGGCTCGCCCGCTACCTCGACCCCGAGAAGGACGCCGAGAAGTACGCCCCGCTGGAATCCCTCGGCTGGGAACGGGCGTACCGCAGCGGTGACCTCGTCCGCGCCGAACCGGAGGGCCTGGTCTTCCTCGGCCGCGGCGACGAGCAGATCAAGCTCGGCGGGCGCCGCATCGAGCTGGGTGAGGTGGACTCCGCGCTGCAGGCCCTGCCGGGCGTCGCGGGCGCGGCCGCCGCCGTCCGCACCGCGCGCAGCGGCAACCAGCTGCTCGTCGGCTACCTCGTCACCCAGGACGGCTGGGACCACGCGGCGGCGGTGGAGCGGCTGCGCGCCGAACTCCCCGCCGCCCTCGTGCCGCTCCTCGCACCCGTCGCCGAGCTGCCCACCCGTACGTCGGGCAAGGTCGACCGGGACGCGCTGCCCTGGCCGCTCCCCGACCAGGAGACCACCGGTCCCGCCGAGCAGCTGTACGGCACCGAGGCCTGGCTGGCCGAGCAGTGGAGCGAGACCCTCGGGGTGGCTGTCACCGACGCGGCCGACGACTTCTTCGCGATCGGCGGCAACAGCCTCGCCGCCGCCCAGCTCACCACCCGGCTGCGCACCCGCTATCCGAGCGCGGCCGTCGTCGACATCTACCAGCAGCCCACCCTGCGCAAGCTGGCCCGGCGCCTGGAGAAGTCCGTCCAGGACGACGGCGCCGTACGGACCGTCGCGCCGGTTCCGCTCCGGGCCCGGCTCCTCCAGACCGTCCTGCTGCTCCCGCTGTTCACCGTGGTCGGGCTCCGCTGGACGGTGGCGCTCCTCGCCCTCGGGAACGTCCTGCACCGGTTCGGTCCCTACCCGTGGGTGCCGACCGCCTCGTGGTGGCTCGTCGCCGTCGGCGCGGCGCTGCTCTTCAGCCCGCCCGGCCGGCTCGCGATCGCGGCGGGCGGCGCACGCCTGCTGCTTCGCGGGGTGAAGGCGGGACGCCACCCGCGCGGCGGAAGCGTCCACCTGCGGCTGTGGACGGCGGAACGGCTGGCCGAGTGCGTCGGCGCGACCTCCCTCACCGGCTCCTGGCTGGAACGCTACGCGCGGGCCCTCGGCGCCAAGGTCGGCCCCGAGGTGGACCTCCACTCGCTGCCGCCGGTCACGGGCATGCTCAAGCTCGGACGCGGCTGCGCCGTGGAGTCCGAGGTGGACCTCTCCGGGTACTGGCTGGACGGCGACCGGCTGGAGATCGGCCCGGTGAAGGTCGGCGCGGGTGCGGTGGTCGGCACCCGCAGCCTGCTCTTCCCCGGGGCGCGGGTCGGCAAGCGGGCCGAGGTGGCCCCCGGTTCGGCCGTGGCCGGGCAGATCCCGACCGGCCAGCGCTGGGCCGGAGCCCCTGCGGGCAAGCTCGGCAAGGCCAAGCGGAACTGGCCCAAGGAGCGGCCGGCGCGTGCGGTGCGCTGGCGCGCGGTGTACGGAGCGACCGGCTTCTTCCTCACGGCTCTGCCCGTGCTCGCCGCCCTTCCCGCCCTGCTGGTCGTGAGCCGCTTCGTGCCCGCCGACGCCGGGCTCGCCGAGGCGCTGACGGGCGCGCTGCTCGCCGTGGTGCCCGGGGCGCTCGCCTACGGGTTCGCGTACGCGTCGCTCGTGCTGGTCTCGGTACGGCTGCTGAGCCTCGGGCTGCGCACCGGAAGCCATCCGACGCACAGCCGGGTCGCGTGGCAGGCGTGGACGGTCACGCAGCTGATGGACCTGGCGCGGGAGACGCTCTTCCCCCTCTACGCCGGGCTCATCACTCCCGTCTGGCTGCGGCTGCTCGGGATGAAGATCGGCCGGGGCGCGGAGGTGTCCACGGTGCTCGCGCTGCCGAGCCTCACCACCGTCGGCGAGGGCGCGTTCCTCGCCGACGACACCCTGACCGCCCCGTACGAGCTGGGCGGCGGCTGGGTGCGGATCGGGCACTCGGAGATCGGCCGCCGGGCGTTCCTCGGCAATTCGGGCATGACCGCGCCGGGCCGCACGGTGCCGGACGACGGTCTGGTCGGCGTGCTGTCGGCGACGCCGAAGAAGGCCAAGAAGGGCAGCTCGTACCTGGGCCTGCCTCCGGTGAAGCTGCCGCGGTCGGCGGCGGACTCGGACCAGAGCAGGACGTACGAGCCGCCCGCGCGCCTGCTGTGGGCGCGCGGCCTGGTGGAGCTGTGCCGGCTGCTTCCGGTGTTCTGCTCGGCCGCCCTGGCGGTCCTGACCGTGGCGGCGCTCTGCGCCCTGGCCACGGCCACCGGTCTGGGGATCTGGGGCACCGCGCTGCTGTCGGGGGCGGTCCTCCTCGCCGCCGGTGCGGCGGCGTGCCTGGTCGCCGTGGCCGCCAAGTGGCTGCTCGTGGGCCGGCACCGGACGGGTGAGCACCCGCTCTGGTGCGGGTTCGTGTGGCGCAACGAACTGGCCGACACGTTCGTCGAGGTGCTCGCCGTGCCGTGGCTGATCGGAGCGGTGCCGGGAACACCGGTGCTCGCCCTGTGGCTGCGCGGGCTCGGGGCACGAATCGGCCGGGGCGTGTGGTGCGAGAGTTACTGGCTGCCCGAGACCGACCTGGTCGTGCTGGGCGACGCGGTCAGCGTGAACCGCGGCTGTGTGTTGCAGACTCACCTCTTCCACGACCGGATCTTGAGGACGGATACTGTGGTCCTCCGCGAGGGTGCCACCTTGGGCCCGGGCGGAATCGTCCTGCCCGGCAGTACGGTCGGGGCCCGCAGCACGCTGGGTCCCGCCTCTCTCGTGATGGCCGGGGAATCCGTCCCCGCCGACACCCGCTGGCTGGGCAATCCGATCGAGGCGTGGCGGGCCTGAACGGGCAGCACGAGCACAGCACAGGGCAGGGAGCGGAAGCGGCAGTGAGCGGCCAGCGGACAACGGCATCGGACCCGTACTTTCCGGACCACGGCGACTCCCGGTACCGCGTGCACCGGTACGAACTCGCTCTGGAGTACCGTCCCGGCCCCAACCGGCTGGCAGGGACGGCCCGGCTCAGCGCCATCGCCGGGCGGGCGCCGCTCACCGAGTTCCACCTCAACCTCTCCGAGTTCAAGGTGGGCCGGATCCTGGTGGACGGCCGGGCGCCGCACTACGCCCACCGCGGCGGCAAGCTCCGCGTCCGGCCGGCGAAGCCGCTGCCCGCGGGTGCCGCCTTCACCGTCGAGGTGCACTACGCGGGCAACCCCAAGCCGGTGCGCAGCCCCTGGGGCGGGCTCGGCTGGGAGGAGCTGACCGACGGCGCGCTGGTGGCGAGCCAGCCCGTCGGCGCGCCCTCCTGGTACCCCTGCAACGACCGGCCCGCCGACAAGGCCTCGTACCAGATCTCGGTCAACACGCCCTCCGCGTACACCGTGGTGGCGGGCGGCCGGCTGCTCACCCGTACGACCAAGGCCAGCACGACCACTTGGGTGTACGAGCAGTCCGCGCCCACCTCCAGCTATCTGGTCGGTCTCTCCATCGGCATGCACCAGACGGTGCTGCTCGGGGATCCCGGGCTCGGTGGGGTGCCGCAGAGCGCCCATGTGCCGGCGCACCTCCTGCCCCGCTTCTCCCGCGACTTCGCCCGGCAGCCCGCCATGATGCAGCTGTTCGAGGAACTCTTCGGTCCCTACCCGTTCGGCGAGTACGTGGTCGTCGTCGCTGACGAGGAGCTCGACGTCCCGGTGGAGGCCCAGGGCCTCTCCCTCTTCGGGACCAACCATGTCGACGGCGCGCGCGGCTCCGAGCGCCTCGTCGCCCACGAGCTGGCGCACCAGTGGTTCGGCAACAGCGTGACCATCGCCGACTGGCGGCACATCTGGCTGAACGAGGGTCTGGCCAAGTACGCCGAGTGGCTCTGGTCGGAGCGCTCCGGCGGCCGTACGACGCACGAGCTCGCGGCCGCCGCGCACCGGATGCTGGCGCGGCACCCGCAGGACATGAAGCTCGCCGACCCCGGCCGCAAGCTGATGTTCGACGACCGGCTGTACGAGCGCGGGGGTCTCACCGTGCACGCGGTCCGCTGTGCCCTGGGTGACGGCGCCTTCTTCCGCATGCTGCGGGACTGGGCCACCGTGCACCGCCACGGCGTGGTGACCACCGCGGCCTTCACGGCCCACGTGGCCCGCTACGCGACCGAGCCGGTGGACCAGCTGCTCACCGCCTGGCTCTACCAGCCGGCCCTTCCTCCCCTGCCCTCCCCCCACGGCTCCGCGTCGATACCGGAACGCCCCGCGTACCCGCCCACGAACGGCGGATCCGGATCCACGGGCCGGGGCAGGGCCTCCGCGTAGCGACGCGGGCGACGACAGCGGGCGGGTGGGACCGCGCGGGGTCGGCTCTCCGTTCTGATCTGACGCCGTCGGCGACCCGTCCCCGGTCGGCACCCGCTCGGACCTCGGCATGAAATGTTTCATTCGCGCGCCCGGATGCCGGGGTCGCCCGCCCGACCGGTCATGAGCCCACGTCTGCCGACCGGTCAAGAACCTTGACGACCATCACCTCCGGAGCTAGCTTCCACTCACGTAATGAATCGATTCACTAGTCCGAGGTGACCATGCCTGACATAGCCGCCGTGAAGGCCGCGCTCGCCGGCCAGCGGATCGAGACACCCTCCTGGGGCTACGGAAACTCCGGCACCCGGTTCAAGGTGTTCGCGCAGCCGGGCGTACCGCGCACCCCGCAGGAGAAGCTGGACGACGCGGCGCAGGTCCACGCGTTCACCGGCGTCGCCCCCAAGGTGTCCCTGCACATCCCGTGGGACAAGGTCGACGACTACGCGGCTCTCGGCGCGTACGCCAAGGAGCGCGGCCTCGAACTCGGCGCGATCAACTCCAACACCTTCCAGGACGACGCCTACCGGCTGGGCAGCGTCTGCCACCCGGACGCCAAGGTCCGCCGCAGGGCCGTGGACCACCTGCTGGAGTGCGTCGACATCATGGACGCCACCGGTTCGAACGATCTGAAGCTGTGGTTCGCCGACGGCACGAACTACCCCGGCCAAGACGACATCGTCGCCCGCCAGGACCGGCTGGCGGAGGCGCTGACCGAGGTGTACGGGCGACTCGGGGACGACCAGCGGTTGCTACTGGAGTACAAGTTCTTCGAGCCCGCCTTCTACACGACGGACGTGCCCGACTGGGGCACCTCGTACGCCCACTGCCTCAAGCTGGGCCCGAAGGCGCAGGTCGTCGTGGACACCGGGCACCACGCCCCGGGCACCAACATCGAGTTCATCGTGGCCTTCCTCCTGCGGGAGGGAAGGCTCGGCGGCTTCGACTTCAACTCGCGCTTCTACGCGGACGACGACCTGATGGTCGGCTCCGCCGACCCGTTCCAGCTCTTCCGGATCATGCACGAGGTCGCCCGGAACGGCGGCCTGGATCCCGCCACGAACGTGGCGTTCATGCTCGACCAGTGCCACAACATCGAGGCGAAGATCCCGGCCGTCATCCGCTCCGTGACGAACGTGCAGGAGGCCACCGCCAAGGCGCTCCTCGTCGACACCGACGCCCTCGCCGCCGCGCAGCGGTCCGGTGACGTGCTGGGAGCCAACGCGGTCCTGATGGACGCGTACAACACCGACGTACGGCCGCTGCTGCGCGAACTGCGGGAGGAGCGAGGCCTCGCCCCCGATCCCGTCACGGCCTACACCGCCTCCGGTCGGCAGGAGCGGATCGCGGCCGAGCGGGTCGGTGGGGAGCAGGCGGGGTGGGGGGCCTGACCGACGCGTTCCGCCCCGTCGAGCACGGGGCTTCCACTCCCCCGCCTTCTCTCACCGCACGTTCTCTTCCGAAGGGCTGATCCCGCATGGCTACCCACCCCGAAGTCGCCGCGCTCCTCGACCGCGCGCACCGGCTGGGCTCCGACCCGCGCAACACCAACTACGCGGGCGGCAACGCGTCCGCGAAGGGCGCCGTCACCGACCCGGTGACCGGCGGCGACATCGAGCTGATGTGGGTGAAGGGCTCGGGCGGCGACCTCGGCACGCTCACCGAGGACGGCCTCGCCGTGCTGCGGCTCGACCGGCTGCGGGGGCTCAAGGAGGTGTATCCGGGGGTGGAGCGCGAGGACGAGATGGTCGCCGCGTTCGACTACTGCCTCCACGGCAAGGGCGGCGCCGCCCCGTCCATCGACACGGCCATGCACGGTCTGGTGGAGGCCGCTCACGTCGACCACCTCCACCCCGACTCCGGAATCGCCCTGGCCTGCGCGGCGGACGGTGAGGCGCTGACCAAGGAGTGTTACGGGGAGAAGGTGGCCTGGGTGCCGTGGCGACGTCCGGGGTTCCAGCTCGGTCTCGACATCGCCGCGATCAAGGAGGCCAACCCCCGGGCGGTCGGTGTGGTCCTGGGCGGGCACGGCATCACGGTCTGGGGCGCGAGCGCCGAGGAGTGCGAGAACAACGCCCTGTGGATGATCCGTACGGCGGAGACGTTCCTCGCCGACCGGGGCAAGGAGCAGCCGTTCGGCGCGCCGCTGGAGGGCTACGGCGCGCTGGACGCGGAACCGCGCAGGGAACGGGCCGCCGCCCTCGCGCCCGTCATCCGGTCGCTCGCTTCCCAGGACCGGCCGCAGGTCGGGCACTTCACCGACTCCGAAGCGGTCCTCGACTTCCTCTCCCACGACGGTCACCCGCGTCTCGCCGCCCTGGGCACCTCCTGCCCGGACCACTTCCTGCGGACGAAGGTCAGGCCGCTCGTCCTCGACCTGCCCGCCACGGCCGAACTGGGCGAGGCCGTCACCCGGCTGAAGGAGCTGCACACCGCGTACCGCGAGGAGTACGCCGCCTACTACGCGCGCCACGCCACCACCGGATCCCCCGCGATGCGCGGCGCGGACCCGGCGATCGTCCTGGTCCCCGGCGTCGGCATGTTCTCCTTCGGCAAGGACAAGCAGACCGCCCGGGTGGCCGGCGAGTTCTATGTGAACGCGATCAACGTGATGCGCGGCGCAGAGGCGGTCTCCTCGTACGCGCCGATCGAGGAGTCGGAGAAGTTCAGGATCGAGTACTGGGACCTTGAGGAGGCCAAGCTGCGGCGCATGCCGAAGCCGAAGCCGCTGGCCACCCGGGTCGCCCTGGTGACGGGCGCCGGCTCCGGCATCGGCCGGGCCATCGCGCAGCGGCTGGTCGCCGAGGGCGCGTGCGTGGTGGTCGCCGATCTGAACGGGGAGAACGCGGCGGCCGTCGCCGAGGAGCTCGGCGGTCCGGACAAGGCGGTGGCGGTCACCGTCGACGTCACCTCCGAGGAGCAGATCACGGAGGCGTTCAAGGCCGCCGCCCTCGTCTTCGGAGGCGTCGACCTGGTCGTCAACAACGCGGGAGTCTCCATCTCCAAGCCGCTGCTCGACACGACGGCCGGGGACTGGGACCTGCAGCACGACATCATGGCCCGGGGGTCCTTCCTCGTCTCCCGCGAGGCCGCCCGCGTCATGGTCGAGCAGGGGCTCGGCGGCGACATCGTCTACATCGCCTCGAAGAACTCCGTCTTCGCCGGCCCGAACAACATCGCGTACTCCGCCACCAAGGCCGACCAGGCCCACCAGGTCCGGCTCCTCGCCGCCGAGCTCGGAGAGCACGGCATCCGCGTCAACGGCGTCAACCCGGACGGGGTCGTGCGCGGCTCCGGCATCTTCGCCGGCGGCTGGGGCGCCCAGCGGGCCGCCACCTACGGGATCGAGGAGGAGAAGCTCGGCGAGTTCTACGCCCAGCGGACCCTGCTCAAGCGCGAGGTGCTCCCCGAGCACGTCGCGAACGCCGTCTTCGCCCTCACCGGCGGCGAGCTCAGCCACACCACCGGTCTGCACGTCCCCGTCGACGCGGGGGTCGCGGCGGCGTTCCTGCGCTGACGGGCACGCTGCGATAGCCCTGGAGCCGGCGGTCGCCGAACCGACGCCGACCGCCGGCCCAGGTACACCCACCGTGTCCCGCAATCTCCTCCTTCGAACAGCCGCGTGTCCGCGGAGGTATCCACGTGACCCCCACCCCCTCGTCCTCCGCCTACCCCTCTGCCTTCGCTGCGGTCGATCTCGGCGCCACCAGCGGTCGGGTGATTCTCGGCCGGGTCGGCCCGGACCGTCTCGACCTCACCGAGGCACACCGCTTCCCCAACACCCCGGTGCGTCTTCCGGACGGCCTGCGCTGGGACGTACTGGCCCTCTTCCAGGGCGTCCTCGACGGTCTGCGCGCGGCGGCCCGCTCCGGGCCGGTGGCCTCCATCGGCGTGGACAGCTGGGCCGTGGACTACGGGCTCCTCGACGCCGACGGCGCCCTGCTCGGCCAGCCGCACCACTATCGCGACGAGCGGACCACCGGGGCGGCCGAGCGCGTATGGGCCTCGGTCGGCCGCGAGGAGCTGTACGGGATCACCGGCCTGCAGCACCTGCCGTTCAACACGGTCTTCCAGCTCGCCTCGGCGGCCGGGAGTGTCCAACTGGGCGCGGCTCGCACCATGTTGCTCATCCCGGACCTGCTGGTCCACTGGCTGACCGGAGCCGTCGGTGCCGAGGAGACCAACGCCTCCACCACGGGTCTGTTCGACGCGCGCACCGGCACCTGGTCCGGGGAGCTGCTGAACCGGCTCGCGCTCGACCCCGGCCTGCTGCCTCCGCTGCGCTCCCCCGGCGACCGGGCGGGGAGCCTGCTCCCCCATGTCGCCGCGTACACCGGGCTCGCCGCTCTGACCCCGGTGACCACGGTCGCCTCGCACGACACCGCGTCCGCCGTGGTCGCCGTGCCGGCCGCCCGGCCGGACTTCGCCTACATCTCGTGCGGCACGTGGTCGCTGGCCGGGCTCGAACTGGACGCCCCCGTCCTGACGGAGGAGTCCCGGGCGGCGAACTTCACCAACGAGCGCGGCGTCGACGGCACGATCCGCTATCTGCGCAACATCATGGGCATGTGGCTGCTCGAAGAGTGCCGGCGCACCTGGGACAAGGAGGGCCTGCCGGACCACCTCCCCACGCTCCTCGCCGAAGCCGCCCGGTCGGCGCCGTTCGCCTCGGTGGTCGACCCGGACGCCCCGGAGTTCCTCGCCCCCGGCGACATGCCGGCCCGCATCCGGGACTTCTGCGCCCGCACCGGCCAGCCCGTGCCCGGCAGCCAGGGCGCCGTGGTCCGCTGCGTCCTGGAGAGCCTGGCGCTGGCCCACCGTCGTACCCTTCGCCAGGCCGCCGACCTCGCGGGCCGCGACATCACCCGCGTCCACATCGTCGGCGGCGGGTCGCGCAACGAACTGCTCTGCCAACTCACCGCCGACGCCACCGGACTGCCCGTCGTCGCCGGACCCACCGAAGCCACGGCCCTGGGCAATATCCTCGTCCAGGCCAGGGCCACGGGTCTGGTCGGCGACCTCGCCGCCATGCGAGAGCTCGTCGCCTCCACCCAGCACCTGCGGCGCTACACCCCCCGGGGTGACAGCGTCGTCTGGGACGCGGCCGCCGCCCGACTCGACACCGCCCCGAGGAACTCCTGATGCGCGTCGCCCTCTTCGCCACCTGCGTCAACGACGCGGTCTACCCCTCCACGGCCATCGCCACCGTCAAGGTGCTCGAACGCCTCGGCGTGTCCGTGGACTTCCCCGCCGCCCAGACCTGCTGCGGACAGCCCCAGTTCAACACGGGCTACCGCCGGGAGACCGAGCCGTTGGTACGCCGCACGGCGCGGGCCTTCGAGGGCTACGACCATGTGGTCACCCCCTCCGGCTCCTGTGTCGCCATGGTGCGGGACAACTATCCACGGATCGGGCGGAAGGCGCGCGCCGAGGGGCGTGGCAGCGCCCTCGCGGACGCCGCCGAGTCCCTCGTCCCGAGGACGTACGAGCTGACGGAATTCCTCGTCGACGTCCTGGGCGTGACGGACGTGGGGGCGTACTTCCCGCACAAGGTGACCTACCACCCCTCCTGTCACGGTCTGCGCATGCTGGGCCTGGGCGAGCGGCCGCGCAGCCTGCTGCAGGCCGTGAAGGGGCTGGAGCTGGTGGAGCTGCCGGGGGCCGAGGAGTGCTGCGGCTTCGGCGGCACGTTCGCGGTGAAGAACGCCGACGTGTCGACGGCGATGGGCGCCGACAAGGTCCGCAACTCCCTTGCCACCGGCGCGGAGGTGCTGTGCGGCGCCGACAACTCCTGTCTGATGCACATCGATGGCATGCTGCGTCGTCAGGACGCCCCGCAACGCGCCCTGCACATCGCCGAGATTCTCGCGAGCACGGAAGAGGAGCCCCTGGCATGAGCGGCACGTTCATCGGAATGCCGGCCTTCCCGAAGGCCGCGCACGAGGCCGTACGGAACAGCACCCTGCGGGCGAACCTGCGCCACGCCACCCACACCATCCGCGACAAGCGGGCGGTGGCCGTGGCCGAACTCGACGACTGGGCGGAGCTGCGCGAGGCGGGCAAGCAGATCAAGGACCACACGCTCCACCGGCTCGACCACTATCTGGTCCAGCTGGAGGAGTCCGTCACCGCCGCCGGCGGGACGGTGCACTGGGCGGCGGACGCCGCCGAGGCGAACCGCATCGTCGCCGACCTGGTGAAGGCGACCGGCGAGACCGAGGTCGTCAAGGTCAAGTCGATGGCCACGCAGGAGATCGGCCTCAACGAAGCCCTGGAGGCCGAGGGAATCTCCGCGTACGAGACCGACCTCGCCGAGCTGATCGTGCAGCTCGGCGAAGACCGGCCCTCGCACATCCTGGTACCGGCGATCCACCGCAACCGGGGCGAGATCCGCGACATCTTCCGCTCCGAGATGGGCAAATGGGGCCGCTCGGCGCCCGAGGGCCTCACCGACAGTCCCGCCGAGCTGGCCGAGGCGGCCAGGCTGCATCTGCGGGAGAAGTTCCTGCGGGCCAAGGTCGGCATCTCGGGCGCCAACTTCATGGTCGCCGAGACCGGCACCCTGGTCGTCGTCGAGTCCGAGGGCAACGGCCGGATGTGCCTCACCCTGCCCGAGACGCTCATCTCCGTCGTGGGCATCGAGAAGGTCGTCCCCTCCTGGCGCGACCTGGAGGTGTTCCTCCAGACCCTCCCGCGCTCGTCGACCGCCGAGCGCATGAACCCGTACACGAGCATGTGGACCGGCACGAGCGACGACGACGGGCCGTCCGCCTTCCACCTGGTGCTCCTCGACAACGGACGCACGGACGCGCTCGCCGACGAGGTCGGCCGGCAGGCCCTGCGCTGCATCCGCTGTTCCGCCTGTCTGAACGTCTGCCCCGTCTACGAGCGGGCCGGGGGGCACGCCTACGGCTCGGTCTATCCCGGGCCGATCGGCGCCATCCTCACCCCTCAACTACGGGGAACGGCAAGCGAGATCGACGCCTCCCTCCCCTACGCCTCCTCCCTCTGCGGCGCCTGCTACGACGTCTGCCCCGTCGCCATCGACATCCCCGAGGTCCTCGTCCACCTCAGGGAGAAGGTCGCCGACCAAGGCGGCCGGGGGCACCGGCTGGAGAAGGCCGCGATCAAGGCGGCGGGCTGGGTCCTCGACAACCCCGGCGTCCTGGCGGCGGGTGAGCGCGTCGCGGCCAGGACCCGCCGGCTCCACCCCAGGAAACTCCCCGGACCGGGCGCAAGCCGATGGACCGACAGCAGGGACCTGCCGCAGATGCCCGCCGAACCGTTCCGCGACTGGTGGAAGAAGAACCGCACATGACCACACCCCCGGCACCCTCCTCCCGCGAGCGGATCCTGAGCCGCATCCGTACGGCGCTCGCCGAAGCACCCGACACCCCGAGCGCCCCACGCGGCTACCTCACCACCCACAGCCCCGACGACCCCGCCGCGGTCCTCGATCTCCTGCACGAGAACCTCGCCGACTACCGGGCGCACGTGCACCGCGCCATGGAGGCCGAACTCCCGGCCCTGATCGGTGGGTTGCTGGCGGACCACGGGGCTGGCTCGGTCGCCGTCCCGCCGGGGCTGCCCGCCGCCTGGCTGTCGGGCACACCGGTGGAACAACGCCACGCGCCCCTCACCCCGTACGAACTCGACGCCACGGACGCGGTGGTCACCGGCTGCGCCCTGGCGATCGCCGAGACCGGCACGATCGTCCTGGACGGCGGCGCGGGCCAGGGCCGCCGCTCCCTCACCCTCGTGCCCGACCTGCACATCTGCGTCGTACGGGCCGCCGACCAGATCGTCGCCTCGGTCCCGCAGGCCATGCCGCTCCTCGACCCGACCCGCCCCCTCACCTGGATCTCGGGCCCCTCCGCCACCAGCGACATCGAACTCGACCGGGTCGAAGGGGTACACGGCCCCCGCACACTGCACGTGGTCCTGCTCACGACCCGGTGAGGAGCCCCGCCCAACACGAAGCCGTCCGGGCGGAGGTCGCCCATCCGCCGGGTACCGGGGTGACACCACGCGCGCCGCCCCTCAGCGACGACACCCGGCTCGCCTTCGACGGCGACACGCTCCGCCGGTGGCGCACCACCTGACGCTCCGTCCGCTCCTGGGCTCCTGCCCAGGAGACCGAACTCCTCGTACAACCACTCGACCCGATCATGAGTCTGAGTGGGCATCATGCGAGGAGAATCGTGAACCATTACATATCAGGGCGCCGGCTCGCGGCCGCCCTCCTCACCCTGACCACGGTCACCGGCGTGACGGGGACTCTCGTCACCGCCGCCCCGGCCGTCGCCGCCCCCACCAGCGCCGAGGGCCGGTGTGCGCCGACCGCCCCGGGCCTGCTGCCCGTCGCGGCCGAGATCGTCTCCACCGGCGCCTACGGCTACGTCACGACGTGCACGGACGAGAACGGCGCCACGGCGCTGGAGTGGCACAAGAACGACGGCACGGTGTCGCCCCTGGGCGGGCCGTACGGCTACGACTCCGTCTCCGACTTCATCGTGACGGGTGACGGCAGCAGGTTCGTCGCGTACCACCCGGCGACGTCCACGTACGCCAACCACAACATCGGCACGGTCGGCTCCGGTGCCGAGGTGGTCGGCGTGGCCGGCTCCGTCCTGTACGTGAGCGTGCCGACGACCGGCGTGGGCCGGGAGCTGTGGCAGCTGGAGAACGTGAACGGCATCGTCCGGAAGACGAAGCTCTCGAACCCGTACCGCGGCGAGACCGAGACCGGCCACAAGGTCGTCGCCGCGGGCAAGGACAGCAACGGCAGGCCCATCGTGCTGATCCTCGGCAAGGGGCTGCGCGACACCGGCGGGGGCGGGAGGCCGGCTCCGTACGCCTGGCGGGCCGTCGTCCCCGTGGTCTCGGGGACGGTCATCGACCCGGCGTGGACGAACGGTTCGCCGGAGTGGAACGCGGCGACCACCGGCGCCCTCACCTCGAAGTACGAGGCGTGGACCACGAACGTGGCGGGCAGCCACCAACTCGTGGTGCGCGGCTCCGGGCTCGCCAAGAGCATCCCGCTCGACGACATCCCGGGGCAGCCTGTCCTCGCCGGGATCATCGGTGACTCGGCCCTGTACGCGGCACAGCGCGACCCGCTCGCCGGGCCGGAGGCCCTGACCCCGCTGTACGCGCGGAACATCGTCACGGGCGCCGCTCCCACCAAGCTCCTGGTGAACTACTCTTCCGTCGCCCACGCCGCCGACGGCAGCCTGCTGGTGCGCGGTGCGACGACGGAGTCGGACGGCCTGTTCCGGATCACCGAGGGCGTCGGCGGCACACCGACCGTCACGCCCGTCGCCGACACCGGCCGGGTGCTCGGCGTCAAGGTGACGGAGTCGAAGGTCCCGACGGCGATCGACCTGGAGAAGCCGGTCAGCACGGCGATGGAGTGGGCGCTGTCGCGCGGCAACGCCCGCGTGGACCTGACGCTGACGCACAACCGGTCGGGCAGGAAGCAGGTGACGCGCCTGACGGAGTCCGGGGGTCCCGCACGCTTCGCCTTCTCGTGGGACGGGCTCCTGAACGGGGCCAGCGCGCCGAACGGCGCCTACTCCTGGCAGCTGACCGCCACCCCGCTCGACGGTGTCGGCACTCCTGCCACGGCCTCCGGTGCCTTCACGGTGTCCCGCAGGGCCAACCCCCACGACTTCACCGACAACGGCTCCGGCGACCTCCTCGCCCGCGACGCCGCCGGCGTGCTGTGGAGCGACGACCTGTTCGACTGGCCGGTGAACGGGCAGGTGAAGCCGGCCAAGCGGACGAAGATCGGGCCGGGCTGGAACACGTACCAGCAGATCGAGGCCGTCGGGAACATCGGCGGCGGAGCGCACGGCGACCTCATCGCCCTCGACGGCTCCGGTGTGCTGTGGAACTACCTCGGCAAGGGCGACGGCACCTTCACCGCCCGGACGCGGATCGGCGGCGGGTGGGGCGGCTACACCAAGCTCGCCGGCGGCTCGGACCTCGGGACGGACGGCAAGGCGGACCTCTTCGCCGTCGACACCGCGGGCTTCCTGTGGCGCTACCTGGGCACCGGCGACGCGGCGAAGCCGTACGGGCCCCGGGTCCGGATGGGCGGCGGCTGGGGCGGCTACAACCAGCTGACCGCCGTCGGCGACATCGCCGGTGACGCGGGCGGCGACCTCGTCGCCCGTGACGCCTCCGGCGTCCTCTGGCTCTACCCGAGCAACGGCTACACGTACTCCACCCGCGTCCGCGTGGGCGGCGGGTGGGGCGGCTTCAGCCAGCTCGTCGGCGCCGGTGACGTGACGAACGACGGCCGCCCGGACCTGATCGCGTACGGCTCCGCCGGCACGTACGTCTACCGCTCGACGGGCTCCGCCACGGCGCCGTTCAGTCGTCAGTCGACATCGCTGTACGCGGGCGAGGGCACCAAGTACACCAACGTGTCCTGAGCCGTTCCCAGGGGTGACCCCGGCGCCCGTCCGGTACGGCTGTGGTCTGCCGTACCGGACGGGAGGTCGGACGTCATGCCTCGCGGGAACCCTCGTACATGGCCTCGACGACCTCGGCGTACTCCCGCTCCACGAACGGCCGCTTGACCTTGAGGCTCGGGGTGAGTTCGCCGTGCTCGACATCGAGGTCGCGCGGCAGCACCGAGAACTTCTTGATCGTCTGCCACCGCTGCAGATCGCCGTTCACCCGCTGGACGAAGCCCTCGATCAGCGCGTGCGCCTCCGGCGAGGAGACGACGTCGGCATAGGTACGGCCCCCGAGGCCGTTCGATGCCGACCAGGGCATGATCGCGGTCTCGTCGAGCGTGATCAGTGCGGTGCAGTAGTTGCGGCCGTTGCCGATGACCAGGATGTTGCTGACGAACGGGCAGACGGCCTTGAAGCGGCTCTCGATCTCCGTGGGTGCGATGTACTTGCCGCCCGAGGTCTTGAACAGGTCCTTCTTGCGGTCGGTGATCCGCACGAAGCCGTCCTTGTCGACGTCTCCGATGTCGCCGGTGTGGAACCAGCCGTCGCTCTCCAGCACTTCGGCGGTCTTGTCCGGGAGGTTGTGATAGCCCCGCATGACGCCGGGTCCCCGCAGGAGGATCTCCCCGTCCTCGGCTATCCGGACCTCGGTGCCGGGCAGCGGCCTGCCGACCGTGCCCACCCGGAAGTCGTCGACCGGGTTGACCGTGACGGCCGCACTGGTCTCCGTCAGTCCGTAGCCCTCGAGAACGGGCACGCCCGCGCCGGCGAAGAAGTAACCGATGTCGGCGGCGAGTGCGGCGCTTCCCGAGGCGCTGCCCCGGAGTTCACCCCCGAAGGCCGCGCGGATCTTGCCGTAGACCAGTTTGTCGGCGACGGCGTGCTGCACGGTGAGCCAGAGGGGCAGCTTGCGCCTTCCCGTGGCCACCATCTGCTCCTGCCCGGTCCTGGCGTGGTCGCGGGCGACCTTCGCCGCCCACAGGAAGATCTTGTACTTGGCGCCGCCCTCGGCCCTCGCCCTGGCCGCGATGCCGTTGTAGACCTTCTCGAAGATCCTCGGTGCGGAAGCCATCACGGTGGGCCGGACGACGGGCAGGTTGGTGACGATGCGGTCGATGCGCCCGTCCACCGCGATCACGCTTCCGGTCTTCACCTGACCGGCGATCAGGGCGTTGCCGAAGACATGGGACAGCGGCAGCCAAAGGAACTGCACGTCGTCGGGGAGCAGCAGCCCGCTGACCTCCTGCGCGACGGCCTGGTAGGACCAGCAGTCGTGCACCAGGCGCACGCCCTTGGGACGGCCGGTCGTTCCGGAGGTGTAGATCAGGGTGGCGAGGTGATCGGGCCCGATGGCCCGGACCGCCGTGTCGACCGCGTCCGGATGCTCCTGCAGATGGGCCTCGCCGCGCTTCTCCAGCTCGGCGAGGGTCAGTACGTCCAGCCCGTCGACCCGGGGCGTGTCCGCGTCGGGGTCGGGGTCGAAGAGGATGGCGTGGTCGAGACCGGGCAGACGGTCGGCGTGGGCGGCCACCTTGGCCAGTTGCTCGGCGTTCTCGACGAAGATCGCCCGGCTGCCGGAGTCGGAGAGGATGTACGCCGTCTCTTCGGCGTTGGTGCTCGGGTAGACCGCGGTGGCGGCGCCTCCCGCACAGGCGACGCCCAGGTCGGCGAGGATCCACTCCACCCGGGTCGAGGAGGAGATGGCCACCCGCTCCTCCGGCCGCAGCCCGAGGGTGAGCAGGCCTGCCGCGATGGCCTTGACGCGCTCCGCGGTCTGCGCCCACGTCAGCGAGCGCCACTCCTCGGCGCCGGGAGCACCGCCGTCGGCCGCCACGGGGTGGCGATAGGCCTCGCGGTCGGGTGTGGCCGCGACCCTGGAGAGGAAGATGTGCGCCACTGATGGCGGGCGGCTGTCGAGAAGGTTCTGCGCGGCACTCATGGCAACCCCCGGGCCCAGTGCGCCTGCCAATGATTCATTGACCGGCCGGTAACTTGCGAGTTCTGGAGAGGCTAAGGGGAAACCCCGCGGCACGTAAGGGGAGCAGGCGAGGAAAATGCTCGACGCTTCGCCGACGGTCCGTCAGATGGTCGCGGACTCGGAGGATGCCAGCGTCTCCACCAGCGGGTGCTGTGGGCCGAAGGTGTTGTGGACCCAGAACTCCGGGCGCGGTCCCTTCCAGAAGAACTCCAGCGAGTCGCCCACCCGGGCGATGAGTTCCAGATTGCCCCCTGGTCTGCCGTCCTTGCCGCCGTAGGTGCTCTGGATCATGGTCAAGGCGGTGACCTCCAGCTCCTGCGCCGCGAAGTAGGGCATGCTCCACGGCAGGCCGTCGGCATCGTTCCTGCGACGGAGGAACAACATCCCGCCGTGCACTGCGGGGCATGCCAGCAGGAGGTCGCCGGGTTCTGTGGTGCGATCCTGGATCAGTACCGGGTTGCCCGTCGCCCCACGGGCGATCGGGTCCTTCAGCTCATGCCAGTCGGTCGGTTCCGCGGTCTCGTTCCAGAGGAACCGAAGCTCCTCCCCCGTCCTCACGACGACTTCCAGACCACCCCGACCGCCGCCGAGATCGCTCTCCACCATGCCCACCGCCGCGACCTCTCCCAAGCCCGGGGCGAACACGTAGGGAGCGGTCCATGGATAGCCCTCCGTGTCGTTCCTGCGAAGCATGAACATCAGGCCACCGCCCGCGGCAGGACACAGCAGGTGGAAGTCGCCGGGATCGCCGTGCCGGGACTGGACGAGCGCCGGAATGCCGGACGCCCGTCCGGCTATGGGCGTCGGCAGCACATGCCAATCGGCGGGGTCCGCGCTGTCGTTCCAGGCGAACTCCAGCTCCTCCCCTGTTCTCGCGACGACTTCGAGACTGCTCCTCCCCTCGCCGAGTCTGCTCTCCACCATGCCGATCGCGTCGACCTTCCCGAGCCGGGGAAGAATGAAGTTGGGCGGTCCCCAGGGAACGCCGCGTATGCCGTTCTTCCGGCGCATGGAGACGATCCCGTTCCGCGGCCCGGGAAAGACCAGCTCGAAGTCGGTCCGAGTGAACTTCCGCCGCTCGCCGGCAGTCGAGTCGCCTGCGGGTCTCTTCTGGATCAGTACCGGATTTCCGTGGATCTGCGTGCTCCTGGAGGCCTGGGCCGCGATGAGTCGCTCTTCGTCGCGCCGCACGCTCTCGACAGCCCTCTCGAAGTTCGGCGTCTGCTGCACGACGTCGAACAGTCGGACGTCCTTGTCGCTGCGCACGTACAGCACCGGTGTCGCCCACTCGAGGCTCTGGTCGTCGTGCAGCAGCATCGCGACTCGCCCGTGGTGCACCGCCACGTCGACGGGGCGCCCGAGGCCGACCAGCGCCTGGTAGAAGAAGCGGGAGAACGCGACCGCAGCGCGGTCGGACACCGCGAACTGCATGGCGACCACGGCCGGGACGAACTTCAGCAATTCCGCAGCCACACTGGAGTACAGCTCGTCGTGGCTCCCCTTCCCCGTCTCGCACCCGTTCAGAACCACGAGCTGCGGCTTCAGACGCGCCTGCTTGATGGCCTTGCCCATGGCATCGCCATGGATGAGCCGCTTCCGGCCCTGCTGGTCGCTGAAGACGAGCGCACCCGCCTGATGCTCTTCGTCGTACTCGCCATGGCCCACGTAGTGGAGCACATGGCATCCGGCGGACCTGAAAGTGAACTCGTCCAGCATCCTCGTCCAGTTACGCGCCTGCACCCAGCGCAGTTGGGCGACTCCTCCTTCGACCAGCCCCCTCAGACTTCTCCGCAGATTGCGCTCCTCGCCCAGCACGTCCAGCGACCGCTCGAACGGGGGCGCTGACACGAGTCCCGTCACCTGGACCGGAGGTTCCGTCGGAGTCGGACCGTGAGGGTCGGACAGGTCGACACAACGCACGACCTCGTCCTCCAGGCACAGGTAGCCGAAGTCCTGACTGTGGATCAACTCCCAGGGCAGTGTGGTCAACTCCGGGGTGTCCATGCGGAGCATCATCCGCAGGTTCTCACCCCGGGCGGCGGCCCTCCGTCGCCGGTCGGCATAGAGCTCGCCCACATCACCGGGACAGAGCGCCCCGAAGAGCTCGTCGCCGATCTCCCGGGCGGACAGGTCCCGCGTGGCGAAGGACCCCCTTGGCGATCTGCTCGCCATCGAGGTGGATCCCGAGCTGTCCTGGAGCGCCCCGGAGCGCTCTCTGATGTTTTCCACGTCCAAAGCGACGTCAGAAACAATGACGGGGGTCTCAGTTCCTGTCGTCGCACTGACCGAATAGCGGCCGTGGCCGCCGGAGATTTCCAGTGCAAAAGTGTTACGTTCCACCACTCTGCCCACCTCTAGGCGCCGAACTCCTGGGCAGGGACGCGCCACTCCTGGGCATGGACGCGCTGAATTCACTCTACTCCCGTCCACTCCCGGCGCGATGGACAGGGGATCACAACGGTCGCAAGCTGGAAGAAGAACCGCCCTGGCACCGATGCGAGACCAGACCGCGGACAAGCCTTCCCGTCGACGTGCTCCCGCCGGTGTACTTCAGATGCCCAGGAGGAGCTATGGAGGGCTCATTGGTATTCGTGCATGGCACGGGGGTCCGTGAAGGCGTCAAAGACACACTGGAGAAAGTACGCACCGGCATGGAGGGGCTGGGCCTGCCTCGGGAGTCCGTATCCGCACCACACTGGGGCGAGAAGGTCGGGCCGGCCGACCTCGACGTGACACCCATCCTGCCGGAATCCTCAGTGAGTACACGTGCGGCAATGGAGGTCGAGGCGCCTGAAAGCGGCGAGAGCGAAGCAGCCACCTGGGGGCTGCTCATCGAAGACCCGCTCATCGAACTGCGGATACGCGCCGCCGCCCGTCCCGGACCGGCGGACGTCGTGCTCGGTGTCGTACCGCTGCAAGTCGAAGTGCAGCAACGGATGGACGGGGCCGCGGTGCCACAAGGCGCGCTCAAAGCCGCAGGGGTCACCGACGAGGAGCTGCGCTCGGCCATCACTTCGGTACGCGATTCCGATGTCCTGATCGGAATCGTCAGAGCGATGGACCGCGCCCGCAATAAGGACGAGCCGGTCGACGCCAATGAGCAGAAGCTACTGCTCGATGCCGTCTCGCGATCCGTCGTCGCCTTCATCCTGCGCGGTCACCGCATCGCTGTTCCTCCGAAGCTGTCGCCCATAGCGATTTCCGGTGACGAGCGAACACAATTCGTCGACGCGGTCAGCGACACATTGTCCGGCGCCCCCACCAGGGGAGTCGTCACACAATCGCTCTGGAAGGTCCTCGGACCTCTGGCGGTGCGCATCGGCAACGCCAAGGCCAAGGAACACCGGGCGAAGCTCATGGACCCCTTCTCCGACTTCATTCGCGACGTGGCGTTCTACATACGTCGCGGGGAAGCGGTCCGCGAAGTTCTTGCCACCGCCATCTCCGACCTGCCTCCGAACGGCCCTGTCGTCGTCGTGGGACACAGTCTCGGCGGGATCGCCATGGTGGATCTGCTGTCCGGCGACGACGCTCCACACGTGGACCTGCTGGTGACGGCCGGTTCACAGGCACCGTACCTGTATCTGCTGGACGCCCTGGTGTCACTCGAACCCGGCAAGAACGCGAAGCCGTTCACTCCCTGGCTGAACATCTACAGTCCAGCGGATTTCCTGTCCTTCCGCGCGGCCCCCGCCTTCGACGGGGTGAGCGGAATCGTCGACAGGGATGTCGATGCCGGAGTCCCGTTCCCGGAATCGCACAGCGCCTACTGGGCCCACGCAGCCACCTACGCTTTGATCAAAGATAACTGGCCATGACCGGCACATATGAGGATAGCTGGGCGCTGGTGGTCGGAATCGATGCCTACGACCATCCGGATATCAACGATCTCGGCGGCGCCGTGCAAGATGCATGCCAATCGGTGGAGTGGCTACGGAAGGCGGGGGTTCCTGATCAACGCATCCTTTTGCATGCACAGCCGACAGAGACAAGTCGCCCGTTGCTCACATCACTGGACCCGGTAGTGCCCTGGGAGAATGCGACGGAGGCCGATATAACGAAATCCCTTGAAAAGCTTCGCGAGGTGCACGGGAGTCACCTGTTCGTATTCCTTTCGGGGCACGGCATCTATGATCCCGCCACGAAGAGGCTCTTCGTCACCTGCGAGGCATCACCCAAGGAAAAGGGCGTGTTCCACAACCTCGGCATCGAGGAGCACATTGAATTGTTCCGGTCCATGGATTTCCCGGAACAATTGCTGATCATGGACGGCTGCCAGAATGTTCCCTTTACCGAGAGCGAGCGATCCAGGGTCGTCGCAGGGATGCCGTTCTCGGGCTTCAACGCCAAGGCCGGCAACACGCTGGTCTTCTGCTTCGCATGCCAGCAGAGCGAGATGGCGATGGAGATAGAGGGGCGAGGCCTCTTCCTCAAGAAGTTGCTTAAGATCATCGACACACAGAATCCGACCCCTCGGACTCTCCACCTGGATTTCGACAGCGGTGACGTCAGCATCGACCTGCGCAGGGCGGTGACGGAAGTCGTCGGTCCGGAGGTAGCGGAAACCGCGTGGACGAAACGCATCCGCCAGACCCCCGGGGTGCAGGTGTACGGAGCAGGTACGGCCCAGAATGTCTGGCCCCTTCACCTCCCTCCGACTCCCGCTGCGCGCATGTCCATATCCGTGACACCCGCCTCTGCCGCGAAGGATGTGCGCGAGATACTGGTACGGGTGGACGACGCGCCCTATTGGCGCAGAGAGGCTCCCGTACCGCCTCGTACGACGGTGGAGCTGCCCTTCGAGAACCACCTCCCCCACGAGACGAGCCTGAGCGTGACCTGCCGGCTCAAGGACAACTCGGGCTGGCGAAAGCCGGCCGAACGTCGGATTCACATCGGCGACAGCGACAGCGAGATCGTCTTCAAGTTGAAGCCGGACCCGCCGGGGTCTCCACCGGACTCGCCGCCGGAAGGCCGACTGCGCGGCAGGAGATGGTCGTTGCCGCCCCGGCCCGACACCTACCGGTCCTCCAGGAAGCCGATGGACGACGACACCGCATGGGTCTTCGTCGGAAACGTCGACTCCAGCGGCAGCCTCACCTCCTCCACTTCTCACGAACTCCGTGGGAGCATCCGGAAGTACCTGCGGAATCCGCCGAACAGGATCGAGGTCACAGAAGAAGAGGGGGGCCTCTATATTTCAGGACGGTACGGAGACCGGGAACTGCTCATGCAGTTCGCATCGGAGGTCGCCACCACCTTTGCCTCCGTGACACCGGACGACATATCGACCACGATCCGCGAATCATCGGAATTCCCCGATCGCACGGCAGTCAGGGTCGTGCTGCCCGAAGGCGGAACGGGACAACTGGTCGGCGCTGTCACAGACACTCCCACCGTAACCGTCGGCCAGACCGAGCGGGCCATACGGGAGATCGAGGCGGACCCATTGTTCAGCGTGTCACCAGGCCACGTCCAGGTGAGGGTCGACCTACCTTGGGGATCCTGGTCCGAGATGGTCGAGGTCTTCGCGGGGACCGAGAAGACCGTACCGCTGCCTCGCACCATCGGGAACAGCTTGGCGCCACTCAGGGTGATCATCCAGCCTGAGGTCTGGGAAGAACTTCCCGGATATTCCGTCATCGATCTCGACCGTCGAACCGGCAAGTGGCTGATCACGACGTATCCGAAGGAATCCGCATGGGGGACCTGCGTGTCACTCCCCGGAACCGGCACGGGCGTGACATTCCCTCTCCATCCCTCGCTACCCCTGGCGCTCGACATCAGCGACAGGGCGACCCGGGTGGAACCACTCTCGACAATTCCGACCCCGGAATGGGACGCCCTCGTTTCACTGGGGAACTTGAGCGGTCACAATCCCAAGAGACTGTTCACTGCGGACAAGACCTGGGCACCCGATCCGGCCCTGACCCTGGCCCGCGCCTACGCCTGCTACGCCGCCGGCGAGGACAAGTACACCAGAGGCCTCCTGAAACTCCTGAGCGAGCGGGGCTCCGACATCTGCGACATGGCCGTACTGGAGGGCGCGACAGCGCTTCGGTCGAACGCCTCCGCGCCGAAGTCCGTGCGCGCCGACCTCGAGCGCTGGGCCGACGCAGGCACCGTGCCGGTCCTGCGGTGGGGTGTCGCGCCGGCCGTGGTACTGGCCCAGAAGCTGGGGCTGGACGGGTGGCGTGCCCGGCTGGAGGCCATAGAGGAATCACTGTCACCCGTGTCGACCTGGACGGTCTGGACGGTCCGACAAACGCCGTGACGGCCCCTCACACGGTGGTATCCCCTGCCCGTCAGGGCAGCGGATACCACGGCGTTCACCTCTAGGGCAGGAACTCGTAGAAAGGGCCGTCGGGTGCGCGGTCGCGAGAGCACAACGTCACGTCCCTCCCCTTGAGATAGGCCAGCAACCACTCGCTGAACGTCATCTCGTAGAGAGTCCAGGACGGACTGTCCATTTCCTGGACCACGACGCGCCACGGGGACGAGGAGTCGTCAGGGATGCGGAGGAAGATCATTTCCCCCGTCGTGGCCGTCGCCACCGGGATCAACTCACCGGGGTTCGTTCCAGCCGGGCCGGGCAGGAACTCGGCCATGTCCTCCTCGCGCCAGAATTCGAGGTCCGCCCTGATCATCGTGCCCAGATCATGCAGAAGGTGCTCGGCCGGGTGCTTCAGATACAACTGTCCGTTGATCTCGATCGAACCGTAGGCGTCGATGATCTCACGGAAGTCCGCCGGGAATTCGATGCCGAATTCCCGCTCCCTTGCGGTCCATGGCGCCGGATCCGACCAGTTGAACGTGGACTCACCCAACAGGGCGCTTATCTCGGAAAGCGTTGCCACCACTAGGCCCCTTCCAGCGCTTCGCGCCGACACCTGACCGGGAGTTGATCGCAGTGTACGAGGAGGTGTCCACGGCATTCCCCCGGGGTCCGCACGCGTGCACGCGGTCGTTCCCACCTGCACCAGGGACGGGGCACGGTCGACATCTCGTACCGTGCACCACGACGGCGACAAGGCCGCGCCGTCGTGCGCACGGCGGCGTGCCGTGGAGGAAGAACGTGAGCCTTCCGCCCGGCGTTTGATACCGGTCGCGCCCGTGACGGCACCCTCCTCCGATCGCTCGACCAGGGGCTCGACTAGTCTCGGCGCCGATGACGTTCACTCTGCTGTCGGGGCGAGTGGCGACCGATTCGTCACTCGGGGGACGCGCCGCATGCACACACCACCATCGCCGCCCGCAGCGGAGCGCGCTGACGGATCATCCGACTCCTCCGTCAAGATCGGTGCTCTCGTTCCGCTGACCCGGCCCGGCTGGGTCGATGCGGGCCGGCACGTGCTCGCCGGACTCGAACTGGGCGTGCGCGAGGTCAATGACGCCGGTGGGATCGCCGGACGGCCCGTCGAGCTGGTGGTCCGCGACACCGCCGCCGATCCGCAGAGGGCCGCTGCGGCCGTGGACGAACTGGAGGGCCTCGGCGTGGCCGCCGTGGCCGGCGAGTACCACAGCGTCGTCGCCCGCGCCGCTGCCGCCAGGGCCGACGCCCTGGGTCTGCCGTTCCTCTGCTCGTCAGCCGTTCTCGACGCGCTCACCGACCAGCCGACGGAGTGGGTCGCACGCGTCGCCCCGGCGCAGTCCCACGGCTGGCGGATCTACGCGGACTTCCTCCTCGACGCCGGCCACAGCCGGATCGCCGTGGCCGCCGATCCGAGTGTCTACTGGGCATCCGGGGCCGGGATTCTGCGGGACCACCTCGCCCCACGCGGCGGCACGGTCATCGAGCTCGACATGCGCGGGCTCACCCCCGCGGCGGTGTGCGACGCACTCGTCGAGCACCGCGCGACCGCCCTCCTTCTGCTGGTCGGCCACCCGGAGCCGGCGGTGCCGATCGTCAAGGCCGTCCGCCGCGACCCGCGCCTCGCCGAAACCGTGCTGGGCGCTCCGGCCGGGCAGCCGGAGTTCGCCGAATGGGCGACGCTCCTGGGCGCCGACGGCGCCGGGATCCCCTTCCTGCGCTACCTCCCCGAGCGGCTCGGCCCACTCGGTGCACGCGTCGGGACGGCCCTCCGTGAACGGCTGGGCGAAGCGCCCTCCTTCGTCGCCTTCGAGGGCTACGACACGATCGCCGTCCTCGCCGACGTGCTGCGTTCCCACGGCACGGACCGGAAGCGCATCGCCGAATCCTGGCCGGGCGTCGCGGTCGAAGGCACCCGCGGTCGGATCCGGTTCTCCCGGCCGCCGGGCATCAGCGTGTGGCAGTGGGCCTGGCCGCCCGTCCAGGTCGTTGATCGAGATCCGGCGGAACCCGGTCGCTTCCGGATCCTCCGCACGGGCTGAGGACCCCGACGCCGCCGGTCGTCGAGGGCCTGATCGGCGGCGGCCGCGGAAGCGGCAGGTCACGAGTTCCCGGCCGGGGGCTCCTCCGTCGGACCGTGGTTGTCCGCCTCTGTCCGCTCCTCGTACACCATCCCCAAGTAGTGGCACAGGGGCGGTTCCTGCGCGAGCACCGCCCCGATGGTGAACGCGAAGGTGACCGCCGCGCACACGACGATCAGCCAGGACAGCATGGTGAGGACGAGCCCCAGGGATCCGTACTCCCCCAGCGCCCTGTTGAACGCGGTGGGCATGTACAAGCGCGCCGTCAGCGCCAGCCCGCTCGTGGCCGTCGCCGCCAGGACCGCACCCGGCAGCAGCGGCAGCCATCGGACGCGGTTGGCGAGGAGCAGGTGCTGGGTCCACATCCAGATCCCGGTGCTCACGAGGAAGAAGACCGGCACGCCGACCCACAGGCCCGCCCCGAAGCCGTCCCGCATCGGCCCCTGCATCAGGACCACGAGCAGCAGAGCCAGCAGCCACACCACCCAACGCCAGACCGCGACCCGCGTCTTGGATTTGGGCAGCGCCCAGGCCCGCTCGCAGACCCGGGCCATCGCCCGGCTGAAGCTGGTCGCCGAGACCAGTGCGACGACCAGACCGACCGTACCCGTCGTCTCCTTCAGGTCGCCGTCGGCGGAGTCACCGAGCACCTGCTGCAGCTCGACGTCGGAACGACCGCTCAGTCCGAACATCGCGCGCAGGGATTCCCTCAGCTGGTCACGTACCGAGTGCGGGGCGAACGCCGCGACGGCGAAGAGGAGCGGCACGGCGGCCAGGAACGCCTGAGCCGCCAGGCGGGTGCCCGCGTCCAGCAGGTTCCCGGACAACAACCGGCTCGCGATCTCGGTCAGGACGGGCAGGCGCGCCTCGGCCCCCGCACGCAGCAGTCGCCATCGTGTCGCAAGGGCCGCCCTGCGGCCTTCTCCCGGCATCCGCCCCTACGCCTGCGTCCGCACTTCGTCATCGGTGCCGGCGTCGGTGTCCGTGTCCGTGTCCGAAGGCTCGGCCGCGAGGAACCCGGTCACCGCGAAGGCGACGAGCAGGCACAGGGCGAGACCGACGACGACCCAGCCGGTGGGGTGGTCCCACAGGATGTAGACGAGTACGGCGATCCCGACCAGGATCCAGGTGATCCACTTGCGGTGGCGACGGACGAACGGGCCGACCGGTCCTGTGCGCAGACCCAATCCGTCCGCCGCGCTCCGGGTGGCGACGATGCCGGAGTTCCAGATGCGGCGGGTGACGACGGCGGGGCGGCTGGGACCGGTGAGCCAGGCGGCCAGGGCGAGCACCACGCCGAGGACGATGACCATGCGGACCGTGGTGCGCAGGAAGTGGATCAGCGCGTCGTAGACGGACTCGGCCGCGGGCTGGGAGACGGTGTCGGGCAGTGCGTTGAGGTAGACCGTACGGAACACGGTCAGGCCGACGCCGAGGACCAGGGCCGCGAAGGCCAGGCCGAGTGCCGAGGCGATCAGGGTGCGACGGCGGTGGGTGGAGAGCAGGATGCCCGCGGCGATCAGCAGGAGGGCGAGAAGGGGCAGCCACACCCCCATGATCTGCAGCAGCCGGAAACCGGTCTTGACCTTGCCGATGTCGTCGGACTTGACGACGGTGAAGTCGGTGTGGATCTCGGGGATCTTGCCGGCGACGGTGAGCCCGGAGTCGACCAGCCGCTCCTTGACCCGTTCGATCACGGGCGCGAGGTCGACGGTAACGGTGTCGTTGTTGATCTGTACGGCTCCGTCACCGCTGCCCGTCAGGGCGCGGACGAGCGAGGTGTGGATCGCCCTGTTCGCGTCGGTCCAGACCGTCTTGAAGGCGTCCGAGGCGACGACCTCCTGCGTCTTCTCGTGGACGAAGCTGCGGATCGCGCTCTCCAGCGATCCGCCCAGCTTCCCCAGCGCCTTGGCGAGCAGCGGGCGCTGGTCGGGGGCGACCCCTTCCAGGAGGTCCTGCAGGTCGATCTTCTCCATGACCGCGCCCGTCACCCGGTTCGCGACCGCCACCTGCACGTCCTCGTCGGAGGCGAGCGGGGCGACGGTGGAGACGTACCGGTCGGTGTCGCCGACGATGTCGGCGGTCCAGGAGGCGACGATGCCCAGCGGGGCGAGCAGGCAGCCGATCACGATCAGGACGGCGGCCAGGAACGAGCGGCCACGATGGCGCCGGGGCGCGCGGGCCGCGTCTGCTTCCAGTGCGGCGATCCGGGCTCGCAACGCCGCAAGCTCGTTCGTGCTCTCGTCGTCCGGCACGGTTGCCTCCTCGCAGTTGGACTCAGACAAACCCTCCCGCACCGTTCCGGCCAGGCAGGGTGGACAAACGGGTGACTCGGGAAGCCTCCGGCCGACGCGCGGAGCGCGGGCGCGGGCGGCCGCCCGGGTACAGGCCGGCTCAGGCGCGGGCGGCTCAGGTGCGGAGAGCAGTCGTGCCGAGAGCGCGCTGCGACCACCGGTACCCCCACGGCATGCGCCTGTTCGGCCAGCCATCGTCCGTAGAGGACGCTCACCCGCGCTGGATGGTGCTGTGGCCCCTCCTCCGGCTCACGCGCCAGGTAGTGGGAGACCAAGTGCGCTTCGCTGTCCACGACGGGGACGTCGTACCGCCGCGCCAAGGCCCGGCTGGCCCGGGTCTTGCCCATCCCCGACGCACCCCCGACGACCAGCACACGCCAGCCGGGGAGTGCCCGCTCCTCTTCGTCGCCGCCCACCCGGGAACTCGGCCCATCCGTGCGCGGCCCTCTCCGGGGGAGCGCCCAGGGGTAGCGCCCAGGGGCGTGATCAAGCCCTTCATGGGGCGCGGCGCATGGCCCGGCAAGCGGCGGGGCACCGATGCCCGCGTGCCCATCACAGACGAGACACAGCGCTTCACCGCCCTGTCGGCGCGGCTGACCGGTTTCGACGAAGAGGACCTGGCGGCCACGGGGCTGACCGATGTGTACCGTGCGGTGGCCTCGGAGCGGCTCGGCCCCCGGCGATACGGGCGGCTGCTGCGCGAGGTGCCGGCATGGCCGGACGATGTCGTGGACGGGGAGCTGAGACAGGCCGCCCGGGAGGTGACCTATCTCTGGTACACGGGCAGTTGGCCGGGGTCACCGCCGTTCGTGGTGTCCCCGCGCGCCTACGCCGAGGGCCTGGTGTGGAAGGCGGCCGGCGTCAGGGCTCCCGCCACCGACCCCGGGGGTTACGGAAGTTGGGCCGCCGCGCCCGACCGTTCGGGACCGGGCTCCACGGCCGAGGGGAGCGGCCCGTGACGCGATACGACGTCATCGTCGTGGGCGCCGGCGTCGCGGGCTCGCTCGTCGCCCACCGGATCGGTCGGCTCGGCCGACGGGTCCTGGTCCTTGAGGCGGGCACAGCAGGCACGGCGGGTACGGCGAGCGCCGCAGGCCCTCCAGACGCCACCGGCGCGGCAGGCCCCGGCCACGAAGGGGAACCGGCCTCGGACCCGCCCAGCACCGGCTTCCCCTTCCGGCCCCATCCGGCAGCCCCCTGGCCCGAGGTGTCGGATCTGGCCGGCACGGACGGGATCCCCGGGTACCGGGCGTCCGGTCACCTCCGGCAGGACGGTCCGCTCCCGTACGCCAGCGGATACGTCCGCGTCAACGGCGGCACCGGCAACGTCTGGACCGGCCTCGCGCCCCGGATGCTCCCGGAGGACTTCGACACGGAGCCCTTCGGGTACGGGCGGCGGTGGCCGCTCACGTACGACGAGCTCGAACCCCACTACCGGGCCGCGGAGGAGGAGTTGGGGGTGGCCGCCGACGCCGACGAGCAGCGCGAGCACGTCGGGCTGCCCTTCCCCGACGACTACGCGTTCCCCATGCGGGCCCTGCCGGCCGCGCGTCTGGACCGCGTCCTCTCGGCCCGCCTCGACGGGCGGCGCGTGAAGGATCCCGTGGCCCGGCGCGAGGTCGAACTGAGGGTGGTCGGCACCCCGCACGCGCGCAACGGCGTCCCGGATCCCCGGTACGACGCAGGTCGCGGCTACGTGCCGCGCGGCCGGGACGGGCGGCCGGACCCGGACAGCCGGTGCGTGGGCAGTGCGAGTTGCATCCCGCACTGCCCCTCGTACGCGAAGTACACCCCGCTCAAGACGCAGGGGCGCTGGAGCGCGACCGTCACGCTCCGGGACAGGTCCGTGGTGAGCCGGGTCCTCGTCGACGCGAGCGGGCGTGCCACGGGCGTGGAGTACCGCTCGTACGACGGGAAGGTGTCCGTCGCGCACGCCGACGTCGTGGTGCTCGCCGCGCACGCCGTGGAGAACGCCCGGCTGCTGCTGCTCTCCGGGCTCGCCGACCGCAGCGGCCAGGTCGGCCGCAACCTGATGGACCATCCGGTCCTGCTGACGTGGGGCCTGCTGCCCGAGGACGCCGGGCCGTACCGGGGCCCCGGCTCGGTCTCCGGCTTCGAGGGCTTCCGGGCGGGCCCCGCGCGCCGCCTGCGGGCGCCGTTCCGCGTCGAGTTCGGGACGTGGGGCTGGATCTGGGCGAAGGGACCCGTCGACACGGACGTGCATCACTTCCTCGCCGAACGGGGCCTCTTCGGGGCGGAGTTGCGTCGGGCGGTCGGTGACCGGATCCGCCGCCAGTTCACCCTTCAGTTCGAGATGGAGCAGAGCGCCGACCCCTCGAACCGGGTCACCCTCCACCCGCACGAGCGCGATGCGCTGGGCCTGCCCCGCCCCCTCGTCACGTACGACCTCGACGAGCACGTGCGTGAGGGGATGGTGGCGGCCCGGGCGGTCTCGGACCAGATCTTCGAGCTGCTCGGCGCCGAGGACCACACCGACTACGCACCGGTGGCGGCCTGGCCGGGCCGCTTCGAGCACGGCGGCCGCGCGTACGGATACCGCGGGGCCGGCCATGCCGCCGGCACCCACATCATGGGCGACTCCCCCGCCACCTCGGTGGTGGACGGCAGGCAACGCTGCTGGGACCACCCCGGTCTGTACGCGGTCGGCTGCGGCAGCATGCCCTCGGTGGCCACCTCCAACCCGACGCTGACCATGGCCGCGCTCGCCCTACGGAGCGCGGAGCACATCGAGGCGGACCTGGCGTCCCGCGACCGCCCGGTGACCCTCGCTCCCCCTCCGCCGCCTTCCCCGGCCGGCGAGACATCACCGACCTCCCGAGGAGCCTCCGCATGACCGCCCCACTGCCCCTGCCGCCCGTCAGCGATCCCTTCCGACTCCCTTTCCATTACGGGGCGTTGCACCAGGTGGGCATCGACTGGCTGGTCGAACCGGGACCGGTTCGCGAGCTGCTCGCCAAGCACCACCCGGAGCTGACCGCGGCCGCGTTCGAGGACGGGCGGGCGCTGGTCTCGCTCAACTACCAGCTGTATTTCGCGCAGTACGCGTTCGGTGGCGGCGTCACCCAGGAGATCGAGTTCAACGTGATCGCGTTCCCGAGGGGCGCGGAGGGCCGGCTGCCCCGCCTGAGCTACGCCCAGTACGCGCAGGGCTGGGACCAGACGAAACTGCTCGGCATCGCTCGCGTGCACGTCGTCTGCGACAACCCGTTCGCGATCAGGGCCGGGCGCGAACTCTACGCCGAACCCAAGTTCCCGGGCCGGTTCGAAGTCGGCCTGCCCTCGCTCAACGGGCCCGCCGGCGAGACCTGGAACATCCGGTGCAAGGCGGCCGCGATCGGCCCGGACGACACGCTGGGGGACGACCTGGGACCCCTGCTCGACATCACGGCGGACCTCGACGGCCTCACCCCCGTCGCCGCCAACTCCGCTCCGATCACCGGCTACGGCACCGACCGCGAGGGGCGCCTGCTGGCCGGCCCCATGAACGTCTACCAGCCGTACCGCTGGTACGACCTGGCCGCCCCCGAACACTCCGGCCGCGCACGGCTGGCCGTACACGCGCCGGAGAGCGATCTCGGCTCCGACGTCCTCACCCTCCTCTGCGACGGAACCGACGGGACCGAAGGGACACCGGCCGCGGGTGCCTGGACGTACCAGTCGCCTCCCGTGGCAGCGCACAACCGCCCGTACTACGTGCCGACGGGGCGGCGCCCCTGACCTGCGCCGGAGTGTGAGGGCCGGGGGCTCCCCCGCTGCGGTACCAGCCCCCCAGCCGTCGTCGCCGCGGTCACCTGGCAGGCCAGGCCGCTCTCGGTGCGTCGTGTGCCGGAGCGGCCTTCCGCGATCGAACATACGATGGGCAGGAGCCGGTGTCGGCAGCTCGTCGTGCCGGTCGTCCGGAGCGAACAGGGCGGAGACCGCATGGCACAGGCCACCGACGCGGCGCGGACCGTCATCCTGACGGTGGACGACGACCCGGGCGTGTCCCGCGCCATCGCCCGCGACCTGCGGCGCCACTACGGCGGCGGGTACCGGATCGTGCGGGCCGAATCCGGCGAATCCGCTCTTGAGGCGCTGCGCGAGCTGAAGCTGCGGGGCGACCTGGTGGCCGTGATCCTCGCCGACTACCGCATGCCGCAGATGAACGGCATCGAGTTCCTGGAGCAGGCCCTCGGCGTGTATCCGGGGGCGCGGCGCGTACTGCTGACCGCCTACGCCGACACGAACGCGGCCATCGACGCGATCAACGTCGTCGACCTCGACCACTACCTGCTCAAGCCGTGGGACCCGCCGGAGGAGAAGCTCTACCCGGTCGTGGACGACCTCCTCACGGCCTGGCGCTCCAGCGACTACCGCCCGGTTCCCGCCACGAAGGTGGTCGGGCACCGCTGGTCGGCCCGCTCCTCGTACGTCCGCGAGTTCCTGGCCCGCAACCAGGTGCCGTACCGCTGGTACTCCTCCGACGAGCCGGAGGGGCGGCGGCTCCTTGAGGCGGCCGGGGTCGACGGCCATCGGCTGCCCCTGGTGATCACGCCGGACGGCACCGTACTGGTCGAGCCCGATGCCCCTGAGCTGGCCGCCCAGGTGGGTCTCGCGACGACACCGGCCGCCGATTTCTACGACCTCGTCGTCATCGGCGGCGGCCCGGCCGGGCTCGGCTCGGCGGTGTACGGGGCCTCCGAGGGACTGCGGACCGTGCTGGTCGAGCGCTCGGCGACCGGCGGGCAGGCCGGCCAGAGTTCCCGCATCGAGAACTACCTCGGCTTCCCCGACGGCGTGTCCGGCGCGCAGCTCACCGAACGCGCCCGCCGACAGGCGAGCCGTTTCGGTGCCGAGATCCTCACCGCGCGCGAGGTCACGGGCCTTGAGGTGAACGGCGCGGCCCGCGTCGTACGGTTCTCGGACGGCTCGGAGGTCGCCGCCCACAGCGTGATCCTGGCGACCGGGGTGTCCTACCGGCAGCTCCTGGCGCCGGGCTGCGCCGACCTGACCGGCCGCGGCGTGTACTACGGCTCCTCCCTCACCGAGGCGTCCTCCTGCGAGGGCCAGGACGTGTACATCGTCGGGGGCGCGAACTCCGCCGGGCAGGCGGCCGTACACCTGGCCCGGGGTGCGAAGTCGGTGACGCTGCTGGTGCGCGGGGAGTCCCTGACGGCGTCGATGTCGTACTACCTGATCCAGCAGATCGAGGACGCGCCGAACATCACCGTGCGGCCCAGGACCGTCGTCGAGGCGGCGCACGGCGACGATCACCTGGAGCGGCTGACCCTGCGCGACGCCGGGACCGGCGCCACGGAAGCCGTCGACGCCCAGTGGATGTTCGTGTTCATCGGGGCGGCCCCGCTGACCGACTGGCTCCACGGGACGGTGCTGCGCGACGAACACGGCTTCATCCTGGCCGGACCCGACCTCACGCCGGACGGGCGGCCGCCGGCCGAATGGGCACTGGACCGGCCGCCGTACCACCTGGAGACCAGCATTCCCGGCGTGTTCGTGGCGGGCGACGCCCGCGCCCAGTCCGCGAAGCGCGTCGCCTCCGCCGTAGGAGAGGGAGCCATGGCCGTGATGCTCGTCCACCGTTACCTGGAGCAGTCATGAACGGCCGGGTCATGCCCTGCGACCAGCACGAGATCGCCTCGCTCTTCCTCTTCGAGAAGCTCTCGCCGGAGCAGCTCGGACGGCTGTGCGCCGAGGGGCGGGTGGAACTCTTCGGGCCCGGCCCCGTCTACACCGAGGGCGACCCGGCCGGCTGCTTCTACGTGATGATCGAGGGCACCGTCGTCCTGTACCGCCGGGTCGGCGGCGACGACGTCGAGGTGAGCCGCACCTCGCAGCGCGGGGTGTACGCGGGTGCCATGCAGGCGTACCTGGGCGACCGGGTGCCGCAGACGTACAACAACTCCATGCGGGTGACCGAGCCCACCCGGTTCTTCGTGCTGCCCGCGCAGTCGTTCGCGGACATCATGCGGGAATGGTTCCCGATGGCGGCGCACCTGCTGGAAGGGCTCTTCTTCGGCTCCAAGAACACCCAGCGCGCCATCGGCCAGCGTGAACGGCTCCTCGCGCTCGGATCGTTGTCGGCCGGACTCACCCACGAGCTGAACAACCCGGCGGCGGCGGCCGTCCGGGCCACCGCCGCCCTGCGGGAGCGGGTCGGCAAGATGCGGCACAAACTGTCCGTCATCGCCCGGGGCCCCTACACCCGGGAGGCCCTCGCCGAGCTCATCGAGATCCAGGAACGCACTGCCGAACGGGTCGCCAAGGCACCGGTGTTGAGCCCTCTGGAGGCGTCCGACCGGGAGGACGAGCTCGCCGACTGGCTGGAGGACCACGGCATCCCGGAGGGCTGGCGGATCGCACCCACCTTCGTCCAGGCCGGTCTTGACACGGACTGGCTGGAGCAGGTGGCGGCGACCGTGGCCGAGGACGTCCTGCCGGGAGCCGTCGGCTGGCTCAACTACACGGTGGAGACAGAGCTGTTGATGGACGAGATCGACGACTCCACCAACCGCATCTCCCATCTGGTGGACGCGGCCAAGCAGTACGCGCAGCTCGACCGTGCCCCGCACCGCGACGTCGACGTCCACGAACTCCTCGACAGCACCCTGCTGATGCTGTCCGGCAAGATCGGTCGCCGGGTGCGTCTGGTCAAGGACTACGACCGTTCCCTTCCTGCCGTGCCCGCCTATCCGGCGGAACTGAACCAGGTGTGGACCAACCTCATCGACAACGCGGTGTCCGCCATGGGGAGCACCGGGGGCGACGGCACCCTGACGGTCCGTACGGCCCGGGAGGGCGACCGGCTGCTCGTGGAGTTCCGCGACACCGGCCCCGGCGTTCCCGAGGACATCCGCAGTCGTATCTTCGACCCCTTCTTCACCACCAAGCCGGTCGGCGAAGGCACCGGTCTCGGCCTCGACATCTCCTGGCGGATCGTCGTCAGCAAGCACCACGGGAGCCTCCAGGTCGAGTCCGTCCCGGGTGACACCCGGTTCCAGGTACTGCTGCCGCTGACCGCCCCGGAGACCGATCCCGGAGCCGAGACGGAAACACAGACCGAAGCCGAGACCGAGACCGGAACCGAGACCGAGACCGCCGAGGAGCCCGCATGACCGAGACCGACGGAATCGACCCGAGCGCCCGGCCCAGCGGCGCGGGCTGCGCGGACTGCGACGCGGTGGGGGGCTGGTGGTTCCACCTGCGGCGCTGCGCCCAGTGCGGCCACGTCGGCTGCTGTGACTCCTCGCCGGCCCAGCACGCCACCGCGCACTGGAAGTCGACCGGGCATCCCCTGGTGCAGAGCTTCGAGCCCGGCGAGGAGTGGTACTGGAACTACGCCACCGACGGCCTGTACGACGCCGGCCCCGCGCTGGCGCCGCCGGGCGACCACCCGGCGGACCAGCCCACCCCGGGCCCGGCAGGCCGTGTCCCGCAGGACTGGCAGCAGCGGCTGCACCGCTGAGCACCAGACGGCGCCGATGCCGCGGCGGGCTCACGTCTGGTCGCGCAGTCCCCACGGAGACCCGTACGCGTTCAGCAGGTCGAGGAAGGGGCGCGGCGGAAGGGCTTCCGGACCGAGGACGCCCTGCCCGGCCCAGGCGCCGGTGGCCAGGAGTTCCAGGGCGACGACGGGGTTGACGGCCGTCTGCCAGACGACGGCCTGGGAGCCGTACTCGCGCATGGACCACTCGTTGTCGACCACGTGGTAGAGGTACGTCTCCCGCGGCGCGCCGTCCTTCGTGCCCTTCACCCAGGTGCCGGCGCAGGTCTTGCCGGTCATGCGCTCCCCGAGCGTCGCGGGGTCGGGGAGGCAGGCCGCGACGACGTCGCGCGGAGAGACGCGTACCGGCCCGTCCTTGCCGGGAACGGTCACTTCGGCGGTGGAGTCCAGGCCGAGCTCGTGGAGCGTCTTGAGCTTGGCGATGAAGTCGTCGCCGAGGCCGTACTTGAAGGTGACGCGGCGGGCGTCCACCCAGCGCGGGACCAGCAGCACCTCCTCGTGCTCGACGTTCACGCACTCCACCGGTCCGATGCCCTCGGGGAAGTCGAAGACCTCGGGCTCGCTGAACGGGGCGGTGGTGAACCAGCCCCGGTCCCGCTCGTAGACCACGGGCGGGTTGAGGCATTCCTCGATGGTCGTCCAGATGCTGAAGGACGGGGCGAAGTCGTAGCCCTCGACGGTCAGGTTCGCGCCGTCACGGATGCCGATCTCGTCGATCTCGTCGAAGAGTTCGTCGGCGGCGTAGCGGGCGAACACATCGGAAAGCCCGGGCTCGACGCCCATCCCGACCAGGGCGAGCCTGCCGCTCTCCTCCCAGCGGCCCGCCAGCGCGAACTGTTCGTCGCCGAGTTTCACACCGCATTCCTCGTACGGACGCTCCGGGTGGGGCGCCGACAGGGACATGGCCATGTCCACGTAGTGGGTGCCCGCCTCCAGGGCGGCCCCGAAGAGGGACATCACGAACCTCGGGTCGGTGGCGTTGAGCAGCACGTCGCAGTTCTGCTCGGTGAGCACCCGCAGGACGGCCTCCTGGTCGGACGCGTCCAGGCGCAGCGCGCTGAAGCGTCCGCCGCGCTCGCCCAAGGCCGCGACGGCGGCCTCGGCCCGGGCGGGGTCGTAGTCGGCGACGACCATGTGGGTGAGGAAGGCCCTACGGGCCGCGATGCGGGTGACAGCGGTTCCGACGCCGCCTGCGCCCACGAGAAGTACTCGCACGTCAAACACCTTCCTTGCGGGGAGGCGGACGCCTCCGGGCAGGGCTGATGCAACGGGATGGCACACGTTAAGGTCAATGCTGTTGGCATAAGGCGTGTCGCGGGCAGAAACCGGCGTACGGACCGGATGCGACCGCCGTACGGCGGAAGGCTGCCGGAGGACGACCGGACGACGAGAGCGGGTGGCGGGCGTGGCCAAGCAGGTGGTTCCGGAGGCGGCGCGCCGTCGGCGACGCCCCACCCAAGGCGGCACCGTCCTGTCCGAGGAGCTCTTCGTACAGGCCGCTCTGCGGGTGCTGCGGGAGCACGGCATCACCGGATTGACGGCCCGCCGTCTGGGTACGGCGCTGGGCACGGACCCGAGCACCCTCTACCGGTACTTCGCCGGGATGGACGATCTGACCCGCGCCATCGGCGACGAGTTGATGGGGCGGGCGCTCGACGGCTGGGAGGCGACCGGGGACTGGCGGGTGGATCTGAGGGCCCTCGGCCTGGCCGTCCACGCCTCGTATCTCGCCCACCCGCAGGCGGCCGTGCTCACCGCCAGCCGGGTGAGCGGCCGGCCCCGCGAGATCGCGGTGGACGAGGCGGTCCTCGGCATCCTGCGGGGCGCCGGGCTGTCCGATCCGGCGGCGGTCCGCACGTATCACGCGTTCATCGACCAGAGTCTCGCCTTCGCCGCCCTGGACGCGGGCTCGCTGGCCCTGACGGACGAGGCCCGCGCGGAGGACGAGGCGATGTGGCAGTCGACGTACGCGCGGCTGCCCGCCGCGTCGCATCCCCACATCGCCGCGACGGCCGGCCTTCTCGCCCGGAGCATGCCGTACAGCGCCTATCCGGCGGTTCTGGAGATGCTGCTGGAGCACACGGCGGCACAACTGGCGCGAACGGATCGCGCCGCGGGCACGGCAGGGGTGTGACGGCTGTCGCCCGCCGCGCGAAGCCCTCCCGGGGCCGCCCTGCCGGAGGGCCGGCCGCCGTCGACCTCCGTCCCGCCTGCGCCATAGACTGGGAAACAGAGCGATCGCCCCACGGGAAACAGCCACACGGGCAACAGTTAGCTGGACAGCACCGACTAGGATCTCTACGGCGACATCGCGTGCCGGTCACCGACCGGGTGCGGCATGGAGGTGTCGGGAGATGCCCTCGGAGGCATTCCTTGTCAGTCGAGTTGAACCACACGATCGTCCACGCCCGGGACAACCGGGAATCCGCGGAGTTCTTCGCGAACCTGCTGGGCCTTGAGATCACCGCCGAGTGGGGTCCGTTCGTCGCGGTCGGTCTGAGCAACCACGTCACGCTGGACTTCGCCACCATTCCCCCGGACAGGATCACCCCCCAGCACTACGCCTTCCTGGTCTCCGAGGAGGAGTTCGAGGCGGCGTACGTGCGGATCAGGCGAGACGGCATCGAGCACTACGCCGACCCGCACCGGAAGCAGCACGGCACGATCAACCACCATGACGGCGGCCGCGGCGTGTACTTCCTCGACCCGGTGGGTCACCTCATGGAACTGATCACCGTGCCGTACGGCGGCTGGACCTCGTAGGCGACCACGTCGAGGGCCGCATCCGGCGCGGAGTACGGCCCTCGACGACGTCCTCGATCTGGACCTCGACCTCGATCTCGCCGGGATCGGATCCGTGCGGTCACCCGGTGCCGGCGGCGGGCACGTCGTCCCAGGCCAACGAGGACATCCGCCATCCCGCCGGGGTCAGGAGGTACTGGGTGGTCTTGTGGCCGGAACCCTCGAACCACTCGCCGTTGTGGTAGCCGGACTTGCTGTACTCACTGAACCGGTGGGCGATCGATCCGAAGATCTCGGTGCGCGCGGAGACCTCCCGTTCGGAGAACTCCGTCAGCGTCCCGTCGGTGAGCATCCTCTGGCGGGGTTCGATGAACGCGTCGAGGTCGTAGATCACCGGTTCGTCTCCGACGTTCGCGATGATCCTCCCCTGCGGAATGAAGACGTCGCGGATGACCCCGAGGTCGGGCCGCCTGCCGCCGGTGTTGGTGAAGGCATCGACGAACACGCCCATCAGCCGGTCGAGTTCGGCCTGGACGCCCGACGCGGACCCCTCCCCGGCAGACGGCCACTCCTCGGAGAGGACCGACCAGACCTCGATGTCGTGCCGCACCCCTCGGTACGGAGAATGCCGGCGCAGCACACCGTCGCGCGTCATGCCGAGCCGGCGCGCGGCCCCGATGCTGCGGGCGTTGTGCGCCGCGACCCACCATTCGACCCGGCTCATGCCCCGCTCGGTGAAGGCCCAGTCGATCAGGGTCCGGCAGGCCCGGTTCACCAGGCCGCGCCCCTCCCCCGCCTCCTCGAGCCAGCAGCCGATCTCAGCCACCCCGGAGGTGCTGTCGAAGCGGGTGAACATGACGCCGCCGACCAGCGTGCCGTCCAGCCAGATGCCGAAGATCCCGCCGTTGTCCGTGGCCTGCCGGTCGGCGTAGCGCTGGAGGGTGGCCGTGGCGGAGGGCAGGTCGGTGCTGAAGGTCGCCCAGGGGATCCATGGGTCGACGCTGTCCCGCGCGCGGTCGATGTGGGCGAGGAACTCCGGCGCCTGCCAGGGCTCCAGGGGGCGGAGCCGGGCACCATCGCCGATGGGCAGAGTGAACATGTGAGCATCGCTCCCTCGGTGCGTAACAAGCGTTCGGTACGTAAGCTAGCAGCATGCCGCCCGCACCTGGAGACCGCGATGCCCGCCGCGAGGACGTATCCGAGACGGTGTGGCAGGTGCTCGCCGGCAAGGGGTTCGGCGGGCTGACCCTGCGCGCCGTCGCGACCGCGATGGGTGTCTCGACCGGGATGCTCATGCACTACTTCCCGACCAAACGGGCCCTGATCACGCACGCCCTGGACCTGCTGGAGAAGCGCACCGCGGAACGGCCCCGCCGGGCTCGCCCCGCCGCGGGCCTCGCCACCGTGCGCGTCATGCTGCTGGACATCCTGCCGCTGACTCCGGGCGACACCGCACGCAACCGCATCTGGGTCAGCTCCTGGGACCTCTCCCTCGCCGACGACGACCTCGCCGCGGAGCAGGCCGGCCGCTACACCCGGCTGCGCTCGACCCTCCTCCCCCACCTGGAGGCCGCCCGCGACCTCGGTGAGCTCCCGGCAGACGTCGACCTGGAACAACTCGCCGCCACCGCCGTCGCCTTCACGCACGGCCTCGTCGTCCAGGCCCTCTTCGACCCGACCCGGTTCCGCGAAGAGGCGCAGACCGCGATGCTCGACGACTTCCTCGCGTCGATCGCGGCGCCCCGGCCCGGCCCGGCACCGGCGGCAACCGGCAGGCCCCCGGCCACCGGTAGACCCCGACCGACGGTAGACCCCGGCTGCCGGTAGACCCCGTAGGCACGGCCGCGGCAGTCCACCTCGGCAGAACTCTTGCCGGGGCGGCTCCGCCTCTCTAATGTGAACCTTCAAATCCCGGGATCGTCTTACAGTTGGCCACTTTGAGGGACTGAATTTGAACGCTCCAATCCCATGCTCATCCGATGCCGCCACACACGCGGCTCCCGGCCCCGCTCCCGGTCCAGCCCTCGATCGCGGTCCGATGCCGGGCTACCTCGACCACGCCAGGATCGGACCGCTCTCCCACCGGGCCGCCGCCGCGCTCGCCGCCGCGACCGCGCTGGCCGGCCGCGCGGACCCCGCCGACCTCGACCGGCTGTTCGCCCTGAGTGACGCCGCCCGGACCTCCGCGGCGCGGCTGCTCGACGCCCGGCCCCACGAGATCGCCCTCGCCCCGTCCACCAGCAACGGCCTGTTCACCGTGGCCGCGGCACTCCGCGGCCCCGGCACCGTGCTTGTGCCCCGCGGCGAGTTCCCCGCCAACGTCTATCCCTGGCTCCGTTTCGCCGGCCGCGGCGGCCCGGACGTCCGCCTCCTCGACCCGGACGGGCAGCGCCACATCACCGCCGACCTCCTGCGCCGTCATCTCACTCCCGACGTCACCGCCCTCACCGTCAGCGCCGTCGACTCGCTCACCGGGCATGTGGCCCCGCTCGCCGCCCTCAAGGAGGTCCTCGGGCCCGACCGGCTCCTGATCGTCGACGCCATCCAGGGGCTCGGCGCCGTCCCCCTCGAAGCCGATGCCGCCGACGTCCTCGTCAGCGGCGGCCAGAAGTGGCTCCGGGCCGGCTGGGGAGCAGCGCTGCTGCTGATCCGCGACCAGTGCGGCGAGCGTCTCGCTCCCGGGCTCGGGGGCTGGGCCGGTGTGACGGAGCCCTTCGCCGTACGGCATCCGGCGCCGTCCCTGCCCGGGGCCGCCGCCCACCTCGCCACCAACCCGGACTTCCCGGCCGCCGCGGCCATCGGCGCGGCCGTGGACGACCTGCTCGACCAGGGCGGCCCGGCCGTCGTCGGTACCCGGATCCGGGCCACCCTCGCGGAGCTGCTCGACCGGGCGCGACGGGCGGGCGCCGAAGTCCTGTCGGACGGGCTCGGTCACCGGGAGCGCGCCGGAATCGGCACCTTCCGCCTGCCCGGTCATGACCCCGCCACCGTCCACCGCGCACTCGAAGCATCCGGGGTCATCGTCACTCGCCGGGACGAGTGGATCCGGCTCTCCCCTCACGCCTCCACCCCGTCCGCCGCGGCGGACCTGTTCGCGGAGGCACTGCAGACCCCCACCCACCGCACGACGCGCACCCACACCGACACCCACAGCACCCCCGGCACCACCGCCAGCACCAGCACCAGCACCAGCACCAGCACCAGCACCAGCACCGAAAGCAGCGCCCACCCCCGTACCGACATCCAGGAGCCGACATGTCCCACCAGCTGACCCGCCGACAGATGCTTCACCTCGCCACCGCCTCCGCCGCCGGGCTCGGTCTGGCCGCCTGCGGCGGTGGCGGATCGGGCGGCGGCGCCGCCGGTGCCGACGGCGACAGCGGGAAGATCACCGTCTGGAGCTGGACCACCGCGGCCGAGGCGCTGCGCGGTGTGGTCCCCTCCTTCGAACGCGACAACCCCGGCATCACGGTCGACGTCCAGGACGTGGGCAACCCCGCCATCTGGGACAAGATCACCGTCGGTCTCGCCTCGGGCGGCAAGGGCATCGCCGACGTCCTGCACATCGGCGTCGACTACCTGCCCGGCTACCTGGAGAAGTTCCCCCAGGGCCTCGCCGACCTGTCGAGACTCGGGGCCGACCGGCACGAGGACGCCTTCGTCGAGGGTCTGTGGCCGACCGTCGTGGGCAAGGACAGAGCCGTCCACGCCCTCCCATGGGAGGTCAACCCCCTCGGGCTGTTCTACCGGCACGACTACTTCGAGAAGGCCGGTGTCGACCCCGCCTCGCTCTCCAGCTGGGACGACCTGATAGCTGCGGGGCCCAAGATCCGTGCGGCCACCGGCGCCCAGCTGCTGGGGCTCGACAAGCCCGGCACCACCCAGGACATGGACTTCTTCCAGAACCTGATGCAGCTCCAGGGGGCCTTCTACTTCGACGCCGAGGGCAGGGTCACGCTCGCCTCCCCGGAGGCCGTGCGGGCCCTCACCGTCATCAAGCGGCTCAACGACGGCGGCCTGCTCGCCGACACCGCCGGCCAGGGGACCTGGAAGCGGCTCGTCGGTCAGGGGAAGCTCGCGACCGCCCCGTACCCCGCCTGGGCCATCGAGTACCTGGCCACCAAGTTCCCCGCCCAGAGCGGCAAGTGGCGCGTCATGCAGCCGCCCGCCGCCGTCCCCGGGGGCGGGCGCAGCGCCATCGTCAACTCCACCTATCTGACCGTCTCCGCCACCAGCAAGCGCCGCAAGGCCGCCTGGCGCTTCATCGAGTACGCGCTGACCAAGCCGGCCGAGATCAACCGGATGTTCGCCTCCGGCGGCGTCTTCCCCGCCCTCAAGAAGGCATACGCGGACCCGAAGTTCAGCGCGCCCCACTCCTTCTACGGAGGCCAGCAGGTGCTGCGGTCCTTCGTCGCCTCGCTCGACTCCGGTTCGGCCGCCACCAACTTCACCGGTGACTACAGCCGCGCCCTGAAGCTCGCCGCCGACGCCCAGAGCCAGGTGCTGATCAAGGGTGCCGACCCGGCCCGGGCGCTGAAGGTCGCGGCCGAGCAGCTCGCCCAGCAGACCGGTCGGCAGCAGGCGGCCTGACCATGTCCCTCGCCCCGTCCGAGAGCGCCCCCGCCGGAGCCCCTGCCGGGGCCGCCGCCGCTACCGGCACGCCCGCCGGCCGCGGCGGCCACCGCCGCCGCGGAGGCGCCCGCCCCGGCCGACGGCGGCTGCTGACCCGCGCCTCCGTCCCGTACCTGCTGATCATGCCCGCCGTCCTGGGCTTCGCGGTCTTCAAGGCGTACCCCATCGCGGCCTCGTTCTGGATCAGCCTCACGACCGGCAACGGCGACGCCCGACAGTTCGCCGGACTCGCCAACTACCGGCGGCTCCTGGACGATCCGCTGTTCTGGACCGCGTTGAAGAACACCGCGCTGATCCTGGTCGTCCAGGTGCCCCTGATGCTCGGCCTCGCGCTGCTCGTCGCCCTCGGGCTCAACTCCACCAAGGTCTGGCTGCGCCCACTGTGGCGACTCGGGGTCTTCGTCCCCTCGCTGACCGGCCTGGTCGCCGCCGGCGTGATGTTCTCCGTGATCCTGAACCACGACGCGGGACTGCTGAACTGGGTCCTCTCCCTGTTCGGCATCGACCGGGTGAACTGGCTCGGCAGCCCCTTCTGGGCCCGCGTCGGCGTCGTCCTCGTCATCACCTGGCACTACACCGGCTACAACGCCGTGATGTACCTCGCCGGACTCCAGGGCATCCCCAAGGAGCTGTACGAGGCCGCGATGGTCGACGGCGCGGGACCCGTCCGCCGCTTCTTCGCCATCACCCTGCCCCAGCTGCGGCCGATCCTCCTGCTCACGGTGGTGCTCTCGACCATCGGCACCCTGCAGCTCTTCGACGAGCCGTACGTCCTCACCGGCGGCGGCCCCGACAACTCCACCCTCACGGTCACCATGTACCTCTACAACAACGGCTTCAAGTACTTCGACTTCGGCTACGCCTCGGCCCTCGCCTACGCGCTCGCGCTGATCGTGTCCGTACTCGGCATCCTCCAGGTCCGTCTGATGGGAGAGCGCCGATGAAGTTCCGCGGCCCCCTGCTCACCGTGCTGCTCGCGGGTGCCTTCGGGCTCTGCGTCGGACCGTTCTGGTGGCTGGCCATGGCCGCCACCCAGGACGACAAGGACGTGTTCTCCTGGCCGCCGAAGCTGCTGCCCGGCGGCCACCTCATGGAGAACCTCCACGGCCTCCAGGAGTCCATCGGCCTCACGCGCGTCCTCGTCAACACCCTTGTGGTGGCGGGCCTCCAGACCGTCGGCGCGGTCGTCGTCTCGGTCCTCGCGGGTTACGCCTTCGCCAAGTTCGAGTTCCGCGGGCGCAATCTGTTCTTCGTCCTGCTGCTCAGCACCCTGGTCATCCCCGACGCGGTGATGCTGATCCCGATCTTCCAGATGATGATGGACCTGGGTCTTATCGACTCGTACGAGTCCGTCGTCCTGCCCGGCCTGGTGACCCCGTTCGGCATCTTCCTGATGCGGCAGGCACTGCGCTCGATGCCCGACGAACTCCTGGACGCGGCCCGCGTCGACGGCGCGGGCGAACTGCGCGTGCTGTGGCGGATCGTCATCCCGGTCAACCGGCCGATCATCGCGGCGCTCGCGCTGTTCGTCTTCCTCGGCGGCTGGAACCAGTTCGTCTGGCCGCTGATCGCGCTGCGCAGCCCCGAGATGTACACGCTGCCCGTGGCCACCGCCACCCTCCAGGGGCTGTCGACCACCAATTACGCGCAGGTCCTGCTCGCCGGCGCCATCGCCGCCATCCCCGTGATGGCCCTCTTCCTCGTCCTGCAACGCCAGTTCATCTCCGGCCTCCTCGCCGGGGCCACCAAGGAGTGACCACCGTGACCACCGCACCACAGAACACCCCTCCTCAGAGCACCGCTTCTCAGCACGTTCCTCATCAGGACGCTTCTCATCAGGACGCCGACGACCAGCAGCCCGTCCCGGCCTGGCGGCCGGGCGCGCCCTCCGGGGACAGTCCCGGCACGGTCGTCCACCGCCGGCTCGCCACGGGCCTGTTCCACTCCACCGGAGACCCACTCGCCCTCCACCTCACCGGGCTCGGCGGCGACCGGTGGGAGGCCACCGTCACCCCGGTCGAGGACGGCGTGGCCCTGATCGAGGTCTCGGCGGCGGCGGCCGTCACCCTCCGCGCCGAATGGCGCGTCCCCTGCGTCGGGGCCACCGCCTACTGGACCCCGAACACCGACGCCTCCCGCTGGCTGCCGCCGTCCTGGATCACCCCCCGGACGGTCTCACTCTCCCTCGGCGCCCCCGTCGCCAGCCTGGTCGGCGCCCACGACCGCGCCCTGTGCACGGCCGCCGCCGGAGAGACCGCCGCGCCCGTACGCGTCGGCGCCGGTGTCGTGGAGGAGAGCGGGGAGTTCGCCTTCACCGTCGAGCAGGACCTCACCCCGGACGGGCCGCCGATGCGGCTCCGGATCGACCTCAGCGGCCGCCACTTCGCCAGCACCCTGCGGGCCGTCACCGCCTGGTGGGCCGAGGGCGTGGACCACCCCGGCGTCGCCCCCGCCGCCCGGATGCCCGCCTACTCCACCTGGTACAGCCTCCACCAGAACGTCGACACCGCCGCCGTCGAACAGCAGGCCGCCCTCGCAGCCGAGCTCGGCTGCGAGAGCATCATCGTCGACGACGGCTGGCAGACCGCCGACCGCACCCGCGGCTACGGCCACTGCGGCGACTGGGATCCCAACCCGACGGCCTTCCCCGACCTCAAGGCCCACGTCACCGAGGTCCATCGGCTCGGCCTCGCCTACCTCCTCTGGTACGCCCTGCCGTTCATCGGCCGGCACAACGACGCCTGGGACCGCTTCAAGGACAAGATCCTGCGCGAGGAGCCCCATCTGGAGGCGGCCGTCCTCGACCCCCGCCACCCCGAGGTCCGCGGCTATCTGATCGACAAGGTCTCCCGCGCCGTCGAGGAGTGGGACATGGACGGGGTGAAGCTCGACTTCATCGACCGGTTCGCCGTCGCCGACCCCCCGCCCGCGCCCGCCGGAGCCGACCGCTCCACCGTCCACGAAGGCCTGCTCCAGCTCCTCGCCGAGCTCGACGCCCGCCTGCGCCGCACCCGGCCGGACGTGATCGTCGAACACCGCCAGCCGTACGTGAGCCCTGGCCTCTGGCCGTACGCCACCATGGTCCGCGCCACCGACTGCCCGCTCAGCCCCGCCGAGAACCGCCAGCGCATCGTCGACTGCCGGCTCACCGCGGGACCCCTCGCCGTCCACGCCGACATGATCATGTGGAACTCGGCCGAGACGCCCGAGTCCGTGGCCGTCCACCTGATCAACGCGCTGTTCTCGGTGCCGCAGATCTCCGTCGGCCTCGGCACGCAGACCCCCGGACAGCTCGCCGCCCTGCGCTTCTGGCTCGGGGTCTTCCGCCGCCACGCCGACGTCCTCCAGCTCGGCGACCTGGAACCGGCCCGTCCGGACCTCGGCTACCCCCTGGTCGGCGCCCACGATCGCGGCACCACGGTGGTCGCCCGCTACGCGCCGCTGCCCGTCGCCCTCCCGGACAGGGACGGCACGGACGGCCCGCGGACCCTGCTCGTCGCCAACGCCGACCGCGACCCCGAGGTGCTCCTGGTGGCCACCCGGCAGGAACGGGCCCTCGTCCTCGTCCAGGACTGCCGCGGTGAGATCCTGTCCGAGTCCGTACTCGACCTCGTCCCCGGAGTGAACCCGGTGACCGTGCCGACCGGCGGCCTGCTCACCCTGACCCGAGAGCACTGAACGACGAAGGGGCCGGGGACGGCCGTCCGCCGTCCCCAGCCCCTCCGACCACCGCCCCCAGAGGAACGATGACCGCTCGACAGGTGACCATCGAGGACGTCGCACGCGTGGCGGGAGTCTCCCGCCAGACCGTCTCGAACGCTCTCAACGCCCCCCACCGGCTGCGCGCCACCACCCTCGCCCGGGTCACCGCCGCCATCGACGAACTCGGCTACCAACCCGATCAGTCCGCCCGCAGCCTGCGCAGCGGCACCCGCAAGGTCATCGGCTATCCCGCCCCCGTCGACAACCCCGCCGACCCCAACCCCCTGATGGGCGGCTTCCTCCAGGCGCTGGTGAGCGCCGCCGACGCCGTCGGCCACCGCATCCTGCTGTTCCGCTGCGACCCCCAGCAGGGGGCCACGGCGGTCGCCAAGTCCTTCAACGGGCTGATCGCGGCCCGCCAGGTCGACGGATTCGTCCTCTCCGACGTGGTGCACGACGACCCCCGCGTCGACGTGCTCGCCGAGGCCGGTTTCCCGTTCGCCGCCTTCGGCCGCACGGCCCCCGGCCGCCCGCAGAACTGGGTGGACATCGACTCGGCCGCAGCCACCGCCTCCTTGGTGGGCCTGCTCCTCGAACAGGGTCACCGCAGGATCTGTTACGTGAATTCCGCGGCCTCGCTGCCCTGGCTCGCCGACCGGCGGGCCGGCCTCCAGCAGGCCGCGGCCGCGGTACCCGACGGTGCCTTCGAGGTCGGCGTCCCCGACGACGACCCGGCCGCGCTCTCCCAGGCCCTGCAGCGCTTCCTCGTCGGCCCGGACCGGCCGACCGCCCTGGTGTGCGCGAACGACTGGCTCGCGCTCGCCGCCTACCACGCCGTCCGCGCGGCCGGCCTCACCGTCGGTGCCGACGTCGCCGTCGCCGGCTTCAACGACATGCCGCACTGCACCCTGATCCAGCCCGCCCTGACCAGCGTGCGCCTGCCCCTGTCGAGCATCGCCCACACCCTCGTCACCCGGCTGATCACCGCCGTCGAGGACCCCGCCGCCGCTCCCACCAGCGGGCTGCTGCTCCCGGCGGAGCCGGTCGTACGGGGCAGCACACCGGTGCGGTAGCGGCGCCCCGACGGGAATGGTCAGGCAGGCCCTAGCCTTCGGCCGGTCCCTCACTCTTGGCCCAGAGGGAGCGGACGTGGCCCAGGTGTCGGGTCATGCACGCCTCCGCGCCCTCGGCGTCCCCGGCGAGCATCAGGTCGAGGAGTTCCAGATGCTCCTCGGCCGACGGGATGAGGTCGCCGCTCTCGTCCAGGGCGGTGAGCCCGTACAGGCGCGACCGCTTGCGCAGATCGCCGACGGTCTCGACGAGGCGTTCGTTGCCCGCGAGGCCGAGCAGGGTGAGGTGGAAGAGCCGGTCGGCCTCCAGGTAGCCGATGAGGTCGTGCTCGCGGGCGGCGCGCACGATCTCCACGGCCACCGGCCGCAGCGCCTCCAAGTCCTCGCGAGTGGCGGCCCGGGTGACGCGGCCGACCGTCGGGATCTCGATGAGCGCGCGGATCTCGGTGTACTGGTCGAGGTCGCGTTCGTCGACCTCGGTGACCCGGAACCCCTTGTTGCGGACGGGCTCGACCAGCCCTTCACGAGCCAGGTCGAGCATCGCCTCGCGTACGGGGGTGGCGGAGATCCCGAAGTCCTCGGCCAGAGTGGGGGCCGAGTACACCACGCCGGGCCGCAGCTCGCCGGAGATCAGGGCGGCGCGCAGGGCATGGGCGACCTGGTCGCGCAGCCGCTCGCGGGAAGCGTTCAGGTCGCGGTGGGTCAGGTGCCCCATGGCGGTGGTGATCCCTTCGGTTCGTTCTCGGTCACCACCGTACGATGTCATGTCGCCGCGCCCGCGGGTGCCAGGGTGTACGTCCGGGAGGACGTGTAGAACTCCAGGGCCGCCCTGCCCTGCTCGCGCGGGCCGTGACCGGACTGCTTGGCCCCGCCGAACGGCAGGTGGAAGTCGACGCCGGTGGACGGGGCGTTGATCCGGATCATGCCGGTGTCGACGAGGTCGAGGCCGTACAGGGCGGCGTCGAGGTCGGCCGTGTGGACCGAGGTGACGAGGCCGTACGGCACGGAGTTGGTGATCCGTACCGCGTGGGCGAGGTCGTCGGCGGGGAGCAGGGCGGCGATGGGTCCGAAGACCTCCTCGTTGAGCAGTCGGTGCCCTGGCGGGACCTTCTCGACCAGGGTCGGGGCCGCGTACCAGCCGGGTGTCGCCGGTACGGTGGCGCCGGCGAGGGCGGGGAGCCCCTGCCAGGCCTCGACCACCCGCTCGCGCGCGCTCTCGTGGACGAGCGGTCCGCACACCGTCTCGGGATCGGCGGGGTCGCCGACCCGGACGGCCCGGAAGGCCTCGGAGAGGGCCTCGCGCAGCGGGTCGAGTGCGGCGCCGACGGCGATGATCCGGCTGGTGGCGGTGCACTTCTGGCCCGCGAACCCGGCGACGGCGGCGGCGATGTGGGCCGCTGCCCGCCCGATGTCCGCGTCGGGCAGGACGATCGCCGCGTTCAGGCCGCCCATCTCGGCCTGCGCGGGGATGCCCCGCGCCGTCGCCGCGCGGACGACGGCCCGGCCCACCGGGGTGGAGCCGGTGAAGGAGACGACGTCGGCGGCCGAGACGAGGGCGTTGCCCTCGGTGGGGCCGCCCGGCAGGACGGCGAACACCTGGTCCGGCAGGGCCTGTCGGACGATCTCGGCGAGCCGCTGGGCGCACGCGGTGGCTTCGGGGGCCGGTTTGAGGACCACCGTGTTGCCGACCGCGAGTGCCGGGGCGGCCTTCCAGCTGGGGATGGCGAAGGGGAAGTTCCAGGGGGTGACGAGCCCGGCCACGCCGTGGGGGCGGCGCCGGTTGAGGAGCAGCCCCGGTCCTGCCGCGGTCTCGTGGACGGTGCCGGTGGGCTCGAAGGGCGCCTGGGCGTAGTAGCGCCAGATCGCGACGGTGCGCGCGATCTCGGCCCTGGCCTCGGTGAGGGGCTTGCCGACCTCGCGTACGGCGAGGGCGGCGAGTTCGTCGGCCGCGGCCTCCAGGCCGGCGGCGACGACGCCGAGCGCGGCCGAGCGGGCGGCCGCCCCGGCGCGCAGCCAGCCGGGCTGGGCGGCGCGGGCCCGCTCGACGGCGTCGGCGGCGGCGAAGGCGCCGGGGGCCGGGAGGCTCACGAGCACGTCGGCCGGGTCGGCCGGGTTGCGGGAGACGAGGGTGGACAGGTCGGTGATCACAGGAGGAAGCCTCCGGGGAAGGGGTCGTCCGGGTCGAGGAAGTACTGGGCGGTGCCGGTGATCCAGGCGCGGCCGGTGACGGTGGGGATGACGGCGGGCAGGCCGCCGACCTCCGCCCCGGCGGTGAGCCGGCCGGTGAACCGGGTGCCGATGAAGGACTCGTTGACGAAGTCGCGGTCGAGGGGGAGTTCGCCCCGTGCGTGGAGTTGGGCCATGCGGGCGCTGGTCCCGGTGCCGCACGGGGAGCGGTCGAACCAGCCGGGGTGGATGGCCATCGCGTGCCGCGAGTGCGCGGCGTCGGAGCCGGGCGCCGTGAGGTAGACGTGCTTGAGTCCGGCGATCTCGGGCTGGCTGGGGTGCACGGGGCGGTCCGGGGAGGCGTTGATCGCGTCCATGATCGCGAGTCCGGCGGCGAGAAGGTCGTCCTTGCGGTCGCGGTCGAACGGCAGCCCGAGGTCGTCGAGGGAGACGAAGGCGTAGAAGTTGCCGCCGAAGGCGAGGTCGTAGGTGACCTTGCCGAAGCCGGGGACGTCCACCGCGCGGTCCAGGCCCACGCAGAAGGCGGGCACGTTGGTGAAGGTGGCGGACTTCGCCGCGCCGTCCTCCACCTGTACGTCGACGGAGACAAGGCCCGCCGGGGTGTCCAGGCGGACGGTGGTGACCGGTTCGACGACGGGCACCATGCCGGTCTCGACGAGGACGGTGGCGACGCCGATGGTGCCGTGGCCGCACATGGGCAGGAGGCCGGACACCTCGATGTAGAGGACTCCGTAGTCGGCGTCGGGGCGGGTGGGCGGCTGGAGGATGGCGCCGCTCATCGCCGCGTGCCCGCGCGGCTCGAACATGAGGAGCGTCCTGAGGTGGTCGAGGTGCTCGATGAAGTGGAGCCTGCGCTCGGCCATGGTGGCCCCGGGGATCACGCCCACACCTCCGGTGATGACCCGGGTGGGCATCCCCTCGGTGTGGGAGTCGACTGCGTGGAAGACATGACGCGTACGCACGGAGTTCCTTTCGGTCCGGTCGGTGGGTCCGGTCAGCGGTGGCCGTCGGCGACGGCCTTCTCGGTGGCGGTACGCACGGCGGTCTCGGTCGCACCGGTGAGGGGGAGGCGCGGGGGGCGGGTGGGGCCGCCGCGGCGGCCGGCGATGTCCATGGAGAGCTTGATGCACTGGACGAACTCGACCTTGGAGTCCCAGCGCAGCAGGGAGTGCAGGGAGGAGTAGAGCGGCCGGGCGGTGGCCAGGTCGCCCGCCACGGCGGCGCGGTACAGCTCGGCGCAGCTCGCGGGGAGGGCGTTGGGGTAGCCGGCGATCCAGCCGACCGCACCGGCCAGGGCCAGCTCCAGGAGGACGTCGTCGGCACCGATGAGCAGGTCGAGTTCCGGAGCGAGTTCGGCGATCTCATAGGCCCTGCGGACGTCGCCGCTGAACTCCTTGACGGCGACGATGCTGCCGTCGGCGTGCAGCTTCGCCAGCAGGCTCGGGACGAGGTCGACCTTGGTGTCGATGGGGTTGTTGTACGCGACGACCGGGATGCCGACCCCGGCCACCTCCGCGTAGTGGGCGATCACGGAACGCTCGTCGGCGCGGTACGCGTTGGGCGGCAGGAGCAGGACGGAGCCGCAGCCGGCCTCGGCGGCCTGCTCGGCCCAGCGGCGGGACTCGGCGCTGCCGTAGGCGGCGACGCCCGGCATGACCCGCGCGCCGTCGCCCGCGGCCTCGACGGCGGTACGGACGACCCGGGCGCGCTCGTCGGCGGTGAGGGTCTGGTACTCGCCGAGGGAGCCGTTCGGGACGACGCCGTCGCAGCCGTTGGCGATCAGCCAGGCCACGTGCTCGGCGTAGGCGTCGTAGTCGACGGAGAGGTCTTCCTTGAACGGCAGGGTGGTGGCGACCATGATGCCGCGCCAGGGGCGGTCGGTGGTCCAGGTGGAGGTGTTCATCTCGACGACCTTTCGGTGGTGTGTGACGTCTTAGGAGGGGACTGGGTCTGTCGGACCGTCGGACGCGGGGGCCGGGTCCGGTGGTCCGTCGAGCGCGGCCAGCGCCGACAGCGGGACGGGAACGGCGAACGGGCGGCGCTCGGACGGTGGTTCAGGGGTGGCTCCGTCGGCGGCGAGGCACGACACGGCGGTGCCGCACATCCGGCCCTGGCACCACCCCATGCCGGCCCGGGTGAGGAGTTTGACGGTCCGGGAGTCTCGCGCGCCGCACTCGGCGACCGCCTCGCGGACCCGGCCCGCCGGGACCTCCTCGCAGCGGCACACGTCCGTGTCGTCGGTCAGCCACCCGGTCCAGCCTGGGCCGGGGGCGTGCGCGGCGGACATGACGTCGGCGAAGGCGCGCATGCGGTCCCGGCGCCGCCGGAGTCCGGCGGTCGCGCCGGCTCCGGTACGGCCGCCGAGGAGCCGCGCGGAGATCGCCCGGCCCGCCAACTCCCCTTCGGTGCGGGCGAGTTCGGCACCGCCGACGCCCCCGGTTTCGCCCGCGGCCCACAGGCCGGGGACCGAGCTCTCCTGGAGTGCGTCCAGGGCGAGGCCCAGGGTGCCGTCGGGCAGCGCGCGGGTGGTGCAGCCGACCGCCACGGCCAGCTCGATCTGGGGCACGAGGCCGTGTCCGACCGCGAGGGCGTCGCAGGCGATCCGGCGGCCCGTCCCCCGTACGGGCCGCCAGTCGCGGTCCAGGCGGCTCACCGTGACGGCCACCACCCGGTCGGTGCCGTGCACCTCGGTCACCGCGCTGCGGAGTCGTACGGGCACCCGGTGACGGGCCAGCGCGGCTGCGTGGACGAGGGCCTCGACCGCTTTGCGCGGGTTGGTGACGAGCGCGCGGGGAGTGCGCCCGTACCGCAGGTATCCCGCCGCCTCGACCACCGCCGGCACCCGCGCGCCGGCCGAGGCGAGCGACGAGGCGACGGCGAGCAGCAGCGGGCCGCTGCCGGCCACGACGATGCGCCGGCCGGGAAGTACGAGCCCGGACTTGAGCATGGCCTGTGCTCCCCCGGCGCCCACGACGCCGGGCAGGGTCCAGCCGGGAAAGGGCAGTTGGCGCTCATAGGCGCCGGTGGCGAGCAGCAGGGCGCGCGCCCGGATCCGGACGGGCGCGTCCGCGCTTCCGTCCGCGCCGGTGAGCGCGTGCGCCGTCCATGTCCCGTCGGTCTCCTTCGCGACGGACCACACGTGATGTCCGGTCAGATGGTCGACGCCGCTCGCGTCCAGGCGTCGGCGCAGGTCGGCGAAGGCCGACCAGTCGTGGTGGAGGGCCTCGGGCCGTACCGCGCCCAGGGTGGGCGCCGGGTGCCGGTAGAACTGCCCGCCGGGCTGGGTCGAGGAGTCCAACAGGGCGACGGAGAGGCCGAATTCGGAGGCGGTGACGGCTCCGGCGAGCCCGGCGGAGCCCGCGCCGACAACCACGAGGTCGTACGACACGTCCGAGCGTCGGGCCGCATCGGGCACGGATTCGGCGACGGTCCCGGCCGAGTCCTTCGGTTCGGACACCGAAGGAGGCCCGGCCACGTCGTCGGGTCCGGATGCCGAGGGAAGCCCGGCCACGTCGTCGGGTTCAGACGCCGAGGCGGTCATGGCCGTGCCCTTCCTGGGTGGTGATCGCGTCGCCGGGGCGGGCCGGGACCAGACAGGCGCGGCGGTTGGGCTCTCCGTTGACGGTGGCGAGGCAGTCGTAGCACTGGCCGATGCCGCAGAACGCGCCGCGTGGGCGGCGGCCGTCCCGAGTGGTGCGCCAGGCCAGGATGCCCGCGCCCCACAGGGCGGCGGCGAGGGTCTGGCCGGGCAGGGCGGGGACGGGCCGGCCGTCGAAGGTGATCTCGAACGGCGGGTCGGGCTGTGCCCCGACGAGGCCGATGGGGGTGCGGGCCACGGGCCCTCCTCTCGTGACGGTGGGTGCGCGCCTCAGGATGCGGTGGCGTCGAAGCGCTCGGGGCGGAACGGGTGGAGGTCGAGGGGAGGTTCGACGCCGGTGATGCACGCCGCGACGATCTGTCCCGTCACCGGTGCGAGCCCGATTCCGGCGCCTTCGTGTCCGCAGGCGTGCAGCAGTCCGGGGACCCGCGGGTCGGGCCCGATGGCGGGCAGATGGTCGGGCAGGTAGGGGCGGAAGCCGGGGTAGGTCCGGATCGCCCGTACGGTGCCGAGGACGGGGAACAGTGCGGTGGCCCCGGCGGCGAGGCGGCGCAGGACCTCGGTGGAGAGCGTCCGGTCGAAGCCGACGCGCTCGCGGCTGGCGCCGATGAGGACGGGTCCGGCAGGGGTGCCCTCGACGACGGCGGAGGTCTGGAGCGCGGCGGAGCCGCTGGCCACGTCGGCCACGTAGTCGGCGGCGTACACCTTGTGGCGGACGACGCGCGGCAGGGGTTCGGTGACGAGGACGAAGCCTCGGCGGGGCAGGACGGGCAGGTGGACCCCGGCGAGGTCGGCGAGGGCGCCGCCCCAAGTGCCCGCGGCGTTCACGACGTACGGGGCGTGGAGTTCGCGGGTGGCGGTCCGCACTCCGCGGACCGCTCCGCCCGCGCCGGTGAGGAGGCCGGTGACCTCCTCACCCAGCGCGAGGCGGACCCGGTCGCCGACGGCTCGGAGGAGCTGCGCGGCGGCATGGGCGGGCATCACCTGGGCGTCCTGGGGGTAGTGGACGCCGCCGGTGAGGCCCGGTGCGAGGTGGGGCTCCAGGTCGTGGAGCCGGTCACCGGGCACCTCGTCCGCGACGACACCCGCTTTCTCCTGGCGGGCCGCGAACTCCCGCAGGGCGCGCAGTCCCGTCTCGCCGGAGGCGACGACCAGGCCGCCCTTGGCCTCGTACTCGACGGCAGGCGGGAGCCTGTCGGCGAGTTCGGTCCACAGCGCGGTGGAGAGGAGGGCGAGTTCGAGTTCGGGGCCGGGCTCCTTGTCGGAGACCAGGAGGTTGCCCTCACCCGCTCCGGTCGTGCCGCCCCCGACGTAACCTCGGTCGACGACGGTGACGGAGAGGCCGGCGAGGGCCGCGTAGTGGGCGCAGGCGGCACCGACGACGCCGGCGCCGATGACGATGACGTCCGAGGTTTCTCTCGTGGGCACGGCAGTAATATTTCACATTGCACTCGCTCTGCCAAGGCCCCCCGCCGCACACCCTGTCACCCCCAACCGCCCTCCGGACACGGATGGGTAACGGCTCACCCGACACCTTGTCAGTACAATTTCACATTACTATGTTACCGGTCACATTCCAGCTGCCTCAGGCGCTGTCCGACTGCTCCCCGGAGTGACCCCGCATGAACAAGCGCACGCGCACCCTGGCCACGGCCCTGGTGACGACCCTGACCCTCGCCGTGACCGGCTGCTCCGGCGGAGGCACGTCCGGGGGCGCCCGGAACGGCAAGAACCCCGCGGCCGCCAACGCCGGGGCGGTCCTCGGCGGCACCCCGCAGAAGGGCGGCACCCTCACCGTCCTGTCCAACCAGGACTTCACCCATCTCGACCCGGCCCGCAACTGGGTGATGGGCGACATGGACTTCGGCACCCGCCTGCTCTACCGCACCCTCGTCACGTACAAGGCGGAATCCGGCGCCAAGGGCGGCGAACTGGTCCCCGACCTCGCGGAGAGCCTCGGCGTGTCCTCCAACGGCGCCCGAACCTGGACCTTCAAGCTCAAGCCGGGACTGAAGTACGAGGACGGCACGCCGATCACCTCCCAGGACATCAAGCACAACGTCGAACGGTCCTTCTCCCCCGACCTGCCCGGCGGCCCCGACTACGCGGCCCGCTACCTCGCCGGCGCCGAGGGCTACCAGGGCCCGGCGGGCGGCAAGCACCTCGCCTCCGTGAAGACCCCCGACGACCGCACGATCGTCTTCGAACTCCGCACGCCCTTCGCCGAGTTCCCCTTCGCGGCCACGCTGCCCACCTTCGCGCCCGTGCCCCCGGTCCAGGACAAGGGCCCGCGGTACGACAACCGGCCCTTCTCCTCGGGCCCGTACAAGATCGACTCCTACGCCCGCGACAAGCAGCTGGTCCTCGTCCGCAACACCCACTGGGACCCGAAGAGCGACCAGGTGCGCAAGGCGTACCCGGACAAGATCGTCGTCACCATGGGCCTCAAGGCCAACCAGATCGACGACCGGCTCATCGCCGCCACCGGCCCCGACGCCTCCGCCGTCCCCTGGGACAAGCTCCGTCCGGAGTCCACCCCCAAGGTGCTCACCAAGCCGGACATCAAGGCCCGCCTCCTCGCCGAGTCGACCAGCTGTACCGAGATGGTGCAGATGCACACCGGGCGCGCGCCCTTCGACGACGTCAAGGTCCGCCGGGCCGTGCAGTACGCCCTGGACCGCGAGGCCGTCCTCACCGCCTCCGGCGGACCCGCCCTCAACGACCCGGCCACCGCGCTCATGCCCGGCCTCCTCTTCGGCGGCAAGCAGCCCGACACCCTCGGCATCCCGCTCACCGGCGACGTGCCCAAGGCGAAGGAGCTGCTCAAGGAGGCGGGCAAGGCGGACGGCTTCACCACCCGCATCACCGTCTCCAACGGCGACAAGGCCGTCGGCGAGGCGATCCAGCAGTCCCTCGGCCGGGCCGGGATCACGGTCACCATCGAGACCGTCGACCCCTCCGCCTTCTACGACACGATCGGCGACACCAAGGACCGCACCGACCTCGTCTACACCGGCTGGTGTCCCGACTTCCCCTCCGGCTCGACGTTCCTGCCGTTCGTCTTCGACGGCCGCTTCATCAAGGAGAAGGGCAACTCCGGCAACCACTCGCTCTTCCGTGACGACGCCACGATGAAGCGCATGGACGAGATCGCGGCGATGGCCGACGCCACCCAGGCCGCCAAGGCCTGGCGGGAACTCGACGGAAAGATCCTCGCCAAGGCACCGACAGCGCCCGTCGTCGTCGAGCGCAAGCCCCTCCTCATCGGCACCAACATCGCCGGCGCCTTCGGTCACACCTCCTTCGGCGGCCAGCTCGACTACGCCACGGTCGGTCTCAAGGACCCCTCGAAGAGCGCGAACTGAGGCGACCGTGACCACCACTCCACCGTCCCCCGTGACGACCACCCGGCCATCCCCCGTGTCCTCGGCCCCACCGCCCCCCGCCCGCACGCCCCACGGCCCCTGGCAGCTGGTCCGTGCCGAACTGCGCCGCCGCCCCGCCGCCCGTCTCTCCCTCGGCGTGGTCGCCTTCTTCGCACTCCTCGCCGCGGCCGCCCCGCTGATCGGCGCGCTCGGCGGGTGGGGCCCTGACGAGTTCGACAAGAGCGCCGTCGACCCGTATCTGGGCGGACTGCCCATCGGGCCGCTCGGCGGCGTCTCGGCGGAGCACTGGCTCGGCGTCGAACCCATAACGGGCCGCGACCTGTTCGCCCGGGTCGTGCACGGCGCCCAGGTCTCGCTGCTCATCGCCTTCTCCGCGACGGCGATCGTCGTCGTCGCGGGGACGGCGGCCGGCATCGCCGCCGGCTACTTCGGCGGCCGCACCGACACCGCGCTCTCCCGGCTGATGGACCTCACGATGTCCTTCCCCTCCCTCATCTTCATGATCGCGATGATGTCGGTGGCCAGAGACGTCAACCGGATCGTCCTCATGACCGCGGTCATCGGCCTCTTCGGCTGGCCCGGCATCGCCCGGATCGTCCGCGGCCAGACCCTCTCGCTCAAGCACCGCGAGTACGTCGACGCCGCCCGCGTCGGCGGCTCCGGCCCCTTGCGCATCCTCGTCCGCGACATCCTCCCGGGGGTCGCCGGGCCCGTCATCGCGTACACGACGCTGATCGTCCCCGGCATGATCGCCACCGAGGCCGCCCTCAGCTACCTCGGCGTCGGAGTCCGCCCGCCCACGCCCTCCTGGGGGCAGATGATCGCCGAGAGCGTCGCCTACTACGAGACGGACCCCATGTACTTCGCCGTCCCGAGCCTCTGTCTCTTCCTCACCGTGCTCGCCTTCACCCTGCTCGGCGACGCACTGCGCGACGTCCTCGACCCGCGAGGAGGCGGCGCGTGATCCTCTACCTCGGCCGGCGTCTCCTCGGCGTGCTCGGCGTGCTGATCGCCATCGCCGCCGTCACCTTCGCCGTCTTCTACGTCCTGCCCTCCGACCCCGCCGCCGCGGCCTGCGGCAAGTCGTGCAGCACCGAACGCCTGGAGGCCATCCGCGCCAACATGGGCCTGGACGCCCCGCTGTGGCGGCAGTTCGCCGACTTCGTCACCGGCATCTTCACCGGCCGCACCCTGGGCACCGGCCAGTACGCGCTGCACTGCGACTTCCCGTGCCTCGGCTACTCCTACGAGAACAGCCAGGGCGTGTGGGACCTCCTCGTCGACCGGCTGCCGGTCTCCGCCTCCCTGGCCGTCGGCGCCGCCGCGATCTGGCTGCTCCTCGGCCTCTCCGCGGGCGTCACCGCCGCACTCCGCAAGGACACGCTCACCGACCGCGTCCTGATGGTCGGCGCGGTCGCCGCCGCCTCGCTCCCCGTCTACTTCACCTCGGTGATGCTGATCTACGGGCTGATCCGGGTCACGGGCCTGCTCCCCTACCCGCAGTACGTGCCCTTCGCCGACGACCCCCTCTCCTGGGCCTCCAACCTGCTGCTCCCCTGGCTGGCGCTCGCCCTGCTCTACGCCGCCATGTACGCGCGGCAGAGCCGGAACTCGATGATCGAGTCCATGGCGGAGCCGTACATCCGCACCGCCCGCGCCAAGGGGCTGCCGCGCCGCACCGTGGTCGTCAAGCACGGTCTGCGCGCCGGGATGACACCGATCCTGACGATCTTCGGGATGGACCTCGGCGGGCTGCTCGCCGGCGCCGTCATCACCGAGTCCATCTTCGGACTGCCCGGCATAGGACGGCTCTTCTACGGCGCCCTGTCGACCGGGGACCAGCCGGTCATCCTCGGGGTGACGCTGCTCGCCGCCACCTTCATCGTCGTCGCCAACCTGGCCGTCGACCTGTTGTACGCCGTCGTCGACCCGCGAGTGAGGTACTGATGGGCGACTCCGCCCCCCTCCTGTCGGTACGGGATCTCACGGTCACCTTCCCGACGAAGCGCGGCCCCGTCCGGGCCGTCGACTCCCTCGCCTTCGACGTGCTGCCCGGCCGGACCCTCGGCATCGTGGGTGAGTCCGGCTCCGGCAAGTCGGTCACCTCCCTCGCCGTCATGGGCCTGCACACGGGCGCCGAGGTCACCGGCTCCGTCACCCTGGACGGGCAGGAGCTGATCGGTCTGTCCGACCGCGAGCTGAACGGGCTCCGCGGGCGGCGGATGGCGATGATCTTCCAGGACCCGCTGTCCAGCCTCCACCCGTACTACACCGTGGGCGAGCAGGTCGCCGAGCACCACCGGGTCCACTTCGGTTCGCGCCGGGCCACCGCCCGTGAGCGGGCCGTCGAGGCACTCGCCGAGGTCGGCATCCCCGAACCGCGGCGCCGGGCCGGCGAGTACCCCCACCAGTTCTCCGGCGGCATGCGCCAGCGGGTGATGATCGCGATGGCCCTCGTCTGCGAACCCGACCTCCTCATCGCCGACGAGCCCACCACCGCGCTCGACGTCACCGTCCAGGCCCAGATCCTGGAGCTGATCGCCCGCCTCCAGCAGGAGCGGGGCCTCTCCGTCGTCATGATCACGCACGACCTCGGGGTGGTCGCCCGGGTCGCCCACGACGTGCTCGTCATGTACGGCGGCCGGGCCGCCGAACACGCGCCCGTGGACGCCCTGTTCGCCTCCCCCACCCATCCGTACACCCGTGGCCTGCTCGACTCGCTGCCCCGCCTCGACGACCCCGACGACGCCCCGCTGCGGGCCATCCCGGGCAGCCCGCCGTCGCTGCTCGAACCCGCGCCGGGCTGCGCGTTCGCACCCCGATGCCCCCGCGCCGCCGTCGGCTCCGAGGAGGAGCGGGCCCGCTGCGCGACCGAACGCCCCTCCCTCGGCGGCCCGGACGGACACCCGGCCGCCTGCCACTTCCCCGCGTACGAAGGCGTCGCCCCATGACCACGACCCCCTCACCACCCCTCCTCCGCGTCCGGGACCTCACGATCACGTTCCCCGGCCGCCGCAGGGGCTCGGCCCCGATCCGGGCCGTCGACGGCATCGGCTTCGACGTGGCGGCGGGCGAGACCCTGGGCCTCGTCGGCGAGTCCGGCTGCGGCAAGTCGACCACGGGCCGCACGATCGTGCGGCTCCTGGAACCCACCGCCGGCTCCGTCTCGTACGAGGGAAGGGACATCAGCCATCTGTCACAGCGGGCGCTCAAGCCGCTGCGCCGCGACCTCCAGATGGTCTTCCAGGACCCCCACTCCTCCCTCAACCCCCGGCAGACCGTGGCCCGGATCATCGCCGACCCGCTCCTCGTGCAGGGCGGCACGGCGGCCGAAGCCCGCAAGCGGGCGGTGGAGCTGATGGAACTGGTCGGCCTCATCCCGGAGCACATCGACCGCTACCCCCACGAGTTCTCCGGCGGACAGGCACAGCGCATCGGCATCGCCCGCGCCCTGGCCACCGACCCCCGGCTCGTGGTGGCCGACGAACCGGTCTCCGCCCTCGACGTCTCCGTACAGGCGCAGATCGTCAATCTGATGGAACGGCTCCAGCGCGAACTCGGGCTCGCCTATCTCTTCATCGCCCACGACCTCTCCGTCGTGAAGCGGGTCTGCGACCGGGTGGCCGTGATGTACCTGGGCCGGATCGTGGAGATCGGCGCCAAGGAGCGGGTGTACGCCGCCCCGGCCCACCCCTATACAAGGGCGCTGCTGTCCGCCGTGCCCCTGCCGGACCCGGCCGCCGAGCGGAGCCGGGAGCGGATCACCCTGCTCGGCGACCCTCCGAGTCCCGCCGCTCCCCCGCCGGGCTGCACCTTCCACCCGCGCTGCCCGAAGGCGCGGGAGATCTGCCGGACCGAGGCACCGCCGCTGCGGACCCTCGTGCCGGGCGAGGCGCGTGAGGTCGCCTGCCACTTCCCCGAGGGCGTCTGAGCACGCGAACGCCCCGGTCCCGCGTACGCGCGGGACCGGGGCACCGGTGTCTTCAAGCCGAACGGGCGGCCCGGTACAGGGCGGTGGCGACGGCGAGGTCCTCCCAGGCCATTCCCACGCTCTTGAAGAAGCGCGGACGTCCGGCCGACGGTTGCCGGCGACCGGTCACCAGGTCGGCCAGGTCGCCCGCGATGTGGTCGGCCCCGATCGCCCCCTCGGACAGCGGGACGAGGAGGTCACCCGCCTCCCGCAGCGCGGCGGTCCGCGCCTCGACGTAGACCTCGGACCGGACCACGAGCGCGGTGTCGGTCTCGCGGACGGTCGGCTCGTGCGAGCCCACGGCGACGACGGTGGCGCCGGGCGCCACCAGGGTTCCGTCGAAGAGCGGTTCCCGGGCCGTGGTGCAGCAGACGACGAGATCGGCCTTGGCCACCTCGTCGGGCGTGCCGGTACGGGCGAGGACGCCGAGGGTGCGCGCGTACCCGGCGAGGGCGCGTCCGCCGACCGGCTCGCGTGCGACCACGACGGCCTCGGCGACCTCGCGGACGGCGAGGACGGCCTCCAGATGACCGTACGCCTGGGGGCCCGCCCCGAAGAGGACGAGGCGCAGGGGCCGGTCGGCCGGTGTCAGCGCGCGGACGGCGAGGGCGGAGACGGCCGGCGTACGCAGTTCGGTGAGCGCGGCCCCGTCGAGGAGGGCGAGCGGCCGGAGGTCGGCGCCGTCGAGCAGGAGGTAGGAGCCGGTGATGCGGGGCAGACCGCGCGCCGGGTTGCCGGGGGCGACTCCGGCGACCTTGACGCCCGCGAAGGAGCCGAAGGCCGCGGGCATCAGGAGGAGTTCACCGGCGGCGACCGGAACGGCCGAGCGGGGCGGTCCGGCGTCGGGGTCGAGTCCGGACCGCAGGACGTCGGCGAGGACGTCGGTCACCGTCGCGGGCCCCATGAGGCGGGCCATGGTCGCGGCGTCGAGGACGAGGGGCGGGCTCACAGGAGGAACCCCGCTCCCAGCGCGTCGTCCGGGTCGAGGACGAAGGTGTGGGTGCCGGTGCGGTGGGTGGTTCCGCTGACCTCGGTGATGCCCGCCGCGAGGAGGCGGCCGGTGAAGAGGGTGCCGACGACGGACTCGTGCCGCAGGGTGTCCCCGACGGCGAGGCGTCCGTCGTCGCCGAGCAGGGCGAGGCGGGCGGAGGTGCCCGAGCCGCAGGGTGAGCGGTCGATCTGCCCGTCGGCGAAGACGGTGACGTTGCGCTGGTGGAGCCCTTCGGGGGTGTCGGGGAGCTCCTCGTACAGGATGACGCCGTACACGTCGTGCGCGGGGAGCGCGGCACGGATCTCCCGTCCGGCGCGGACGAGTTCGGGCAGGGCGGGCACGGAGACGTCGAGGCCGAGGTCGCGGGCGGCGACGGAGACGTAGAGGGCGCCGGAGTGGGCGAGGTCGGCGTCGACGGTGCCGAGCGTGGTGGTCACCTTGACGTCTCGGGCGACGATGCGGGTCGGGACGTTGCGGAAGGTGACGCCGGTGGTGCGGCCGTCCGCGCGGTGCACGGCGGCGGTGACGCGTCCGGAGGGCACGTCGATCCGTACGGAGACGTCGCCGTCGGCGGGAGCCGGGACGCGCCCCGTGTCGACGGCCCAGGCGCCGAGGGCCATCGTGCCGTGGCCGCAGGCGGTGGAGTAGCCGTCCTTGTGCCAGAACAGCACGCCGAAGTGGGCGCCGTCGTCGTCGGGGGGCACGATGAAGCCGCCGTACATGCCCGCGTGCCCGCGCGGCTCCCGGGACAGGAGGCGCCGCACGTCGTCGAGGGGGCCGGGTCGCGGATCCGTGCCCGATCCGCCGGTCGTGAGGGCGGTGGCGCGGCGCTCGGCGACGGTGTCGCCCGGGATCGGGGGCAGGTCCTCGTCGACGATCCGGAAGGGCTCGCCTGCGGTGTGGTAGTCGGTGGTGCGAACCGTGTGCGGGGTGGTGCTCACGAAGTACGGCCTCCGGGAAGGTGGTTCGGGGTGTACGCCGGGCCGGCCCCTCCCCGTGGAGGGACCGGCCCGGACGGGGTGGGTCAGCTGCGGAGGGGACCCTCACAGCTGAAGCTCGACGTGCCGGCGACCCTGGTGGACCAGATGTCGATCGGTCCGAAGGAGCAGTTCATGTCGGCCAGGTTGTTCGAGGCTGCGCCCGCGCGGTCGAGGATGAAGTAGTCGACCGTCTCGGACATGTCCTTGAAGTTCTGGTCCGGGCTGCCCCAATTGGACAGGTTGGCGGTGATCCGGCCGGTGCAGACGAACCGGCGCTTGCCCGGCTCGCCCTTCTCGACGCAGTCGGGGGTGTTGGAGGTGGCGGTGGCGAAGGTGGACTTCACCGTGTCCAGGGCCGCGTCGCGCAGCTGGGCGTTGGGCGTGAACACGGTGTTGGGGACGTAGAGAGTGTCGACCTTGGCGATCTGGGTGTCGAGGAAGCGGTTGTAGTCGCTCTGCAGGCCCGCGTCGTTGCCGAGGCGGACGCGCCAGGCGTCGTACGCGGCCACGTCGTTGTTCCGCAGGTGGGTGTACATCTCGCGGATCAGCGAGGGCTTCTCGTTCCAGAGGAACTCGAAGAACGTTCCGGCGTAGTTGTAGAAGCGGAAGCCGTCGCCGTCGTAGGTGGCGTTGAGGATCTGCCGGAGGTTCATCCGGGGGCCGCCGCCGGCCGTGTCGTTGATGACGCCGCGGACCAGGGACTTGCGGACCTTGATGCCGTCGTCGCGGGTGGCGCCGTCGAAGAACTCGGCGGTGCCCTCGTCCATGAAGGTGGTGCGGTCGCCCTGGTACCAGGGGCCCTCGCCGAAGAAGCCGGGGACGGCGTAGCGGCCGTTGAGGTAGTGGGTGTACTCGTGACGGAAGAGCTCTTCGAGCGTCAGGGACGAGTCCTGCGGGACCCGGCGCTGGTAGGTGTAGAAGGTGGCGCCGCGCTCGATGTAGATGCCGCCGTTGTTGGTGTCCATCCCGGTCAGGATGGGGTGGTAGTTCTCGTAGTCGGCGCGGGAGCCGTACAGGACGATGGTGAGGGTGGTGTTGGGGTCGCCGGCGAGCGGCTGGTCGCTGCCGAGGACGCGGTGGAACTGCGCCTTGACCTGCTTGCTCGCGTAGTAGAGCTGGTCGACGGTGGCCCGGTCGAGCCCCGTGCGGACCTTGATGGCGCCGTTGTCGTAGGTGTACGTGTACGGGAAGATCTGCGCTTCGATGTCCGCCTTGCAGACGCCGTACGGCTTGCACGCGTCGAAGTAGTTGAGCCAGGAGACGATCTTGGCCCACTGCTGGCTGCCACGGCCGAAGGTGGTCACGGCCTGGCCGAGCAGGCCGCCGAGTTCGGCGGTGATCTCCGTCCGCAGGCTGGGGATCTCACCGAAGCGGCCGTACTCGCCGAGGGCGTCGCGGGCGACCCAGTCGTTGGCGGTGCCCTTCAGGTGGCTGTAGCCGCCGAAGGCCTTGAAGACGGCGCGGTACGCCGGGTCGGCGGCGGCCGCGGCCTGGAAGGCGGCGTCCTGGTTGCCGGGGTAGACGCCCAGGTAGTTGACGGAGAGCGCGGCGAGCGCGGCCCCTGCCCAGGACGGGTCGAGGTGGGTGGCGGTGTGCGAGGGGTCCATCGTGGCGAGGACCCGCTTGATCAGGCCGAGTTGGTGCTGCCGCAGCCCGGGGGCGCTGGCCGCGTAGAGGGCCTCGCGCAGGGTGACGGCGTTGCTCTTCGTGACGTCGAAGGTGCGGGCCGCGTTGCCGAAGTCGGCGACCGCCTGGCGGACGGCGTTCACGGTGGGTGCGTCGGTGGTGTCGATCTCGTCGCGGGAGTAGTCGTGGTACGCGACGGCGTGCAGGTAGGTGAACATCTCCTCCAGGTGCGAGGAGTTACGGCCGTCGTGGGAGGCGGCCAGGCTTGATATTCGGCGGGCGACGGCCTGGACGTGGGCGTCGGACATGACGGGCGTGAGCCGGGCGTCCCAGGTCCAGATGAGACCGCGCAGACAGTCGTCGGCGAGGACGGCGGGGTCGGCGAGGAAGTCGGCGAACCGCTCGGGGCCGAGCCCGGTGATCCCGTCGAGGGTGCAGGGCACGCCGGCGGCGGTCGTCGTGGTGCCGGCCGAGAAGGTCCGCGCGGCGGTGGCCTTGGCCGGGGCCCGGCCGGGGACGCGGCCGGTGACGAGGTTCCCGGGGGCGGGCGCGGGGCCGAAGGTCTTGCGGGGAGCGGTGGCGAGGCGCTCCACCTCGTCGAACGGGTTGGTTCCGTGCTCGGCCCGGGGGGCGGCCGGAGCGCCGGTCGCCGCGGCGGGGACAGCGGTGGCGCGGGCGTCCGTGTCGGTCGCGGAGGCCCCGGTCTGACCCGAGGAGGCCAGGAGGGTCACCGCGATGGCGGAGGTGAGCAGGGACGAACGCACACGTCTGTGGATGGACAACAGAACTCCATGAGTGGTGGGGGAACGTCAATGGGTGTGACGAGAACTGTTGTGGTGCGCACGGTGTTTGACGAAGGCTCATCGAACCGTGTGCCGTGTAACATAGTAATGTGAAATTGCACTGACAACCCCTGTGCGGCCACCAGTTACCCGAGGTTCATCCAGAGCCGCTCGTCGGCGAACGACCCTTCCCCCTTGCGCGGTGGTCGTGTGACGAGAACACGAACACCTCGATAGGCGGCTTCTCCACCTGTTGTCCCCACGCGTCACCGCCGATTTCAATCGACTCGCGCACGTGAGCACGCACACCAGAGGCGAGGGACATGCGGCCGGAAGGGCAGTTCCGGCGCTCGCGCATCCGTCACGGCCAGATGCCGACCGAGTCCGACTCCGACCAGGGAGCACGCCCATGCCCGCAGCTCACACCCCTGGCAGCTCGCCGCTCTCCCGGCGAGCGTTCGCCGCGCTCGCCGGCGCGACCGCCACCGCGCTGACCGCGCCGGCCGCCACCGCGGCCCAGGCGGCGACACCCCGTCCCGACTCCGCTTCCGGACCCGGCCCCGGTCCCGGTCCCGGCGACCGCCCCAACATCCTCTGGCTGGTGGCCGAGGACCACTACCCGTTCATCGGCGCGTACGGAGACGAGGTCGCCCGGACCCCGACGCTGGACCGGCTCGCCCGCGAGGGCATCCGGTACGAGCACTCGTACTCCGCCGCCCCCGTCTGCGCCCCGTCCCGGTTCGCGCTGCTCACCGGCGTCAGCCCCCGGAGCGCAGGCCCCGCAGAGCACATGCGCGCCATCGGCCGCACACCCGACTTCCTGCGCGGCTTCCCCGAGTACCTGCGCCAGGCCGGGTACTACACCACCAACAACTCCAAGACCGACTACAACGCGGTCGTGGACATGGCGGCCACCTGGGACGAGTCCAGCGCCACCGCCCACTACCGCGACCGCCCCGCGGGCGCCCCGTTCTTCGCGGCCTTCAACGACATGACGACCCACGAGTCCAGTCTCTTCCTCGCCGGGGACGGCCGGACCGACCCGGCGGACGTGCGGGTGCCCGCATACCTCCCCGACGCCCCCGAGATCCGCCGGGAGTTCGCGCACCACTACGACGCGATGGAGGCCATGGACGGCCATGTCGCCGACCGTCTCGCGGAGTTGGAGGCCGCAGGCCTCGCCGACGACACCATCGTCTTCTTCTGCTCCGACAACGGCGGCGTCCTGCCGCGCAGCAAGCGGTACTGCTACGACGAGGGAATGCGCACCGCCCTCATCGTGCGCGTACCGCCCAAATGGGCCCACCTCGCGCCGCGACCCGCCGGGTTCGTGGAGGAGAGCGCCGTGACCTCCGTCGACTACGGGCCGACGGTCCTCGCCCTGGCCGGCGTCGACGTCCCCGACCATGTCCAGGGCCGGCCCTTCCTCGGCGTACGCCGACCAAAGGAGGCGCCGTACGCCTTCGGGGGCCGGGACCGCATGGACTCGCGCTACGACATGGTGCGCACCGTCCGCGACCGCCGGTACGCCACACCCGCCGCCGCCCGGCTCGCCCGCGCCCCCACCTTCATCGAGCCCGACCTCGCCCGGCGGGCGCGCCCCGCAGTCGACGCCGCCGCGGCCTCCGGGGAGGAGAACCTGGGCAACGCAGGCCGCTACCTGAAGCACGTCCTCGACGGCACGTACACACCGTCCACGCCGATCTTCCAATGGGCGACCCAGAAGCCGGCCCGGTAGTCAGCCCGGTAGTCGCCCCGGCAGCAGTCGGCTCCGTCCGGCTCAGGAACCGTTCCCCCGTATCCTGCGTGACCACTTGATGTGTTGTCGGCTGGTGGTGAGGGGACCGGAGGAAACCGGATGAGAGCGCGCACGATGGTGAACGTGGCGGTATCGGCCTGCGTGGCGCTGGTGGCGTGCGCGTGCGGTCCGACGGATTCGAAGGAGGACGCGGGCGCGAAGCCTTCACAGCCGTCCGCCTCCACGTCCGCGTCCGCGCAGGCCGAAGAGCCGCCGGCCGCGCCGATCACGCCGTCCGCATCCGCTCGGACGGAGAAGCCGTCGGCCACCTCGACCGGCGAGCAGCCCTCGCCGAAGACCAAGGAGGGCGCGATCCGGCGGTACGAGCAGTACCTCCACGCCCTGGGCCATGAGGACATCGACACGGTCTGCGAAGTGGCCGGGCCCGCCGCGAAGCAGGCGGAGGACCAGGGACTCGGCCCGTGCACGTCGACGTACGTCGCCGTCTTCCAGATGATCTCGCCCGCGCAGAAGAAGGCCCTGCAGACCGCGACCGTCGACCCTCAGCGCGTCGTCGTACTCGGGCCCGGCAAGATCGAGATGCCGGCCGCAGCGGTCAGGTCCGCCGCCACCTTCTCCGACAGCGACCTCGGCAGCTGCACCCTGGAGTACCTCAGGAGCGACTGGTACATCACCGACTGACACCCGGCGCGCCCGCACGCGGAGCCGCCCCCCCCGGGGGGGGCGTCAGGAGATGCGCGGTCTCGGCGCCCAGGCGGTGCAGCCATCGCCACCGGGCGTGGCGACCACGTGGAGGTGCTGGGGTCCTGACGGGGTCGGCCGGGCACCCGTACGTGGTCGCACGGATGCCCGGCCGACGGTGCTCGCGGGGGGGGCGTGGGGGGCCGTTGGTCGTGGGGCGGGTCAGGACACGCGGTCGGCGGCGAGCTGGGCGGCCAGGGCCGGAATGCCGAGGGCCTGCTCCTCGGCGGGGGTGGCCTGGTGGAGCTTGTTGGTCAGCTGATGCGAGTCGCTCGACAGGTCGTAGTACTCGCGGAACGTCACCTGGCCGGTGCCGGACACCGTCCCGTTCCCGTCGGTCGTCAGGTCGTAGTACTCCGTGTACTGCTTGTCCTCGGCCACGTACGAGGACCAGGTCGGCGCCCCGCCGGCGCCGGTGCCCTGCTTCCACCACTCCACCAGCAGGTGGTCGCGGCTGTAGGAGGAGAGCAGGGACCGGCCGTCCTGGGGTGCGGCCGGGGTGATGCCGGCCGCGTCGAGGATGGTCGGCGCGATGTCGATGTTCGCGACGACGCGGTGGTCCACGGTCCCCGCGCCTCGTCCGCCGGCCGGCCAGGAGAGGTAGAACGGCACCTCGTGCGCCGGGCGGTAGGGCACCGACTTGGCGGTCCAGCCGTGGTCGCCCCAGCTGAAGCCGTTGTCGCCGATGTAGATGACGAGGGTGTTGTCCAGCTGACCCAGGTCCTGGAGCTTGTCCTTGAACGCCTGCACGGCGTCGTCGACGGAGAGCAGTGTGCGCAGCTGCTCGGCACGGATGGCCTTGCCGTCGGCGAGGGTTCCGGTGGCGTTCCGGATGTAGGCCGGCTTGTCACTGCGGTCGCCCTCGGGGACCGAGGGCCTGCCGTTCCAGTCCGGTACGGCGGTGCCCGCGTACTTCGCCTCGGGGGTGCGCGGACCGTGGGAGGCGTACGGGGTGACGTACGCGAACCAGGGCCTGGTGTCGGTGGCGGCCTTGTCGAGGAAGTTCAGCGTGCGGTTCTTGATGATGGTGGTGGTGTAGCCGTTGATCGCCTGGACGGTGCCGTCGACGTTCCACTGGGCGTTCACGTATCCGGGCTGGAGGAGGGCGAACTCCTCGAAGTGCGGCGGATTGTCGGCCAGGGTCCAGGAGTTGAGGTACTTGCCGAACAGGCCGGTGCGGTAGCCCGCCTGCTTGAGGTACCTCTGGACGGTGGTGCTCTGGTCGAGCTGGTGCGAGGCCTTGTTGTTGCGCACGCCGTGGTTGTGGGCGTGTCGTCCCGAGAAGACGCTGGAGCGCGAGGGGGAGCACAGCGGCGTGGTGACATGGCCGTTGGAGAAGCGCACGCCCTGGTCGGCGAGCCAGGCGACGGTCTTGGGCAGGGCCCACTCGGTCTGCTTGGGCTGGTCGTCGGTGACGATGAGCAGGATGTTCGGGCGGACCGCGGCGGCGGCGGGGGCGGCTCCGGCGATCTGTGCGAGGCCGGGAAGCGCGGTGGCGGCGGCGACGGCGGCTCCGCCGAGGAAGCCGCGGCGGCTCACCGGTGGACGTCGGTTCTCACTCATGGTGTCCGTTCCTCCTGGGTACGTCGGCGCACGGGGGCGCGACGGGCGGGCGGCTACGAGCCGCCGGCCGGGATGCGGGGAAGAGGGCGTGCGGCAGGATCCGGGCGAGGGCGCCGGTGGGAGTCCCGCGGGGAAGGAGGCGTTCAGCGCGCCTGGGCGACCGTACAGAGGGCGCTCGCCGCGCGCCCCTGGTCGACGTGACGGCGCACAGTGAGGATTCCTGTTGCCATGCGCACGACACTAGGCATGCCCCAACTCCGTTTCCATATACGGAAGATGAAATGACGGACGCAGTGCCGAAACACCCCCTAGGGGGTGAGCCAGCCGCGCAGGAGTCGACTCACCGCGGGCATCGCCACGTAGGCCATCAGTACGTTGAAGACGCCGGCCACGACCGCACTGCTGAGCAGGACCGGGAGCATGGTCAGGCGTGGTACGAGGAAGAGGCTGCCGAGCACGGAGATCGGATAGATCGCCAGGGTCGCGCTGATCGCCATCTTCCACCGGGGCGGAGCAGGCCGTGTCGAGCCCGGCTTGGCGAACCAGGTCTCCATGCCGGTCAGTTGGCGCCGGGCGACCTCCGTGTGGTGGTGCCCCCGGCAGTCGGCGAACCAGGCCGCCCGCTCGGGCGAATCCTGCCAGGTCCGGCATGCTTCCGCGTCCCGGAACCGGTGGACGAGAAACCACGGGGCGTCACCGCCGGAGGAGCGGAAGAGCCCGTATCCCAGGTGCCCGGGGAAGGCGGCCGCACTGTCGAGGATGCCCCTCGCCCACAGCTCGAACGCGGCCTCGTGACCGGGCTCCACCCGGCGGGCTATCAGGAGGGTCACCTCGCCTGTGTCGGCGGGGACGGTGGCTTGCTCAAGGCTGACGGCGGTCACCCATACTCCTCATGATCACACCGCGCCCGCCCCTACTCTACGCGCCGATCGGGGCGGAACGGCGTCCCGCCCCGTGGCGCTCGGAACCCTCGCTCCGCGGCCCTACCCCGCGCCGGGGTAGCCGAAGAGCGGGAGGTCGGTGGTGAGGGCGTCGGCGAGGATGGTCGTGCCGAGTTCGTTGGGGTGGAAGGACTGCTGGCTCATCGGGGGGTTGAGGCCGGGGAATCCGCCCTCTTCCCCCTCACCGCGGGTGGGCTTGGGAATGCCGGCGTTGACCGCCTCGGGGTTCCCGCACACGCCTCGTGCTCCGAACCGGTCGATCGGATCGGTGAAGTGGACGTCCAGCCGGTCGGGCCACTCGCGGAGGTTCTTGACCACGGCGGCGAGCTCGTCGCGCAGGTGGAGCGTGATCTCGCCCATCCACTTGACCTCTCCGGCCTCCGGGTTGAGGGCGGCGGTCTGGCCGGGCTGGGACGTCGCATCGCAGGAGGCGGTGAACAGCTTCACGTAGCCCATGACGACGATCTTGGCGTTGGGTGCGGCCTTGGCGATCTCCTGCAGGGCCGTCTTCACCGAGGGTGCCACCTTCTCCGTGATCCGCCTTCTCGTCGTGCCGTCCAGGTTCAGGACGAGGTTCTCGTGGCAGGCCACAGTGACGTAGCAGGTGGTGAAGATGTCCGTGAACCCGGCGTCGTTACCGCCGATGGACAGCAGGACCAGCGTGGTGTTCGCGTCGAGGAACCCCTTGTCGAGCTGCGGGGGCTCGCGGTGCTGGCCCTCGGCGGACAGCCCGAAGGCATTGCGTACGGGTTCCTGACCAGGGGCGGCCGTCGGCAGGAGCATCTGCGTGAGGGCCCCGCTGCACGCGAGGAGGTGCGCGTCGACGTCCGGGTCCCAGACGTCCGTCCGGTATCCGAGCGTATGACGACTGTCCGGCAGACGCGCCTTGCGGGACCACGCCGCGTACGAGCGGTGGCAGGCGTTGCGGTAGACCGTCAGGCCCATGCGATCGGACTCGGGGTAGTACTTGGACCCCGTGATGGGCGAGGCGCCTTCGCCGGCCGCGAAGGAGTCGCCGAGGGTGACGACCTGATGCCGCGGCTTGCCCGGCAGGGGCTGGAACGCGATCGCGTCGAAGGCGATGTCCTCCTTCCCGTCGGGCGCACCGCCGGTGACAGAGGTCAGCTCGACGCGCGGTCGCCCCGTGAACCGGAAGGCGCCGAGGGGCACCCAACGGTTCTCCTCCGTGCGCTGGAGCAAGGTCCGGCGCTTCGGACCGTCCGCGGTGTGGACGGTGTACGCGGCCTGTTGGGTGTGGGCGCCGTGATCCGGCATGTGCACCATGACGCGGGCCCAGCCGTCCAGCTCTCGTCCGAGCTCCCAGCGTCCGGTCACCTTCAGGCGGTCGCCGAGGGCTCCGGCCCGGCTGTGGGTGAACCAGAAGTGGCCGCCGAATCCTCCGCCGATCTGGTGGAGGTCGACCTTGGAGAGGAAGTCCCCGGTCTGGCCGTCCTTGGCGAAGTCGAAGGTGAACGTGCCGTCGCTGCGGCGCGGACACGCGGCAGGGGTGACGGCGGGCACGTCCGCGGGGACGTCGTCCACGACCAGGACTCCCTGGGGAAGGTCCTCGGCTTGACAGTTCGGCTGATGGACCGCCACGTCGGGCGGAATGGAGTGCTGTCCCGCGTCGAACCGGATCTTCTCGTGGCCGCACTCCGTGGCGCAGTCCTTCTTCCATGTCACCGACTCGTGCCACCAGCACTTCAGGTCGTACTTTCCGGTGGCCGGGTTGATGTGCCCGCAGTGGCTGGGCGGCTCGGGCTTCTCCCCGGCCTTCGTGGGCATGACCGACGGGTCGTCGGGGACGAACATGAGGTGGGAGTTGCAGTCGTTGGCCTTCACCTGGCAGAACAGCAGCCGCGGCGGCTTGACCTGGGAGCGCTGGTCGTTCGTGTTCCACCAGGCGGGCTGGAACCCGGCTCCGTTGTTGCCGGTGGTCTTGCCGATGGAGTGCGCGGCCCAGCCCATGACCTTCTCCGGGTAGGGCCATTCCTGGGGGCGCGAGGCGTCGCCCGGCCGGCCGTCGAGGAACGGCAGCCGGTTCTCGCGGTAGTGAGCGTTGGCCGGGTTGTTCAGCCAGCCGAGCCCCCACGGCTCGCCCGCTCCGTGCTTGGGGTAGAAGCCACTGTTGTACGCCCAGATCGCCATGAACCAGTTCTCCAGGCGGGAGGGGTCCCCGTCGTGGACCCTCATGCCGACCGCGGCCTGCTCGTTCCATTTCTCGGCCAGGATGCGGGCGGCCGCCGCGAGGTTCGCGACGTAGTCCACGGCGACGGCCCGCTGCTGGTCGGCCGGCAGGGCGACCTCACCGGGCTTCGTCCGGCCGGCCATCCGCATGCCGTCGGTGACCTGAGTGACGCCGTAGCCGCAGTCGGCGTGCTTCCAGTCCACGTCCCACTGGTTCTCGTCGGCGGCGACCTTGAACGGGATGCCGTAGTAGTTCCCGATGAGCGGGTTGCCGGTCAGCCCCTCCACCGTGTGGCGGGACGCCTGCCACATGTTGGACTCCTGGGCCGTGATGCCGAGCAGGATCTGCGCCGGGATCCGTCCTCCGCCCGCGAGGGGAACCGGCGGGAACATGCGGTGCGGCGCGTACGCGGGCAGGCCCGAGCCCTTCCAGTCGGCCGGCCGCTCCAGGTCGAGACGCCCCTGGGCGAGCATGTCGGCGGCCCACTCCACCTGGTGAGGGGTCGGTTGGTAGACCTGCGTACGGACGTCGCCCCGGGCGATGGAGCAGGTGCGGTCGACGTCGACGGGGTCGTGGGGGTCCTCGACGGCGCGCGGCCCGGCGTGCGTGCGCGCCCTGGTGCTGGGCGACGGGGCATGACCCTGCTCCGGGAGGGCCGGCACGCGTCGTTCGTCGGCGACCCCCTCCACGCTCCGTCGCCCGGTGCGCGCGGTCACGGTCGTGATGCGCGGCCCGGCGGCGGCCCGGCGCCCTTCGCCGTACTCGGTGTCGGCGACCGCGAGCGCGCCGGTCGAGGAGGCGACCGCCGTGGCCGGCACGGCGAGCCAGGACGCGGTCGCCGGCAGCGTGCCCTCCGTCTCCCCCGGGCGGAGGGTGCTTTTCGGGAGGCGCCTCTCGCCCGGAAGGCCCGTCAGGAACACCCGGCCGCCCGCTCCCGGGGACAGGCCCACGTGGCCGGTCGCGCCGAGGGCGTAGGAGCGGGTGCCGTCGGTGTGGTGGCGTCGGACGCGCACCTGGTCGTGCGTGCGGTCCATGAACCACACCCCGCCCTCGTCGTCGGGGTGGAGCTCGAAGGGGGTGCCTGTCGAGCGGGCCAGGGTGTGCAGTGATCCGTCCGGGTCCACGCGTACCAGTCGGGGGCCGCCGGCCGCGACGAGCCCCTGTGGGGTCGGGACGGCGGACGTGATCTGACCGGCCGCCGTGACCGGAGCCTCCAGGGTGCCCGAGGCCGCGTCCAGCCTCATCAGGCGGGTCTTCCCTAGGTCGCTGTCGCCCGCCTGTGTGAGCACGGCCTCTTCACCGGCCCCGCACCCGGGGTTGTAGTACGCGAGCGTCGTCCGCACCGGAAGCTTGCGCACGGCTCCGGTGTCCAGGTCCACGACCGCCGTGAACCCGCCGCGCAGGAAGAGTTCCGGCCGGTTCGTGAAGGACCGCGGGGCGTACACGACCACGAGCCTGCGGCCGGAGGCCGTCAGGCAGGCGTTGCCGATCCAACGGTCGGTCTCGATGCCGGGTTCGGACAGTGAGGTGACGGTGCGCCAGTCGTGCCCTTCCGACTCCCGGGCGCCGAAGACATGGAAGCCGTCCGCATCACCGGCGGTGGTCCATGCGAGGTCCCCACCGGTCTCCGCTCGCTCCGCGGAGACCGGCCGCGGACTGCTCTGTGGCGCGGGCTCGGGGGTCGTGGCCGCGACGAGCCCGAGCGCGGCCGCGCATGCCAGGGCAGCGGCGAGCAGGCGCATGGGGACCTCCTGGGACGGACGACGTGAACACCCCGAACGTTACGGAGCGTAATCACGGCTGGCCATCCCCCGCATGGGTGGCCACGTGGCGAGTCCTCGCCATACCCGTTGCTTCAGAAATCCCATTGCATGTGGTTGGGGACGACGTAGGGAACCTGCCACTGCTGCGCGCGGGCCCCGTTGGCCCGCGAGCCGTCGGCGATCTCCAGGGCCTTGCCGCTGTGGAAGTTGTAGATCATGGTCCGCCGGTAGCTGGCGTACGGGAAGTCCCAGATCTGGGAGCCGACGTTGGCGCACGTCCACTGCTGGGCACGAGCGCCGTCGGCGCGCGAGAAGTCCGCGATCTCCAGGCACTTGCCGCTCTCCACGTTGATCAGACGGTAGTTGTGGCGCTCCTGCTGCCACTCGTCGTACCAGACGCCCCTGAGCTCCCATCGCCAGGACTGCTGCCGCACCCCCACGCAGTCCCACTGCTGTGCTCGGGCACCGTCCGCGTGCGAACCGTCGGCGATCTCCAGGCACTTGCCCGTACCCACGTTCACCAGCCGCCCGACGTGTCCGTCGGGCGGGAAGATCGACGGCCGTAGCTCGACGCCGCCACCCGCCGAGGCGGGTGCGGCGGTGACGACGGCGAGCAGGGCGGCGCCGGTGAGCGCGCGGAGGAAGCGGGGCAGCCGGACACGGTGCGACACGGTGACTCCTCGGTGGGGGTGCACAAGATCGGCACGGTGAACGTACTGGTGGAACGCGGCATGGGGCATCGGCCATCCGTGTGAGCCGAACTCCCGACCCGTAACCCCGCCATCACACGTACGGCGTCAGGACCCCCATGAGTCCGGTGGTGACGGCAGCCGCCAGGCTCACCTGCGTCAGTGAGATGCCGCGGCCCGTCGGCGCGACGGGCAGGTCGGGAGCCGTCCGGGGGCTCTCGGCCGGCGGGGTCTCGTGATGCAGGGGAATCCCCCGGTGCCAGAACAGGCAGATCCGCTTCCAGCGTTCCCGCTCCGTTTCCGGATCGGAGCGCCGCTCCTCGCCGAGCGCCTCCAGGAGATCCAGGCGGTGCAGATCGAAGGCGACCCGAACGTGCTGCCCGTACACCACCGCGGCGCTCAGGGCGCCCCGGTAGGACGCCCAGGCCAGCAGGACACCACCCCAGAGGCAGCCCAGCAGCAGGGCGGGCGGGCCGCTCCGGATCGCCACCCAGGCGCCGCCGAGTACGGCGAAGGCGCAGGCGAGAACGGCACGGGTCAGGAGCGCGGACAGCTCCGCCCGCGCCGTCGCCAGCGCTCCGGCCAACCCTTCCGGAAGCAGGGGGAACAGACGGGGCCAGACGAGTACGGCATCGATTCCGTAGCGCAGCTGTGGGTACAGCTCCGCGGCCTTGAGGACGTTCCCCAGGCGGGTCGGCCTCACCTCGTGCAGTCGTGACCTCGGTGGGTAGAGGTGCTGCGGCGATCCGTCGGCGGACCTCAGCAACCGCAGCCGGTGACAGCGGCGTCCGAACCGGCCGAACGACCGGTCCGCGAGGTATCCCCAGTACCCTTCCGCGTACCTCAGTACGGCGGACTGGGCCGAGTCCAGGAACGCGGAGACGAGCAGCACCGCGGTCAGGAACCCTCCCACCAGCAGTGCCTTGAACTCGACGGGTTGGGCCCTCCAGGTACGCAGAAGGGCGCTGGGGGGCTGCTCTCCGCCGACCAGCGCGACGACGACCAGCAAGGAGCAGAAGACGAGGCTGGGCAGCAGCGCGACCCGGACGAACCGACGGCCCGCGAACTGGGCCGCCTCGCCCAACGTCGTGGTGAACACCGGTCACTCCGCCCTGATGGCCAGAGGATGTGGCGCGGCCTCCGCTCCGCCTCCGGGACAGGCCGGTGGGAAGTCGGGGTCGTACTCGGCCAGGGTGGTGAGCAGGCCGCAGCGGCAGACGACACGCGCGACGGGAGTGGCGTAGGCACCCGCAAGGACGGCGTCAAGGGGCGACGGAACGTCGCTGCGCAGCGTGCCACGGGCGGACAGGGTGACCAAATAGGCGGAGACGGTGTGCTGTTCCAGTACGCCCAGGGTGCGACCGCCGTCATGGACCAGCGCACCGTACGGGTTGAGGGCCAGCAGATCGAGTGCTCCGCCGGTGCACAACGCCACCATGGTCATCGGTGCGGGCAGCAGCACGGCCGGAGGAAGCCCTGCGTCCCCGTCGTCGAGCCTGCCGAGTGCGGTGGGCCAGCCCTCCGCGTCCATCGTCATGACGTAGCCGCTGTCCGCCGCGGCTTCGGACAACGGGGTGACGGGAGCCAGGGGCAGTTCGCCGAGTGTCATCGCCAGTCTCCTACCAGGGTGAAGGGGGCCCAGAAGAACGGGGCGGCGAAGGCGGGCAGCGAGTAGTCGGCGCGCAGCCGGCCGTGCTGGAACCGGGCCTGTCGCCTCAAGTTGGTCAGGGCCTGGTGTTCGTCGGTGCCGTGGCCGGTGTCCGCCAGCAGTCTCTCGATCTCCGCCAGGGCCCCTGCCGCGTCACCGGCCCGCAGTCGAAGTTGGGCGAGGTCATGCCCCAGCCGCACGTCGATCGGCCGGTTGGCCGACAGCTTCCGGAGCCGCTCGCACTGCGCCACCGCGTCGCGGAAGGTCATCGTCCGGACCTCACGGCGCGCCGCGGACAGAGCCGCCGCGACGGGCCGCCCACTCCCGAGCTGCCGGTAGAGGCCGGCCATCAGCAAAGCGGTGGAGACGTCGTTGACCGCCCACTGGCTGACGACCACGGCTCTGGCCCCGGCATGCAGCAGGGCCCTGGTGAGGCCGATCAGTTCGTTGCCCTTCCGGTTCTGCTGAGCCCCGGTCTCGCATCCGCTCACGACGACCAGGGAGGCGTCGAGCCGCACGGAGAGGAAGTCCTCGACGGTCAGTCGCGCATCGGCAAGACGGACCGCCGACCCGGAGGGCCGTGCCCGGTCGACCCCGTAGTGGCAGGCGAGGTGGAGCACGTCGTACGGCTCCGAACCCAGCCGTTCGAGAAGGAGGCGGCGGGTCGCGGACCCGCCGGTGTGCACCTCGGCGTGCGGCAGGAGGGAGCCGATGAGATGGGCCTCGGCCCGGGCGTGCGGCAGGTCTCCGTCCGGGTCGGCCATGACCAGCGCCCGTCGGACGCCCGAGGTCGCGTCCCGGCCGAGCCGGTGCCGCAGGAGCGAGGCGCTGGGCGTGACGCAGAGCGGATTGCGCTCGCCGAGCGGGACCCCGTCCACCTCCACCGCGTGCAGGGGCAGGTCGTGCAGGGATCCGTCGGGCACCAGCCACACGGTCTCCCCCGGTGCGGAGTGCTGCGCCACCGCCCGGGCGAGGAGCCACAGAGGTTTCCCCCAACGAGCCGGACCGGCCGGTGTGGGCAGCTGCAGCTGGTCGGGGTCCTCGTCCAGCGGGACCGCGAAAGCGGCGGGCGTCGGCCGGTCGGCGCGCACCACGAGCACCAGCATCCGCGAGCCGCGGCCGACGAGTTCGCAGAGCACCACGCCCGGCGGGAGAACAGCGCGCAGTTCCTCGAACGTGGCGGGTGCTCCCCGCCGGTGTCTGACGTAGGCCGCACCGAGCGGCCCGGACGCCTCCAGCTCCGCCCAGACCGCTTCGCGCGCTGCTCGGTACCGACGCTGATGGGCGGGGTAGATGTCCCGGTGTACGAAGTCGGCGCCTCCCGGCCGCGGGAGAACGCCCTCCCGTACGCGCCCTTGCTCCATCCCCCGTTCCCGGTCACGCAGATTCGCCAGCCGCACCGGAAGTTCAGGATCGACGGAGGAGCCGAACACCTCAAGGAGCAGACGGGACCGGCTGCGTTCGGCCAGCTCGACTGCCTGGGCCGGGCCGAGGTGGGAGGCCCGCCCGTCGACGACGAGTTCGATCAGCTGCGCGCAGGAGGGTGTGAGGTCCAGGTCGATCCGGGTGTCGCCGTCGCTGACGCGTTCCCGCATCCGCTCGACGAGATCCACGACGGCCAGAAGTTCGGTGGCGAGATCCGCCCACCGGTGCTCCGCCTCGGCGATTCGAGCCAGCAGGCGACGGGCCTCCGCCTCGTGCGGCAGGTCGCCGACGGAACGGGCGGCGGCGACCACCTCTTCGGCGATGCCGCGCGCGGCGAGGTCTGAGGCGGCGGTGACGGGCGCGGAGGTTTCTGGCGCTTGGGTTCCCGGCGCGTCGATGCCAGGCGCGGCGACGTCTGGCGCGGCGACGTCTGGCGCGGCGATATCTCGCGGGCCGGTTGCTGCCACGCCCGTGCCTGCCACGCCGGTGGATCCACTCTCCAAGGACTCACGCGCGCGTTGCAGGGCCTGACGCAGGTCATGGGCGGCGGACATCTCGTAGAGGTCCAGGAACGAGGTGTACATGCTGCGCGCCCGGGTCTGGGCGGGAAGTCCGGGGCCGAGGGTCTTGGCCAGGGAGGCGAAGCGCTGCTCGACCAGCCGTACGAATGCGATCTCCTGGTGATGGTGGCTACCGAAGGGCAGCCAGGTCGGCAGTTCGTCGAACAGTCCCTTGGCGGACCGGAGGTCGAGCGGCATCATGCGGGCGGCCGACAGGCCGGCCGCCCTGTCGCCTGCCACCGCCTTCAGCACCAGGGCGAGACAGGCCACCGCCCTGGGCAGACCGGGCCGGTCGGCGACCTGTTCCACCTCTTCTCTGGCTTCCTCCGGTCGCTGCAGATCGAAGAACAGCACATCTGCGGCGAGGCAACGAGCAGCTGCCGCGTTGCCGTCGAGGCCGGCGGCGGCGTACAGCTCGGCGGCGTAACGGCGGTTGCGGAGCGCGTAGTCGAACTCACCCGAGGAGCAGCTCACCTCTGCTCGTACCATCGCGGTCATCGCAGTGACGATCCGCGCCGTGGTCGACAGTTCACGGCGCTGGGCCGAGTCCAGTCCGACGTGCTGGTGGCACAGCCAGCGCAGCGACTCCGCGGATGCCTCGGCGGCGCTGATCCACGGCTCCCCCTCCGAGGCGGGAACGGCGCTCAAGGGCCGCCAGACCATCGGCACCAGGTCGTATCCCTTGCGGGAGGAGAGCAGTTCACGATGGCGCAGCCACAGTTCCCACAGTGCCAGGTCGGGCCGGTGCGGTGGACGTGTTGCCGTGTCCCACCATCGCTCACGGGCGATGGCGTGGAGACCCAGGGGGAAACGGTCACGGGCGATCCGCGTCGTCAGGAGTTCGACCGCGGCATCCGCGCGCAAGGCCCAGTCGCCGGCCCGCCATGCGGCGAGGGCGAAGCCGATCTCCAGGACGGTCATGGCCGTCGCCGCGGGCAGGAGGACGACCGCGTCCGGCTGGACCACGGCGGCCAACGCCGGAATCCAGCCGTAGCAGAACCAGGTCCGGAGACGGCCGAAGCCCCGTACCCAGAACGACGACACTCCCCTCACCTGCGGCCACGTCCGGAACTCGTACAGGCAGCCGAAGAGCGTGACCGCGGAGGCCACCACCGCGCACAGAACCACCTCCCGCAGGTCAGGTGTGGCTCTGCCCGACGGCAGCAGCGCCGCAAGGCCGGTCCCCGTCCACAGGAGCGCGGCCTCGCTGCGGCACCGCCCACGCCTCGCCGCCCGGCTGATCGCACGCATGCGCCGTTCGCCGATTCCCGCCCGCACCACGATGAGCCCGGCGAGCTGCAACCGCAGTACGTCGGAGACCGACCCCAGGTCCGGCTGCCCCGACCGGACCACGATCAACAGCGGTACGGCGGCCCCGGCCAGCCGGACCGCGCGCCACCAACGATCGTGCAGGCCGGTGGGTTGGGCCTGGATGTCCTCGTAGCGCCGGAGCCGCTCTCGGCTGGGCAGCCGCATCGCACACATCCCCCGCGTGGAAGTAGATCGACAACTAGGCTAGGGGCCCACCGCCGCGAGAATCGGCCCCACGAACCCTGTCACCCGATCGTGGCAACCGCAGGTCTCCGGACCACGGTGCACTCCTACGCCGGCGAGGGCAGCACCCCGCCGGCACCCGCGTGCATCGAGGGGACGGGACGGGCAGGGGTCAGTCCCACTGCTGGTCGGCGAGGGAGTCGACGGGCTGGGGCTTGCCGATGACGGCCAGGGCGATGAAGAAGTTGATCTGGCCGATCGCGATGGTGAGGGTGGCCAGGGCCTTCTCGTCGTAGTGCCTGGCCACCTCGGCGTACAGGTCGTCGGAGACGCGCTCCCTGCCGTGCGGGGCGGGCTGGAGGGTGGCCTCCACGAGAGCGAGGGCGGCGCGCTCGGCGTCGGTGAAGTACGGGGCGTCCTGCCAGGAGGAGACGGCCGTGATGCGCGCCTCGGACTCCCCGGCCTTGCGCAGGAAACCGGTGTTCAGGATCGTCAGGTAGGTGTTGCCGACGATCTGCCCGGCGCGCAGGTGGACCAGACTCATCGTGGTGCGCGGCACCGAGCGGTTGCCCGTCGCCCGGAACAGGGCGGCACTGACGTCCTTCAGCTCAGGCACGAACTCGGAGGGGTCGGGCATCCGGGAGATAGAGGTGTTCGTCATGGCTGCTCTCCTTGTATCGCGACGTGCATTCGGCTTGTGTTTCGGCCGGGTTGGCCTCTTCACAGCACTGACGGAACGGCACACGAAGATGTGACCGGAGCCGAGAAAATTCTTTGGAACGCGCGGCCGACGCGGACGGGGGGAGACCGCAAGGCGGGCACCTCGCCGTAGACCGCCACCACAGGTCGCCTCCCGTACGCATCAGCGGGCCAACAGGACCACCGACTGGTACAGCCCGCCCAACGCCGGCCGTCCGCCCGTCCGTCAGGCCTCGCGACCTCGCGGCCTCGCCGAGCGGCTCCGCACACCGCCTGCACAGCAAGCCCGTTGCCCGCCGCAGAACCCCGTGAGATCATCGAGATTCAATGGTCCGTCTCCTTTCGTTCGCGCCTCGCAAGGCGAATGAAAGAGTGCGGGCCGTTGCCATGTCCACGACTCCGCGGGTCGTGTATCAGAGTGCGAAGGGCAGGTACGGCTTGATGGACACAACAGAGCTGGCAGAAGCCTGCATCGAGGATACGAGCAACACCTTGGTGGCGCCTTCGACGTTGCAAGACAACGACGTGATCAGGAACTTGATCAGGGACTTCTTCGGGTCCACAATCACGCTGGAGGACCTTACTTCCGGTTCGGCCGACCTCGCACAGAAATCTGTCTACCTCTGCGGCGACGTATCGGCGATCAGCGACCACCAACTGCATGCGGCAGCCCGGGTATTCGTCATCCGGGAACTGTCACACGGTTACCACGAGGACGTCGACAGGCCCTGGACCCTCGTCGACCTCGGCCGAGTTCCCCTCCGCGTACACGGCGCCGGCGTGTACTACCGCCGCTTTTTCGACCTCGGCGCCGATCACTTCGGACGGATCCGCACGGAGCACGCGTTCCAGTCCCTGACGGAGTCCACCAAGCCTGGAACGGCCCATCGCAGCGGGATCTATCTGACGCCCGTCACACAAGACGGTGACGAACTACATTTCCGTCTGCTCCGGTGCTCCACGAATCTCTCGGGGCCGACCGAGAGCTTTCGCCCCACCGACACGCACATCGTCGAGGCTCTGAACCGCGAGGCCGCCACTGTCTTCCGGAACCAGGCTCCGCTCAATCACGTGCTCGCCCAGACGTATCACAACACCCTTGCGACGACCGAGCGCAAGCAGTCAAAGGCCAAGATCTCGGCCCATGCCGACAAGACCAAGGACATGCCCGTCAATGGGATCATGGCCTTCTGCACCTTCTATGACGGGCTCGGCAACTTGCAGCCCCTGGCCGAAGACACCTTCGACTACGGCATGAAGGGTGCCAGCGGGCTGACCAGACTTCACTTCCGCCTCAAGGAGCCGGCCGCGGAACGCGATGGGGTCGCGCTCCCCGCGCAGTTCACCCTGACGCTCTACCCCGGCTCCGTCTTCTTCATGCCGCTGTCCACCAACCGCCTGTACACACACGAAATCCGGCCCTCGACCTTGGACGCCGAGTTGCTCCCGACCCGGCTGGGATACGTGGTGCGCTGTTCGAGCGCCGAAGCCGTTCACAAGAGCGACCACACGTTCCTCAAAATGGCTGGAGAACTCGTGAAGTTGGGGCCACCCACACCGGACGGCATGAACGAGCTGCGCAGGCTGTACGCCGAGGAGAACAGGACCTCGTCCTTCATCGACTACGGCGACAAATTTCTCTTCAGCATGAACACGGGAGACTACATTGCCCCCCGAATCTAGGATTTCGGACGAGATCCTCTCGTACACCTTGCCGAGCCAGGAGAATCTCTTTGCGGAGCTGTCCGCGTCGGCTCGCCTGGAAGACGTAGGGAAGGGCCGACGAGGCGCCACCCTCACCAAGATCGACGAGGCAGCCGACGTGCCTCTCGTACGTACGACCACTCGATACAGCATCCCGACGCAGCGTTTCCAGGCGGTGCACGAACGGCTGGCGCAGCAGATTCAAGAACGCGCCGGGGTTCCGATCGGCTTCAACAACGCCCTCATCGAGAACTACACGAACGCTTACCGAACCATGGGCAGCCATTCCGACCAAGCCCTCGATCTGGTCGACGAGTCGTTCATCGCCGTCTTCTCCTGCTACCAGTACCCCGAAGCGAGCCCGCCGCGGAAGCTGATCTTCGAGTCGAAGGCGTCCGGTGGCGAGAAGTTCGAGATCCCCCTCGCCCACGACGGTGTCGTCGTGTTCTCCGTCGACTCGAATCGGCGACTCAGGCACAAGATCGTACTCGACACGCCCGTCCCAACGGCGGACAACCAATGGCTGGGCGTGACGTTTCGAACGTCGAGGACCTTCGTTCGGTTTCGCGACGGACATGCATACCTCCCGCAGGGTACGCGCCTCATCTCGGCCAACGACGAGCAGCGGCGCGAGTTCTACCAACTAAGGCGCCGCGAGAACACTGAAACGGACTTCACCTACCCCCTGCTGACGTACACCGTCAGCGAGAGCGATCTGATGCCGCCCGTCTGACCTTGAGAGAGGCCTCAGTTCCCTTGGAGGCTGGGCAGTTCGTGAGTCGGCGCACCACCTGGCGCTCGGGCTCCAGAGCCTGGATGCCGGCCGAGAGGACTTCGGCCTCGAGGGTCGCCGCACCTCAGGGCACGACAGCCCTTCGAACTCATCACGGTCTGGCTCGTCCCCCGGGCGAGCGGATGATCGTGCCATCCTCATCCGACAGCGCACACGAGGTTGACCACCGACCGCGGGCGCGTTCACCCGCAGCCCGGCGACCTGCCCGGCCTGCGCATCATCCGGCTCGGGTGCTGGGGCGCTGAGGCGCTTGGGTGGGACGGCGCCGTGTGGCGATCTTCGTGTGGAGACTCCTGATGCTTCGTTCCGTCGCCGTCACCCGACGGTTGGCCCGCCGGGTTCTCGTCGCAGAACTGGGTGAAGGGAAGCGGCCGCTTCCGGAGATCATTGTTCTCCGGTGAAGGGCATCGCTGCTGTTCGCACTGATCAGGCACCCGGCCGTCCCGCTCCGAGGCTGCGCGCCCGATTCCCGACCAGTAGCCGGGCTGGGATTACGCCTGTCGTGTGGACGTCGTGCGTGGCGGGGGAGCGATACGAACGGGGGCGCTGGTGGGGAACGTAGTCTCGGGCCGCCCTTACGGCGTACACCCGGCGCCCGCGCATGCCCGCCACGGGCTACGCCTGCCCGGGAGTGGACCGCCCCGCCCGCACACATGAGGACCCGTCATGACCGCACAGGACACCGCCCCGCCCCTGCTCACGCCCGACCGGCTCGACGAGGTCGAGGGATGGTTCTTCGACGCCGACCGGTTCCTCTTCGACTGGCTCCTGACCCATCAGCGCGACCACGGCATCCGCGGTGACCTGCTGGAACTCGGCGTCTACAAGGGCAAGAGCGCCATCCTCATCGGCTACCACGCCTCCGAAGGCGAGCGGTTCACCGTCTGTGACCTGTTCGACGCGGGCGAGGCCCCCGACGACTCCACGGCCACCGAGATGCGGGTGTACTACCCGACCCTGACCCGCCAGGTGTTCGAGGCCAACTACCTGCGCTTCCACCGTCGGCTGCCCACCGTGATCCAGGGGTCCTCCTCCGAGATCACCGGCCATGTGCCCGCCCACAGCTGCCGCTTCGTGCACATCGACGCCTCACACCTGTACCACCACGTCCGCGCCGACATCGCCTCTGCCCGCGAGCTGCTGACCGAGGACGGGGTGGTCTCCCTCGACGACTTCCGCAGCCCCCACACCCCGGGCGTCGCGGCGGCCACCTGGGAGGCGGTCCTCAACACCGGCCTCAAGCCGGTCGTACTCACCGAGAGCAAACTGTACGGAACCTGGGGCTCCGCCGATGTCCTGCGCGACACCCTCGCCGACCGCCTGACCACCCACCCCACCCTCTGGGGCGTGACAGAGGACGTGGCCGGACACACCTTGCTGCGGATTCACTCCCGTTGAGCCCTGCGGCGGCGGCCAACGGGCGAAAAGTGTCGACCCTGTTCCCGAGGAGGACCTCTGATGCGCAGCGTGACCTACTCGATGAGCACCTCACTTGACGGCTACATCGTCGGGCCGGACGGCGGCTTCGACTGGACGGCGCCCGACGACGGGGTCTTTCGCTTCTGGATCGACGAGATCCGGGGAGTCGGCGTCCATCTGTTGGGACGCCGACTGTACGAGACGATGCTGTACTGGGAGACCGCCGACCAGGATTCCTCACTCGACGACGCGGAGCGCGAGTGGGCCGCGCTCTGGAACCCGCTCCCCAAGGTGGTGTTCTCCACCACGCTGTCGACGGTGCAGGGCCATGCCCGTCTGGCCTCCGGCGGCCTGGCGGAGGAGATCGAGCGGTTGCGAGCCGAGCCGGGAGAGGGCGACATCGCGATCGGCGGCGCGGCTCTCGCCGCCGAGGCGGCCGCGTTGGGTCTGATCGACGAGTACCAGATCATGGTCTACCCGGTCCTGGTCGGCGGTGGCACTCCGTTCTTCCCCCGCCACGAGCGCCAGGTGGATCTCGAACTCGTCGAGACCCGCACCTTCAACTCACGAGTCGTCTACCTCCGCTACCGCGTGGCGCGCCCAGCTGTGCCCTGACCTTCAGGGGGCTGCGGGCGAGTCGTGGCTCAGCCCGCGACGGGGGCTGTGGGCCGCGCCTGCCCATGGGGTGCGTGACGCGTGTACGCGCGGTCGGGTGACGCCCGTACCGGTGAGGCACGTCCGCCGACCGGCCCTGGCCGGGGCGTGCCGCGAAGTCGTACGGCTCCCGGCCTGCTAGGCAGGCAGATGCCCCGATCGGGTCTCGCGGCCCGGCTCAGGGCCGGGGCGCAGGCCCGCCGCCCACCGCACCCAGGGAGATCCGCACGTGCCCACCCGCACCCGCGGCCGCCGCCTGCGCACCGCACTGTCCGCCACCGCACTCACCGCCGCCGCACTCAGCGCGACGCTGCTCCAGCCCGCGCAGGCTACCGACGGCGGCCCGCCGCGGCACGACCAGCGCCTGCAGCGGCAGCTGGACGGGCTCGTGGCCCAGGACGACGGGCCGCCCGGGGTGATCGCCCTGCTCACCAAGGGCGACCGTACGCAGGTGTACACCGCCGGCGTCGGCGACATCGCCACCGGCCGCCCGCCGCGCCCCGACGACCACATGCGGATCGCCAGCGCCGCCAAGGCGTTCAGTGGCGCCGTCGCCCTCCGGCTCGTCGATCAGGGCCGACTCTCCCTCGACGACACCATCGCCGACCGGCTACCGGGACAGCCCGCGGCCTGGGGTGCGGTGACGCTGCGCCAGCTCCTGGCGCACACCAGCGGCCTGCCCGACTACTCCTCCGACCCTGAATTCAGGGCCATCCTGATCGCCGACCCCCGCCACGTCTTCGACCCGCGCCGGCTCCTGGACTTCGTCGCCGACAAACCGCTGCTCTTCAGCCCCGGCTCCCTGTACGAGTACTCCAACTCCGACAACATCGCGGTCGCGCTCATGGCGGAGGCCGCGACCGGCCGCCCGTACGAGAAGCTCCTCGACGAGCTCGTGAACCGGCCCCTGGGCCTGCGCCGCACCAGCCTCCCGCTGGGCTACCGGCTCCCGCGGCCCTTCCTGCACGGCTACGCGGTCGCCCCGCCGGCCGCACCCGAGGACGTGAGCGAGACCTTCGGCGCGTCCGGAGCCTGGGCCTCGGGCGGCATCGTCTCCACCCCCAGAGACCTCGGCGCCTTCATTCGCGCGTACGGCGGCCCCGCGCTGCTCTCGGACCGGACCCGCGAGGCGCAACTCGCCTTCCGCCCCGGCGACTCCTCCGAGCCGCCGGGACCCGGCACGAACGCCGCCGGGCTGGCGATCTTCCAGTACACCACCCGCTGCGGCGTGCTCTACGGCCACACCGGGAACACCGCCGGCTACACCCAACTCGCCGCCACCACCCCCGACGGCACCCGCTCCCTGACCTTCTCCATCAACACCCAGACCAGCCCCAGCAACAAGCCCGCCCTGCTCGCCCGGCTGCGCACCGTCCAGGAGGACTTCGCCTGCGCCCTCCTCAAGGACGGGTGACGTGCACGGCGGGACCGCGCGCCGCTGCCGGACAGCCGGGCCGACGTCGTTGATCACGGCCAATAGACTTTCCGTACCGCAACCAGCGCGCGACGAGTCGGCCGCCCCTGTCCGCTCGCCTTACAGGAGGATTCCCGTGTTCAAGGTCAACGAATACTTCGATGGCACGGTCAAGTCGATCGCCTTCACCCAGGAGCAAGGCCCGGCGACCATCGGTGTCATGGCTCCCGGCGAGTACGAGTTCGGTACCGCCGCCCCGGAAATCATGCACGTGGTCAGTGGCGCCCTGACCGTCAAGCTGCCTGACGCCGCGGATTGGGAGACCTTCGCCGCCGGTAGCGAGTTCAAGGTCCCGGGCAACAGCAAGTTCCAGCTCAAGGTCGCGGTCGAGACCGCCTACCTCTGCGAATACCGCTGAGCCACTTTGCTGCGTGGCCGGGCAGCCGGCCGACGGCCTGGACCTGGTCGCCTGTGAGGCCGACCGCGACGCGGGTCGTCGCGGCGGCCCGCAGGCCTTGAAGCTGTCCGGGCCCGGGGGCGCCCTCTGCCCGGTAACTCCCGGGAAGGACGTCGGGCAGCTGAAGGTGGAGGCCAGCCGACATGTGAGGCGGGCCATCGGCGGTGCGGCAAGGGGGCGCTTACGCGGTGGGCGGACAGCCCTTTCCCCCTGCCGGCGTTCGTCGAGGTCCACGATCCTCGGTGTGCACCGCGACCGGTAAGGGGAGTGAGGGATTCCCCTGACTGGCCCAGACGGGTGGTGTGACGATACGCCCATGGATGTCGAGTCGCTCTACCTTGACCTGTACGACTCCGTGGCAGACCGCGCCGACTACGCCCAGTCCGATTCGCCGGCGCGCAACTTCCTGTCCGAGACCGTCATCGCCGCCCTGACCGCGGCCACTCTCGGAGCTTTCGTCACCGGCTTCGCCCAGGCCTTCGGCGAGCGGATCACGCAGGGCACCGTCGACCGGGTACGGGCCTTGCTGGGGCGCTCCGCCGAAGGGCTGGGCGAAGCCGGCGGCCGGCCGGAAGCATCGGCGGACGATTCGACGGAGCCGGCGCTGGAGGCTCTGCGGTTGTTGGAACGCTATCTCCCCCTGCTCCGGGAGTCCACGAGCGAGCAGCGGGCGGAGGAGGAGCGCTGGGTGGCCCGGGAGCTGGAGGAGCGGGGCTTCCCGCCACACGTGGCTGCCGCCGTCTCGGCGGACATGGTGGCCCGGCTGCGAGCGGCGGGCGGCACGGTTGCCGAGGAGGGCGGCAGCCGATGACCAGCGTGATGTGGTTCATCGACCACTTCAACGATCGGATATTGGGCGAGTGGTGGACCCGGCGCTGGGTGTGGGAGCTTGCCCGCCGCCTCAAGACTGACGACGACCCGGCGCACTGGACGGAATCCGTCACCGAACTCCGGGCAGAACTGAACGAGGTGACTCTCAGGCATGCCGCCACCCCCTTCACCGCAGCGCACCTGCACTTCGCCCTTGACCTGGTTGACACGATCAACCCTGTGCAGGAGCACAGACATATGGCTCCGGGCTACCTGCTCCTGGTAGCCCTCACCGATGAGGAACACGCAAACGTTTCCGGCGTCTTCCCCGAAGCGCCCGTCTGCAACCCGCCGCAGGGGATCAGTCTGCCTCCCGAAGTACGGCGCCCCCGCCGCGATCTTCTCGGCCGATACCCGGAGGTCCCGCTGGATGGACGCTTGCCCTTGGCCAGCCTGCCGGGTGAGTGGCTCTCGATGCTGTTGCGCCGCGATCAGATCGGAGTCCTGAGGTCTCTCTACCAGCTCACCCACGAGCGGGCATCGGCTTCCGTCCTGACCTGCGTCCGGGACAGTCGTCACCTCACCCAGTGGCACGAGGGCATGGCCCTGCAGATCGTCGCATTTGCCGGACAAATGATCACTCGGGTAACCCCCGACGGAACGACCCGGACTCATGGAGAGGGGGCTGATGACCCTGGCCTCGACGCGCTGTACGAACCGCTCCCAAGGTTGCTCTTCTCTCCGGAGGAGCTGACCTCGCTCAGGCAACAAGAGGCCTACATGCACGAACAGTTCGCGCACCTCTTCGCTGCCGTGGTCTCCGGACGGCATCTCCAGGAGAGCGTCGATTCCCTCGCCTCGTGGGTTGGCGAGGCCCGCAGTCACTTTCTGGAGATACGCAAGGAACTGCGCGCGATGCGGGGTCGATACCTGGTTCCTCCCTACCTCGTTCCTGAACTCGACGCCTTACTCAAAGCGGCTGCGGCCCGGGCTTCGGCAGCCGCTGCGGGCACGATCGGCGAGGATGCCGGACCCCTCGCATGACCGACCACGAGAGGGGCTTGCGGACATGCCCCTCTCGGAAGAACGGCCCCGCCGGTTGAGGCTCAGCAGTCGACGGTGCCCCTGCGCAGCGCGTGGCCGCTGGTGTTGCTGTCGTCCGCCCAGTACACGGGCTTGGTGCCGCCGACGCACTCGTCGGCGCCGGATACGGCGAAGCCCTCGTTGTTGAGGTCGGGCATGCCGCTCGGGCGCTGGTAGGTGGCGGCCAGGGCGAACGTGCCCGAGCTGCCGATCTTCATCGTCCTGTGCCGGCCGCCGCAGGTGTCGTCACAGACCGTCCACAGGCGGGCGGCCTGCGGCTCCCACTGGAGCTCCATCACGCCGGCCATGCCGCTGGCGATCGTGGCGACGCGGGTGGCGGTGCCGCTGTCCTGGAGGACGTACGCGTGGACCGCGCCGGTGCCCTCCACGCCGAGCAGGAACACGCCGCCGGTGTGCGCGCCGTACCGGTTCGGGTCGTAGGCCTCGCCGGTCGACTCGTCCTTGAAGCCGGCCTCGACGAGGGTGGTGTCGGGGATCCAGGTGATCGCCTCGAAGCCGAGGTTGGAGCCCACGGCCGGCAGACCGGCGGTCAGGTTCCACTCCTTCGTGGCGGTCAGTGCGCTGCCGGTGCCGGTGGCGACCTCGTAGCGGAGGACGGACAGGCGGCTGGTGCCGGAGGCGTCGCCGTTGCGCTCCGTCGCGACGTATGCGCCGCCCGCGGCGCCGGCGGCGGTCAGGGTGACGGCCTCGCTGTCGGGGCTGCCGCTCCCGCCGGGGTAGCGCAGCGTCTTGCCGGAGGTCCAGCCGTTGGCGGTGTCCGGACGCCAGCCGCCGGAGCCGTCGCGGACCAGGCGCCACAGCTTGCCGGAGTTCTGGGCGGCCCAGAGGACGGAGCCCTCCTGGTACAGGCCGCTGAGGTCCTCGCCGAAGACGTCGGACCCGTCGGCCGTCGTCACCGAGCTGCCGCCGGGCCAGGACGCCGGGTTCGTACCGCCCCCGGAACCGCAGTCGTTCGGCGCGCCCAGCGTCAGGGCCGCCTTCTTGAAGGCGCCCGTGCCGTCGGGGCAGCGCGACCAGGACGGAGCGGAGTGGGCGCTCCAGCTGTAGCTGTCGACGAGGGTGCTGCCGCCCGGCAGGTAGAGGCGGGCCTTGTCACTGGAACCGAGACCGAACGCCGCGGCCACGGCGAACGCGCGCGCCGTCCCCGGCGCGAGCGTCGTCCCGGACGGAACCGTGAACGTGTGGCTCGCGTCGTCGTCCTTGAGGATCCAGCCGGAGATGTCGGCCGCGGCCGTGCCCTTGTTGAACAGCTCGATCGAGTCGTCGACGCTGCCGGTGGTCACCACCTCGTTGATGCGGATGTCGTCCGCCGGAGCGGCGTGCGCGGCCGGGGCGGCCAGCGTCGCGGCGGCGAGCAGCGAGGCGGCGGCAACGGCGAGGCGGATCGGGGCGAGGCGGCGGCGCCCCCGGGGAGCGCGTACTACGAGCACGGCGTGTCCGTCCTGAGAGAGTGGCGAAGGGGCGTCACGAGACTCACGCCCACCGCCGAACGCCGGTCGGCGTCCGACCTGTTGTCATGTGAACGCCCGTCGAACGACCGTCGATCGATCGACCCTCGATCGGCCGTCGATCGCCAGGCCGCACGCGGCAGCCCGCCCCGACATCGGGCCGCACCGGGTCCGTACCGGATCCACGTCTGCCCGCATGAGCCGCGGGGCAGCCGTATGCCGTCCGGCTCCGCCTCCTGACGGAGGGCCGGACGGCACGGCGCTCGTCGGCTACGCCGGGTCGATGCGGGCGATGTCGCCGCCCAGCGCGAGGACGTACAGCTCGCCCGCACGGCCCTCCACGAACGAGATGACCTCGCCACCGTTGACGACGAGGTCGTTCGCCCCGGTCACCTTGCCGTTCTTCAGGGCGAGGGAACGGATGGTGCCGTCGCAGTAGTCGCTGAACACGTACTGCCCCTTGAGAGCCGGGATCGCGCTCCCCCGGTAGACGAACCCGCCGGTCACCGCGCAGCCGAGGCCGGTGCGGGCGTACTCGTGGATCGGGCGCACATGGTTCGCCGGCTCGGTGCCGCCCCGGAAGGGGTGGTTGCCCTCCATCTGGGACCAGCCGTAGTTCTCGCCGCCCTTGCTCCTCGCGGGCGCCCAGTCGATCTCCTCCCAGTCGTTCTGGCCGACGTCGCCGATGAGCAGGTCACCCGTGCGCGAGTCGAAGGAGAACCGCCACGGGTTGCGCAGCCCGTACGCCCAGATCTCGTCCCTCGCGTCCGGGTCGTCGACGAAGGGGTTGTCCGAGGGGATCGCGTACGGCTTGCCTCCGCGCGGGTCGATGCGCAGCAGCTTGCCCAGCAGTGTGTCGAGGTTCTGGCCGTTGCCGTGCGGGTCGCCGCCCGCACCTCCGTCCCCGAGCGCGATGTAGAGGTATCCGTCGGGCCCGAACTTGATGTCGCCGCCGTTGTGGTTCGCGTACGGCTGCGTCTGGGTGAGGACGGTGCGCCGGGTCTCCGGCCGGAGCTTGCCCTTCCGTACGGCGAACTCGTCGATGGTGCTGGTGCCTTCGAGATTCGTGAACGAGATGTAGAGGTGCTCGCGTGCGTTGTCGAACGCGATGCCGAGGAGGCCGCGTTCACCGTCGGTGGTGGTCTCGGCGGAGATGTCGAGCACCGGCTCACCGAGCCCATGAGCGCCCAACACCCTTACGGTGCCGGCCCGTTCCGCGATCCAGATCGTGCCACCGGGACCGGCGGCACCGGCGATCGGACTGCGCGCCGTGGCGACGGGGGTGAGCGTGATCTTCGCGACCTTCGCGGGCTGAGCGACCTGAGCGGCCTTCGCGACCGGCTGTCGGGCGCCACCGTCCTCCGCGAAGGCCGTGGTGAGGGCGAGGGAGGTGACGAGACCGAGGGTGCAGATGATCGCCGAGCTTCTCGTGCGAACGTTCACCGTGATCCTCCTGGAGGCGGCGAATGGGGGGAACCCGGCTGCTCGGGGCAGTGTGTGGGGTCGGCGTCGCCCGCGCCAGCACGCAACCGGGGTGGGGGAAGGGGGCATACCGCTGGCCACGGAGGAGACTACTGGGAGTCGAGCAATTGGTATAGGCCAAGCGCGCCCCTCGCTTGGGCGGTGGGGGGCGCGCGACGGGCGGATCCGGGTTCCGGGATCAGGTCTGCGTCCGGGACCCGGGATCAGGTCTGCGCCCGGCTCCCGGAATCAGGCCTGCGGGCAGTCCCGGAATCAGGCCTGCGGGCCGTCCCGGGATCAGGCCTGCGGGCGGGTGGCCGTGACGACGTAGTAGTCGAGGTTCCCCTGTTCGTAGGCCTTCAGGAAGTTACGCGGCCACGTGCCCGGTTTCCACTGGTCGGACAGCCAGCGGTCCCAGCCCTGCCACACGTCCGGCCCGATGGACACGGCCTCCGCGTCCGTCAGGCCCGCCCGGGTGAACGCGTCGGTCACGAGCGTGACGGGACGCGCGATGTCCAGCCCGTCGGCGAACGTCTCCAGGTACGACGCGAGCCGGGCTCCGTGGTCCGGGTCGCCGTCCGGGGTGAAGAAGCTCGCGACGACCACCCGCCCGCCGGGCCGCAGCACGCGGGCCGCCTCCTGGGTGAAGGCGATCATGTCGTCGAAGTGCTGGGCGGCCTCGACGCTGTAGACACAGTCGAACTCGCCGTCACCGAACGGCATCCCCTCCGCCGCGCCACGGACGAAGCGGAGCCCCGACGGCGAGGCTTCCAACAGGTCCGCGTTGGTCTGGCGGGCGCGGTCCAGCTGTTGCGGATGGATGTCCATACCGGTCACCTGCTCCGGTCGGTACTCGCGCAGGGCGAGCGCGCAGCCGACACCGAGCCCACAGCCGACCTCGACGATCCGTCGGCCGGCGAGGGGACCGGCGGCGTCGAGCACCTGCCGGTACATGTCCTCCTGGCTGCGGACCCGGTCGTCGACGGTGAGCGGCCCGGCGAGGTCGATCGAGCGCCAGTACCCGAAGTTGATGAACCCTCCGGCGAACACCGGGACCGAACTGAGGTCGGCCGGACCGTACGTCTCCCGAACAGCGGCCCGCATTTCCACCGGTTCCACCACTCGCGTCACCTCCGCGAACAGTCTGACGCCCCGAGCCACCCCTGTCGACGGCGCCCCACCCCACCCGACCCGAAAGGACGCACGCGTCGGCGTACGCCGAGGCCGGGGTGCGGACGGCGGTATCGGGCAGCGCGGTCCCAGCGCCCAACCGGAAGGAAGGAGTCGGATCGGCCTGGTCCAGGCCCTCGTGGATCGATGCGGTGCCGAGGGCGCGCAGCCCGCCTCCCCGGCGTCAACGACCAGGGTGATCGCCTTCCCCGCTCCCGGGACCCGCGCCGAGGTACGCCTCCCGCACCGCCGGGTCTGCGTGGACCGTGGCCGGCGTTCCTTCGGCGAGGACCCGGCCGAGGTCGAGCACCACCACACGTGAACACAGCTCCATCACGAAGGCGACGTTGTGCTCGACGAGCAGCACCGCGCAATTCTCCTCGTCGGCCATGTGCCGTATGACGGCCGCGAGTTTGCGGCGCTCCTCGGCGGTCGTGCCGGACGCGGGCTCGTCCAGGAGCAGGACCCGGGGCGGATCGGCGAGCGCGCGGGCCAGCTCGACCATGCGGGCCTGTCCGACGGGCAGGCCACCCGCGTACGAGTCGGCGAGTGTGTCGAGCCCGCACTCGTGGAGCACGGCAGCGGCCCGCTCCCGATGGCGGCGCGCGGCGGGCCGTACTCCGCCCCGCCAATCCTGTGCCACCACAAGATTGTCCGCGACGGTCAACTGACCGAAGAGCTGCTGGCGTTGGAAGGTGCGGCGGATGCCGTGCCGGGCTCGCCAGACGGGAGATCGGCGGGTGATGTCCGTGCCGTCGTATGCGACCGTCCCCGCATCCGGGCTCCGTATCCCCGACACCACGTCGAAGAGCGTCGTCTTTCCGGCGCCGTTCGGGCCGATGAGACCGCAGATCTCACCGGGGCCGACCGAGACGGTCACGTCGCGCAGTGCGTGGACGCCGCCGAAGCGCACGTCGATCCCGCTCGCGCGGAGCAGAGGGTGGCTCATCGGCGGACTCCCGTCCCCAGGTAGGCCTCGGCGAGCCGGTCCCGGTCCACCTCGGACCGCGGCCCGGACCAGGCGATCTCGCCCTGTGCGAGGTACGCGACGGTGTCGGCGATGCCGAGCACCTCGGCCGCCTTCTCCTCGACGAGGACCAACGCGGTGCCGTGGTCGCGGAGTTCGGTCAGGAGACGGAAGACCTCGTCCACGACGAGCGGCGCGAGGCCGAGGGACGGTTCGTCGGTGACGAGGACCGCCGGCGGCCGCTGGAGGAGCGGGGCGAGGGCGAGGAGCTGCTGTTCGCCGCCCGACAGGGATCCGGCGGCGACGGAGCGGCGGGCGGCGAGCGCGGGGAACCGCGCGTACACGGCGTCCCGGTCCTCCGTCCCCGGCAGCTGCAGGGTCAGGTTCTCCTCGATCGACAGCCCGGCGAAGATCCCCCGTCCCTCCGGAGCCAGCCGCACCCCCCGACGGGCCCGGGTGACCGCCACGTCGCGGGTGGCGTCCTCACCGCCCACCCGCACGAGCCCACCGGCCGGCCGCAGCAGTCCCGCCGCGACCCGGCAGAGGGTGGATTTCCCGGCCCCGTTGGGCCCGAGCAGCACCAGCACCTCACCGCCGCGCACCACGAGATCCACACCGTGCAGCACCGGCGCGCCACCATACCCGGCGTGGACGCCGCTCAGTTCGAGCGCGTTCGGCGCCTCGCCGGGTCCGCCGCCCGACGCGGGGGCGACAACCCCGGCGCCGCCCGCGTGCGGCTCGGACGTCCGCACGAGGTGCGGCTCGGAGGGGCCGTCGCCCGCCCGAGCGCGGCCACCGGCGATGCGCTGCGGCGTGCGGCTGCCGCCCTCCGGGGGCCGGGGGCCTGCCGCCTGTTCCGGGACGTGGAGGTCCCCCCGCTCCTTGAGGGGCGAGGTCCCCGGCGCGCCCGGTCGCGCCGCCGCCCCCCACGCCACCGCCCCCCGTTTCGCGTCGCGCCGGGCCGCTCGCCTCGACGGCAGTGCTGCGCAGTAGCCGTCCGGGTCGTTGGCCAGCGCGAGCCCCGCCAGGCCGAAGAGGATCACCGGCAGATGCGCGGACTCCGTCACGTACGTCGCCATCAGATGCGGGACCACCGCGAAGACCAGCCCTGCAACCACCGCGAACTGTGGCCTGCGCACTCCGGCCGCGACGACGACCGCCAGCCACACCAGGCCCGTCATCGCCGTGAAGTCCGTGGCCGTGATCCTGGTGTTGTACGAGGCGTAGAGCACCCCTCCGAAGCCCGCGAGGCCCGCCGACACCGTGAACAGCAGGAGCTTCGTCCGTACCACCGACACCCCCGAGGCCGCGGCGGCCTCCGGGGCCGAGCGGACCGCCAGCATGGCCCGGCCCCAGCGGGAGCCGCGCAGCCAGGTCAGCAGTGCGACGAGCACCCCGCTGAGCAGCACGAGCGCCAGCCCCATGGCCCGGTCGTCGCCCAGGTCCAGGGGTCCGGCCACCGGACGCGGGATCTCCCACCCGGTGTCGCCGTTGCGCAGCCACCCGAGCTGGAAGAGCACCTGGTCCGCCAGGAACGCGAGCGCCAGGGTCGCCAGGGCCAGTGATCTGCCCCCGAGTCGCAGTGCGGGCAGCGCGACGACCGCGCCGAGCAGGGCCGCCGCCGCCGTGCCGACCGCCGCGGCGGCCACGAAGGGCCAGCCGTGGCTCATCAGCAGCCCCGCGACCAGGGCGGCGCCGGTCACGAACGTCGCCTGGGCGAGGGACACCATCGCACCGAGGCCGGTGACCACCGTGAACGACATGAACACGAGCCCGATCGCGAGCCCTTGGGTCAGGATCCCGCTCCAGAAGGGGGTGGTGACGGTGTAGAACGCCGCGCCGAGGAGCGCGCCGGCGACCACCCACGCGCCCCAGCGGCGGCCCCACCCCTTCCCGGCGAGATAGTCCACCGGCGGTGGGTCCGCGGCCGCCGTGCCCGCCGCGCGCCGGCGCTGGGCGAGGACGACGAGGCCGGCGAAGAGGATGAGGAACGGTACGGCGGTACGGAAGCCGGTGATGCCGTCGGCGAACGACGCGTACCCCGCCACCAGGTTCTGCAGCACCCCGAGCCCGAGGCCGCCCGCGAAGGCCAGCGGCACCGACGCGAAGCGTCCGAGGACCGCCGCGGTGGCCGAGACGAACAGGAACAGCGTGTAGTCGTGCGCGGAGAGCCCGAGCAGCGGGGTCGCGAGGACACCCGCGAGGCCGGCGAGACCGGACGACAGCATCCACGCGAGGGAGGACAGCCGGTCCGCGCTGATGCCGCGCAGCTCGGTCAGCCCGCGGTTGTCGACCGCCGCCCGCAGTCGCAGGCCGAGCCGTGTGTGCCGCATCAGGACCCACAGGCCGGCCGCCGCGAGGGCGGTGGCGATCCAGGTGATCAGTTGGTCGGAGTCGATGCCGACACCGTCGAGTGGCTGCCAGGACACCGCCGGGCTCGGCCCGACACCCGGCAGCCCGAACTGGTTCTCGGCGGGCAGGACCGGGGCGCCCGCCCGCTCCAGGAGTTCGACCGCCCACAGTCCGGCCGCGGGCAGCGCGACCAGCAGACCGATGGTGGCCACGATCTGCGCGGTCTCGCCGACCTTGGCCAGTTTTCTGAACATCAGCCGGTCCAGGCCCCAGCCGAGGCCGGGCGCCACCACGAACACCAGGAGCAGAGCGGTGGGGACGGTCGGCCAGCCGAAGCCGGAGTGGAGCTCGTAGAACGCCAGCGCGCACAGATAGGCGGTGGCGCCGTGTGCGAAATTGAAGAGCCCGGAGGCGGAATAGGACAGCACGAGGCCGGTCGCGAGCAGCGCGTACAGCGCGCCCGAGACCAGCCCGCTCAGGACGAAGCCCAGCAGGTCACCCACGTGGCGCGCCCCTCAGCCGAAGGGGATCGGCGGATAGCACTTGAACGGCACCGCCACCTCGTACCGCCCGTTCCTCAGCTGGACGAGCGCCCCGCAGCCGAAGCTTTCCTCCTGCCCCTTGGGCTCTGCGCGGTCGCCCACGAGGGTCCCGGTGTCGGAGAAGCCGTCGGCGGCCTTCTGGAAGGACTCGACGGTGAGGTCCTTGCCGGCCTTCCCGGCGATCGCGAGGAAGAGGTCGGCGCTCATGTACCCCGTCATCATGTGCATGTTGAGGGGTGTTTCCTTGCCCCCTGCAGCCTTCTTGATGTCGGCCTTGAACTGCCGCATCGCGGGGGTGTCCGCCTCGAAGGGCTGGAACTGCAGCAGCACGTGCACCCCGTCGAGGGCCTGCTTCGTCGCGTCCTTGGCGAGCAGCCCGGGGTCGTAGTCCGTCGGGTCGGAGATGACCCCCTTGTAGCCGGATCGCTTGAGCGCGGTGAACAGACCGATGTTGTACGGCGTCTGCATCACGGAGATCACGGCGTCGGGTGCGGCGCCGCCGGGGCCCGAGCGGAGGATCTCCTTGGTGTACGCCGACCAGTCGCTGGGCATCGAGGTCGCGGGCACCACGGCCTTGGCGTACGCGACCTGGAAGCCGGCCGCCTTGAAGCCCTGGGTGAAGGTGCGGATGCCGAACTTGCCGGCGTCGTTGTCGCCGGCGATCAGCGCGACCGACTTGCCGCGCGCGCCGCCGAGGACGGCCGCTAGGCCCTCGGGCCAGGTCTGGTTGAGCGTGCCGCCCGGCGTCGGGACGAGGCAGCCGTTGAAGCCGTAGAGGTGCGCCGGCCCGCAGAACGACGGGAGCGTGCCCCAGCCCACCGTCGGGACCTTCTGGGCGTCGAGGAAGTCGGCCCCGGCGAAGGTCACCGAGCTCATGGGGGAAACGGCGAAGACCTTGTCCTGCTGGACGAGTTTGCGGGCCGCGGCCAGGTTCCTGCCGGGGTCCTGGCCGTCGTCCTCGGCCCCCAGGTACTCGATCTTCCGCCCGTTGATCCCACCCTCGGTGTTGGCCCGGTCGTAGCGGGCCCGGGCGCCGAGGTCGGTGTCCTTCTTGGAATAGCCGCTGGCGGTCGTCATGGAGACGATGCCGCCGACCTTGATCGTGTCGACGGTTACTCCGCGTACGGAGGAGGAGCTACTTCCGCCGCTGGAGGCGGAGTTGCAGGCAGTGACGAGGAGCAGCGCGAAGGTGGCGGTGATGACGCGCAACGGTCGAGGCACAAGCGATCCCTCCGTCGGGTGACCGCATTCTGTGACCGAACCGACGAACCGTCAATAACTGATGCAACGTCACTTGACGATGCATCAGAATCTTTCTGGACCTTCACCCTTGGCCCGATCGGGCCCATCGGTGAGGGCAGCGTCTCGTGATCGGAAGGGTGACGCTCGGCCCCGTCTGGAGTGGACGGACCACCAGAGCTTCATCGACCGCACGGCCCAGGCCTTCGGCCTCGCCAAGGAGGACCGCCGCCACCGGGCCCTGACCGCGTACTACCAGACGACCTGGGCCGAACTACTCCGTCACGCCGGCGAGGACAGCATGCGTCCGGACACGTCCGCCAACACCGAGAGCGTTCCCCCCGCCCTGACCGTCGCCGAGGGTACCTCTCCGGTCGGAGACTGCCGAGGGCACCTCTCCGGTCGGAGAACCGGCTCCCTTACGTCGCGTACTGGCGGCACTCGCCGGTGAAGACGGCGGCGAGTTCGGCGTCGAGCACGGGTCCCACCAACCGGGCCGCAGGCACTCCCGCGACGCCGTCGGGCTCGCGATAGACCTGGAGTGCGAGGCCTTCCATCACAGCCGCCAGACGCACGGCGGCCGGCACCGGATCCAGGCCCTCGTCGACCTCTCCGCACTCCTTGCCGTTGTGGACGGCCCGCTCGATGTCCTCGCGCAGCCTCCGGGCGGTCTCGGTATCCACCTCGGCGAGGGCGGGGGCATCGAGGGCACGGCCGGCGAACGCGCGGGCGACCCGGTACTCGGCACGGCGGGCCTCATCCAGGGGGATGTACTCGGTCATCACCTCGGCCATCACCCGGGCGATCGGCCGCCTGTGCTCGACCCCGTCCCTGATGCTCTCCTCGACGCGTGAGCGGATACGGGCCGAGACCTGCCGGAACGCGTGGAGGAGCATCTCGTCCTTGTTCCGGAAGTAGTGCTGGACGAGCCCGACGGACATGCCCGCGGCGGCGGCCGTGCGGGCGACCGTCACGGCGTCCAGCCCGTGCTCCGCGATCAACCGGCTTACGGCGTCGGCGATCTGGCGGTGGCGTTCCTCGTGATCAGCGGTTCTCGGCACTTGATAACCGTACCAGCGTACGGTTATAACCGTATCTCCATACGGTTATCTTTCCGTCCGATGAAAGGCCGAGTACCGCCATGCCCAGCTCGTTCCGACGCGTGGCCGCCGCCGCGCTCCTGCTCTGCCTCGTGACGTTAGGTCAGGCCCCGGCGGCGGCCGGTGCCGACGCCGCCCCGTCCGGCCGCTTCGCGACGATCGACGCCTACGTGCGCGAGCGGATGAAGGCCACCCGCACACCCGGACTCGCCTACGCCGTGGTCGGACCCGACGGGCCGGTCCACTCGCGCGCCTGGGGTACGGACGGACACGGCGAACGGGTCACGACCGCAACGCCGTTCCTGTGGGGCTCGGTCGCGAAGCCGATCGCCGCGAGCGCCGTGATGACGCTCGTCCAGGACGGCCGCGTCGGCCTCGACGACCGGGTTGTCGACCACCTTCCGGCCTTCCGCTTCGGCGGCACGGACCACGCCCCTCAGGTCACGGTCCGCCACCTGCTCACACAGACCGCGGGCCTCCCCGAGTCAGCCACCTTCGAGGTCGCCGACTGCGTCGACACCGACTGCCCGGGTGCGGCGGAGCGCATCGCCGCCCTCGACGACGTGACGCCCCTCGGCCGACCGGGCAGCACCTACGCCTACACCAGTGCCAACTACCTCGTGCTGGCCGCCGTGGTCGAGTCCGCGACGGGGCTCTCCTTCGCCGATCATCTCCAAGAGGCCGTCCTCGGACCGGCCGGCATGGACGGGGCGATCGCCGACCGGGCAGCCGCCCGCCGGCGCGACCTGCCGCCCGGACACCAACTCCTGTGGGGCGTACCGTCCGCCATCGTCGACGGTGTGGACGACGCGGGCGCCGCCTACGGGTACACCGGCGGGGACCTCGACGACCTCGCCGCCTTCGCCTCCCTCCAACTCCGATCGGGGAAGGCCGGCAACGGGGCGACGGTTCTCACTCCCGAGTCCGTCCGCCTCATGCGGGAACCGGGCCGTCTCCACCCGTCCGGCGCCGGCACCGGCTACGGACTCGGCTGGCGCGTCGGGGGCCTGAAGCCGCCGCTCGACACCGCGATCTGGCACACCGGCGCCACACCGGGCTACTCCGCCATGCTCTTCCTCCTGCCCGAGCAGAACATCGCCCTCGTCCTCCAGCAGAACCTCCACGGCCTCCTCCACGACGAGGCCGTCATGGAGGTCGGCTTCGGCGCCGCCCGCATCCTGGCCGGCAGCGACACCCCCACCGACGCGCCCTCCGCCGCGGCCTACTCCATCACCATCTGGGGCCTCACCGCCCTGACCCTCGGTCTCCTGCTGGAGACCTTCCATTCCATTCGACTCCTGCGCCGCCCCACAGCCTTCCGGATCCTCCCGACCGTCCTGTGGTGTCTGGCCGGCACCCTGCCCGCAATCGCGCTGACCACGGCTCTCACCCTCATCGGCCCCAGGGCCCTGTGGATCTGGACACCCGACGTGTTCGCCACACTCTGCGGGGCAACCGTCGCCGGCGTCTCCCTCACCGCACTGCGGCTCGCACGCCTCTACACCCGGAGGTGGAACGCCCCGGTCAGGCATGGCCGGGACGAGCCCCTACCGGTGGGCCGGTGAGGCACACTCCTCCGCGACCTCCTCGGTGCCAGGCGTGCGCCCCGGTGACGCGGCCCGGTGCCGGGGCTCACGGCCGGTCGTTCGCGGCGCCGGGGCTCTGTCTCGTCAGCCCGGCCCGGAGGTGTCCAAGGTGAGGATCAGGAGCGTGACGTCGTCCTGGATCTTGGGGGCGAAGCGGCTCAGGTCGGCCCAGATCTCGTCGGGCAGCTCGTCCAGGCCGACACCGGTCATAGCTGCCAGACGCTCGACGAAGGGGTAGAAGGCGCCGGAGGCGTCCCGTGCCTCCAGGACACCGTCCGACGCCAGGAGCAGCCGGTCCCCCGGCAGGAGCGTCGCCGTGGCGGCGGTTCCGGGCATGACGTCGGCGAGGCCCAGCCCCAGGGGCGGCCCGGGATCGAGTTCCAGGGTGCTCACGGCTCCGCCGCGCAGCAGGACCGGCGGAGGATGCCCGCAGGCCAGGACGCGGACCTGCCGCCCGCGCGGAGCGAAGTCCAGGAGGACGGCCGTGGCGAAGAGTTCCGCGTGCTCCTTCCGCGCCGAGTCGACCACGAGCCGGCGGTCCAGCCGCGCCGCGATCGACTCCGCGTCCGCATCGTCCAGCACGGCCTCGCGGAACGCACCCATGACGGAGGCGACCGTCGCGACGGCCGACAGACCGTGCCCCTGCACGTCGCCGAGGACCGCCCGCACCCCGTGGGGGCCGGGCCGGACGTCGAAGAAATCGCCTCCCACCAGCGTGCCGCGCTCGGCGGCGCGGTACAGGCTCGCGCAGCGCACGGGCCCGACCCGCCGCCGTACATCCGGAACGATGGCCCGCTGGGCCGTCTCGGCGACGGTACGTTCCAGGTCGAGCTGCTCGTCCCGGCGCCCCCGTACGAAGGAGACGAAGACGCTCAGGGTCGCCACGAAGCCGAGGGTGAAGAGGTCGGTGTTGCCGGGCTGGTCCAGATGGAAGAAGGGAATGGTCAGCAGCCCGATCGTCGCGGCACCGAGGAACGCCGTGGCCAACGGTCCGTAGGCCAGAACGGCCAGCGGAGGCACCGCGCCGAGCAGGAAGCCGATGTCCACCGGAACGGATTCGGTGAGGGAGGCCGCACCGACCCCGACGAGCAGCAGCACGGGCAGGACCCGCACCCAGCGAGGCGGCGGGGCCCCACGCAACCAGCTCCGCCGGTACGCGCCGGTCGCCGTCTCCCTTGGCTTCACCACACCACCAGGCTCCTATGCCGGAGTACGCCGCGCACTCCACGGCAGCCGCCGCGCCGGTCCGGGGGCGGGCTGTCAGCAACGGAGAACCCGGGGAGAACGAAGCCGCTCCGGGGAGCGGCCGGGGAGCATCGACCGCACGGAGCAGCGTCACCGCGAAAGCTCCAGAAAAAGCAAAGCCGCAGGTCAGGCCACCCTCTGTAGTCACCTCTTCAGGTCGGCGCATTGAGGGCGCGAGGGATGCCGGCACCTGATCGTCGTCACTTCTCCCGGTATTTCTCGTCGGCCACGAGCACGGAGGTGAAGGAGACCGGCAGGCCGTCCTCGTCCCTCGTCACCTCCTGAGAGGTATCCCGAGTGAAGGCCAGAGTGACACCGGGCATGTAGGGGGCTCGTGGGACGGAAGCCACGCCGCGGGGCGGATCGAGGACGAACTGCATGAGGGGGCCTTTCCGGTGGGGGCGGATCGTGAGTTCTACGCGCTGTGGTCAGCACCAATCTCAGCACGGGATGGGTGAGAACAGGTGCTGACATGGGACTTCAGTCAGCACGAGGCTCAATCGTCCGGGTCTTCCCCCGTGTTCATGGCCGGCACTGGTGCGGCAGGCCGGCCACAGGCTGCGGACAACCCTTTGAAATTCTCCATTCAGGATCTTGCTACCTGTTCAACCCTATGCGAGATTCGGCGCACGCAGCACTGTCAACGGCTGCGCTGCGTCCGGGCACACCGGAATCGCTGCGGGAGAGGTCTCACCATGCCGGTCCAGCACATCCCCGGGGAGCGACTCTCGATGGAGACTCGCACCATCGAGGTCATCCCTGACGCCGAGCGGCACGGCACGCCGCGTAGCCAGTTCACCTTGTGGTTCGGCGCCAACATGCAGATCACCGCGATCGTCGACGGCGCGCTGGCCGTCGTCTTCGGCGCCGACGCGCTGTGGGCGATACCCGCGCTGCTGATCGGCAACCTGCTCGGTGGCATCGTGATGGCACTGCACTCCGCGCAGGGACCACGGCTCGGCGTCCCGCAGATGATCTCCAGCCGCGCCCAGTTTGGCGTACACGGGGCGGTCCTGCCGCTGCTGTTGGTGATCCTCATGTACCTCGGCTTCGCCGCGACCGGCAGCGTCCTGGCCGGCCAGGCGCTGTCCGAGATGCTGCACATCGACAACACGGACGCCGGCATCCTCCTCTTCGGCGCGCTGACCGCCGTGGTCGCGGTCACCGGCTACCGCCTCATCCACATCGCCGGCCGCATCGCCACCGTCGTCGGCGTGCTCGGCCTCGGTTACCTGCTGGTGCGGCTGTTCACGCAGTACGACGTCGGCGCGCACATCGGGAACAAGGGCTTCGAGACGGCGACCTTCCTCCTCGCCGTGGGGCTCGGCGCCGGATGGCAGCTGACCTTCGGCCCGTACGTCGCCGACTACTCGCGCTACCTGCCGCGCGACACCAGTACGCGTGCGACGTTCTGGTCCACGTTCGCCGGCTCCGTCATCGGCTCCCAGTGGGCGATGACGCTGGGGGCGCTCACCGCCGCCGTCGCCGGCAAGACCTTCCTCAGCGACCAGGTGGGCTTCCTCGGCGACCTCGCCGGGCCCGCGGCCCTCGCCTTCCTGATCTACCTGGTGATCGTGGTCGGCAAGCTGACGGTCAACTGCCTCAACGCCTACGGCGGCTTCATGTCGATCCTGACCACCGTCACCGCGTTCGACGGCCGCTCACGCATCTCCGCCGCCGCGCGCGCCGCCTACATCGTCGGCTTCACCGCGGTGTCGATGGTCATCGCGCTGGCCGCCAGCGACGACTTCCTGAGCAACTTCAAGAACTTCGTGCTCCTGATCCTGATGGTGTTCACCCCGTGGAGTGCGATCAACCTGGTCGACTACTACCTGGTCTCCCGCGAACGCGTCGACATCCCCGCCCTGTACGACCCGGACGGCCGCTACGGCCGCTGGAACGTCACTGCCCTGACCTGCTACGTCGTGGGGGTCGCGGTCCAGATCCCGTTCCTGGCCACCAAGCTGTACACCGGCGCGCTCACCAAGAGGCTCGACGGAGCCGACATCTCGTGGATCGTCGGGCTCGTGGTCACCGCGGCCCTGTACTGGCTGTGGGTGCGGCGCACGGCCGACCCGCCCGCCGAGACCGTCCACCCGGCCGTCACGGAGGCCGGCGACACGGCTGCGCCCGTGGGCTGACCCGTACTCACCCAACGGGCGCGACATGCGCCCCGAGGGCGGCGGCGTCGGGCGAGAGCGGTGCGACCGTTCGGCCCGACGCGTCGCCGCCCGCGCCTCACCCCCCGGGTCTGGCCGACGGCCATGACGCGCGACTCGGCCCCGTCCACCGGCCGGCCGCCTACCGCACCCGCCGGCGACACGGACTCATGGGTACGTGCAACGGTGCCTGGCGGTCCTGCCGGACCGCCAGGGCATTTAACGACTCATCGCACCGGGGTCATCCGTCAGAGAGTCGCCAGGGGGCAACGACCAGAGGGCGCTGACACAGCTGACTCACTTCTTGGAGTGTGCGTCGAAGAAGTCCCAGATGAGATCGGTCGCGGTGATGCCCGTCGCTGCCTCGCCCATCCTCGGGTCCTTGCTGCCCGGCCAGTTGTGGCCCATGTCCGGGAGGCGGTACGTCAGGATCTCCGACGTGTCGCGGCACGTCGCCCGCGTGCGCGTGTTGGCGCCCTTGACCGTCTCGGGTCTGCCCGATCTGCAACCCAGGCGTGCTGACCAGGACTTGATCCCTTGCTCGAACTGCTCGTAGTACGCGTCACGACCGCCGACGAAGGTGGCCACGGACACCGGGGTCTTCGGCACGTACGCGGGATTCTGCGCGGCCGTGCCGATGTAGCCGCCGCTGACCGGGGCGATCGCGGCCAGCGTGCCCGGGAGCTCGACGGCGAGTCTGAAGGACATGTCCGCGCCGTTGGAGATGCCGGTGGCGTAAAGGCGCTGAGGGTCGGCCTTCCACGTGTCGACCAGGCGCTTCGTCATCGCTCCGATGAAACCGACGTCGTCCTCGCTGCCACAGCAGACGAGGGCGTTGTAGCCCTGGTTCACTCCGTTCGGATAGGCGACAAGGAAGCCTTCTTCGTCGGCCTTGGCGTCGAAGCCCGTCAGTCGGGCGGCGTACGCGCCGTCGGCCGGGTAGGGGTGCATGACGACGACCAGAGGGAGTGGCTTGCTCGGCGTGTAACCGGGTGGCGCGTGGACCGTGTAGACGCGCTCCTGTCCCTTCCAGGTCATGGTGACCGTCTGATCGCCGGGACGTGGCACTTCCTTCGCCTTCGCCTTCGCCTTCGCCGGCGCCGACTGCCTACCGGAGGATGTCGGGGACGTCTCCCTTCGGCCGCCGTCGTCATCGGTGGTCGAGCCGCAGCCCACCAGCGGGAACAGCAGGGCCAGGGCGGCGATCCGCAAAGGGCGTAAGCGCATGGGGGCATGGTGGCAGCGGCGCGAGGGGTGGTCCAGAGGAACGGACGGTTCGGCGCGCAGGGTGTCTCGGTTCGTTCGATCAGCCTCCCGGACACGCACCCAGGAGAAGGTATATGCGTCGACAGCGTCCTTCGGTACAAGCAGCGTGGCCGCCCGTGACGAGCAGTGAGCTGTGGACCCGGGCGACCGCCGACCGCTACGACGTCGAGGAGACCGAGACGTCCTCGGCCCCCGTTCTCGGCCGCCGTTCTCGGACCGACTCTCGTCTTCCTCGCCGAACTCGCCGGAGACGGCCGGGCACTGGAGTTCGCCATCGGGACCGGACGCGTGGGTGTCCCGCTCCGGGAACGCGGCGTGCAGGTGGTGGGCATCGAGCTGTCCGAGCACATGGCAGCGGTGCCGCGGCGCAAGACCGACGAGGACACGCTCCCGGTAACCATCGGAGACATGGCCACCACGGTCGTTCCCGGCGAGTTCACCCTGGTCCATCTCGTCCACAACACCATCACGAACCTCCTCACGCAGGACGAGCAGGTCGAGTGCTTCCGCAACGCCGCACGCTCCGCGAAGCACATCTCCGTGTGGCGCAAGCCGACCTGAGGTCGGCCACCGGGCCGTCCACCTGAGCCGTACCTGCCCATCCGACTCGTGGGAGAAGGAACAGGGCCGACAGCCGCGCGCGACGTGACGCACAGAACGCAGATCCTGCGAGTTCGCCGGCATTTCGATCATGCGAACTACGCGCGTCGACCTGCCCGTACGCCGTTGACGGCCCCCTCCGTCTCGGCAAGACTCCTGGCCCATGCAGCCCCTGCGTGACCGCTCGGTCACCCGCGTCCAGCGCCGACACGTGGACCTCGTCCGTGTCGCGAGCGCTGTCTGTCGCTGCCCCTGACCGGCCGCTCTTCCACTCGCCCCGCACCCACGCTTCCTCCGCTCGCCCCGCCCGCCGGGCCTCGGAGGCATGCCTGCACGCCCTCCTGGAGACCTGTATGTCCACGCCCCTGTCCCGCCGTGCCCTCGGCGGGGTCGCCGCCGGTGCCGCGGCCGCCGCCGCTCTCGGAGCCACCGCGTCCGCCGCACAAGCGGCCCCCGCGGCCGACCCGCGGGAGCGGCCGTTCCGAGCCGCGCAGCCGCGCCGCCACTCACGACGGCCCAACATCCTCTTCATCCTGGGCGACGACCTCGGCTGGGCCGACCTCTCCTCGTACGGCTCCCCGCACATCCGCACCCCCCACCTGGACCGTCTCTCCCGCGAGGGCGTCCGCTTCACCGACGCCTACTCCGGCTCCGCGACCTGCTCCCCCACCCGCTTCAGCCTCTACACCGGCCGCTACCCCGGCCGTACGAAGGGCGGGCTGGCCGAGCCGATCGCCGACAAGTCCGTCGGCCTGGACCCCACGCATCCGACGCTCGCCTCGCTCCTCCGCGACTCCGGGTACGCCACCGCCCTCATCGGCAAATGGCATTGCGGCTACCTGCCCGACTACTCCCCCACCCGCTCCGGCTGGGACGAGTTCTTCGGCAACTTCGGCGGGGCCCTGGAGTACTACTCCAAGCTCGGCCTCGGCGGCGAGTACGACCTCTACGAGGGCGATGCCGAGTACAAGGACCTGCGCTACTACACCCGGATCCTCACCGAGCGGGCCGGCGAGTACGTCAGCCGCGACCACGACAAGCCCTGGCTGCTCAACCTGAACTTCACCACCCCGCACTGGCCTTGGATCGCCGACGGCGACAAGGAGGCGAGCGACGAGATCGTCCGCCGCATCAAGGCCGGAGACCGCTCCGCCCTCTGGCACCAGGACGGCGGCTCCGTCAGCAAGTACAAGGAGATGGTCGAGGACCTCGACCGCTCGATCGGGCAGGTCCTCAAGGCGCTGAAGCGCTCCGGCCAGGAGCAGGACACGCTCGTCTTCTTCGCCAGCGACAACGGCGGAGAGCGCTTCTCCTACAACTGGCCGCTCGCCGGGAACAAGGGCTCGCTCCAGGAGGGCGGCATCCGCGTCCCCTCGATCCTGCGCTGGCCCGCCAGGATCGACGGCGGCCAGGTCAGCGACCTGCCGGTGTTCACGCCCGACTGGACGGCGACCCTGCTCGACCTGGCCGGAGCCCGCCCCCATCCCGCGTACCCCCTCGACGGCACCAGCCTCGCCGGACACCTGCTCCGCGGCGCCGATGTGCCCGAGCGGGATCTCTTCTGGCGGGTGCGGGGCGAGCGGGCGCTGCGCCGCGGCGACTGGAAGTACTACCGGGGCAAGACCGGCCGCGACCAGCTCTTCCATCTGTCCGAGGACTCCCGCGAGCAGGCGGACCGGGCAGCGTTCGAGCCGGCGCGGCTCGGCGAGCTGCGGGCAGCCTGGGAGCGGATCGACGCGGGGCTGCTCCGCTACTGAGCCGTGCCGACCCGTGCTGCCGGCAGGTCGGAAACCCGGTGCACACCCAGCCGCACGCTCAGTGGAGCACTTCGCGCTCCCACTGGCCGTGCGGCTGGGTGTGCAGACGCCAGTAGTGCTCGGCGATGTCGTCGGGGTCGTACGCCGTCCCGGGTGCGACGACTCCGCCGACGGTGACCGTGGCGACGTGCACACCCGACGGCCCGTACTCGGCGTCGAGCAGTTCGACCAGAGCCCGCACCCCGGCCTTGCCCAGGGACAGACTCACGTACTGCGGCTTCATCTCGGGCATCCCTCCGGTGACGACGAAGGTTCCCCGTCCGCGCCGTGCCATCCCCGGCAGGATGTGTGCGGCGGCGGTGAGGGCGCCGAGCACGTTGACCGCGTAGGTGTCCGCGTGGTCGCGGAGCGGGAGTTCACCGACGGCGTCGGGTCGGATGACGGCCGCGTTGTAGACCACGACGTCCGGTTCGCCGAGTTCACCTGCGGCGGTGTCCAGGGCGGCGCGCAGGGCCGTCTCGTCGCCGGCGTCGGCGGTGAGGGGCACGGTCCGCACCCCCAGAGAGCCGATGGACTCGGCCGCCGCCACCACCGTTTCCTTCGTCCGCGCGATCAGGGCGACCGGCAGCCCCTCCCGGGCGAACCGCCGCGCCACCGCCTGCCCTATCCCCGGCCCCGCCCCCACGATCAACGCTCCCGCCATGACGGCTCCTTCTCCTCCGAGTGCAACGACAAGGAGGTCAACTCCGTTCGGCCACCATGTCTTCCCCGGGCGCCGTCGTGCCGCGCCGAGTGGGCCGTACGAAGGGTGATGCAGGGATTTCTGATGCTCTCTGTCACCGTGCGGGTAAAGGGGACGGGAAGTGGTGACCGACGCACTCATCGAGTTCTGCAAGGAGCCCGCCCGGCCATGCTCATCGATCTGACACGACGCACCGCGCTGGTCACCGGCTCCACCCAGGGGATCGGCGCCGCCATCGCCACCGGTCTGGCTCGGGCCGGAGCCCGTGTCGGCGTCAATGGACGGACCGAGGAACGCGTCGAGCAGGCCATCGCGAGCATGCGGGCCGAGGCCCCCGACGCGGATCTGGTTCCGGTGGTCGCCGACGTCGCCACCGAGCAAGGCGCGCGGCTGGCCGCCGAGGTGCTGCCGCACGTGGACATCCTGGTGAACAACCTCGGCATCTTCGGCGAGGCCGACCCGCTGAAGATCAGCGACGACGAGTGGCGGCGCTACTTCGAGGTGAACGTCCTGGCCGCGGTGAGGCTCATCCGCCAGTACCTCCCCGGCATGAGCGAACGCGGCTGGGGGCGGATCCAGAACATCGCGAGCGACTCGGCGGTGGTGATCCCCGCCGAGATGATCCACTACGGCATGTCCAAGACAGCCCTTCTGGCGGTCACGCGCGGCTTCGCCAAGCAGGCGGCGGGGACCGGTGTCACCGCTCCGGTCGGGATCAGGTCGTTGCGACTCCGCTACGAGCCAGCGTGAACACCCCGAGGACGATCAGGGCGATGCCCGCCAGCTGGGGCAACAGCCACCAGCCGGCCCGTACGTGCTCCTCGTACAGCAGGACGCCGAGGCTCAGGCTCACGGTGGCGTCGCCGAGAGTCAGGGCGGGCTGCGAGGCGACGAGCGGACCGCCCTGCATGGCGTGTTCGAGCAGCAGGAGGGCCGCGATCCCCGCCGCGCAGAAGGCATAGGTCTGCCAGGCCGTCAGGAAGGCGCCGATGCCGCCGTCGCCGAGGATGTGCATGGACGTCTTCATGAGGGCGGCGGTGAGCGCGTAACAGATCGCCGTCGCGGCGCCCAGACAGCCGGCCCTCGCGCGGCCGGGCGGCCTGCGGAGTCCGATGACGGCGAGGGCCACCACGGCGACGGCACAGGCCACCAGGACCGGTACCCAGCGGTCCAGTTCCACACGGGTGCGGTTGCCGGTGGGCGAGGCGGCCACGAGCGCCACTCCGAGGCCGAGCACGACCCCTGCCACGGCAGCCCAGAGCCGGGCGGGCAGTCGTTCGCGCGTCAGGAGGGTGGCGATCAGCAGGGCGAGGGGAAGTTCGAGTACGAAGAGCGGCTGCACGAGGGCCAGCGGCCCGGTCGCGAGGGCGGCGGCCTGTCCGACACCGGCGGCGATGACGGCGAGGATGCCGGCCAGCCACAGGGGGCGGTGCAGCAGGTCGAGGATCAGTCCGGGCCGGAAGGAGTCGGTCTGCGGGACGGTGAGCGCCGCACGCCGCTGCAGCACCGTGGCCAGCGCGTTGCTGAACGCGGCGAACAGCGAGAAGAGGACCGGCAGGACGACGCCCATGGCCCGATCCTCACCGGAGCGGCGGCGGGCCGAGGGGCGACACCGACGGACGCCCGTACGGAGGACCCGGTCGGGCCAACGCTCGGCCGGCACGCTCACCGGGGCCGGGCCCCGAGCAGCGGCCACGCAGGGGACCGTGACGACGTGGGACCGGCCCGGCGTGCGGGCCGGTCCGCGGCGGGCATCGCCGAGGTGGCCGGGCGGGCCGGTCCGCGGCGGGCATCGCCGAGCCGGCCGGAACGATCACGACGGTCGTCGCACCGAACCCCTCACTCTCGCCACCGTGGGAGGACCGGCCGCCTCAGGGAGAGACCCTGTCCTGGAGGGCCGACTGCCAGGCGGGGGCGGGGGTGGTGGGCTTGCTCTCGGGGCGGCGGCCTCCCTGGGCGAAGAAGTCGACCAGCGGCAGCAGGGCCGCGCCGACCGTGACCGCCTCCGGGCCGAGGGTGCCGAGACCGATGCCGGTGCGGCTGGCCGGGTACTTGAGCGCGTACTCACGCGCGTGGCCGGACACGGTTTCGAGGAAGCGGGCGCCGAGCTGGAGTCCCGCCCAGCCGCCGACCAGGATGCGCTCGGGCTGGAAGAGGTTGATGAGGTCGGCGAATCCGGCGCCCAGGTACTCGGCGGTCTCCTCCAGGACGGCGACCGCGGTGGCGTCGGGCTCCGCCTCCGCCTCCGCCGGGTACGCCGCCGCCAGCATCGCCGTCAGCGCCGTCTCCTCGTCCGCGCCCGCCGGGGGCACTCCGCCTGCCTCCCGCCACCGCTCCAGGAGGGCTTCGGCTCCCGCGTACGCCTCCAGGCAGCCCTGGGCGCCGCAGCGGCAGCGGCGCCCCCGGACCCGTACCGTCAGATGACCCCACTCGATCGCCCGGCCCGGCCCCATCGGGTCCGTGACCACGCACGCGCCGACGCCCGAGCCGAAGAGGACCACCACGGCGCTGCGCGCGCCCCGGCCGGCGCCGAACCACATCTCGGCCTGGCCGAGGGTCTTGGCGCCGTTGTCGATCCAGTACGGCACGGACTCGGGCAGGTCGACGGCGGCGCGGAGGAGGCGTTCGAAGGGGACGGCGTCCCAGCCGACGGTCTGGCCGTGCACGACGGCTCCGTCCTCGGTGGTGCGGGCGACGATGCCGGGGACGCCGACGCCGACGCCGATGAGGCGGTCGGCCGGTACGTCCGCGAGGCGCAGCACCTCGGCGATGCCCTCGCGGAGATGGTCGACGACGAGATCGACGTCGTAGCGGGCCGTGCGGGGCCCAGAGCAGGCCAACGGGCGTTCGGTGCGGGCGAGTTCGGTGAGAGTGAGGTCGAAGAGCTCGATCCTGACCCGGGTTTCGCCGATGTCGACGCCGATCATGAAGCCGCTGGCGGGAGTGATCCTGACGAGGGTGCGGGGGCGCCCGCCGGCGGAGTCGACGCTGCCGGCCTCCTCGACGAGGCCGTCGGCGACGAGTTCGGCGACCACGTTGCTGACGGAGCCCGAGCTGAGTCCGGTCGCCGGGCCGAGCATGAGGCGGCTCATCGGTCCGTCGAAGTACAGCCTGCGCAGAACGGCGGTGCGGTTCTCGCGCCGCAGGTCACGCACCGTGCGGCCAGTTCTCGCGTGCACTTTGGTCCCCGTCTCTGAAGTCGTTCGTTGCAACATACCCGCAGTACAAGCCTTGACGCGACCTTCTCATGGGGTTTAACTCACATCCTAAATTAAGCCGATGTCACGGCGAGGCCTCCAGTCGCCCACCACATCGGCCATCCCCTCGTCCCCGAAAGGGCCCAGGAGCCATGCGCAGAGTCAGAGCCGCTGTCACCGGTGTCGTCACCCTCTCCCTCGCCTTCACCGCCGCCGCCTGCGGCGGCGGTGAAGGGAGCGAGTCGGCGCCGAAGACCCTCACCTACTGGGCCTCCAACCAGGGCGCCAGCCTGGAGGTCGACAAGAAGGTCCTGCAGCCCGAGCTCGACCAGTTCGAGAAGGAGACCGGGATCAAGGTCAAGCTGGAGGTGATCCCGTGGTCCGACCTGCTCAACCGGATCCTCACCGCGACCACCTCCGGCCAGGGCCCGGACATCCTCAACATCGGCAACACCTGGAGCGCGTCACTCCAGTCCACCGGCGCCCTCCTGCCCTGGGACGCGAAGAACCTGGAGGCCATCGGCGGCAAGGACCGCTTCGTCGACTCCGCACTCGGCTCCACCGGCCTCCCCGGCCAGGACCCCGCCGCCGTCCCGCTCTACTCCATGGCCTACGCGCTCTACTACAACAAGCAGATGTTCAAGGACGCGGGCATAGCCAAGCCGCCGACCACCTGGGACGAGGTGATCGCGGCCGGCAAGAAGCTCAGCAAGGACGGCAAGGCGGGCATCGGGGTCGAGGGCTCCAACCTCTCCAACAACATCCACCAGGTCTTCGTCCTCGGCAAGCAGCACGGCGCCGACTTCTTCACCGCCGACGGCAAGCCCGACTTCACGTCCGACGGTGCCGTCGCCGCCGTCAAGCAGTACATCGACCTGATGGCCGTGCAGAAGATCGTCGCCCCCGGCAACGCCGAGTACGCACAGAACCAGTCCCTCAGCGACTTCGCCAAGAACAAGACCGGCATGGTCCTGTGGCAGACCCCGTCGCAGACCTTCTCCTCGCAGGGCATGGGCCCGGAGGAGTGGGGCGTGGCTCCCGCCCCGGTCCCGTCGGGCAAGCCCGGTCAGGGCGCCCAGACCAACTCGATGGTCGCCGGCATCAACATGGCCGTCTTCAAGAACACCAAGAACCTCGACGGCGCGCTGAAGTTCGTGAAGTACATGACGAGCGACGAGGAGCAGATCGTCCTCAACAAGGCGTACGGCTCCGTCCCGCCGGTCAAGAGCGCCCAGAAGGACCCCGGCTTCGGCGCCCCGTCGCTCGCCGTCATCCGCGACACCCTCGCCACCAGCGCCGCGGCCCTGCCGCAGGTGCCCGAGGAGTCGCAGTTCGAGACGGTCGTGGGCACCGCGGTCAAGGAGCTGTTCGCCGACGCCGCCGCCGGCCGTCCGGTCACCACGGAGTCCGTGAAGGCCAAGCTCGAAAAGGCCCAGCAGCAGATGCCCAAGAAGTAGGCCGCCGCACCATGACCGAAACCGCCGTCGCTCACCCGACCGAGCCGGCGGTGCGCAAGGCCACACCCGGAGAGGCACGCGCACCACGCCGCTCCGGGCGTCGCCGCATCGCACTGCCCTACCTGCTGCTCCTGCCCGCCCTGCTCCTCGAACTCCTCGTCCACCTCGTGCCGATGCTCATGGGCATCGCCATGAGCTTCAAGGAGCTCACCCAGTTCTACATCCGGAACTGGGGCGAGGCTCCCTGGTCGGGTTTCGACAACTACACCGTCGCGATCGACTTCGACGCCCCCGTCGGGCAGGCGCTCCTCAAGTCCTTCCTGACGACGTGTCTGTTCACCCTCCTCTCCGTGGGGTTGTGCTGGTTCCTCGGAACGGCAGCCGCGATCTTCCTCCAGGAGAACTTCAAGGGCCGCGGCTTCCTGCGGACCCTGTTCCTGGTCCCGTACGCCCTGCCCGTCTACGCCGCCGTCATCACCTGGGCGTTCATGTTCCAGCGGGACAACGGCCTCATCAACCACGTCCTCCACGACCAGCTCGGCATCGGCGACAGCCCCGCCTTCTGGCTCATCGGCGACAACGCCTTCTGGACCCTGCTCGTCGTCTCCGTGTGGAAGGGCTGGCCCTTCGCCTTCCTCACCGTCATGGCCGGCCTGCAGAACATCCCCCGGGACATGTACGAGGCGGCGGCGCTCGACGGCGCCGGCGTCTGGAAGCAGATCCGGCACATCAACCTGCCGTCGCTGCGCTCCGTCAACCAGGTCCTCGTGCTCGTCCTGTTCCTCTGGACGTTCAACGACTTCAACACGCCGTTCGTGCTCTTCGGCAAGGCGGCGCCCGAGTCGGCGGACCTGATCTCGCTCCACATCTACCAGTCGTCCTTCCAGACCTGGAACTTCGGCACCGGTTCGGCCATGTCCGTGCTCCTGCTGCTCTTCCTCCTCGTCGTCACGGGCGTCTACCTCCTGCTCACCAGCCGCGGAAGGAAGACCTCCGATGTCTGAGCACGCATCCCGACGCGCGGCTCCGCGCTCCCCCATGGCGGCGCCCCGCTCGTTCCTCTGGACCCGGCGGATCTTCCTCACCCTGCTCACCGCCTTCGTGGTGCTGCCGGTGTACGTCATGGTCTCCAGCTCCCTGAAGCCGCTGGAAGACGTGTCGGGGAAGTTCGAGTGGATCCCCTCCGGGCTCACGCTCCGCCCGTACGTCGACATCTGGGAGACCGTCCCGCTCGCCGACTACTTCGTGAACTCGATCGTGGTCGCGGGCGCGGCCACGGTGTGCTCGGTGGTGGTCGCGATCTTCGCCGCGTACGCCGTCAGCCGCTACACCTTCCGCGGCAAGCGGGTCTTCACGGTCACGGTGCTGTCCACCCAGATGTTCCCCGGCATCCTCTTCCTGCTGCCGCTCTTCCTCATCTACGTCAACATCGGCAACGCCACCGGCATCGCCCTCTTCGGCTCCCGGGAAGGCCTGATCCTCACCTATCTGACCTTCTCGCTGCCGTTCTCCATCTGGATGCTGACCGGCTACTTCGACTCGATCCCGCGCGAGCTCGACGAGGCCGCCAAGGTCGACGGCTGCGGGCCGATCAGCGCGCTGTTCCGCGTCATCGTCCCGGCCGCGTCCCCGGGCATCATCGCCGTCGCCGTCTACGCCTTCATGACCGCCTGGGGCGAGGTCCTCTTCGCCTCCGTCATGACCAACGACACCACCCGCACCCTCGCTGTCGGTCTCCAGGGGTACGCCACCCAGAACGACGTCTACTGGAACCAGGTGATGGCCGCCTCCCTCGTGGTGAGCGTCCCCGTCGTCGTCGGCTTCCTCCTCCTCCAGCGCTATCTCGTCGCCGGCCTCACCGCAGGTGCGGTCAAGTGACGTCCCTCTCCATACCCATCACGAAGAGGTTCCCCGTGTCCGAATCCACCGACTCCCGCACCACGCTCGACCTGGAGGCCTTCCCGCCGGACTTCGCCTGGGGCACCGCGACCTCCGCCTACCAGATCGAGGGCGCCGTCGCCGAGGACGGCAGGGCTCCGTCCATCTGGGACACCTTCTCCCGCGTCCCCGGCGCGATCGACAACGGCGACCACGGCGACACCGCCTGCGACCACTACCACCGCTGGCCCGAGGACATCGCCCTGATGAAGGGCCTCGGCACCGACGCCTACCGGCTCTCCGTCGCCTGGCCGCGCGTCCTCCCCAACGGCGACGGACCCGTCAACGCGGCCGGACTCGACTTCTACGACCGGCTCGTCGACGGACTCCTCGACGCCGGCATCACCCCCTCCGTCACCCTCTACCACTGGGACCTGCCGCAGGCCCTCCAGGACCGGGTGACGGACAGCCACGGGGGCTGGACCGAGCGGGCCACCGCCGAACACCTCGCCGCCTACGCCTCCGTCGTCGCCGAACGCCTCGGCGACCGCGTCACCCAGTGGGCCACCCTCAACGAACCGCTCTGCTCCGGCTGGATCGGCCACCTGGAGGGGCGGATGGCCCCGGGCCTCACCGACCTCACCGCCGCCGTCCGCGCCTCGTACCACCTGCTCCTCGGGCACGGCCTCGCCACCCAGGCCATCCGCGCCGCCGCCCCCGGCGCCCGGATCGGCCTGGTCACCAACCACTCGACCGTCGCGCCCGCCTCCACCCGGCCCGAGGACATCGCCGCCGCCGCCCGCGCCGACGGCCACACCAACCGCTGGTGGCTCGACCCGGTGTACGGCCGCGGCTTCCCCACCGACATGCGCGAGCTGTACGGAGTCGAACTGCCGGAGCAGCCCGGGGACCTGGAGACCATCGCCGCCCCGCTCGACTGGCACGGCCTCAACTACTACTTCCCGGTCACCGTCGCCGACGACCCGACGGGACCCGCCCCGTACGCCCGCGAGGTGCGCCTCCCCGACGTCCCCCGCACCGGCATGGACTGGCAGATCGACGCCGGCGGCCTGGAGGCCTTCCTGCTGCGGCTCACCGAGGACTACGGCATACGGAAGCTGTACGTCACCGAGAACGGCTCGGCCTTCCCCGACACCGTCGGCCCCGACGGCGAGGTCCACGACCCGGAGCGCACCCGCTACCTGGAGCAGCACCTCGCCGCCTGCGCCGGCGCGCTGCGCAAGGGCGTCCCGCTCGCCGGGTACTACGCCTGGTCGCTCCTGGACAACTTCGAGTGGGCCTACGGCTACGACAAGCGCTTCGGCCTCGTCCACGTCGACTACGCCACGCAGCGCAGGACCGTGAAGACGAGCGGACGCCGGTACGCGGACATCGTCCGCGCCCACCGCGCGGCGAACGCGGGCTGACCGGAAGCCCCTTCGCGATCCCCCGGAAGGCCGCCCCGGCACCACCGGGGCGGCCTTCCGGAGTCTCCACCTCCTCTCCCTCACCGCCTCCACCCCTTCCCTTCGCCAGGCATCCCCTTGGAGGAGTGCCCCCATGACCGCCAGCGCCGCGCCGTCCCCTCCCCCGGGGGCCGACAACGCCGACGAGCTCGCCGCCGAACGGCTCCGCCACGTCCTCGACCCTGCGACGGTCGTCCGGGGCACCGCCCTCACCGGTGGTCTCTACAACTCCGCCCGGCTGCTCGAACTCTCCGACGGGCGGCACCTGGTGCTCAAGACCGCGCCTCCGGCGAGCGCCCCCGCCCTCACCCACGAGCGGGGCCTCCTCGGCACCGAGGCCCTCTTCCACCGTCTCGCCGCCAGGACCGGCGCCCGGGTGCCCACCGTCCTGCACCATGAGCCCGCCGGTCCCGGCACCCCCGCCGAGTGGCTGCTCCTCTCCTACGTCGACGGCACCACCTGGGACGCAGCCCGCGACCGGCTCACCCCGGCCGATCGAGCGGGGCTGCGCCGTCAGCTGGGAGAGGGCCTGGCCCGGATCGCGACCGTCACCGGTCCCGCGTACGGATATCCGCAGCCCACCGCTGGGCTGTCGGCTCCCGGCTGGCCGACCGCGTTCACCGCCATGCTGCACGCGGTCCTCGCCGACGCGCACCGGTTCGACGTCGCCCTGCCCGCCCCCGCCGGGTTCCTCGCAGGGCTGCCGGTACGGTTCGGCCACCGGCTCGCCGAGGTGCGCCGTCCCGCCCTCGTCCACTTCGACGCCTGGGAGGGCAACGTCGTCCTCGCCCGGACCGGGAACGGCCCGTGGCACCTGAGCGGACTGATCGACGGCGAACGCGCCTTCTTCGGCGATCCGTTGGCCGAACTCGTCGGACTCGACCCGCTCGGCGCGGCCGAGGACGACGCCGACCTCCTGGCCGGCTACCGCTCCGTCACCCCCGCGCTGACCCTCGACAGCGGCGCCCGTGTCCGCCTCGCCCTCTACCGGGTCTATCTCACCCTCGTGATGCGCGTGGAGTCCGTCCCCCGCGCCTACGGCGGGGATTTCGCGGCCTGGCTCGACACCTGGTCCGCCGACCGCGTCATGGAGCAGCTCGCCGTGCTCGACGCCCTGGAGGCGTGACGTGCGGGGGCCGATCGGCGGGTACCGTCTCCGTGCTCACCGGGTCCCGCAGCACCGTCACCGCGACCGTCGCCGGGAGGGTCAGGTGGACTCGCGTACGACCAGCACCGGTTCGAACACCTTCGCGGCCGTCTCGGACCGGGCGCCGTCGAGCTGCTCGACCAACAGCGTGGCCATCGCGGCCGCCATGCGCTCCACGGGCTGGCGCACGGTGGTCAGCTGCGGCTGTGCCTTCCGCGCTGCCACCGAGTCGTCGAAGCCCACCACGGCCACCGTGCCGGGGACAGAGACCCCCTGCTCACGCAGGTACTGACAGGCTCCCTGGGCCATCAGGTCGTTGGCGGCGAACACGGCGTCGATCTCCGGGTGGTCCTTCAGGAGTCTGGCCATGGCGCGCCTCCCGCTGTCCACCGTGAACCGGCCCCGTACGACGGGAACCGACGTCACCCCGTGCGCCGCGAGCGCCTGACGGAAGCCGTCGAGGCGTTCGTCCGCCGTGGGTGCGGTGACGGGTGCGGCGATGGTGGCCGGGCGTCGCCGGCCGGTCGCCCACAGGTGCTCCGCGGCCAGCCGCGCGCCGGCGGGGTTGTCGAGGTCGACGTAGCCGCACCGCTCCCCGTCACGGGGGCGGCCGAACAGCACCGTGGGAAGGCCCGCCGCCACCAGCATCGACGGGAGCGGGTCGTTCTCGTCCAGCGGCACGACCAGGGCTCCGTCGGCGCCACCCTGCCGCAGGTACTCCACGAGTTGGGCCCTGGCCTGTTCGGACTCGGCGACGAGCAGCACCGGCTGGATCGCGCGGCGGCGCAGGACGGGCAGGACACCGTCCACCACGCGCCCGAAGAACGGGTCGGAGAACACCCGGGCGGTGAAGGACCTCCCCGTGGCGGAGAGCACCAGGGCCACGGTCCCGGTGCGTCGTGTCACGAGGGAACGGGCAGCCTGGTTGGGCGTGTAGCCGATGCGGGCGATGGCTTCGCGCACGCTCTCCTGGATGTCGGGGGCCACGTTGCGCACGCCGTTGACGACGCGGGACACCGTCGCGCGCGATACCCCCGCCTCGCGTGCGACGTCTTCCAGAGTCGGTCCTCGATTCCCCACCTGCGCACCTTAACGGTGCCGTGTGTCCGGTGGGAGGACGGTCCACGCCTGGCTGGAACCGGTTGGCGTCGACACTTAATGAAAGCCAAAAGAAAAGTCGTGCCATACGCCTTGACCGTCAACTCGCCCTGCGGGCAAGGTTTCGGGAGAGCGCTCTCCCACGTTTCCCCCATGTATCCAGAGGAGACCCCATGTCTTCCGTCGGGTCCCCGCCGGTCTTCCGGCGACCCGCCTCACGCGTCCGCCGGGCCACCGTCGGCGCACTTGTCACGTCACTGGCCGGCGGCCTGCTCGCCCTCGGTCCCGCCACGACGGCACAAGCGGCCCCCACCCTGCTCTCCCAGGGGAAGCCCGCGACCGCCTCCTCCACCGAGGGCGGCGCCTTCTCCGCCTCCGCCGCCGTCGACGGCGACCTCACCGGAACCCGCTGGGCCAGCGCCTGGCAGGACGCCCAGTGGATCCAGGTCGACCTCGGCAGCAGCGCCACGCTCAGCCACGCCGTCCTCAACTGGGAAGCGGCGTACGGCAAGAGCTACGACATCCAGGCCTCCGAGAACGGCACCGACTGGCGGACCGTCACCACCGTCAGCGCGGGCGACGGAGGCACCGACAACGTCACGCTCTCCGGCACCGGCCGCTACATCCGCATGAACGGCCTCACCCGCGCCACCGGATACGGTTTCTCCCTCTGGGAGTTCCAGGTCTACGGCACCACCGGCGGCACCGGCCCGACGCTCCCCGGCGGCGGCGACCTCGGCCCCAACGTGCACGTCTTCGACCCGTCCACACCGGGCGTCCAGGCGAAGCTGGACCAGGTCTTCCAGGAGCAGGAGTCGGCCCAGTTCGGCAGCGGCCGGCACGCCTTCCTCTTCAAGCCCGGCACGTACAACGGCCTCAACGCCCAGATCGGCTTCTACACCCAGATAGCCGGCCTCGGTCTGCGCCCCGGCGACACCACCATCAACGGTGACGTGACCGTCGACGCCGGCTGGTTCAACGGCAACGCCACCCAGAACTTCTGGCGCGGCGCGGAGGGCCTGACCCTCAACCCGGTGAACGGCACCGACCGTTGGGCCGTCTCGCAGGCCTCCTCCTTCCGTCGCATGCACGTCAAGGGCGGCCTGAACCTCGCGCCGAACGGCTACGGCTGGGCCAGCGGCGGCTACATCGCCGACTCCAAGGTCGACGGCCAGATCGGCAACTACTCCCAGCAGCAGTGGTACACGCGGGAGAGCTCCATCGGCGGTTGGTCCAACAGCGTCTGGAACCAGACCTTCTCGGGCGTCGAGGGTGCTCCGGCCACCTCCTTCCCCGAGCCCCGCTACACCACGCTCGACACCACGCCGACCTCCCGCGAGAAGCCGTACCTCTACCTCGACGGCAACGAGTACAAGGTCTTCGCCCCCGCCAAGCGCGTCAACGCCCGCGGCACCAGCTGGGCCAACGGCGCCCCGCAGGGCGAGTCGATCCCGCTGAGCCAGTTCTACGTGGTCAAGCCGGGCGCCACCGCCGCCACCATCAACCAGGCGCTGGCCCAGGGCCTGCACCTGCTGTTCACACCGGGCGTCTACCACGTCGACCAGACCATCAACGTGAACCGCGCCAACACCATCGTGCTCGGCCTCGGCCTCGCCACCATCATCCCGGACAACGGCGTCACCGCGATGAAGGTCGCCGACGTCGACGGCGTCCGCCTCGCCGGCTTCCTGATCGACGCCGGCCCGGTCAACTCGCCGGTCCTGCTGGAGCTCGGACCGCAGAACTCCGCCGCCGACCACACCGCCAACCCCACCACCGTGCAGGACGTGTACGTCCGCATCGGCGGCGCGGGCGCGGGCAAGGCCACCACCAGCGTGGTCGTGAACAGCGACGACGCCATCATCGACCACACCTGGGTGTGGCGCGCCGACCACGGCGAGGGCGTCGGCTGGGAGACCAACCGGGCCGACTACGGCGTCCGCGTCAACGGCGACGACGTCCTCGCCACCGGTCTGTTCGTCGAGCACTTCAACAAGTACGACGTCGAGTGGTACGGCGAGCGCGGCCGCACGATCTTCTACCAGAACGAGAAGGCGTACGACGCCCCCAACCAGGCCGCCATCCAGAACGGCTCGACGAAGGGGTACGCCGCCTACCGGGTCGACGACTCCGTGAACACCCACGAGGCCTGGGGCCTCGGCAGCTACTGCAACTACAACGTGGACCCGACGATCGTCCAGGACCACGGCTTCAAGGCACCCGTCAAGCCGGGGGTGAAGTTCCACAGCCTCCTGGTCGTGTCCCTCGGCGGAATGGGCCACTACAACCACGTCATCAACGACACAGGGGCCTCCACCATCCCCGCCGGCACCTCCACCGTGCCGTCCACCGTCGTCTCCTTCCCCTGACGGTCCCGCCGGGACGCCCCGCCCATCCGGGGCGTCCCGGCCCTCCCACCCCTTCCGGGCGGCGCCCAGTCCCCGCCGCGCCGCCCGGAAGGCGATCCCCCTCCCCCTCCGTCCAGGAGCCGCCATGACCGCGCCCCATGCCCCCACGACACGAAGGCGCCGCGCACGCGACCGCGCCCGTACGACAGGCTCACTCGTCTCCCTGGGTGCCCTGCTCGCCACCTCGGCGACGGCGCTGACCGCCGCCCCGGCCACCGCCGCCGAGACCCTCCTGTCCCAGGGGAAGACCGCCACCGCCTCGTCGAGCGAGGGCGCCGCCTGGGCCGCCTCCGCCGCGGTCGACGGCGACCTCACCGGAACCCGCTGGGCGAGCCAGTGGACCGACGGCCAGTGGATCCAGGTCGACCTGGGCAGCAGCGCCGACATCAGCCGCGTCGTCCTCAACTGGGAGGGCGCCTACGGCAAGGCGTACGACATCCAGCTCTCCGACAACGGGACCGACTGGCGCACCGTCAAGTCCGTGACCTCGGGCGACGGGGGCACCGACGACCTCGCGGTCACCGGCAAGGGCCGCTACGTACGCCTCCAGGGGGTCACCCGGGGCACCGGCTACGGCTACTCCCTTTGGGAGTTCCAGGTGTACGGCGGCGGGTCCACGCAGCCCGAACCCGGCGGCGCCGTCCGTGTGAGCGGCACGCAGGGCAACTGGCAGCTGACGGTGGGCGGGCAGCCGTACACCGTCAAGGGCGTCACCTGGGGCCCCGCGATGGCCGACGCCCCCCGCTACATGCCGGACGTGAAGTCCATGGGCGTCAACACCGTCCGCACCTGGGGCACGGACGCCGGCACCAAGCCGCTGCTCGACGCGGCGGCCGCCAACGGCGTCAAGGTGATCAACGGCTTCTGGCTCCAGCCCGGCGGCGGCCCGGGCTCCGGTGGCTGCGTCAACTACGTGACGGACACCGCGTACAAGAGCAGCTCGCTCACCGAGTTCGCGAAGTGGGTCGACACCTACAAGTCCCACCCCGCCACCCTCATGTGGAACGTCGGCAACGAGTCGGTCCTCGGTCTGCAGAACTGTTACAGCGGCGCCGAGCTGGAGGCCCAGCGCAACGCGTACACGACCTTCGTCAACGACGTCGCCAAGAAGATCCACTCCATCGACCCCGACCACCCCGTGACCTCCACGGACGCGTGGACCGGCGCCTGGCCCTACTACCAGCGCAACGCGCCCGACCTGGACCTCTACTCGATGAACGCCTACGGCGACATCTGCGGGGTCCGCGAGGACTGGGTGGAGGGCGGCTACACCAAGCCGTACATCATCACCGAGACCGGGCCGGCCGGCGAGTGGGAGACCCCCAAGGACGCCAACGGCGTCCCCGACGAGCCCACCGACGTGCAGAAGGCCGACGGGTACACCAAGGCCTGGAACTGCGTCACCGGCCACCAGGGCGTCGCCCTCGGCGCGACCGTCTTCCACTACGGCATCGAGCACGACTTCGGCGGCGTCTGGTTCAACCTGCTCCCCGACGGCCTCAAGCGCCTCTCGTACTACTCCCTCAAGAAGGCGTACACCGGCTCCGTCGCCGGCGACAACACCCCGCCGGTCATCAGCAACATGACGGTCACCCCCGCCGGATCCGCCCCGGCCGGCGGCGAGTTCACGGTCCGCGCCGCCGTCCGCGACCCCGACGGCGACCCCGTCACCACCAAGATCCTCCTGAGCGGCAACTACGCCAACGGCGACAAGCGCCTGATCGACGCCCCGTACCGCTCCCTCGGCAACGGCACCTTCGCGGTCACCGCGCCCGAGAAGCTCGGCGTGTGGAAGGTGTACGTCCAGGCCGAGGACGGCCGCGGCAACGCCGGCATCGAGACGAAGTCAGTCAAGGTCGTCGCCCCGCCGGTCGCCGGCACCAACATCGCCCTGAACAAGCCCACCACCGCCTCCTCCGCGCAGGCCTCCTACGGCGACTGCCCCTGCCCGGCGACCAACGCGACCGATGGCAACACCACCACCCGCTGGGCCAGCGACTGGAGCGACCCGCAGTGGATCCGGGTCGACCTCGGCTCGGTCCGCTCCTTCAACCGGCTCCAGCTGGTCTGGGACCCGGCCTTCGCCCGCGCCTACGAGGTCCAGGTCTCCGACGACGGCGACACGTGGCGGACCATCCACGCCACCACCACAGGCAACGGCGACATCGACACCATCGAGACCGGTGCCACCGCACGGTACGTCCGGCTCCAGCTCACCGCGCGCGGCACCGGCTGGGGCTACTCGCTCCACGAGTTCGGCATCTACAGCTGACCCCCTGAGGAGAACGAGGAGATCACGATGAGAATCCGCGGCCGGACCCTGTCCGCCTTACTGCTCAGCGCCGCCCTGGGCGTCTCCGCCCTGACGGTCGACACCTACACCGCGGCCACCGCCCACGGGGAGACCACCGCCCCGGCCGCCGCCCACGGGGCGCACGCGGCGGGCGCGGCCCAAGGCCACGTCATGGCGGCCTCCGCGCTCCCCTCGGGGGACGACGCCGACGGCGACGGCTACATCCCGGCCGTACCCCAGGTCACCGGTGTGACCCCGTCCACGGCCACCCCGCCCCCGGCCTACCATCACGAGTTCCAGGCCGGCTGCTCGGTCACCCACACCGCGCCGGACGACCCGATCGTCTACCCGGGCCAGTTCGGCAAGTCCCACGACCACACGTTCATGGGCAACACCTCCACGAACGCCGCCAGCACCACCGGCTCGCTCTACGGAGGCAGCACCACCTGCAAGGCGCCCGCGGACGCCTCCGCGTACTGGATGCCCTCGCTGTACAAGGGCGACCAGAAGATCCTGCCCGTCGGCCCGCAGGTCATCTACTACAAGGCGGGCGTCACCGACTACCGGAGCGTGCGGCCCTTCCCCAAGGGTCTGCGGTTCGTCGTCGGCAACCCGATGCAGACCGCCGAGGAGTTCCGCAGCCACAAGGGGTTCGTCGAGGGCTGGGAATGCGGTGACAGCTTCTTCAACACCGACATCCCGGCGAGCTGTCCGAGCCGGCCCGACGTTCAGCTCAACCTGCGCATGCAGGCCCCCAGCTGCTGGAACGGCCTGTACCTCGACACCCCCGACCACAAGAGCCACATGGCGTACCCGGTGGTCAAGCCCGGCACCAACGACAACATGTGCCCGGCCTCCCACCCGGTCGCGCTGCCGATGATCGAGTTCAAGATGGCGTGGCCGGTCAACGGCGACATGAGCCAGGTCCGCCTGGCCAGTGGCCGCGGCTACTCCTTCCACTACGACTTCTTCAACGCGTGGGAGGAGCGCACCCTCAAAGCCCTCGTCGACCACTGCATCGTCGGCGGCCTGCAGTGCGACACACGGGGCTTCGACCTGTACCGCCCCGAACGCGGTGTCGTGCTCGACGAGAACCACCGCCTGCCCTGATCCGTCTCCCGCACCCGGCCCGGACGCCCGCGAGGGCGGCCGGGCCGCTTTCCCGTCCGCCGCCTCGACACAGGAGCACCCCATGACCGCGCCCGCACCGTCCGCCACCGCCCACCACGACGCGCTCATCGACCTCCTCCCGCCGCACTTCCGCTTCGGCGCCGCCACGTCCGCCTTCCAGATCGAGGGGGCCACCGCCGAGGACGGGCGCACCCCGTCGATCTGGGACACCTTCTGCCGTATCCCCGGCGCCGTCGACAACGGCGACACCGGAGACGTGGCCTGCGACCACTACCACCGGATGCCCGAGGACGTGGCCCTGCTCGCCGCCCTCGGCCTCGACACGTACCGCTTCTCCGTCTCCTGGTCCCGCGTCCAGCCGCACGGGCGGGGGCCGGCCAACCCGGCGGGGATCGGTTTCTACGACCGCCTCGTCGACGAGCTCCTCGCGCACGGCATCACCCCCTGGCTCACCCTGTACCACTGGGATCTGCCGCAGGAGCTCCAGGACGCGGGCGGCTGGCCCGCCCGCGACACCGCCCACCGGTTCGCCGACTACGCGGAACTCGTCCACGAGCGGCTCGGCGACCGCGTCACCCACTGGACCACCCTGAACGAACCGTTCTGCTCGGCCGTCCTCGGCCACGTCGAAGGCGTCCACGCTCCCGGGGGCCGCTCCTTCGCCGACGGGGTGCGTGCCGTGCATCACCTGCACCTCGCCCACGGACTCGCGGTCCAGCGCCTGCGCTCCGCCGCCCGCCGCCCCCTCGACCTGGCCGTCACCCACCTCCTCGGCACCAGCCGGCCCGCCACCGAATCGGCGGCCGACCGCGAGGCCGCGCGCCGGGCCGACGCCCTCGGATTCCGCTTCTACCTCGACCCGATCCTGCGCGGCCGGTACCCGCAGGACCTCGTGGACGACCTGGCCGTGCGGGGCCTGGAGATCCCGGTCAAGGAGGGCGACCTGGAGATCATCTCCAGCCCTGTCGACACCCTGGGCGTCAACTACTACCGCTCGATGCGCACTTCGGGAGTCGACGAGCACGGCGCCACCGCGGACGCACACGGCATCCCCGTCACCCGGAACCTGCCGCACGGCGGCCTGCCGGTCACCGGCCTCGGCTGGGAGGTGATGCCGCACGACCTCACCGACCTGCTGCTGCGCATCTCCCGCGACTATCCCGCCACACCGATGGTGATCACCGAGAACGGCGCCTCGTACGAGGACGTTCCCGACGCCCACGGCTACGTCGAGGACTCCGACCGCACCGCCTACCTCGCGTCCCACCTCGCCGCCGTGGCCGAGGCCCGCACCCGGGGCGCCGACGTCCGTGGCTACTTCGCCTGGTCGCTCCTGGACAACTTCGAGTGGGCGTACGGCTACGACAAGCGCTTCGGTCTCGTCCGCGTCGACTACGCCACCCAGACCCGTACACCCAAGCGCAGCGCCCTGTGGCTGCGCGACACGGCCCACCGCGTCCGCACCGGCGCACGGGAGACACCCCTGGGGTGACTCGGGGGGCCTGGGTCACGGAGGGGGGTGAAGACCGGTGCTCCGACGGACAGTCGCGGCGGCCCCGTTCCGGCGACAAGACGGTCCGGCCGTCCCATACGGCGCGAAAGCGCCTTGCTTGCCCTGCCCCGGTACCGCTTGAGTGCAAGATCGGCAGGCAACCGGTCGGCGGTGCCGCCTGGCAGAGGGGCGCACCCGTGGGACGTCAGGAAAAGCCACTGGACCCCGATACGGGACCGGTGGCCCGGCTCGCCCATGACCTGCGCCGACTACGCCAGGAAGCGGGTGGCCCCACCTACGCCGCGCTGGCTCGCAGGGCCGGTTACTCGGTGGCGACCTTGTCACGGGCCGCGGCGGGCGAACAGCTGCCCTCGCTGCCGGTTGTGCGGGCATACGCGACCGCCTGCGGCGCGGACCCCACCGTCTGGGAGGGACGCTGGCACGCCGTGTCCCAGGAACTGGCCGTACGGGAGCACGAGGACGACACCCCGTCCCCGTACCGAGGTCTCGCCCGGTTCGAACCGGGCGATCAGGACGTCTTCTTCGGGCGCGACCGGCTCAGCGACGATCTCCACGCTCTGGCGCACGAGCACCGCGTGGTCGCCGTGCTCGGTCCCTCCGGAAGCGGCAAGTCCTCCCTCCTTCGCGCCGGCCTGATCCCCCGACTCCGCCGGCCCTCCCACCCGGAAGGCACCGGTCCACGCGTAGCGGCGGTCCGGATCCTCACCCCCGGAGCTCACCCCCTCGACACCCACCTGCCGGCCCTCGTCCCCGCGGACGGCGAAGGTGACACCTGGGTGATCGTGGATCAGTTCGAAGAAGTCTTCACCCTCTGTACCGTCCCCGACCAGCGCGCCGCCTTCATCGCCGCCCTGCTTGCCGCGGAGCGGGCCGACAGCCGGCTGCGCGTGGTCCTCGGCATCCGGGCGGACTTCTACGGCCCGTGCCTCGAACACCCGGAGCTGGCCGCCGTGATCCGTGCGGCCGGCCTGCCGGTCGGTCCGATGAGCGAGTCGGAACTGCGTCAGGTGATCACCAAACCGGCTGCCGCGCACGGTCTGATCGTCGAGCGCGGTCTGACGGCCCGTCTCCTCGACGAGGTCACCGCGGAACGCACCGCCCTCCCGTTGCTGTCCCACGTCCTGCTGGAGACCTGGCGTCGACGCCAGGGTCGTACCCTCACCCTCGACGCCTACGAACTGGCCGGCGGACTGCGGGGATCCATCGCCCAGAACGCGGAATCCGTCTACGCCCGGCTCGACGAGGACCGGCGGGATCTGGCCCGCAGGATGCTGCTCCGCCTGGTCACGCCGGGCGAGGGCACTCCGGACACCCGGCGTCCCACCACCCGCGTCGAAGTCGACGACCTCGGCCCTGAGGCGAGGGAAGTCCTCGCCCACCTCGTGCGCGGCCGCCTCGTCACCCTCGATCACGAAGGCGTCGATCTGACGCACGAGGCGCTCATCACCGGCTGGCCCCGCCTCGCCCGGTGGATCGAGGAAGACCGCGACCACCTCCGCCTCCACCGCCGCCTCACCGAGGCAGCGGAGCTGTGGAACGCGGTGGACCGCGACCCGGGCGCACTGCTGCGCGGCACCCGGCTGACGGCTGCCACCCAAGCCTTCGCGCCGCCCGAACGGAAGAGCGAACTCATCGGAGTCGAAAGTGCGTTCCTGGAGACGAGCGCACGGGCCAGGCGTCGGCAGATCCGCATCACGCGCGCCACCACCGGCGTTCTCGGCGTCCTCGTGATCCTCTCGATCCTGGGAACGGCGATCGCCCTGCAGGAGAACCGCGCCAAGAACGAGCAACGGGCGCAGAACGCGGCACGTCGCACCGCGACCGTCGCCGACAGCCTGCGCACCACCGACCCCACACTGGCCGCACGGCTCAGCATCGCGGCATGGCGCCTCGGTCCCACCCAGGAGAGCCGCGCCGCCCTCCTCGCGACCCTGGGACAGTCGAGCGAGCCGGACTTCACCCCCCTCACCCGGAACACCGAGACCTCCCACGCGTCCCTGAGCCCCGATGGAACGACCCTCCGGGTGCAGCAGGGCGAGCACGTGCAGGAATGGAATACGGCCACCCACGCGAGACGGGCCCCGTACTCCCTTCGCGGCGCGGCGACGGCGTACACCGGCGACGACCCCCGTTTCGTCGCGTCCGCCGCGGGAATCCCGACATGGAGCCCGGACGGTCGGCGGGCCGCTGCCGCGTCCTCAGGGGTCGGCGGGATCGCGGTGTGGGACGTGCCGACGGGTGTACGACGTGTCGTTCCGGTTCCGGAGGCCGACGGCACCCAACAGATCGCCCTGGATCGCGGGGGCCACCGCATCGCCTTCGCCCTGGGCGGCCGTTCGGAGGTCTGGGACGTGCCGGGCAAGCGGCGCCTCCTGACCCTCCCGGGCGCTCGGGACGTCACAGAAGCCGTCGCCCTGAGCGAGGACGGCCGCCTGCTGGCCCGGTGCGGTACCGGTGACCGTGTCGAGATCCGGCACCTGCCCGACGGGAGACTCCGTCCTCTCGAAACCCCGGCCGTGCCGGAGGAGGTCCGCAGACCGCCGTGCCGACCCGGCTCCCTGCGATTCAGCCCCGACGGCAGAACCCTGGCCGTGTTGAGGGATTCCGGCGTCGAACGGATCGACACCGTCACCGGGGCGACCCTGCCGGAACTCGCGCAGAGCGGGCTCTCGGAAGTCTCCTTCAGCCGGGACTCCCGCTTTCTCGCCGGCCTGACGAACGACGCACTCCTGTTGTGGCGAAACACCCGCGACCCGGACGACGTGCCGGACGCCTTCGACGGCTCTCAGGGCGTGCACGTGCTGAGGGTGGCCGTTCCTCAGGACAAGCCCTACGACGTACGCGTCGACACCACCGCCGGGGTCATCCGGTACCTGGGCGCGGCCGGGCGGACCGTGCGGACCGTGAACGCACGCAGCGTCCTCACCGCCCCATGGCAGGACGGAAACGGCGACCCGGCCCGGCTCAGTCCCGACGGCGACGTCGTTGCCATGGCGAGGATCGACGGCCGACGTCTGTGGTTCGAACTCCGTACGACCAAGGGCGGCAGGCTGCTGGGCAGAACGCCGGCCGTGGGCTTCGACCACGCCCGGGCCCTCCGGCCCGTCGCGTCCTTCAGCCCGGACGGAAGATTCTTCGCCTTCACGGTCTACGCCGAGGGCTCCGGCGCGCGAGCGGTACGCGTCACCCCTCCGAACGTCCAGATGTGGGACGTCCGGGCCCGCCGCCCGATGCCGGCCGTGCCGTCGACCCCCGGGCGGGAAGCACCCGATTCCCTCGGTGTCCTGAGCGGCAAGGGAACCCCGGTCGTCTACGGCATCGTCGCCGGGTCCGTCTGGGACCTCACCCACTCCAGACGGCTCACGGACTTCCGGGAAGGGTCCGCCGCGACACGACTGACCGTCCACCCGACCCGGCCGCTCATCGCACTCAACGACGGAATCGTCCTGCGCCTGCCACAGGCCCAGCAGGTCCGGGAGAGAACGGAGAGGGACTTCGGCGACGCCATGGCCTTCAGCCACGACGGCGACATCCTCGCCGTGGCCGACGGGTCGGGCCGCGTCCGGCTCTACGACGGTGCGATGAAGTCCCCGCGAGGTGTGCTGAGCGACGGCCTCTCCGACGGCCCGGACAGTTCGCCGACGCCTGTCACCGCCCTCGCCTTCTCCCCCGACGGCCGCACACTCGCGGTCGGGACGCGGACAGGCCGTATCAGGTTGTGGGACGTTCCCTCCCGCGCTCCCCTCGGCGCGCCCCTGCCCACCGGTGGTGACAGGGTGAGAGAGCTCGCCTTCTCGCGGGACGGCGAGACCTTGTACACCCAAGGAGCACACACGCGTCTCGCCGCCCGGGCACTGGCCCCCGAGCGACTCGCGACCGATCTGTGCACCCGCTTCGGCCCGCTCTCACCCCGGCAGTGGGCCACTTACATCCCGGACCATCCACACCGGGCGACCTGCTGAGCGGGCAGGGCGGCCTCACCCGGCCCACGGGCCGGTAGCGGTGATGACGGCCGACTCGGATGAGGCACACAGGGGCGGCTCCTGTGCCGCGGTGGGGTCGCACGCGTCCGTGCGACCCCACCGCCCCCCGTCAGGCCGTGTTCAGGACTTCCAGGACGAGCACCCCTTGTGGTCCTCGCACACCCGGAACCGCTTCACGTCGACCGACGCCCAAGTACTGTTGCCGACGTTGTCGTGCCCGGTTCCGTCCCAGAGGCGGTTACCGGTCTGACCGTTGACGAGGTCGTACTCCGCGTAGACACCGTTGCCGTCACGCTCGCCGTCGTACACGTACACGTACCGGCCGTCCACGTAGGCGTAGTCGTCCCCGTGGGCCTTCGATCCGGTGACCGCGGACGCCGGCGCCGCCCCGAGCGCCGCGACGGCCAGCGCGCCGAGCGCGACGACAGCCATCCGGACGGACGTCCTCGCACCGGCCGGAATCCTGGAGGTGCGCTGTGCAGTGAACATCTCGTTCCCCTTGTGAAGTGAAGGCGCTTCAGTGCGCCGGCAGGACCGCCAGTCGGCCCGACGACCCCAGTCTTCAACCGGGCGGTTTTGTCTCGCAGCCCTGTTCAGAGGCGTGAAACAATCACTGGCGACCTGCGCGGGTGCACGGGAGGGAGACCTCCGGTCACACGGTCAGGGGGTGACGATCGGGAAGCTCGGGTCCGGCTTCGCCACGTACGAGAAGAGGCGGGCCAGCAGCTCCGGGTCGCCGTCGACGACCACCCCGTCCACGCCCTTCCCGGCCAGGACACCGAGGAGCCGTGCCTTCGTCAGGGTGAGGGTCAGACCGGCGGGAGTCCGGGGTTCGCCCTCCACGGTCCGATGGGTGAGGGCGCCGTTGTGCAGGGTGAGGCGATGACGGGCGTTCTCGTCGATGAGCACGAGATCGATCGTGATGTCCTCGTCCCAGGCGCGCGGCCCGTCGACCCGGATGGCGATCGAGTCCACGAGCATGGGGACCGTGAGCGCCATGAACATCTCGGGGTTGGACAGGTCGACGATGTCGGAGGACGGGCCGTCACGGAGTTCCTTCGCCCCCGTCAGGTAGAAGTTCCGCCAAGTGGCGTTCTCGGCACCGTGTCCGAGCGCGTCGTACACCCCGGCGAGAGCGGTCTTCGCCTCCGCGTTCTCCGGATCGGCGAAGACGAGGTGGTTGAGCACCGTCGCGGCGAACCGCAGATCACCGCTCTCGATGTACGTGCGCGCCTTGGCGAGTGCTTCGGCGGGGCCGCCGGCCAGGTCCACGTACCGCACCGCGAGTTCCACCGGCGGGTGCTCCCAGAGGTGGGCGGGGTTGCCGTCGTACCAGCCGAGGTAACGCTGGTAGATCGCCTTGGTGTTGTGGCTGAGTGAACCGTAGTAGCCGCGGGCGTGCCAGGACTTCTGCAGGGCGGGCGGCAGTTCGATCCGCTCGGCGATCTCGACGCCGGTCAGGCCGTCGTTGAGCAGCCGCAGCGTCTGGTCGTGCATGTACGCGTACAGGTCACGCTGCTCGGAGAGGAACCGCACCACGTTGTCGTGGCCCCAGGTCGGCCAGTGGTGGGAGGCGAAGCCGACGTCGTAGCGCCCGTGGAAGTACTCGATCGCCTCGTCGAGGTAGCGGGCCCAGATCCGCGAGTCGCGGACGACGGCGCCGCGTAGGGTCAGGACGTTGTGCATGTTGTGCGTGGCGTTCTCGGCCAGGCACAGGGCGCGGTGGTCGGGGAAGAGGAAGTTCATCTCGGACGGCGCCTCGGTGCCCGGCGTCAGCTGGAAGACGATCCGCACCCCGTCGACCGTCTCCTCCTGGCCGGTCTCGGTGATGTCCACGGTCGGCGGGACGAGGGCGATGACGCCGGTCGAGGTGGCCTGCCCGAGGCCCACGCCGATCTGGCCCGCCGGCGAGGTGGGGAGCATGACGCCGTACATGTAGCCGGCGCGGCGGCCCATGGCGTTGCCGGCGTAGACGTTCTCGCTGACCGCGTGTTCCAGGAAACCGGCCGGCGCGAGGATCGGTACACCCTCCTCGGTGCCGTGCGGGAGCACGCCACGGGCGCCGCCGAAGTGGTCGCCGTGCGAATGGGTGTAGATCAGCCCGGTGACCGGGCGGTCGCCACGGTGCTCCCGGTAGAGCGCGAGGGCCGCGGCGGCGGTCTCGGCGGAGATGAGCGGGTCGATGACGACGATCCCGCGCTCCCCCTCGACGATCGTCATGTTGGAGAGGTCCAGGCCGCGAACCTGGTAGATGCCCTCGGTGACCTCGTACAGGCCCTGTCGGGCGCAGAGCTGCCCCTGGCGCCACAGGCTCGGGTGCGCGGTGTCGGGGCAGTCGCCCTTGAGGAAGGCGTAGGTGTCGTTGTCGTAGACGACACGGCCGTCCGCCGCCTTGACGACGCCTGGGACGAGAGCGCTGATGAACCCCCGATCGGCGTTCTCGAAGTCCGTCGTGTCCTCGAACGAGGGCAGGGTGCTCATACGGCCGCTCCGTTGCGTGGTCTGGCGCACTGTCGCTCCATAGGATCATTCCTTTGCAATCCGTGCATATTGCGGCAAATGCCACCCTTGCGCCCCCGCCCGTCGCATCAGATTTCGGCCCACACCGTCTTTCCGTCGTCGGCGTAGCGCACGCCCCAGTTCTCCGCGACGGTGGCGCAGATGAGCAGTCCGCGGCCGCCTTCGTCGACGGCTCTGGCGTGCCGGAGATGCGGGGCGGCGGCGCCGGCGTCGCTGACCTCGCAGATGAGCCCCACTGAAACAGCTGAATCCGCGATGAGTCGGAGCGTGATGGGGGCCGCGCCGTAGCGGATCGCGTTGGTGACGAGTTCGCTGGCCACCAGCGTCGCCGTGAAGGCGTCGGCGGGGTGTCCCCACTGTCGGAGGCGCGACTCGACATGACTCCGTGCGGTGGCGACGGCCGAGAAGTCGAAGGGAACGGTCCACTCGGCCAGTTCGCTCGGCGGCAGGTGGCGTGTGCGGGCGACCAGCAGGACCCGGTCGGGGGCCAGGAGCCGGTCCACGTCGTCCGCCATGGCCTCCGGGGTGCGTTCGGGGTGGACAAGGGCGTTGACGACGGCTGCCGTTGACGGGCCGTCGTCGACGGATGCCGCCGCGGAGGCCATGCAGAGGATGCTTCCTGCGGGCAGGAAGTGCGAGGAGCAGGCGAAGGGCGGCCCCTCGGCCCCGAGCAGGGGGCCGTCGTCGACCGGCTCCGTGTCGACTGTTCCGTCGGGGTGGACGACGACGAACAACGAACGGCCGGCACGTGCGATGTCCAGCCGCCCGCCGACCGGGTCGTGGACGGCGATCGTGCAGCTCGCGGTCGGGACGCCCGCGTCGGACGGATCGTCCTGTTCGGCGGCGAGCCGGAGGGTGGTGGCGTGGAGCCGAGCGAGCAGTTCGTGCGGGTCGAGATCGAGGGTGGTCAGACTGTTGACGGCGGTCCGCAGCCGGCTCATGGTGGCGACGGAACTCAGTCCCGCGTGCTCGACCTGGCCCACGACGAGCGCGACTCGCGCCCCCGGAAGGGGGATGACGTCGAACCAGGAGCCGGCGCCGCGTCCGCCGGACCGGTGCCGCTGGGCGACTTCGACGGCCCTCTGGGTGATCCGCTCGGGGCGCAGCGGCCAGCTCTGCAGCGCCGTCATCACGATGTGCTCGCGGGTGAACCGCAGGGCGTTCTCCAGGCAGGTCACCGTACGGGCGGCCATGCCGTCGACGAGATCGAGGTCGTCGGCCCGGTACGGCTCGGCCCCTGCCGGGCGGTGGAAGGCGACGGCACCGAAGATCTGCCCGCGAACCGCCAACGGCGCCGCGATCCCGGTACCGGTGTCGCGTCCGCCCGTCACTGACAGGATCGAGGAAGCGGTCGCGGACAGGGCGTCTCCGAAGACACCGGGAAGCAGGATGGCTCCTGCCTCCGGAACGGGCATGTCCCCGCCCGCGCTCCCGGCCGCCGCGCAGCGCAGGAGCGGCACGCTGTCCTGTGCCTGTAGACCGGGCTCCTTTCCCTGCAGTACGGCGTCGGTGAGGGCGACGACGGCCCAGTCGGCGAAGTCGGGCACCGTCACATCGACGAGTTCCCGGGCCGTGCGCTCCACATCGAGGCTGGAGCCGATCCGTTCGCGGGCGCTGTGCAGCAGTCGAAGCCGGTCCTGTGCGCGTTCGCGCTCGGTCACGTTCGTGCTCGTGACGACCACCCCGAGTGCGTGCCCCGCACGGTCTTCGAGTCGGTGCGCGGACTGCGAGAAGACCCGCCTGCTCTGCGGATCGGCAGGAGGACGGCTCGTGACGAGTCGTTCGATCACCGGGCGTCCCGTGGCGAGGACCTCGCGCAGCATGGTCCCGTCGACACGGACCCCGACAGGGGCATAGGCCTCCGCCGCCGGCAGCCCGACCATGCGCTCCGCCTGGACGCCGAGCAAGCCGAGGGTGACCGCGTTCACGCGGACGATCCGCAGATCCGTGTCCAGGACGTGGAGTCCCACGTCGGACTGTGCGAAGACGGCGTCGAGGATCGCCTCGTCCCACACACTCCGTCGGCCGCGTTCCGCGTCGGTGGCGTCCGGTTCCGGTCGGCTACGTCGCCCAGGACCGTCGCGGCCCCCCTGTTCGCGGGGTTCTTGGGGGTGTGCGTTCACCCGTCCCTCCCACCCGTCACGACGTGCGGGCACAAGGACCGGGACAGATCGTCGCCGATCGAAGCGCCTCGCTGGGCTCATCGCCTGGACCTGCCGACTCGGCCGGCGCGCTCCTCCCGGTGGTGGCCTGGGGTGCGTGGGCCATGCGTCTCCCTCTCCGAGGTGCGGCCGCGCCGGGCGACTCGACGCGGCCCTGATCCCGAGCCTGGCGCAGGACGGGCGCCCTCAGCGAGGTGGACGGGGCCGTTCGAGTGAATGAGTAGTCAACGATCTTCTTACGGATCCGTGACGCGCGGCCCGTCGGGCGCCTCGCCGGAGACCCGCGGAACGTCTACGCCACCACCAAGCTCGCCCAGGAGCATCTGGCGGCCTCGTGGGCCCGCGCGATCGGCGGACGCGTGATCTCTTTGCGTTACCACAACGTCTACGGGCCGGGGATGCCCCGCGACACTCCGTACGCGGGCGTGGCCGCCCTGTTCCGGTCCGCGCTCGCGCGAGGGGAGGCGCCGCGCGTCTTCGAGGACGGGGGGGCAGCGGCGGGACTTCGTCCACGTACGGGACGTGGCCTCGGCCAACGCCGTGGCGCTGGACGTCTTGGCGGATCGGCCGGGCTTCGCGGCGTACAACGTCGGCAGCGGCGACCCGAGGACCGTCGGCGACATGGCCGAGGCGCTGGCCGCCGCGTGCACGGGCCCGGCCCCGGTCGTCACCGGCGAGTATCGGATGGGCGACGTCCGGCACATCACCGCCGACTCCACGCGGCTGCGCCGCGAGCTGGGCTGGCGACCGACGGTGCCGTTCGCCACCGGGACGGCCGAGCTCGCGCCCGGCACCGCGGACCCGCCCCTCCAGGCGGCTGGGCTCGTTTCTCATCCGAAAGAGACGGGCTAGCCCTCCGGCGCGGGCAGGGTCAGTTCGAAGCGGCAGCCGCCGGAGACGTTACGGACGTCCGCCCGGCCGGAGTGGGCCTCGACGATGCCCCTGACGATCGCCAGGCCGAGGCCCGTCCCTCCATCTGGCCGACCTTTCCTACGGGCGGCGGGTGACGATCGGCAAGCGTGATGACCACCCCGGCGGAGCCCGCGGGAAGGGCTGACTTCCCCGGAATGGACGCCCCCCTGACCGGGGCGGCAACTCTGCCTCCCCTCCGGGGATTTGGCCCGTGTGATACTCGCCGCGTGAGGTCGATCTACCGCAGCACAGCCGGTCGGGATGCCGTTCGGCACTGGTGTGCCGAAATGCTGGCATCTTGGCGCGTTCCCCATGAGCGGCTGACGTTCGAGGCCCATGGTGCAGACACCCATGTGGTCGTCGCGGAGGGCAGTGGCCCGACCGTGGTGGTCGTACCCGGCACGAACTTCAACGCGGCCACGGTCCTCCCGCTGGCGACAGCGCTCGCCCGTCGGTACCGGACCGTGCTCGCCGACGTCCCGGGGCAGCCGGGACTGAGCTCGGACGAGCGCGGTCTGGCCGAAGGCCGGCTCGACTGGTACGGAAGCTGGCTCTCCGAGGTCGTCGAGAAGTGCGCGGCGGGGCCGGGTCCCGTGATCGTGCTGGGCCACTCCTTCGGCGCGGCGATCGCCCTGTCCAGCGCCTCCCCCCGCATCGACGGACAGGTACTCGTCTCCCCCGGCGGTCTGACCCGGCTGCGTCTGACACCCGGTGTGCTGGGGGCCTCCGCCGCCTGGCTCGCACTACCGCGGCCCCGGCACAGCGCTCGGCTCCTGCGCACCATGTACGCCGGCAGCGGCACGCCCCGGCCCGAACTCGTGGACTGGATGACGCTCGTCGCACGTCACGCCAGGTCCAGCGGAGCCCCGGGACTGGCCACCGTGCCCGACCGGCGCGTCCCCCGCCGGGTCGTCACGGGCGAGCACGATGTCTTCCTGCCACCGCGCCGCCTCGAAGACGCGGTACGGCGACGACTCGGAGTCGAGCTCGGCATCGTCGAAGGCGCCGGACACCTCGTGATCGAGGAGGAACCCGACCTCCTCGCCGATCTCGTGGGGCGCGTGACCCGCTAGGTTCCGTCCCGGGCGAACCGTCCCAGCGGCGGTCGTGGCGTCAGGGCGACGGCAGGATTCCACCGGATGGGCGCCGTCGATGCCCTCCGACGTCCGGGCTTCCCCCTTGGACGACTCACTTCGCGACATGGGCTGCGGGCTGACGCTCCTGCTGATCCTGTTCGGGGCGGTCACGGCCTGGAGAAGCGCGATGGGGCCGGCGGTGGGGCCGTCCGGTCCGCGACCCCCTCGTGATCGCGGACCGGGACGGCCCACCGGTCGTACAACCGTCGTCGGTGTGGTGGTGACGGTCCGGGCCGTCGTATCCGGACCGTGCGCGTCACCGGTGGTGGTGACCACCCATCCTGCATGAGGCGGGCTTCCCGCTGCCCAGAACTCTGGACGTCCTCTACTCGCTGACCATTTTCGTCGTCGGGCACACCACCGCGCAGGCGGGCCATGTCGGCGGGGCCGACAGCATGGCCTCGCTGGACCCTGACACGTACCCGCCGCTGGTCGCCGCCCGCGAGTCGGGCGAGAACGCCGCCCCGGGCGCGCTTCGACTGCGCACTCGACGCGCTGCTGTCCGGGTTCGAGAGCGAACTCGCCTTCGCCGCCTCCCGCCGGGGCGACAGCCGCGGCGATCCGCGCCCCCTGAAGTCCCGCCGATCATGCCTCCGGTCGAGCGCGAATGAGGGTGTCGAGTCGCCGCCAGGCCGGGGACGAGGCGTTGACCGTCGCCTGGACGAGTGCGGGGATCTCGGAGGCCGGGTCCAGCTCGGGCAGCTCATCGGGGCCGCTTCCGTAGCGTTCCCGCGTCGCCTCGACGATGCGTTGGGCGAGTTCGTCGATGCGCGGATCCCGGGCGTCGAGGTCGTGCGCGCGGTCGTAGTCGAGGAAGAGCTGTCGCAGCGCCGGGTCGGCGAGGGACTCCGACTGGTCGCGAAAGAGAGCGCCCGCGTGCTCCGGCTGGGTGGCGAAGACCAGGATCCACAGATCGCGTTGGAGCTCCACCCAGCGCGGGGTGAATCCCCAGTCGGCCAGCTGCTCCAGGTGGGTGGCGACCTCGGCAGGCACGGCTGCCGACTCCCCCGCGGCGAGTCGGCGCAGGCGCCCCTGTGTCGCCCTCAGGTCACGGATGCGGGCGGTGAGCTCCTCGTCGATCCCGTGCAGCGCCTGTCGGAACTCCTCATCGGTCGCTGACTTCAGGTCCTGGATGCGGGCCAGGGGGACGCCTGCCTGGGCGAGCGTCCGGATCTTGATGAGGTCGATGACGTCGTCGGCGCCGTATCGCCGGTAGCCGGACGCGTCCCGGTCGGGCTCGGAGAGTAGTCCCTTGTCGTGGTAGACGCGGATGGTTTTGATCGATACTCCGACGTAGCCGGCCAGCTGCCCGATGGTGATCACCCGACCATCGTCCCACTTGACCTTTCCCCTGGGGCAGGGTCGCATCATGGCGACATGGAGAACGTGAACATCGATCGGGAGACCCTGCGCGAGCTCGCCGACGCGGGCAACGAATCCGCGCTGGACCGGCTGGCCGACCTCGTGGACGCAGCCGGTGACCTGGACGAACTGAGCGAACTGCTGGACGAGGGATCCCCGCGCGCCGGGTTCCTCCTCACCCGCCGCGCGGCCGCGACCGGCGACCTGCGCGAGCTGCAACGTATCGCCGACGCCGGGTACGACGAGGCCGGAAGCGAGCTGGAGCGGCTGCTGAAGGCATCGGGTGACGGGCACCGGGACTGACGGCCGCCGGGACGTCCGCGTGCCCCAGGACACCGCCCGACGGCATTGACGCGGTCCTGATGCTCCGCCGGTCCGATTTGACGGGCCCTTGACAGTAAGAACCAACGTCCGTCAGAGGGCCGTAAATTCGGGCGCTCCAGTGCCGCCGACGGCTTCCCGTGGGCCTAGTTTTCTTCTCGGTCGCTCACCGGCCCGTGGACGTCAGTGGCCTGATCGTCCCCGGACCGCGGGGGCACGGCAGTCCTCCCATCCGACTCCTGTGCCCCCGCTCCGCGAGCGTCGCTGTCCGTCCGCAGCCGTCCCGTGGGCCTCGGAGAATCTCCGCGTGCCCACGGGGCGCGGACGAGGGCGGCCCTGCCCTGCTCTCCCGGCCTGCGCCGATCGGGCGCGACGGCCGGGCTTCATCAGAAGGTCTTCCGCGATGCATTCCCCCGCGCCCCAGCAGGCGCCCTCCGCTCCCCCGACGCCGAACGCGCCGTCCGCTCCTGCCGCGCCGCCCCGCTACCCGACCCCCGCACCGAAGCGGCGGCGCTCGGCGCAGGGTGGGCTGCTCGACCCCGTACAGCTGGTGACGTGCTTCCCCGATGCCGTGCGCAAGCTGCATCCGCGGGCCCTGGTACGGAATCCGGTGCTGTTCGTCGTCGGCGTCGGTTCGGTGCTCACCACACTGTCGGCGGTCTTCAACCCGTCCGTGTTCACCTGGGTGATCAGCGTCTGGCTGTGGCTGACGGTCATCTTCGCCAACCTCGCCGAGGCCGTGGCGGAGGGCCGCGGGAAGGCGCAGGCCGAGTCGCTGCGCAAGGCGCGTACGGACACGGTGGCGCTGCGGCTGAAGCACTGGCGGTACGGCACGGACCTCGACCGGGCCGAGACGGAGGCCGTAGCCGCCACCGACCTCCAGCTCTTCGATTTCGTGCTGGTCGAGGCGGGCGAGCTGATCCCGGCCGACGGCGATGTCGTCGACGGCGTCGCGGCGGTCGACGAGTCCGCCGTGACCGGCGAGTCCGCGCCGGTCATCCGCGAGTCGGGCGGCGACCGGACGGGAGTGACGGGCGGTACGACGGTGCTGTCGGACCGGATCGTCGTACGGGTGACCTCGCGCCCCGGCCACTCCTTCATGGACCGGATGATCGCCCTGGTCGAGGGCGCCTCCCGGCAGAAGACACCGAACGAGATCGCGCTGAACATCCTGCTCGCCGCGCTCACCGTCGTCTTCGTCCTGGTCGTCGTCGCGATCCAGCCCATGGCCGCGTACGCCGGCGCGGCCCCCTCCACCACCGTCCTCGTCGCCCTGCTCGTGACCCTGATCCCGACGACGATCGGCGCGCTGCTCTCCGCGATCGGCATCGCGGGCATGGACCGGCTCGTGCAGCGCAACGTCCTCGCCATGTCGGGCCGCGCGGTCGAGGCCGCGGGCGACATCAACACCCTCCTCCTCGACAAGACCGGCACCATCACTCTCGGCAACCGCGAAGCCGCCGACTTCGTCCCGCTGCCCGGTGTCGAGGAGGCACAGCTCGCGAACGCCGCGCAGCTGGCCTCCCTCGCCGACGAAACACCCGAGGGCCGGTCCGTGGTGATCCTCGCGAAGGAGCGGTACGGGCTGCGCGCCCCGGCCGAGGGCGAGTTGTCGAACGCCCGGTTCGTGGAGTTCAGCGCACAGACCCGGATGAGCGGTATCGACCTGCGCTGGGACAACGGCGCCGCCTGCCACATCCGCAAGGGCGCGACGGCGCAGGTCATCGCCTGGGTCGAGATGTACGGCGGGAGGGTGCCGGGCGAAGCGCGTGCCTGGAGCGACCGGATCTCCGGGGCCGGCGGCACGCCGCTCCTGGTCGCCGTCAACGACTGGGACGGCCCGCGCGTCCTCGGGATCGTCCACCTCAAGGACGTGGTGAAGGACGGCATCAGGGAGCGGTTCGCGGAACTGCGCCGCATGGGCATCCGTACGGTCATGATCACCGGCGACAATCCGCTGACCGCGCGCGCCATCGCTCACGAGGCCGGGGTCGACGACTACCTGGCCGAGGCGACCCCCGAGGACAAGCTGGCGCTCATCAGGAAGGAGCAGGCCGGTGGCAAGCTGGTCGCGATGACCGGTGACGGGACGAACGACGCCCCGGCCCTCGCGCAGGCCGACGTCGGTGTCGCGATGAACACGGGCACATCGGCCGCGAAGGAGGCCGGCAACATGGTCGACCTCGACTCCAACCCGACCAAGCTCATCGAGATCGTCGAGATCGGCAAGCAACTCCTCATCACCCGGGGCGCGCTGACGACCTTCTCGATCACCAACGACGTCGCGAAGTACTTCGCGATCATCCCGGCCATGTTCACGGGCGCCTATCCGGGCCTGGAGGCGCTCAACATCATGGGGTTGCACAGCCCGACCTCGGCGATCACCTCGGCCATCATCTTCAACGCCCTGATCATCGTGGCCCTGATCCCCCTCGCCCTGCGCGGTGTCCGGTACCGGCCCGCCTCCGCCCACGACCTGCTCCGCCGCAACCTCACGGTGTACGGCCTCGGCGGACTCGCCCTGCCCTTCCTCGGGATCAAGGTCATCGACCTGATCGTCTCCACCGTCCCCGGCCTCGGGTGAAGATTCGTCAGGAGGGCGTCAGAGAAACGTCGTTCGGGTTGTCCGGGAGGTCCGCCGCGGGTTCGATGGGAAGCATGAACAGCGCGTGGCTCCTGCTCGACCGGCCGCCCCATCGGGCGCCCCGTCGTGAGCCCCGCTGTCCGGAGACGTCCGCCCACCGCTGACGTAGCTCCGCTTCACCCCGGGGCGTCGTGACATCCCTTGTCCGGCGCCCCTTCTTCGTACCCGTACACACCTTTCACTCCTGAGGGACTGACCCGTCATGTCCGTATCCGACCTTTCCTCCCGCACCGTCCTGGTCACCGGCGCCACCTCCGGCATCGGCTACCAGACCGCCCGGCTCCTCGCCGAGCGCGGAGCCACCGTCCTCGTCCACGGACGCACCGCCGAGGAGGCGCACGCCGCCACCGACCGGCTCATCACCCTCGCCGACATCGACGGGTCCCGTCTGTGCGCGCTCGGCGCGGACTTCACACGACTGGAGGAGGTCGAGCACCTCGCGACCCGGGTCCTCGCCGAGCACCCGCGCCTCGACGTCCTCGTCAACAACGCGGGCATGGCCGCGCCCGAGCGGCACACCATGACGGCCGACGGCAACGAGATCGCCTTCCAGGTCAACTTCCTCGCCCACTACCTGCTCACCCACCTCCTGGAGCCCGCGCTCACCGGCGGCACGGGAGGCCGGGTGGTCAACGTCTCGTCCTCCCTGCACCGCACCGGCTCCATCCAGTGGAACGACCCCAACCGAGTCCGCCGCTACTCGCGCCTCGCCGCCTACGCCCAGTCACAGCTCGCCCTGACCGTGTTCGCCGCCGACCCGCGCGTCACCGCCGTCTCCGTCCACCCCGGCATCTGCACCACCAGCCTGCTCCCTCTTTACGCCCACGAGGGCGTCGCTCCGGCCGAGGGCGCCGCGCACGTCGTACGGCTCTGCGACCCGGCCGTCGAGATCGTCAACGGCGCCTACTACGACCGCGAACACCGCGTCGCCCCCGCACCCGCCGCCTCCGAGGAGCGCACCGTCAAGCGCCTCACCAAGCTCGCCGACCTCCTCGTCGGCCAGAGCGCCTGAGGCCCGAAGTCCTGAAGTCCTGAAGGGAGCCCTCGTCATGTCGAAGCGTGCACGGAAGCGGCGGGACCGCCGCAAGAAGAAGGCGAACCACGGCCGCAAGGCCGGACAGCGCTGACCCACGGGGGCGGCCCGTGCCCGCAGGCCGCCCCCGTTCCCCTTCCCACCTGGAGATCCCGTGATCCCGCACCCGTCCGACCAACCGCCTGCCTCCGCCCGGGCGTTCCCGTCCGGTGCTCCCGGCACCGCGGCTCTCGCCGAGCACGTCGTCGCCACCGGCCACGGACAGTGGTGGACCGAACGGGCCGACCTTCCGCGTGTGGTGGCGGTCTCGTGCGGCGATCACGTCCTCCTTGCCGGCGACCCCACCGCCGTGACCCCGACGGAGCTGGCCCCGCTCGCCGGGCACTGCATCGAGACGGCTGACCGCTTCCTGCCCGCCCTCGGCGCGGCCTTCGAGCAGCTCGTCACATGGGAACGCATGCTCTACGTCCACAGCGCCAAGGCCGTCGCGCCCCACGTACCGCGTGGTGTGACCGTACGCCGCGTCACCCCCGAGGATGCCCCGGCACTCGCTGCGCTGGACCCCTCCATGGCCTGGATCCACGGCAGCTGGGGTGGCCCCGTCGCCCTGGCCTCGTCCGGCGTTGCCTGGGCCGCCTTCCGCAGGGGCCGCGCGGTGGCCCTCGCCTGCACCCGGTTCCTCGGCAGCCGATACGAGGACGTCGCCTGCGCCACCGCGCCCGACGAGCGTCGTCAGCACCTCGCCCTGGCCTGCGTCTCGGGGCTGACCGCCGACATCTCGGCGCGCGGCCACCGCGCCAGCTGGTGCTGCTCCCGCGACAACCGCCCCAGCCGCCTCCTCGCCTGGACGGCCGGATTCCGTCTGACCCACGAATACGTCCACCACGTCGCCGGACCCGTCAGCCGCGCGTCAAGGTTGTCCGAGGCGGCATAGGTACCCCGTCAAGAGAGACCGGCAGCTGCCCGCTCCGGTTCTAGCGTCCGTTCCATGGAGCCACGATTCGTCCCGCTGCCAGAGCCCGGTGACCGCACCGTTCACCACACCGAATGGGCCGGCGAGGCCCGGGCCGCCGTCGGCTGCGCCGGCCTCCTGCTGGCCCTGTCGCTGGCCGTGGATGCCGGAAACCAGGGGCTGGCCCTGCCGAGCACGATGCTGTGGATCGTGCTCTCCGTCGTGCTCTTCGCGATCCTGCTGCCCGACAGGGTCGTCGCGTCACCGGGCCGGGTGACCGTCCAGGGCCTGTGGAGCCGGAGGACCGTGTACACCGACCGGCTGTCGGCCGTCCGCTGGCCTGAAGGGATCGAACAGCGTCTCGTGCTCACCGACACCGACGGGAGCCGGGCCCAGATCCAACTGCGCGTTCTCCTCGCCAACCCCTCCCTGTGGCTGCTCCTTGAGGCCGACGCGCGGGCCTCCCGCACGAACGGAACCCTCCGGGAAGGGGTGCGCGACCTCGACCGGCTCGCCCACCGTGTCGACAGGGACACGACCCACTCGGTCTTCACGGTCTCGGGCCTGCGCTGACCCTGTCTTCGTCCAGCGCGGCAGCGGCCTGAGCGGCCAGGTCGGCGGCGACCAGGCGTGCCTCCAACGGCGGCGGCGCGGAGCCGGGTTCCGGGGTCAGCAGGAAGCGTCCCTGGTACCGGCCGAGGACGATGGCGCGCAGTTCGGTCTCGCCCTCCGGCCAGCCCTGCCGCTCCAGGTCCCAGATCCAGCCGTCCACCTTCACCGTCCCGTCCGGGTCCAGCCGCGGCGGACGCCCGATGAGCGTGCCGTACTCGAAGCGGCATGCCCTCAGCTCCAGCACCGCGACGAGTTCGTGCCGCACGCGTCGGACGACGTCGTCGGTGGAGGACGTGCCGGCCCGGGCCAGGCGGGTCGTGCCGTGCAGCCGCTCCAGGTGCGTGGCGTCGATGACCGCCGCCTGCCTCATCGTCCGGGCGTGCGCGGCCAGCTGGGAGACGATCAGGCCTACGGCCAGGAGCAGGACAGCGGTCTCGACGTCCGCCCGGTCCTCGATGTGGAAGCTCCCGTACGGCTCGGTGTGGAAGAAGTCGAACCATGCGGCGGCCGACAGTGCGGCGAGCGCGCCGGCGAACCGATTGCCGAACGCCGAAACGGCGACGACCACGACGACCAGCAGCAGCGCGAGATTGGTGTGCGTGACGGACGTCCGCAGCGGCATCAGCACCAGAGCGGCGGCGAACGGTGCCAGGACTCCGGCGGCGACGGCAGCCACGTCCCGAAGCGGAACCCTCATGATCCACCTCGCAGGATCCGGCCCCCCGCTGTCCCCCGACACGTCAAGCCTCCGCCCGGTGCGGCGTAGACGGCACCGGGCGGAGGGGTCCTTGACGGATCTCTGACGGTCACCTGCGGAAACGGTCAGGGGCAGAGGTGGTCAGAGCAGATGCCGTCAGGGGGAGAGGTGGTCAGCAGCGGAAGCGGAGCCGGCAGACGACGGCGTTCGTGTCGCGGCGGACGGCGTGGGCGACGACGGCACCGCGCTGGTTCTGCAGGGCGCGCTGCCACAGGTGCTCGGGTTCGGCCTCGGCGACGAGGACGGTGACCCGGGTGTCCGGTTCGGTCGACTCCAGGTCGCGTACGTACGCGGTGATGGGCCGGCCGAGCGAGCGGCGCTCCGAGGGGAGCCGTACGAGAGGCACACCCGGGTTCCACAGGGCCCAGTCGCGTTCCAACGCCTCAGTGGCCTCACGGTCCTCGGGGTCGGGGTGGCACACCGTCACGGCCCTGACCTCGTCACCGAGGGAGACGGCGGCCGTGAGGGCCTCGCTGGTGAGGCGGGTCAGGGACGAGACCGGGACGAGGACGAGGGAGCGCTCGCGGTGCGGGGGTTCGGGGATCCGGCCGACGCCGAGACGCTCGCCGATCCTCCCGTACGCCCGGTGCACGGCCTCGAAGGCGAGGACGAGGACCGGCAGCGCGATCACGATCAGCCAGGCTCCGTCATGGAACTTGGTGGCCGTGACGACGACCGCGGAGACCCCGGTGAGGACGGCGCCGAGACCATTGAGCAGGGCTTTCGCCGCCCACTTGGGTCCACGCTCGCGGTTCCAGTGCAGGACCATGCCGGTCTGGGCGATCGTGAAGCCGATGAAGACGCCGATCGCGAAGAGCGGGACGAGCGTGTTCGTGTCGCCGCCGGAGAAGACGAGCAGTCCGGCCGAGACGACGGCGAGCCAGACGACACCGTGGCGGTGGACCTGGCGGTCGGCCTTCAGGCCGAAGACGTGCGGCAGGTAGTTGTCGCGGGCCAGGAGCTTCAGCAGGACGGGAAGGCCGCCGAAGGAGGTGTTCGCGGAGAGCGCCAGCAGCACCATGGTGGCGAACTGGACGACGTAGAAGGCCCAGTTGTGGCCGAGGGAGGCGTCGGCGAGCTGAGCGAGGACCGTGACGCCCTCGACCGGCTGGAGACCGAAGCGGGAGATCAGAACGGACAGGCCGATCAGCATCACACCGAGCAGCGCGCCGAGCGCGACCTCCGCACGCATCGCCCGGCGGGCCGCCGGGGCACGGAACGACGGCACGGCATTGGCGATCGCCTCGACACCGGTGAGAGCCGAGCAGCCCGAGGCGAAGGCCTTCAGCAGGAGCAGGGCGCCGACGGTGGTGGCGTTGTCGGCGAGGACGGACGCGTGGCCGGCGGACGCGGTCGTGGAGACCGGGCCGTCGCGGAAGAGACCGACGGCGATCATGACCAGGATCGCGCCGATGAAGACGGCGGTCGGAGCGATGAACGCACGGGCCGAGTCGACGATCCCGCGCAGGTTCACGCCCGTGATGAGCACGAGGACCGCCAGGCAGATCCATAGCCGGTCGCCGTACAGCTCGGGGAACGCCGAGGTCAGGGCGGCGACGCCGGCCGTGACGGCCACGGCGACGTTCAGGACGTAGTCGAGGACGAGCGAACCCGCCGCGACCAGGCTGGTGCGGCGACCGAGGTGCGTCTTGGCGACCGCGTACGATCCGCCGCCGTCGGGGAACGCGGCGATGACCTGCCGGTACGAGGCCACGAGGACGGCCAGCAGGCCCGCGATGGCCAGCGTGACCGGGAGCGTGAAGCCGAGCCCGTATCCGCCGGCCGCCGCGAGGACCAGGACGATGGCCTCGGGGCCGTACGCCACCGAGGCCATCGCGTCGAGCGAGAGCGCGGCAAGCCCGGTGACGGCCGTCAGCTTGTGGCGCGCGCCGGTGTCCGGGGGCTCTTCGACGGTGGACGCGGCACCGTTCTCGGTGGTCAGAGCGGACATGCGGGGGTTCTCCTTCGTGCTCAGGTCCGCTCAGGGTGTGCCCTGGCCGACGCGCTCCCCAGCGTTCCTGGCGGCTTCTTGGCGCCCGGCCGCGTTCTCTTCACACCTTCTTGACGCGAGCGCACAGGACCCATGGGCGCCCGCGGGTCTACGGTCGTCCCATGAACCCGATCAGCGAGCGGTCGCCCGCCGACAACCGCATGCGACGCATGTCGCTGTCGCTCGCCGTCGCGGCTCTGCCCGTCTGCGTCCTGGGCGTCCTCTTCGACGCCATGTGGATACTCGGCACAGGAGCCTGGCTCCTCATCGCGGCTGTTCTGATCGAGCTCGTCTACCGCCCATAGCGTCGCCTCCGGGGCCCGCCACCAAGAGCTACTGCTCGGTTCCCGCTGGAAACACGCCCGGCGCATCCCGGTACCGCAATCGCCGACCCTCGATCGGTCAGCCCGCGGATGAGCCCGACCGGTGCATCTTGACGCTTTCCTGACGCGCCCGCCCTGATCGGTCGTTGACGCGTTGCTTACGCTGGCCCGGCCCGCCCGCACGATGGGCGGAACCCCTCATCCAGCAGCTCAGGAGCACCCCCATGGCCACCACCCCGGACGCGCACACCGGACGACTGCGCGCGTGGATGCTGGAAGGCCTCTCCGACATGGGAAAGGGCAAGCCCTCCCGCCCCGTGGAGTCGGCTCCCGACGCCGGGCACAAGGGCCAGCCGTGGTGGCGCGTCATGTGTCTCACGGGTGTCGACTACTTCTCGACCCTCGGGTACCAGCCCGGCATCGCTGCCCTGGCGGCCGGGCTCCTCTCCCCCGTCGCCACCATCGTGCTGGTGATCGTGACCCTCGCGGGCGCACTGCCCGTCTACCGGCGGGTGGCAGAGGAGAGCCCGCACGGTGAGGGCTCGATCGCGATGCTGTCGCGCCTGCTGTCGTTCTGGAAGGGCAAGCTCTTCGTCCTTACGTTGCTGGGCTTCGCGGCGACCGACTTCCTCATCACGATCACCCTCTCGGCGGCGGACGCCTCCACCCACCTGGTGGAGAACCCCCACCTGGAGTCGGCCCTGCACGACAAGCAGGTCGTGATCACGATGATCCTCATCGCGCTGCTCGGCGCGGTGTTCCTCAAGGGCTTCCTGGAGGCGATCGGCGTCGCCGTAGCGCTGGTCGGCATCTACCTCGCGCTCAACGTGGTCGTCGTGGTCACGGGCCTGTGGCACGTCCTCACCGAGGGCCACGTCGTCACCGACTGGACCGCCGCACTGACCGCCGAGCACGGCAATGTCTTCGCGATGATCGGTGTCGCGCTGCTCGTCTTCCCCAAGCTCGCCCTCGGCCTCTCGGGCTTCGAGACCGGCGTCGCCGTCATGCCACACGTCAAGGGCGACCCCGGCGACACGGAGGCCAAGCCCGCCGGCCGGATCCGTGACACCAAGAAGCTCCTGACGACGGCCGCGCTCATCATGAGCGTGTTCCTGATCTCCACGAGCTTCATCACCACCGTCCTCATCCCGCACGAGGAGTTCGAGTCCGGCGGCCAGGCCAACGGCCGTGCGCTCGCCTACCTCGCCCACGAGTACCTCGGCAACACCTTCGGCACCGTCTACGACGTGTCGACCATCCTCATCCTGTGGTTCGCCGGTGCCTCCGCGATGGCGGGGCTCCTCAATCTGATGCCGCGCTATCTGCCGAAGTACGGCATGGCCCCGCACTGGGCCCGCGCCGTCCGCCCCATGGTCATCGTCTTCACCCTGGTCGCCTTCCTGGTGACATGGATCTTCGACGCCGACGTCGACGCCCAGGGCGGCGCGTACGCCACCGGTGTCCTCGTCCTGATCTGCTCGGCCGCCATCGCGGTGACGATCGCCGCGCGCAAGGCCGGGCAGCGCGGCTGGACGGTCGGCTTCGGCGTCATCTCCGTCGTGTTCCTCTACACCACCGTCGTCAACATCTTCGAGCGCCCCGACGGCGTGAAGATCGGCGCCTGCTTCATCGCCGGCATCGTCCTCATCTCGCTCCTCTCCCGGCTCGGCCGGGCCTTCGAGCTGCGCGTCACCCACATCGAGCTCGACGAGATGGCCGAGCGCTTCATCCAGGACATCTCCCGCCGTACCCCGCGCTTCATCGCCAACGAGCCCGACAACCGGGACGTCGCCGAGTACCGCGACAAGATCGAGCAGATCCGTGCCGACAACGATCTGCCCACCACGGAGGACTTCGTCTTCGTCGAGGTCACGGTCACCGACCCCTCCGAGTTCGAGGCGGGCCTGACCGTACGCGGCGAGGTCATGCACGACCGCTACCGCGTTCTCACCGTCGAGTCCTCTTCCATCCCGAACGCGCTGGCCGCGCTCCTGCTCCACGCCCGGGACCTCACCGGCGTGAGCCCGCACATCTACTTCGAGTGGACCGAGGGCAACCCCTTCGCCAACTTCCTCCGCTTCTTCCTCCTCGGCCAGGGCGAGGTCGCCCCGGTCACCCGCGAGGTCCTGCGGGAAGCGGAGTCCGACCGGAACCGCCGCCCGCGCGTCCACGTCGGCTGATTCCCTGCCTCGGCCCAAGAAGCGGAAAGAACCGGCAGATCACGGCGCCGGTGCCCCGACGCACCGTGTGGCGACGCCCCCACTCCATGGTTCGGGAGCAGCCTCTGCCACAGATGCTCGGACTCCGCCTCCAGTACGAGGACGGTGACCCAGGTGTCCGGTTGAGCGGGCATGCGGCGGGGGGTACTACTTCTCGGCCGTGCCGGCTTCCCTGCTGAGGGACTCCTGGTAGACGTCCGCGTACGTGCGCGAGTCCTTGATCAGGTCGTCGCAGAACGCGGCGACATCGTCGCCGATGAGCTGCAAGACCCCCTTGCCCGAGGCGACACCCTCCTCGAAGAAGTCGACGATCCCGGGGAGCAGGGGACCGTCAGGAAGGTCGACCGGTCCGACCTTGAAGAAGTACTTCTCCATCTCCTTGTAGACGATCCGGTAGTCCGCCGGGAGCGCCTTGACCCGAGCCTTGTGCGCTCGCCACTGCTTCTTGCCCTCGATGATGTCCTGGATGCCCACGTCAGCCTCCCAGCCGGCTCAGTTTCCTTGCGACGTTCCTGTTCAACTGCTCGCGCCACCGGTCGCGATAGGTGCGAGCGCCCGCTCCACCGGCCAGCGCCGTGCAAAAGCCTCGGATGTCGCCGCCGAGGACCTCGTGGATGCCCTGCCCGTCCGCCGCCGCCTCTTCGAGCAGCCCCAGGGCGGCGTCGAGGATCGGCATCAGGTTGCGGCCGGTGAAGTCTCCGTGGGGGACGAGGTGGCCCTTGATCTGTTCCCACGCCGCCCTGTGGTCGTCCGGCAGGACCGCGGCCCGGGCTTCGAACGCCTTCCATTCCCTGGTGAGATCACTGCCCGTGACGGTCTCCCAGAAGTTCATCTCCCGCCCTCCTTGAGCCTGTCGATGCGTGATGAGACGTACTGCCACTTCGCCCAGAACTTCGCGAGTTCCTCGCGCCCGGCGTCGTTGAGCGCGTAGAACTTGCGCGGCGGACCGACGCCGGACGGTCGCTTCGTCACCTGGACGAGCCCGTTCCTCTCCAGCCGCAACAAGATCGTGTACACCGTCCCCTCGACGACGTCGGCGAAGCCGAGCTCGTTCAGCTGACGGGTGATGGCGTACCCATAGGTTTCCTCGCCGCCGATGATTTCGAGCACGCACCCTTCGAGCGTGCCCTTCAGCATCTCCGTCAGGTCATCCATCGCGAGCCCTCCTCGGCCTAGCGGTACTGCGTAGTACCGAGTACTGCTATACGGTACCACCGAGTAGTGGAGGTGGGCAGCGATCGAACACGGAGCGGACGCGAGCGACCGCGCAACACGGCCACGGCCCAAGCCAGGCCCCCCAAGGAACCTACTGACGAACTCAGGGGTCGAGCGCACGACTTCGAGCTTCCTCCCCCGCCGCCCGGCGAGTTCCTCCTCATGGACGAGCCCCAGCACAGTCGCTACCGGAAGCCCCTGGTGGGCAGGTTCACCGTACGGCGGATGCGACAACTCACCGAGCGCATCGAGCAGATCACCGCCGAACGCCTGGACGCTATGGAGCAGTCCGACACATCCGCGGACCTGGTGACCGCGTTCGCCAAGCCCATCCCCATGATCGTGATCTGCGAGATATTGGGGGTGCCGTACGAGGACCGGGCCTCCTTCCAGGAACAGATCGACGCCTTCATGGGCGGGGAGGTGAGCGACGAGGAGCTGATCGCGGCGTACACGGCGAACCAGGAGTACCTCGCGCAGCTGGTGGCGGCCAAGCGCGCGAACCCCACCGACGAGGAGCTCAAGGGGATCAGCCTGATCCTTTTGGCGGCCGGATTCGACACCACCGCGAACATGCTGGCCCTCGGCACCTTCGCGCTGCTTCAGAATCCCGAGCAACTGGCCGCGCTGCGCGCCGATCCCGCGCTCACCGACGGGGCGGTGGAGGAGCTTCTGCGGTATCTGAGCGTCGCAAAGACCTTCCACAGGACGGCGCTGGAAGACGTCGAGGTGGGCGGTCGGACCATCAGGGCCGGCACGACAGTCGTCCTGTCGTACAACACCGCCAACCGCGACCCCGAGCGCTTCGCCGACCCCCACGTGCTCGACCTCCAGAGGGCAGGCCGGCGGCCACCTGGCCTTCAGCCACGGCATCCACCAGTGCCTCGGCCAGCAGCTGGCCCGCGTCGAGATGCGCGTCGCGTTCCGCGCGCTGGTCGACCGCTTCCCCACTCTGCGCCTGGCCGTCCCGGCCGGAGTAGTCAGTCTGCGCCCTGAGACCGCGGACAACTTCGGGTTGCAGAGCCTCCCGGTCACCTGGGACAAGGCATGAGCACGGCGCGCCTGAGCGTCGACCGTGAGCGGTGCATCGGCGCCGGAATGTGCGCGATGACCGCACCCGAGGCCTTCGACCAGGACCCCGATGACGGCCTCGTGATCCTGCTGCACACCGAGCCGCCCACCGCGCGGCCGCACGGATGGCCACCGGTGCCTGCCCCTCCGGGGCGATCACCCTCCACGAACCGGAGTCCAGCGGCTCCTAGCGTCGGGACTACCGCATCCGAACCGAGCCCCCGCCGCAAGCCGGAGGCCAGGATTCGCCAGGTCCGGGCGACGGCCGACGCCGTGAGGGTCTCCCCCGCGATCACGTCGGCGGCCTGAGCAGCTCCGGAGGGCGAGGCTCCGCACCGGCGCGCCACCCAGGTGCGCGTGCCCCTGTCGGAGCCAACCCGGCACTGGATGTCGCTGTCGGCCCACGCGCGCTGGGCGGACACCCTCATGGCCACGGCTGCTGCCACACTGCCTGCCGACACCGCAGCGCTCCAGGTCCGCCCTCCTCACGAGGCGCCCTCCACCCCACGCCGGCGCGCATCGTTGAGCCCCTGCTCACGTGAGTGTTCCGTCGGTCCATCGGTAGGGGCGGCTGCCGGTGTAACGTCTGGGGTAGCTGTCGTGGTTCCGAAGTACCGGTCGCCCGTGCGTACGCTCACGGGCGACTCTGCTGTTCACAGTCTCTGAGGACCAGGGCGATCACCTCCGGTTCCCGCACGGTGCGGGAACCGACTTCTAGTCCCCTTGGAGGGCACAATGGCCAGCGGAACCGTCAAGTGGTTCAACTCGGAAAAGGGCTTCGGCTTCATCGAGCAGGACGGCGGCGGCCCCGACGTCTTCGCCCACTACTCCAACATCGCCAGCTCCGGCTTCCGTGAGCTCCAGGAAGGCCAGAAGGTGAACTTCGACGTCACCCAGGGCCAGAAGGGCCCCCAGGCGGAGAACATCACCCCCGCCTGAGCCTCTGTATCCCCACGGCACCCGCCCAGCGACGCTCGCTGGGCGGGTGCCGTGCGCCCAGGCCTACAAGGCCGGGCCCATACGTCGCCTGCGGCCACTTATGCGCGGCGCGGCAGCGAGCCTACGGGGCCTCGGCGTACGCACGCTGGACGGCCGCCACAACAGGCGAGACCCGTGCCACGGTTCGCCAGGGCGACCGGCGCCACAAACTGAACCTTCCCGTTCCCACGACCACGAAGGTGAGCTCAGCCGCCGAAGGCCCAGCGATGCCACCGTCGAATTCAGCCGCTGAGGGGACGTGGCACTGCCCGGCGAGGTGGGCGCGGGCTCGGGGATGACGGCGACGATGTCGACTGCGGCCTCTGTGGTCTCGTCCTCCACCCCACCGAGAACTCACCTCTTAAACGAGCCGGAGGCCCCCCGGACATTGGGGGGCCGCCCCGCCCAGGTGGGCGCCGGTGAGGTTTGCCCGGGCGTCACGCGGGGCCGCATCCTGGCGAGACCTGGGCGTCCGTCATCCAAGGCTCGTTCGGGTAGACAAGCAGGTCAGAGCGATCAAGCTGCGTACCTTCCTTTCCCGTGGATGTCGTCCACTTGGTAGCCGATATGGCGCCTGTACGGTCGATGGACCAGGCACGCCCTGCAGGGTCTTGGAACCTGAGTTGGAGGTCCGCCAGGTCGGACTCGGAAAGGGACAGGTTGGGGAGTTTCTCGTGCATCTCGGAAATCAGCGAGTCATAGGGAATCCAGACTTGCTTGCAAGGCTCTGGTCCTTGCAGATCCCACCACACCTGCTTCGAGGGGAGCACGAGACGCATGGGCATGAAGTGCGTGCTGCCGTTCGCGACCGCCGCCTGGTCCCCTGTCCGGTAGAAGCCGACTTCGTTCGCGTACAGACGCTCCCGGTCCTCCACCCGGTCCTGCACCCGGTCCTGCGCTTCTGCTGTCTCCCTGTCGTCACTCCGGAACGTCAGGTACAGGGTGGCGCCAGCGACGATCAGCGTGAGGAGGGCTATGAGTGCCCCGCCGACGGCGAGGACCGAGGCGGGAATTGCCTGTGTCTCACTGGACGGGGTGTCGCCGTCGCCGGTGGTGGGCGACGGGGTGTCGCCGTCGCCGGTGGTGGGCGACGGGGTGTCGCCGTCGCCGGTGGTGGGGACGGAGTCTGGTGAGTTGCTGTTCGTTAAGTCCTCAGCCATGGACAGCAGGTTAGAGATGATTTTCAGTCGGTATAGGTGAACTCGTCGGTAGCTGAAGGTCGAAGCCCTTCATCGCACGGCCACGCGCCCGTACCGCCGCCCGTAGCACCGCGCTGCCTTCTGCCACGGCCAGTACGTCACCGAGCGGGATTCCGGAACCTGGAGCACCAGGTGGCCGAGGACGCCCGCCGCGAGCAGTGGTGGGCGGTGTCGGCGCCCCGTACGGACCAGGGTCGGCCGATGCTCGTGTACGCCTTCCACTCCACCGCCCCCTCCTCCAGGTGCGGCGCGCAGAGCACGAGGCAGCGCCACGAGCCGTCCAGCCGAAGTCGAACACCTCGACCAGGCGCCTCAGGAGCGGCCGGACGGCGGCGAACCGGCCCACCAGCAGGTGAGCACGGGTGCTGACATGGGGTTTCAGTCAGCACGAAACCAGCACGGGAGTCAGCACGGTGGCGTCATACCATCCCCGATCGACGCAACACGGACAGGCACGCATTTGACTGCTCCGCCGGGATTAGCGGGGCCATGATGCAGGGCCATGGCGGTTGGGTGCATGCGGGGGCGTCGAACTATGGTGTCCCACCACATACGACCCTGACCTGCGACTTCCTACGGTGTGGCGACACCGAAACGTCCCCGTACCTGCCTGGAAGTGGTGCACATGGCCGCCGCAACACCCTCCCCGACGCCACCCAACTCCCTCAAGAAGATCGTCGCCGCCAGTCTCATCGGCACCACCATCGAGTGGTACGACAACTCATCGGATCAGAGCTACGACCTGCTGTTTTTGCCCCATTGACCCTCCGAAGTCAGCACCGAACCAGCACCGGAGGATCTCGTGCTGGGTGGCGAACGAGGGTGGGCCCGCTCTGACTGACTGCCGGCCTGACGATAGGCACTCAGGATGGTCACTCACCGTAGCGGACCTGAAGAACACCGGGACGCCCAGCCGCGCGTCGGCCCCGAAGCCGTCCCGGAACGGCGCCTGGATCAGCACCACCAGGAACAGAGCCGGCAACCACACCGCCCACCGCCGGGCCGCGATCCTGGATATGGCCTTGGGGAGCCCCCAGGCCCGCTCGCACACGCGGGCCATGGCGCGGCTGAAACGGGTGGCCGACACCAACGCCACAAGCGGGCCGACGATTCCGGTGGTCTCTCGGGACTCGTCGGAGGCGGACCGGTCCAGGACCTGTTGGAGCTGCTGGTCGGACGGCCCGGTCAGGCCGAACATGGCGCGCAGGGATTCGTGCAGTTGATCGCGTACGCCGAGCGGGGCGAAGGCCGCCAGGGCGAAGAACAGCGGCACAGCGGGGAGGAACGCCTGGGCGGCGAGCCGGGTGCACGCGTCCAGAAGGTTCCCGCTCATCAGCCTGCTCGTCAGTTCCGTGAGAACGGGATAGCGGCTCTCGGCCCCGCTCCGGATGCCCCGCAACCGGTCCGCCCACGTCATCCTGCCTCCCGCCCCGCCCCATCCAATCCATCGGACGCAACGTCGGGCTCCGGGGCGAGTCCGTCGACCCGTCCGGGGCTACACGGCAGCCGGAAGGCATCCGGCCCCTCCCTCCGGATCTCACGAGGGGCCCCGCCCCCGGTCGGCTTGCGGGACGGCGGCGACGGTCGCATAGTCCGAGGTATGGACGCGCGTGAGGCGGCGCTCCGACAGGCGTACGACCATGCTGTCCGGTGGCTGGCGAGCCTGCCCGACCGCCGGATTCCCGCCCGCGCCTCGGTCGACGAGATCGTAAGCGCGCTCGGCGCCGAACTGCCTGCCGGCCCCAGCACGCCCGCCGACGTCGTCGACCTGCTGGCCACGGCCTGTGAGCCGGGGCTCACCGCGTTCCCCAGCGGCCGCTTCTACGGGTTCGTGGTCGGCGGCACCGAGCCGGCCGCACTGGCTGCTGACTGGTTGGTCAGCGCCTGGGACCAGAATTGTGTGATGCGCACCGTCTCGCCCGCGTACGCGGCGGCGGAGGAGATCGCCGGCGCATGGTTGCTCGATCTGCTCGGCCTGCCGAGGGACAGCTCCGTAGGCTTCACCACGGGTGCGACGATGGCGAACTTCACGTGCCTCGCCGCCGGGCGGGACACGGTGCTGCGGCGCACCGGCTGGAACGTCGCCCGCGACGGCCTCACAGGTGGCCCGCACGTGCGTGTCGTCGCCGGCGAGTCCCGGCACATGGCCATCGACCTGGCCCTGCGCTACCTCGGGCTCGGTCGGCCCGACCTGGTGGCGGCGGACGATCAAGGACGCATCGAGCCCGAGGCCCTGCGGAAGGCGCTGACGGCCGACGGACAGAGCCCCACGATCGTGATCCTCCAGGCCGGCGACATCCATTCCGGCGCTTTCGATCCCTTCGCCGCGAGCATCCATGCGGCGCGCGAGGCAGACGCCTGGGTCCATGTCGACGGCGCGTTCGGACTGTGGGCAGCCGCCTCACCGCGCTGCGCCCACCTGACGGCGGGCTGCGCGGACGCGGACTCCTGGGCGACGGACGCCCACAAGACGTTGAACGTCCCCTACGACTGCGGACTCGCGATCGTGCGCGACGCGTCCGCGGTCCGGGCGGCGATGGGCCAGCGCGGCGACTACCTCATCCAGCACGAGCACGGCGACCCCATCGACAAGGTGCCCGAACTCTCGCGGCGCGGCAGAGCGTTCACCGTGTGGGCCGCCCTCAGGTCCCTCGGCCGATCAGGCGTCTCCGACCTCGTCGAGCGGCTGTGTCGCCACGCCTCCGCGTTCGCCGCCGGCATCGCCGAGATCGACGGCGCGACCGTTCTCAACGAGGTCGCGTTCACGCAGGTCTGCGCCGAGTTCGGCAGCGACGGACGCACCGACCGGGTACTCGCCCGGCTGCTCGACGACGGCACCGCGTGGATCAGCGGCTCCACCTGGCACGGCAGACGCGTCATGCGGATCTCGGTGAGCAACTGGTCGACCACCGACGACGATGTGGCGCGCACGCTCGACGCGATCCGGCGCGCGGCCGCAGAGGCCTGACGACAATCGAACCGCCCATCGCGCGCCCCTGCACCAGGAGTGGCACGAGCTGGAGGAGGCAAAGGGGTCCGCCGCCACTCCGAAGGCGGTGTTCGAGAAGCTCCGCAGCGCCCGGAGGCGAGCGGGGGTAACGGGCTGGCGGTCGAACCATGAGGCCCCGCCCGACAGCGCACGCAGTCGCAGCGTCCGTAGATCCTCAGTTGTCGACGGACCACGCGGGTCCCTCTCACTGATCACCGGGGAGGCAGACACCTGACCGCTGTCAGTTGGCCCGGTACTTCTCGTCGGCCACGAGCACGGAGGTGAAGTAAACCGGCAGGCCGTTCTCGTCCCTCGGCACGTCCTGGGAGGTGTCCCGGGTGAAAGCCAGGGTGACAGCGGGGATGTAGGGGGCTCGTAGGTCGTCGTTGTTGACCTGCCAGCCCTTGCGGGTGGCGTGGGCGAGGATCTCGTCGGCGGGGGTGCGGAAGAAGTCCAGGGCGTCCAGCAGAACCTGGACGTCCGGGTTCTCGTCCTCGTCCGGTCCCCAGATCGTGACGGCGGTGACCTGGTGGTCGCGTTCGAGGGCTGCCTGGAAGCCGATGCCGTCGTACTCGGTGGAGACCAGGTCGAAGTCGCGCACCGCGTCGGCCGGGTACACCCGTGGCGCGCCCCACGCCGAGACCGCGGCGACCGTTTCGTCGAGCGTCATTCCCAGCCGGACGGGAGCCACGCCGCGGGGCGGATCGAGGACGAACTCCATGAGGGGGCCTTTCTGGTGGGTTGGATCATTTCAGTATGTCGTCGTCGATCGTCCAACCTCGGCGCTCCAGCATCGCCTGGAACTTTCGGTCGAGGACATGTCCCGGTGGTCGGCCTTCTCCAGGCGGATCGCCGGTCCCATCCCGGCGTCGTTGATGAAGCCCTCCTCGTCGAGGTGCGCGTAGCAGGCCTTGGCCGGGATGTGGTTGATCTCCATCCTGACCGGGCACTTCGGGTTGCCGTCGTCGTCCTTGAGGTTGGCCGGGAGCATGCCGCCCCACCAGCCGCCGTCCTCCGTGCACCCCTTGGCGATGAGGCCCAGGTCGACGGGCTCTCCGGGTCCGTCAAACACGCCCTGGAAACGCAGGACCCGTGGCGGCTTCCTGACGCCCCTGACCGAGCCCGCACCGAACGGACACGGACACGGACAGGGTCTGCCGGCGGGGAAGACGCTCAGGCGAGGGCGTTTACCGCCAGGGCGAAGGCGCGGGGAAGCCGGGCCGCGGTCGGCACGATCTTGTTTGCCAGTCGGGGGCGTTGCCGAGCTCGCAACAAGCAGTCGGTCAGGAGCCGGTGCCGGAGGGTCGCCTGCTTCCATGCAGCCTCATACGCGCCGGGTGAGCCGCGACGCAGCTGATCGACCAGGACCCTGGCACCGGCGAGAGCCAGTGAGACGCCCTCGCCGGTCAGCGCATCGATGTAGCCGGCGGCATCGCCCACCAGCAGGACCCGCCCTTGGACGCGCGAGCGGACCTTCTGGCGGAGGGGACCCGCACCACGCACGGCGCCGACCGCGGCCTGGCGGGGCAGAGCGGCCGCGAGCTCGGGGAAGCCGGCCAGCTGTTCGTCGAACGGCGCACGCAGTGAGGTCAGGAGCGCGACGCCCAGGAGCTCTGACCCGAGTGGGGTCACATACGCCTCGCCGTGGGGACCCCAATGGACCTCGACGTACGAGGAAGGCGGCGCCACGGCGTAATGCCGGCGCAGCCCGTAGCGCGGGACGCCCTCGCCGGGCATGCCGAGCCCCAGCGAACGTCGCACCGGCGAGTGCAGTCCGTCCGCGGCGACGAGCCACCTGGCGCGCACACCCGTGGCACTGTCGGAGACGCCAGCGGCGTCCTGACACACGTCCCGCACGCGTACCGGCAGGACAGGGACTCCGGCGGCGACGACGGCCGCGTGCAGGGCGGCGTGCAGGACGGTGCGCCGCACTCCGAGGCCGGGGCCGTGCCGGAACTCCGCCTGGGCGTGGTGAGGGCCCTGCCGGTAGCGGATGCCGACGATCGGCCGGCCTGGCACGTCCAGTCCCAGCGCGCGCAGTTCCCTGACCGCCCCAGGCATCAGCCCCTCTCCGCAGGCCTTGTCGACGGGCAGGCCTCGCGGCTCCGCCAGGACGACGTCCAACCCCGCCCGCACCGCGTACAGCGCGGTGGCCAGCCCCGCGGGGCCGCCGCCCGCGATCAGCAGATCGTGCGTGCGGCTCACGCCACGCTCACCCGCCCCAGGGCGGTGTTCTCACACCGGATGCGGACGGCGAGCAGGGCCGCGTTGGCCGCGGTGAAGACGGTCGCGGTCAGCCACGCGGAGTGCACCAGGGGCAGCGCCGCGATCTCCGCCACGACCGCGACGTAGTTCGGGTGGCGCGCGAAGCGGTACGGCCCGGCCCGCACGAGACGGGCGCCGGGGACCACGATGACCCGCGTGTTCCAGTACGGGCCCAGGGTCGTGACACACCACCAGCGCAGCGCCTGGGCCAGGACGACGACGGCCACCATGGTCCAGCCGAGTACGGGCAGGAACGGCCGGTGGGCCAGCCAGGCCTCGGTCAGGCAGCTCGCGAGCAGAGCCGTGTGCAGGGCCACCATGACCGGGTAGTGACCGCTGCCGTACTCGACCCCGAGACGGGCCAGGGTCCAGGCCGCGTTGCGTCGCGCCACGACGAGTTCGACGAGGCGTTCCGCGGCGACGGCCGCCAGGAGGAGCGTGTACCAGAGCATGATCCGTGATTCCTCACCAGCGCAGGAGGACGAACTCGACACAGAAGCCGGGTCCCATCGCCATCATCAGGCCCCACGAGCCGGGCGAAGGAGGGGCGTTGGTGGTGACGTCCTCCAGGATCCGCAGTACCGAGGCGGAGGACATGTTCCCCGATACGGCCAGGGCCCGGTGAGCCGATTCGAGGGCACCGTCGGGAAGGTCCAGGGCGTGTGCCACCGCAGTGAGGATCCGCGGTCCTCCGGGGTGGCAGATCCAGGTCCCGATGTCGTCCGGAGTCAGGCCGTGGACGGCCAGGAAGTCCCGGAGGTCGGGACCGATCCGGGCTCCCACGACATCGGGGATCGCGGCGTCCACCACCGGCCGGAAGCCTCCGGCACCGATCGTCCAGCCCAGCAGATGCTCGGTGTCCGGGTAGAGGAGACTGCGGGTGGCCACCACCGCCGGGCGACCGGACCGGTCGTCGCCGGCCCGCGCGGCATGCGCGACGACCGCCGCCGCACCGTCGCCGAACAGAGCACCGGCGACGAGGTTGGCCGGCGAGTCGTCACGCTGCTGCAGGGTGAGTGAGCACAGCTCCACGCTGAGCAGCGCGGCCACCTCGCCCTGGTGGCCGCGCAGGTAGTCGTGGAGCCGGGCAAGACCGGCCGCTCCCGCAACGCAGCCGAGCCCGAACACGGGAATCCGCTTCACGTCCGGCCGCATGCCCATGCGCGAGGCGAGCCGGGCGTCGAGCGACGGCGCGGCGATACCGGTGATGGAGGTACACACCAACAGATCCAGCTCCGAGGGCGACAGCCCGGCGGCTTCGAGCGCACACGTCAGAGCCCGTTCCCCGAGTTCCAGACCGGCAGTCATCCATGCCGCGTTCGTCTCGCCGAAGTCCCCCAGAGCCGCGTACTGGTCGATGGGCAGAGCGAGGTGACGGGTCCGCACCCCGGCGGTTCCGTGCAGTCGGCGCAGCACTGTGCGGTCCGCTCCGGGGGCGAGACAGAGGTCGCCGATCAGCTCGGTGAGTTCGTCCTGGGCGTATCGATGCTCCGGCAGGGCCGTACGGACGGCGGCGACGACGCTCTTCCACCCGTCGGGATCGGGCCGCGCATCGCCGGTGCCGCCGGCGTGCGCGGCCGGAGGCGTGACGGGGGCGAGCCGGTCGACTGTGGGGACACGCATTCCGGGATGTCTCCTCACGACCGACGGCGCGATTACCTTGCTCCCGTGTCTCTATACCTCCCTGGTCTTCCGGTGCGAGCGACACACCGGCTCGCGACGCTGCTCCACTCGTGCCACCCGGAGCCGACGCTCGCGGTGACGGTGTTCGTCGCCGCTCTGGCCGCCACGTCGGGGCGGGGACCGGGGGGTGTCGTAGCGGTCGGAGCGGCGGTGCTGGCCGGTCAGCTCTCGATCGGATGGTGCAACGACGCGGTGGACGCGGGCCGGGACACCGCCAGCGGCCGGCGCGACAAACCGATCGCGACCGGGGCACTGCACCCACGGACGGCCGCCATGGCCGCCGTGGTGGCGCTTGTCGTCTGTGTGCCGCTCTCCTTGCTCAGCGGCCTTGCCGCCGCGGCTGTCCACCTCACGGGCGTGATCGCCGGCGGGTGGGCGTACAACCTGGCCCTGAAGAGAACGCCGGTCTCCCCCGTGCCGTACGCCGTCGGGTTCGCGTCCCTGCCCGCATTCGTGACGCTCGGCCCGCCGACGCACTCCTGGCCTGCCTGGTGGGCCGTGGTCACGAGTGCACTGCTCGGTGTCGGCGCCCACTGGGTGAACGCGCTGCCGGACATCGCGGACGATCTCGCGACGGGCGTCCGTGGTCTGCCTCAACGCCTCGGCCCCGTGGCCTGTCGCCGGCTCTCACTGGTCACGATGCTCGCCGCGGTCGCGATCGTCACCGTGTGCCCGCCCGGGACGGCAGGAGCACCAGGCTGGGTGTGTGCGACGGCAGCGGGATGTGCCGCGGCCATCGGTACTGTCCCGAGGTGGCGTGAGGGCAGCCGATGGCCGTTCCGGGCGGCGATCGCGGTTGCGGGGCTGGCCGTCGTGCAACTCCTGTCACGGGGCTCTGTCATCGTCTGAGGCCGGAGTGCAGGCGTTCTCTGCCTCCCTGTCTACCCGGAGGCGTGGTTCTGTTCAAGGGAATCTTCTGCTGAGCAGAGCCGGAGGCGCGTCACCTGAGAGGTCGTCTCTTACGGCGTGATCGCTCGTTAATCCCCATGGAGCCGGGACCGGGTCTGGGCCAGGATCTACCGCGTGATCCTCGACGCACTCGGAGCGCGAGGCGAGCTGCGTATCTCCGGCGCGGACATGCACGACAGCCAGGGCCTGGAGCCTCTCGTGATGACGAACGCCAGCGGCCGGCAACGGCTGTCGGCGGCGAGGTGGATCTTGGTGGTCAGCCCGCCGCGGGACCGTCCGAGGGCATGGTCGTCCGGCTCGCCGGCCGGGGCCCCTTTTGACGGGCCCCGGCGGCGTGCTGGTGAGCTCAGACGACGGTGGAATCGACCTCGACGACCCAGTCGAGGTCTCCTTCGGCGTCGGCCTGCGCGAGCAGGGCGGTGATGACCCTCTTCCAATTGCCGTCGGCGGCCCACTTCCGCAGGCGGTTGTGGGCGCCCTTCCACGAACCGAAGTGCTCGGGCAGGTCCATCCACGGCGTCCCGGTGCGGTACTTGAACGCGATCGCTTCGATCACCTGCCGGTGATCACGCCACCGACCGCCCCGCTTCGGGGTCCGATCCGGCAGCAACGGCTCGATGCGTGCCCACTGGGGGTCAGTCAACGACACACATCAACCAGCGATCCGATGATCCACAGGAAACGGCCTAGTCCTGTCGAGGCGCCGTACCTCGGCGGGTTCTCTTCATCGCGAAGAGGGCCGAGCCTCCGACTAATACCAGCGCGGCCGCGGAGGCAGCCATGCGGCCGGTCCCGCATGGCGGGGAAGCCCGTGGCCCAGAGCATCGTCGAGGCCGCCCGGCAGGAAGCCGGCCCACGGCGGCTTGCCCTGGTCGTGGTCGTCCTGACCATGACCCTGCTCACCCTGGTCGTGGTCGTCGTGACCGTGCTCGCCCTCGTCGCCCTCCTGGTGGCCGGGGTGGCCGTGGTCGTGATCAGGCCTTGCGGGTCCGGCGGGTCCAGCAGGCCCCGTGGGTCCGACGGGTCCTGCGGGTCCGGCAGGGCCGGCAGAACCGGTGGGTCCGGGTGCACCGTCGGGGCCGGGTGCGCCGGGTGCTCCGGGGCTGCCGTCGGGGCCGGGTGCACCAGTCGCACCGGGACTGCCGTCGGGGCCAGGTGCACCAGTCGCACCGGGTGCACCAGTCGGGCCAGGTGCACCAGTCGCACCGGGACTGCCGTCGGGGCCAGGTGCACCAGTCGCACCGGGACTGCCGTCAGGGCCAGGTGCACCAGTCGCACCGGGTGCACCAGTCGGGCCGGGTGCACCAGTCGGGCCGGGTGCACCAGTCGGGCCGGGTGCACCAGTCGGGCCGGGGGGTCCAGGCGGGCCGACGGCGCAGGCCGGCCGCGTAATGGTGTTGTTGTTCATCGTGACCGCGGCCTCACGCGCCAGGGCGCGGCCTTCGATTACGGCGCTGTTGTTCAGCGTGATGGACTGCATCGCCAGGATGGTGCCCTTGAACTGGGTGGTCGTTCCGAGGGTGGCGGAGCTGCCCACCTGCCAGAACACGTTGCAGGCATTTGCTCCGTTGATGAAGGCCACGGAACTCGACGAAGCCGTGGTCAGGGTCGAGGGGATCCGGAAGATGAAGACGGAGTTGGGGTCGTTCTGGCCGTCGAGGGTGACCGTCCCGGTGAGTTGCAGGGACGGCGGGGACGCCGGGGCCGTGTAGACGCCGGGCGCCAGCGTCAGTCCGCCGATCTCGTCCGAAGCGAGAATGGTCCCGGGCCCCCGGCCTGCCGCGTCGTCGTAGGCGACGACGAGGTCGGACTTCGCCTGAGCGGCAGCGGCGTTGGGGGCTACGCGCGTCACTCCGTTGACGATGCCGGGCGGGAAGCCGGTCACCGATGTGCCCGGATAGAGCCCCAGGTCGCCGTTGATGACGGTGGGGTTCGTGTTGGTGACCGTCGAACCAGCCAGGACCCCGTAACTGGCGGTGGTCCCCAGCAACACGGGGGCTTCTGCGGCATAGGCGGGGGTCGGGACCAGGGCGGCCGCCAGGAGCGATGCGGGGAGCAGGGCGAAGGCTCCCTGTTTGAGCAGATTGCGTTGAGGGCTCGTGTCGGGTGGAGCCCACCGGATGAGATCCAATGCCATAGCAGAACCTTTCTTGTCGCTGGCCTGGGCCGCCGGCCTGCTGCCTGTGCCGACTCGCAGGCTCACCCCGGGCAGGGGACGCAGATCTGCTCCGTGCCGGAGGTGGTGATGGGGCGTCACGTGGGAGCATGCCCGCACGTTTCACAGCAATAGACTGAAAATCATAAAAATCGTCTACATGAGTGACATAGCATGAGGAAAGCGAACCCGTCGCATGTCTCGCAACTCGCTTACAAGGCCAGTACCACCGATGCGGCCACCAGCGTCACGACGGCCGACACGCTCACCGGAACCCACGGCCACCGACACCCTCACCGAGACCGCCACCGTCGACGCCTCGGAGACCGACCCCACACCGGACAACGGCAACGACACCGTCACCACCTGCCCGTAACGAAGACACGGGATACCAGGGCGGTCCGGGCTCCCTCCTGCCGGGAGGGGGCCCAGACCTGCGGGCGGGTGGTGACGCCACCACACCGCATGAACCCGAGCTCGTTGGTTCACTCCCTCTCGCGCGTCTCACCCAAAAAGGCAGATATATCTGGAAATCTTCGTGTACAAAGGACTTCCCGGCTGCTAGGAGATGTCTGACGCAGGCCTGTTGCGCAGGCGATGTCCGAGGCCCGGTGCTCGCGGTCGCTGCCGAGCCGGCTCAAGGCCTGCGGGACTCTGAAGCCGGCTCGGGCGGACTGGCTGCTCTGCGGGGTGCGATCCGTGTCGGGCGCGGGGGCGGTTGGGGGAACGAGCGCGGTCACGGTCATGGAGTGCCTCCAGGCTCGGGAACGGGTTTTCGATCAGGGCCGCGGTGCATCCTGTCGAGACGTCGGCGGACGAGGAGCAGCAGTAGGAGGGCGACGAGTGCGGCGGAGAGGGGGCCGTTCCAGGCTCGGCCTCCGAGCCCTGCAGCAGCGGACCCGAGTGCTGTGCCGACGCCGAAGTCTCCTCGTCCGTGCGGCCCACGAAGTTTCACCACAACACACCCCACCAGGGCAATTCTGTACGCGCATGCCGCACCGCTCCGCCTGCGGTCAACACAGGATCAGCATGGTTCCCTCGGCCGATCACTACGGCGTCAGGCAGGACGAAAGCCAGCCGCTGCGCACGTCCGGTGTGAGAACCTCGCTCACCAGTTTCTGAACCGCCCAGCCGCGGACGGGGACCAGCCACAGCACGCTCGTACAATGATCCGTGCAGGTCCGCGCGTTGAGGGCGACGACTTCAAGGAAATCTCCCTTCACCCCGTCAGGACTTCACGAGCGGCGAGGCTGAGGTAGCCTCCCGATCTGCAGGGTTGCCCCAAAAAGTGCTGGACGCTGGGCCGAGGATCGTGCAGACGTCGGACTTGCTGATGGTTCGGGCGTCTCGGACGAGGAACTCCTCATGGGCGAGCCAGTCCCTGCGGATCGCGTCAAGCGCGCCCGAAAGACGACGTTGGCAACCCCTGGCAGACGATCCGCCGCTTGTTCCCGACCGTCCGATCACGCGGGTCCGGGAGCCGTCGGGAAATGCCTCTCGCTTGGACATAGCCTCACCACTGGAGCCTGACGCGAGCACGGCGCCTCTGGCCCTCTCCGGCCCGTCGGCCGAGCCTGCCCCGACGACCGAACTGTCGTGCATCTGCGAGTTCAACGCTCCGTAGTCAGCACCAAGTCAGCACGGGAATCAGCACCGCACCTCCAAATCCTGCTCTTCCAGCACATCTCAGACACCCTTCCTGGCGTCCCTCCCCACGCCTGCCCGGCAGCCGCGACAGGGGCCCATGGCGCCAGGCCGCACTCCCCCGCGTCGAACTATGGTGTCCCACCACATACGCCGCTGACCTGCGTCTTCCTACGGTGTGGCGACACCGAATCGTCCCCGCCCTGCCTGGAAGTGGTGCACATGGCCGCCGCAACAACCTCCCCGACCCCACCCGGCTCCCTCAAGCGGATCGTCGCCGCCAGTCTCATCGGCACCACCATCGAGTGGTACGACTTCTCTCCCTTGGTGTTCTCCGTCTCGTGGAGCAGGCGGATGATCTCGGCGTCGCCGGCGATCTCTTCGCGGACCTCACGCAGGAGGGCGTCCTCACGGGTGGCGTCGGTCTCTTCGACGCCACCGCCGACGATCACCCAGTAGGGGTCGGAGCCAGGGCGGACGCGCTTCATGACGAGCGTGGTGTCCTGCGGGGTGATCAGGATGGCGCGGACGCGCTGCTTCATGGGGCTCCCTTTCCGGGATGGGCGTCGGGGCGTGGTCAGTGGAGTTGCCAGCCGCCGTCGATGTGCGACGACTGGCCGGTGATGAACGATGCACTGGGTCCCGCAAGGAAGGCGATGGCGGCTGCCACGTCTTCGGGCCGGCCGCGGCGGGGGACGCACTGGCGGGCGATCTGATCCTCGGGCCGGGCTCGGTGGTGGGCGGGCGTTCCCCGGACGTCCTCCCGGTCAACCACACCTGACGACTCCAAGGCGCTTTTGTCCACGAGCCCGGCCTGCCGGCGGTGGCAGGATCGTGCACGGTGCGGAGGCAGGAGCATGCCAACGGGGAGCCCTGTGGAGGAGGGGGTTCGCTGCGATGCTTCTGATGTGGTCGGGGATCTCGTCCCGGGCACCTCTGAGGAAACGGCGCCGGTGCGCCGGGAGGGGAAGAACCATGACGCGTACCGCCACCAGCAAGGCTGCCCGAGGGATCGCGGCGGCGATGATGACCGCCCTGGCGACGGCGGGGGCGTTCACCGCCCTCGCGGGGAGCGTCACACCGGCGAGCGGTGACGCCGTCGTAGTGGCGGGCGGCTGTCTCGACCCCCTGGACGCGTGCTGGGTCAACGGCTGGCAGGAGAAGCCGGGCACCTGATCCTGTGCGGCGAGCCCGCCACGGGGGTGGGTCCAGCGGTCCGGGTGCCGAGCACGACGCGCGGCCCACCGCCCTTCCAGTACCTCGTCACCGACCGACCGTGGAGCACCGCCGATGCACCGCATGCAGATCCTGGGAATCACCCCTGCGGAGGAGCAGACGTACCGCCACCTGTTGAGGCATCCCGGCAGCGGCGTCGCAGAGATCGTTGCCGCGCCTTGGCACCCGTCCGGGGCCGGTGCGGCTGCCGTGGGGCGGCTGAAGGCTCTGGGCGCCGTGGTCGAGAGCGACGGAGCGCTGTGGCCGGAGGAGCCGAAGGTGGTGGTGGGCCTGCTGGCCGAGCGGCTGCTGGCCGAGCTGCACACCATCACCCGCAGCCTTGCCCAGGTCTACACGGTGGTGCGCTCCCTGGAGGACGAGGCGGCCGCCGCCGGCCGGCCCGAGGAGGGTGACACACCTCCGCGGGACGGCCGGCTGATGGAGCGGATCACCGATCCCACCGCGTTGCGGGCGAGGGTGGAGGCCCTCGCCCTGAGTACCCGCTCCGAGGTGCTGGCGGGTGGGCTCTGCGAGGAGGTCGACCGCCGGGTCCTACGGCTGACCTTGCCGCTGGGCCTGCGGATGCTGGGTCGAGGCGTCACCGTGCGGCTCGTGGTGTGGCAGTCCATGCTCGCCGACCCGGTGGTCGTCGCCCACCTGCGCCAACTGGCCGACGCGGGCGCTCGGGTGCGCGTGCTGTCCTCATCGGACAGCCCGATGGCGGTGTGCGACGGCGGGACCGCGCTGGTGCCGGTCGAGCCCTCGGACATCGCCAAGGGCGCGTTCGTCACGGCTGAACCCGGCATGGTGAGCACGGTCGTCAACCACTTCGAGCGGCTTTGGGCGGACGCCCGGGAATTCGGGGACGACTGACGGCCGGGTCACGCCCCGGCTGTCAGACCCACCGACGGTCAGACCCACCGACTGTCAGACCCACCCTCGTTCTCGGGCCAGCAACGCCGCATGGGCGCGGTTCTCCGCACCGAGGAGTCGCATCAGCTCCGATATGTGGCGGCGGTAGGTACGCAGTGCGGTGCCCACCTGGCGGGCGCCGGTCTCGTCCTTGCCGACCGTGCACATCGCCCGCAGCACCTGCACTTGCAGATCGGTCAGTTCGGGATCGCCCGACGAGTCCACCCCCTGCCCGACCAGGTCGGTGAACTCCTCGGCCCCCGCCCACAGACGCTCGAAATTGTTGACGACGGTGGTGACGATCCCCTCCTCGCTCGAGCAGAGGGCGCCCTTGGAGGTGTTCTTCGGGTCCACCGGCACCAGCGTGGTGTGGTGGTCGTACACGATCATCAGCTCGCTCAGGTCCTCGACCACCCGGATCCGGGCCCCGGCGGCGGTCAGTTCCTGGAGGTAGGCCCGCGTGGTGTCGTCCGCCACCGCGGAGGCGCGGACCAGGTTGCGCAGGACGACGCCACGGCGCAGGCAGCGCAGGTCGAGCGGGCGGGAGTGGTTGATGTTCTCCAGGGTGAGCGCGTCGTAGGGCTCGGAGGCCAGAACCTCCGCACGAGCGAAGAACGCCAGTTCGTCCAGACGTTCGCGGATGGCCGATAACCCCATCAGCCGTTCCACCGGGGCGTGTTCGGAGTTCGGGCCCTGGTCGCGCGCGTCACGCGTCAGGGAGTCCACGATGGGTTTCAGGTCGGACAGTGTGCGGATGGTGCTGTAGAACTCCTCCAGGCGCTGCTGGGCCAGCCGGTTGACCACCAGGTCCGGCTTGTGCGGCCACGCCTTGCCGTCGTCCTCGCGGATGACGTGCAGTTCCCGCAGCCGACGCACCGCTGCGTCCAAGGTGAGGGGTTCCTGTCTCAACAGGACGTGCGCTTCGTCGAGTTCGACGCCGGGGTTGCGCAGCAGGTGCCGGTAGAGCTCCTCTTCCGCCGCAGTGAGACCAAGGACCGCCATGTGGTGCACGAGCAAGAGGCACTCCCGTGGGAGAGGACATCGGGAAGGATCCGGCCGGCGTGTGCTGCAGGAATTGTAGAAGGGAGGTGCCCGAAGGGTAAAGGTTTCACCAGGGGCCCCTGGTGACTCGACAGTAGGATCTTCGGCGCAGGTGCGATCAGGCCGGATCCTGCATCGGGTTGGCCGTATCTGGCCAACAGGCCTTGTTCCTCCCTGCCTTGGGCGCTGCCATATTCGGTCGTGAGGGAGGTGTGGTGCTGACCACACGACGCGAGGGGGGACACGATGCCGCCGCCGGCGGCCCCTGCGGCCCGGGGCCGGTACCTGCCTCAGCACTTCACACGAGAGGTGGCAGAGCCAGATGCTTTTCCGACTGCTGGGGCCTGTGAGGATCGCGGGCGGTGCCGAGACGCAGTCGGCAGCCCGCCGCGCGCTGCTCACCGCGCTGCTCCTGCGCCGGGGACAGTTCGTCGGCATGGGCGAGCTGACCGAGCTGTTGTGGGACGACCCGCCGAGCTCGGCGGTGGCCAACATCAGGAGTCACCTCACCGGGCTCCGCCGCGGCCTGGACTCCGCGCAGTCGGGACTGAGCAAGCGGCTGACCACCAGCCGCGGCGCGGAGACCGGGTACGCCCTCAGCGTCGACGCGGACGAACTCGATCTGTCCTGCTTCCTGAAGCTCGCCCGGCAGGGCAAGGAACTGCTCGCCGCGGGCGACCACCGGGCCGCGGTCAGCCACCTGGACGAGGCCCTCGCCCTCTGGCGCGGCCCCTTCGGCCAACGGCTTCCGGCCACCCGGTGGTTCCACGCGCATACCGTGGGCCTCAGCAACACCCGCTTCGAGGCCTGCCAGGACTTCTTCACCGCCTGCCTGCTGACCCATCGGACCGAGATGCTGTCGTACCGCATCGAGACCGTGCTGGCCGAGGCCCCCTACCGGCAGCGGCTGTGGCAGTTACTCGCCGCCACCTACTGCGCGCAGGGCGACGTGGCCGGCGCGCTGGGCGTGATCGAGCGATGTCGGACCGTCTTCGCCGACGAGCTGGGCCTGGACGTCCCTCCCGGCGTCGAGGCCATCCGGGCCGCCGCGCTCACCTGGGACACAGAGCGGGCGCACCGTCTGGTGGCCGAGATGGCGCGCCAGTGACGGCGGGCACCCGGTCGGCCGGGGCTCGGGTCCGACGGCGACTTCGGTCGCTCGCGGTAGGGGAACTGGTCAACGTCCCGTTGCAGACGGCCGTCTGGTTCGGCGTGGTCGGCGTGCCGCCGACGGCCGCCAACCTCTTCGGGTTCGCACTGGTCACGCTGCTCCTGCTGGAGGGCGCCGCGTACTGGACGGTCAAGCTCCGTGCCCTGTCCGCCGGTAGCGGCGCGCCGCTACCCGGGGCGGCGGTGTTCGCCGCCGCTCGGGTGGTCAACCTGGTACTGCTCGGGCTCGGCGTGCCGCTCACCGTTCTCGCGGTGGCCGACGCCCCCGGGACCGGGAGCATCCCAGGCCTGCTCTTCACGCTCTTCGCCGTCCTGGAGCACGTCAACTATTTTCATACCCAGCTGATGTACGACACTCCCGAGGACCGGCGCAGCCGCCGCAGGAACGGGCGGCGCCGGGCACATCTGGCCCGTGACCTGGAGCGGGCTCGGAAGCTCGAGACCGGGCAACCATCCGCCGATGAGGTCAGTCGCTCCTGACGTCTCAGGCGGACAGTGACCGGCCCGGTCACGGTGCGGCCTTCAGAATCTCGTAGAGGTCGGACGCGGCGGCCCGGGGTCCGTGCACCGCGCCGACCCCGGTGACGTTGAGGACCACCTCGTCCACGCCGAGCGCCCGGTAGGCGTCCAGCCGCTGGTGGATCTCCTCGGCCGTCCCGTAGAGGAAGATCCCGCCGTCCACCAGGGCGCGGACGTCGTCGGGCCCGCCGTCGCCGGTGATCTGGATCCCGGCCCGCCGCAGGACGGCCTGGTAGTGGGGGAACTGGATGTGCCCCCCGCAGGTCGCCCGCAGCAGTTTCGCCATGTCCCGGCCGGGGCCGGCCAGTGCCACCGGAACATAGGCGGTGACCTTGACCGGCTGCTCCGGACGCCGCTCCTTCGCGCTCCGCAGAGCCGGGATCAGGAACTCCTCGAGGTACGCCGCCGAGGCCATCCAGGTGATGGCCACATCGGCGAGTTCTCCCGCGAGTTCGGCCATCCGCTCCCGCAGGACGCCAAGGCCCAGCGACACCTCCGGCTTGTGGAACGGCATGAGCTGCGCCTTGGCGGAGAAGATCTCCCCCTCGCGGTCGCTGATCCCGCCGTCCAGCAGGTCCCGGACGATGGTGACGTACTCCCGGCAGGCGGTGAGCTGACTGGGGTAGGGCCGTCCCATGGCGCAGGTCTGCGCGGCGAGCGAGCCCGGACCGTAGCCGGCCACCACCTCGTGCCCGGTGGCCAGCGCCACGGACCGGGCCTCGATCGCCGCGTTGTACGGCGAGCGGTAGGGCATCAGCGACACCCCGAACCCTGCGGGCACCCTGATTCCGGAGCCGCCCAACCAGCTCACGATCTGATGGCTGTCCAGAACGAGACCCTGGCCCTGCCACAGCCGGGCCGCGCCACCCCATTTGACGAGATTGGCGAAGGGGATCACCTGCTCGGGGCGGGTGGCGTTGACGGGGAGGAGGATCGAGTGCCGCATCCCGGCAGCCCTTTCGACGAGTGGTGGAGCGGATGACAGGCGTGCGGTCAGCTCCGGGAAGGCGCGGACAGTTCCAGCGGGAGGCGCAGACCGGCCGGGTCTGCGCCGCTGAGCAGGGCATCGACCATCAGGTCGGTGTCGCCCACGCCGGCCCAGCCGAGCATGTATCCGATCAGTGAGGTCCGGCCGGCCGCACCGGTGAAGTAGCCGTCCTCGCGGATCCGGCCGAGGACCTCGGTCTGATGGGCGGCGGCCCGCTCGAACAGGTCCGCGCGTCCCAGGGTGCGGCCCGCGCCGATCAGGCACTGGACGACGCCGCTGCTGCCGTGGCAGACGGAGAGGTCCACCGCGCGGCCGGGCGCCAGGGCGGTCGCCCGGCCGACCAGATCGGCCAGCCGGGACTTGGTCAGCCAGTCCTCCCGGCCCGCCGCGGCGAGGATCTCCGAGCCGGCCAGCAGGAGGCCGGCAGCGCCCTTGCACCAGCCGTGCTCCGCCGGGACGCCGTCCCGCTCCCAGCGGCCGATCAGCCAGTCCGCCGCCTCCTTGGCGGTGCGCTCCAGTCCCAGAACGGATCCGGTCCGGGCGGCCGCCCAGCGCAGTCCCAGTTCGCCGTGGGCCAGGTCCGACCAGTGGGTGTCCCGCTCCCTGCCCAGGTGGGACAGGGTCAGGTCGGTGAGCCGCTCGACCGTCGTGGCGTCGGCGGGGAAGGAGGAGCCGTCGCGGCGGAGACGGTCGAGCAGGACCATCAGCAGCCCGGCCGGGCCGTTGGAGAGGTCGGTCTCCAGCACGCCTTCCGCCGCGCGGTCCCGGAGGGCCTGGAGCAGGCCGGCCAGCCGGGCGGACGCGGTCTCCGGATCCTCGGGGCGGACCAGCAGAAGCGAGGCGGCCCCCGTGAACACCGACTCGGGGCGCTGCAGCAGCGCCTCGCCGTACTCGGCGAGCAGGGCGGTGAGCCCCCGGTCGGCGCTGCCGGCCGGACCGGCCAGGCTCTCGTCGCGGGCGGCGGCGCGGTTGAGGAAGGAGACCACGCCGCCCGAGTCGTGGAAGGAGACGAAGTTGCCCGGGGTGATGGTGGAGGCGTCGCGGTCCGGGCCGATGCCGCCGACCCATCCGCACTCCTCCTGCCCGCCGGGAGCGGTGACCGGCACCCGCACCTCGGCGATCCGGCCGGCGATCGCCCGCCACCAGGCGCCGGGACGGGCCCCGGCCAGCAGGTGCCCTCCGAAGACCCCGGAGGCCGAGAGCCCGCCGGGCGTGTCCTCGCCGCACAGCTCGCCGAAGCACTCCTCCAGCAGGAAGTGGTGGTAGGCGTCGGTGCGGGCCGCGTTGTGGGCGACGCCGCGCCGGGCGAAGTCCAGCGCGGTCGCCGAATACACCCCGGGTGTCGACCCGTTGACCGTGCCGAGCGCGTCGGAGTCGCCCCGGGTGACGAAGTACGGCACGTTGCCGCCGTGCAGCGAGGCGCGCTCCGCGTCCGCCGCGAAGCGCTCCGCCTCCGGGGACAGGTAGTCCTGGTGCATCTTCAGGAGTCCGAACAGCCGCTCGGACTCCTTGGGGTCCACCAGGTACTTCGGGTGGGTGGAAGCGTCGATGAAGCGACCGTAGATCATGGTGGAGCGCAGCAGCAGCCGCACCGGCACCCCGGGGTGGGCCTCCAGGACGCGGGTGACGGCGCCGTCCCGCAGAGCCGTCAGGGCCGCACGGCAGCCGGCCAGGATGGCGTCGAACCACTCGGTGGCGATCAGGTGCGTCTCGCCCAGCCGGGGCACGTTGTCGCCCTGCCGGTAGTTGAAAGGCTCCCGTGACACCGCGATGGCGTCCGTTCCCGGGTCGCGGATCACGGCGCTGGTCATGGACGACGGCTGGTCGCCCGCCACCCCGACGCCCGCCATGATGAAGTCGACCGGCGAGGTCGGGTTCACCATCGGCACCAGCATCGTGGAGGCGACGGACAGCTTGGTGTGGTTCATCAGCGCGTCGGGGAGCGACTCGTCGCCCACCCCGGCGTCCGGCCGGAGCATGGTTTCGGTGTCGATGACGCACGGGTGCTCGCCGCAGGCCAGCAGGTTCTCGTCGTGCAGGTCGGTGGCACCGATGGAGCCGAACAGCACCGCCAGCGCGCCGATCCGGTAGAAGTAGCGGCCGGGCTGGTCCGCCTGCTCCATGGCGGCCGGCACGGTGAACTCCTGCCAGCCGTGCGTGCCCACGGTGAACGACCGGGGGACGCAGCGGGACAGCGGGTGCTCCAGGTACGGGGCAACCGCCCGGTACAGGTCGCGGACGAAGTCGTCCGCGGTGAGCGGCCGCGGCTTGAACACCAGCCGGGTTCCGTTGGCCAGGTGGAGAATGTGTACCTGACGGCTGTCGTTGTGCAGGTCGGAGCCGCTGGGCGAGATCGCGGACAGCAGCCGGCCGTCGTCGCCCGGCTCGCCGAGCAGTCCGGCCTCCGCCAGCAGCGGGTGGTCGTCGGCGAAGGCGGTGAGGAACTCGCGGTAGGCGTCCAGGGAGTGGGACAGCATCGCGGTCAGTCGCAGCCGCAGCACCGGGTACTTCTCCAGCAGGGCGTCCGGGGCGCCGGGCTCCTCCAGACGGGCCGTGAAGCGGCGCAGGGCGGTGTCGCCGCCGGACTCCATCGGCAGGCCCAGCTGCTCGCGGAAGGCGTGGAACTCGCCGATGAGTATCCGGTAGGACTGCGTCTCCACCGTTTTCAGCAGGGCCTCGTGGGCCTGGTCCAGCACGCTGTCGCGGCGATCCGGGACGGCAGCCCGCAGCAACGGCTCGCGCAGCTCCTTCTCGACCGCGGACCGGGGGACCACATGGGAGTAGAAGGGGAGGAAGGCCTCGATGGCCACCATGCTCTCGCTCATGCCCCGGCACCTTCCACCAGCAGTTCGGCCGTCCGGCCGGCCCCATCGGCTGTCGCCGCATACAGGTCCCGGTACACGCTGCCTCCGTCCATGAGTTCTGAATGTGTTCCTTGCTCGACGATCCGTCCCTGGTCGAACACGTAGATGAGGTCGGCGGACTCGATCGTCGACAGGCGGTGCGCGATGACGATCTGGGTGGCGCCGATTCCCTCGATCAGCCGGGTCACCCGGCGTTCGTTGACCGTGTCCAGGGAGGCAGTGGCCTCGTCCATGACGAGGATGGACGGCCGTTGCAGGAGGGTGCGCACGATCGCCAGCCGCTGCCGCTGCCCCCCGGAGAAGTTGGAGCCCATCTCGGCGACCAGGGTCTGCAGACCCATCGGCAGGTCGTCGAGGAAGTCCAGGATGCCGGCCTCGCGGCAGAACTCCCGGACGGTCTCCTCGGGGATGTCCTGGCCCAGGGTGAGGTTCTCCAGGATCGACCGGTTGTGCAGGTGGACCTCCTGCGGGATGTAGCCGATCACTCGGCGCAGGGAGTCCCGGTCGTACTCGCCGGCGTCCCGGCCGCCGAAGCGGACCGAGCCGGAGGTGGGTTCGTGCAGGCCGCAGACGATCCGGGCCAGGGTGCTCTTGCCCGACCCGGAGGCGCCCACCAGGGCGACCCGGGCGCCGGCCGGGATGTCCATGGTGACGTCGCGGACCACCGGTTCGCTGTGCCGGGTGTAGCGGAAGGACACCTGGTCCAGTTGGACGGAAGCGGACGCCAGCTCCTTGCGGTCGCCGCCGGGGCCCTCGGGCTCGGTGCGGGTGATGTCGCTCAGTCGGGACATGTAGCGGCTGGTCTCGGTGAACTCCGCGTACGCCTGGAACACCGAGGTGGAGATCGCGAAGTAGGTGGCGGCGACGGTCTGCACCGCGATCGCCCCGCCGATGCTGATGGTTCCCCGGCCGACGAAGTAGAGGCTGGCGAGCAGCAGCAGCAGCGGCCCGAACATCTGGATGGTGGCCGCCACACCGGTCACCTGGCCCTGCTGCAGCCGCATCCGCGCTTTCATCGCGTCGAGGGAGGCGGCGTAGGTCTCGCGCCAGGTGTCCAGGTACTGGTCGGCGTAGCCCCCCATCTTGATGGTCGGGATGGAGACGATGGCGTCCAGCTGCAGCGACTGGCTCCTGCCCAGGTGGGTGATCTCCATGTCGACCGCCTCAAGCACCCGCAGTCGGGTGGCGGCCAGATAGCCGGCGTTGGCCAGCACCAGGGCGAGCGCCATCAGCCCGAGCCGCCATTCCACGTGCAGCAGGTAGCCGCTGACGCAGACCATGGTGCCGACGTCCAGCACGCCCTGGGCGACCCGGGAGGAGAGCATGTCGCGGACGGCGTTGACGCTGCCGAGCCGGAAGAGCAGCTCGCCGGGCTGACGGGTGGTGAAGAACCGGTACGGCAGCAACAGCAGCCGGGTGAAGGCGTGGTCCATCAGATGCCGCCCGAGCACCGACACCAGCGAGGACAGCAGCAGGATCCTCAGGAGATGCAGCAGGTAGTAGCCGACGGCGGCGCCGACCACCATGCCGATGACCCACAGATGGTCGCCGAGCTCCGTCCAGCCGGAGAACCGGTCCACGGACCATTCGGTGAGCAGCGGGATCCCCAGCACCGCGGCGTAGGCGGCCAGCGACAGCGCGCCGACACCGGCCATCCGGCGCCCCGCGCCCTCGGGCAGCAGGGGCATCGTCCGCCAGTCGGCGAAAGGCCGGCGGCGCAGCCGGCGGAACGCGGGCCCGGGCTCGGCGGTGAGGACCACGCCGCTGAAGTGCTGGGCGAGTTCGTCCGAGGTCATCCGGCGGCGGCCGACGGCCGGGTCCATGACGACGGCCTGATCGCCGTCGAAGCTCTCCAGAACCACGAAGTGGTGATCGTCCCAGAAAAGGATCACGGGCGAGTCGAACCGGGTGAGCGCTGCGACGCTCCGGGCGCTCAGCAGCCGGCTCCGCATGCCGCGGGACTCCAGGAACCGCGCGAGCTGCCGGGCGCTCAGGCCGTCCCGTCCCGCGTCCATGTCCTCGCGGACCTCGGAGATGCCTTCGTCCCGCCCGTAGTAGCGGAGCAGGGACACGCAGCAGCACAGACCGCACTCGGTCTGGGCGACCTGGGTGACGGCCGGCACGCGTCGCGCGGTCCGACGTGATTCCGGGCGAGCGCCCATGGCTACCGCACCTCCGGGTTGTTGGACGTCGGGCAAGGAGAGGGGCTTGCATTGACGGGGCGTCGGACGGGGCGGGAGACCGGGAAGCCCGGCGCGGGCCGTCGGACCTCGGTCCGGCCCACCCCCACCCCGTCCGTCGTGACCGACGCGGCGGTCCGGTTCAGCGGGCCGCGCGTATCAGAGCCGTCAAGGGCTTCAGCACTGGCTGGTGCACTTGGTGGTCGGGCAGGCGGAGGCGGACACCAGGGTCGCCACGGCGGTGACGATGGCGCAGCTCCAGGTGGTACCGCCGTACACGTCCGCCTCGCCCATCTCGACGAGCTCGAACTCGTCGTAGCCGCCGAGGACGTCGGCCTGCATCTTCTCCATGGTCTTCTCCTTTTCGATTTTCTCCCGACACGCGCCCGGAACTCGTCTGGCGAAATACAGAACGCGTACCCTCCGCCTTCGGAGGACGCCTCCCAGTCTGTCCGCCCTCAATTCGTCGAACGCATAGACCTGGCGCCTTTGTACGCACACGCTGAAATGCACCGGAAATGCGCCGGGCCCCCACGCATTCGCGTGGGGGCCCATTCACGGGGTGTGAGGTGCGTCGACCCCTCAGACATCCCGCCGCGCAGTCATCCAATGTCCGAGCGCCACCGCCCCCACCGTCCACACGGTGAGCACGCCCAGCCCGGACCACGCTCCCAGCACCTCGTCGCCCCCTGAGCCGCGCAGCACCATCCCCCCCGCCACATCCGGCAGGAACCGTGCCACCCCCCCGACCCCCGGTATGTTGCTCAGGATCGTGGAGAGCATGAAGAACAGCGGAAGCAGAATGGACAGCGCCGCCGCCCCCGACCGCAGCAGCGTCGCCACCCCCATGGAGAACGCCACCAGCAGCGCCGTGTAGAGCACCGCCCCCGCCACATGCCCCGCCGTGGCGAGTCCAGTCGGCGCCCGGTGCTCCCCGATACCGCTCTGCACGATCAGGAAGGCCGGCACCACGCCCACCACCGCCAGCACCCCGCTGACCAGGCTGACCAGCCCCACCTTGGCGTAGTAGAACCGGGCCCGGTCGGGGACGGCCAGCAGACTGCTCCTGATCGACCCCGACGCGTACTCGCCCGTCACCGCGAGAATCCCCATGATCACCAGAACGATCATCCCGAGCGGTACGGCCGACAGGCCGAGCCCGACCGGGTCGAACCCCGGCGCCGCCAGCTGCCTTTCGCCGGGAACCATCCCGTAGACGAAGGCCAGCCCGATCATCAGGACGAGATAAACTGCCGGGGACCATTTCGGAGACCGCAGCGTCGTCAATTTGACCCATTCCGCAGCCACGGCGTGCTTCATCAGAAGCCTCCCATCGAAGCCCGGTATTCAGCGTGTTCCTGGGTCAGCTTCATAAACGCCTCCTCCAGCGAACCGACGGAAGCGGTCAGCTCGAAAACGGCAATATTCTCCGCGCTCGCGACAATCCCGACCTTCTCCACGGACGCCCCGCTCACCGCCAGCGTCGCGTCGTCCTGCCGCACGGACTCGATGCCCTGCTCCCCCAGTGCCCGCCGCATCCCCTCCGGATCGGCCACCCGGGCCAACACGGTCCTGTCCGAGTGCGCGGCGATGAACGCGTCCACGGGGGTGTCCGCGAGCAGCCGGCCCCGGGCGACGACCACCAGATGGTCGGCGGTCACCGCCATCTCGTTCATCAGGTGGGAGGAGACCAGCACCGTCCGCCCCTCCGCGGCCAGCCCCCGCATCAGCTCCCGGATCCACCGGACACCCTCGGGGTCGAGCCCGTTGACCGGCTCGTCGAACAGCAACACCTCGGGGTCGCCGAGCAGCGCCGCCGCGACGCCGAGCCGCTGCCCCATGCCGAGGGAGAATCCGCGCACCCTCTGCCGGGCCACCGCAAGCAGGCCGACCCGGTCCAGGACCTCGTCAGCCCGGGTGGCGGGCAGGCCGTGGGAGGCGGCCAGCACCCGCAGGTGGTTCCGGGCACTGCGGCCCGGGTGCACGGCCCTGGTGTCGAGCAGCGCTCCCACCCGGGTCAGCGGGCGCGCCAGGCTCCGGTAGGGGACGCCGAAGACGGTGGCCCGGCCCGCGGTGGGCTCGTCCAGACCGAGGATCATGCGCAGGGTGGTGGACTTGCCGGCGCCGTTGGGGCCGAGGAATCCGGTGACCTTCCCCGGGGTCACGGAGAACGACAGACCGTCCACGGCGACCTTCGCGCCGTACCGTTTGGTGAGGTTCTCGACCTCGATCATCACAGCACCTCTCGTCCATGAACAGTCGTGACCGGACGGCCATGCCCACCGGCCCTCATACGGCCCCCGCCACCGGCTCCGCGTACAGCCCCGCGTACACCCCGTCCAGGGCCAGCAACTCCTCGTGCGTCCCCCGCTCCACGATCCGGCCGCGGTCCAGGACGTGGATCAGGTCCGCGTCCTGGATCGTCGCCAGCCGGTGCGCGATGACGATCTGCGTGGCGCCGGTCTCCGCGATGATCCGGGAGACCCGCCGCTCGTTGGCGGTGTCCAGCGAGGCGGTCGCCTCGTCCAGGACGATGACCCGCGGCCGCTGCAGCAGTGTCCGCACGATGGCCAGCCGCTGCCGCTGCCCGCCGGAGAAGTTGGATCCCATCTCGGACACCAGGGTCCGCAGCCCCATCGGCAGTTCCTCGACGAAGTCGAGGATCCCGACGGCCGCGCAGTACTCCCGGACCGTGGCCTCGTCGATGTCCTGGCCCAGGGTCAGGTTCTCGAGGATGGTCCGGTTGTGCAGGTGCACCTCCTGCGGGACGTACCCGATCTGCCCGCGTAGGAAGTCGGTCCGGTAGGCGCTCATGGGGTGGCCGCAGAACTCCACCGCCCCTCCGGTCGGCTGGTGGAGCCCGCAGACGACGCGCCCGACGGTGGACTTGCCTGAACCCGACGCGCCGACGAACGCCACCTTCGCGCCGGCCGGGATCTCCAGCGACACGTCCTCCAGCACCGGCCTGCTGTGCCGGGTGTAGCGGAACGACACCTCCCTCAGCCGTATCGAGGTGTCGTGGAGTTCCGTGAGGGGCCCGCCCTCCGGCTCGCTCTCGTGCGCCGTGATGTCGCTCAGTCGGCTCACGTAGCGGGAGGTCTCGGTGATCTCCGTCAGCATCTGGAAGACGGACGTGCTCAGGGCGAAGAAGGTGCCCGCCACGGCCTGCACGGCGATGGCCGAGCCGATGGTCACCGTCCCCCGCGACACGAAGTGCAGGCCGGCAAGGAGCAGCGCCAGCGGGCCGAACATCTGCGTGGTGGCGGCGATCCCGGAGATCCAGCCCTGCTGGATCCGCATCCGGGTACGCATCGCGTCCAGCGAGGCGCTGTAGGTCGCCTCCCATTCGTCGGCGAACCGGCCGGCGTAGCCGCCCATCTTGATGGTGGGGACGGACACGATGGCATCGAGCTGGGTGGACTGGGAGCGGGAGAGCAGCGCGAGCTCGGTGTCCGTCACCTCTTTCACCCGATGCCGGCTCAGCCACAGGAAGCCGGCGTTCAGCAGGAACAGCGCGAGCGCCAGAAAGCCGATGCGCCACTCGGTGACGAACAGGTAGACGCCGATGCAGGCCAGGGTCCCCACGTCCAGGACGCCCTGGGCGATCCGCGAGGAGAGCAGGTCCCGGACGCTGTTGACGGTGTTCAGGCGGAACAGCAGCTCGCCGGGCTGCCGGGTGGCGAAGAACTTGAAGGGCAGGGAGAGCAGTCTCCTGAAGACATGGCTCATCAGGTGATGGCCCGTCACGGCGATCAGCCCCGCCAGCGCGGCGGTGCGCAGCATCCACAGCAGCAGGTAGCCGATCGCGGCCGCCGCCACCGCCCCCGCGATCAGCCCCGTCTGGGACAGGTCACTCCAGGCGTCGTCCCGGTCGACGGCCCATTTGGTCAGCGCCGGTATGCCCAGCACCGCCGCGTAGGAGCCCAGCGACAGCAGCGCGACCAGGGCGATCCGGCGGCCTGCCCGGGCCGGGACCAGCGGCAGCGACCGCCAGTGCCGGAAAGCGGGGAGGGACTGCCGGGTGAAGTCCGGGCCGGGGGAGGCCGCGATCACCACCTGGGAGAAGCCGGCCTCCAGCTCGTCGCGGGTGAGGCGCTTGCGGCCCACGGCCGGGTCCATCACCCAGGCCGTCGTGCCGTCGAAGCGCTCCAGGACCAGGAAGTGGTAGTCCTCCCAGAAGAGGATCACCGGCTCGGTGAAGCCCCGCAGGGCCTCCACGCTCCGGGCCCGGAACGCCTTGACCTCCATGCCCCTCGAGCGCAGGAAGTCCGCGAGCTGCTTGGCACCGAGACCGTCCCGGCCGGCCTCCAGGTCCTCCCGCACGGTCCGGAAGTCTTCGGTGCGGCCGTGGTACCCCAGCACCGCGACGCAGCAGCACAGCCCGCACTCCGTCTGGGTGACCTGTGTGACGGAGGGAACCCGGAGGCCCATCAGAGGGCTCCGTGCCAGATCGGCGACACCCGGGGCCGCGCGTCGTCGAGGCGGCCGAGCAGGTGCAGCAGCACACCCGAGGAGCCCACCATGGCGCTGTCGGTGTGCACGTAGCGGGAGCCGGTGTCGGCGAGCTTCTCCGCGACCACGTCAGGTCCCAGCCGGCGCGCCTCGACGGCGGCGGCCCGCTCCAACAGCTCCTGGTCATCGCCGGCGATCCGGCGGACCACGTCGATGTTGCCGAGATCGCCGTGGCACCAGGTGAGGTTGCGTCCGAAGCCCTGCCGGAAGGTGTTGTCGAGGGCCGCCTCCAGGCGCTCGGCGGCCCGTTCGTCCGCTGTCCGGGCGGTCACGGCGGACAGCGCCATGGCGATGCCGGCGGCGCCGTGGCACCAGCCGGTCGAGAACCGGCCCGGGAAGGCGGAGTTGGTGGACCAGTTCCGCTCCTGGGGCACGTAGAAGGACTCCAGGCGGTCCGTCAGGACGCCGATGGCGGCGTCGACGCGGTGTCCGGGGTGGTCGGGCAGCGTGGCGAGGGCGTGCAGGACTCCCGCGACGCCGTGCGCGAAGCCCGACTGCTCCCACCAGGAGCCCGACGGTTCCTCCACATGGCCCAGCAGTCGGCCGGTGAGCCCGTCCAGGGCGTCGAGGCTGTGATCGCCGCCGATCGAGGCGATCATCGTGGCGATGCCGGAGATCCCGGAGATCACCTCCGGGGTGTTCTCGGGGCCGAGCTGCTCCACGACCAGCGGCACGGCGTCCTGTGCCGCCTTGACCCAGCCCGGCTCCCGCAGGATTCGCCCGGCCTCGCACAGGGCGAACAGCAGGCCGGTGGTTCCGGTGTAGGCGCCGGCACCGCTCTGCCGGATGCTGCGCAGCTCGTAGACGCCGTCGGTGAGGATACCGGCGCTGCGCTCGAAGACCTGGCGTGCCACCCGCTCGTAGCGTTCGTCGCCGAAGTGGGCCGCGGCCGCGGCCAGGGCCAGCGCGGGGCCGGTGCGTCCGGTGTACAGGTCGTACCCCAGCACGCCGGAGGGCCAGGGCCGGGCGGCCTGCGCGGAGGCCAGCGGGCCGATCCAGGTGGCGGGGAGATGACCGTACTGGTCGGGGAGGCTGCCCGCGGTCAGGGCGTCGGCCAGCGACCGGGCGAGCCGCTCCAGGCCGGTGCGCTCCCCGGTGGAGGCCCGGCCGTTCCAGGCGGTCCCGCCGGAGAGGTGGTTGTCGGGGAAGCGAGAGCAGAAGGCCGAGTGGAGCAGCCGTAGCTGCCGCCTCACCGCCTGCTCGTCGAGCGCCGCGGCCTTGGCCAGCGCCCGGGAGAGCGGGGTGCGGTCGAGCCGAACGCCGGTGTCCTCGCCGTCGCAGTCGTGGACGGTGGTGCCGGTGGCGGGCACGGTGAAGTAGGGGACGTCGCGTTCGGCCATCTGCCGCAGTTCCGAGCCGACCAGCCTGCGGTCGGAGAACCGGGAGGGGATGGCGATCCTGTGGAGCAGGGCCTGGGCGAGCGCCGGATCGGCCATCGCGGCGGCGGAGGCTGCCATCCGCAGGATCTGCGCGTACTGCGACGTCGGGTTGTGGATATAGCGGAGGCGCATGGCCGGAGCGAGCCCCTCAAGGAGGGTGGTCCACCAGGAGGGCCGGCGCATCACCGCCTCGCACACCTGCCGGAACCCGTCGGCCATCTGTCCGGCGAGCCCGTGGATCTCCTGTTCGGTGCTCTCCCGGACCACGGTGGAGCGCTGCTCGGACGGGCGGGCCTGGAGGTGCACCCGGATCCGGTCGGTGAAGGGGTGCTCGAAGACCATGGTCTTGAAGGGGGAGACGCCCTGGTTGTCACCGCCGAGGAAACCGAGGTCGACGTAGCCGGAGTCCTCGTTCTTGCCGGCCAGGACCAACGGGAGGATCCCGATGCCGTAGACGCTGCGGCCGATCTCGTCGTACGCGTTGCCCTCGGCCTCCGGGGTGGGGCCGGTGTGCACCCGGGAGGGGTGCACCAGCGTCTCGAGGTCGATGGCCACCGGGCCCAGGCGGGTGGGCAGGATGTTCTCGAAGTGCATGTCCCGCGCGTCCAGCAGGTAGAACACGGCGGCCAACTGGCCGCAGGCCCGCATGAACGGCACGCTGAATCCGCCGATGTCCTCCTGTTCGACGTACTCGACGTACCCGTACCCGTCGCGCACCAGGGTGCGGGCGGCGGGCAGTGCGCAGTCGGCCTCCGCGTTGACGCGCTCGACGACGGTCTCGAAGGCCGCCTCGCAGGAGACGTCCCGGGGCTTGTAGACCAGGCGGGCCCCCGAGGCGAACGTCAGGATGCTCACCGCCCTGCCGTGGGCGTGCGAGTCGCCGTCGGCCCCACCGATGGACAGCAGCGGGTCGCCGGGGGCGATGCGGGAGAACCGGAACACCTCGTCCCGGTCGGCGTGGAGGCGCCGGACCAGTTCGCGCGCGGCCTCGCGGGCGTTGCGCACCACATGGCCGGCCGCGGAGCGGAGCACCGGGAACGGCTCCAGGGCGTCTCTCCACGCCCGGGTGACGAAGTCCTGGTAGCGCTCGTGCGGGGTCGCCCCTCGCAGCAGCCCGTCGGTGGAGGCCTTGTTGACCGCGGCGACCAATGTACGGGTCGCCACGTCGCGGAGCCGGGCCTCGGCCCGGCCGAGTACCTGGAGCGTGAAGGCGTCCAGGTCGGCGACGGCCTCCGTGAGGTCCTCAGCGAGGAGCCCGCCGGCAGTCGGCAGTGCCAGCTGCCGGATCACGCGCTGGAACGGATACTCCTCCGGCTCCAGCGACCAGGCGAGCGCGGCCGGCGAGGGGGCCCCTGGAGCGACGTCGGACGGAGCCGAGAGCTTGACGTGGACGGCGGGCGCGAAAACGCCGAGGGGCTCGATGGTTTCGCGGATTTCGACGCTGTCGAGTTCTGGGTAAAGATTCGCGGGCGAGATCAATGCTCCGGCTCCCTGCGCGGAAGATGATAGATTGCCACGTTGCGCCGGGGGCGGGGAGCATGAGCCGCTCCCCGCCCCCGGTCCGTGCCCAGCCCTTCGGGCTCAGTTGCAGTTGGGCTGGCACTCCTTGGTCAGCGTGCACCAGCCGCCCTGGTTGCCGAGGAAGTCGGACAGCGAGAACGTGTTGGTCGAGCACGCGCCATAGGCGACGCCGTCGAAGTCCTGCTCCGCGATCTCCTCGATGAGCGAGATGTCACCGTCGAAGTTGTTCATGTGAATTCACATCCAATCCGGCCGCATATACCCAATAGGCCATTCTGCGGAAAACTTCGGCCCATGGCTCGTCGCCCGGCTGAGCGACGAGGGAAAGCTATGCGCGTCGATAGCCAGTCCACAACCCATCGGTTTCCCGGCGGGTCACTGAAATGCATTTCCGGTGATGCTGCGGGAGCCCCCGGTGACGCCGTTGAGCTGCAGCTTCGATGCCATGTGGCCGAATCCTGCCAGGGTGCTGGCAACTTGGTGCAGTTCATTTCCCGGCGGATTCGTGCACGGTCGTATGCGCGACCGAATGCACTGGATATGCGCGGCGAGTAGGGGGCCGAATGCGATCGGCCAATTTCCGCTCGCGACACTTTCGTGGCCGTAGATCATCTCCGTGACACGGCCGGCCGATCCGCGCCCGGCAGGAAGTGATGCACCGCCCGCGGCGCTCCTCGCGCAGGGATCCCGGGCACCCCGCTTCGCCTTCGCCGTCCCGAGGTCAGTCGGGCGGTGGGGCCGGATCCCCGCGCAGCCGCCGGGTGCGGAGCGCCGGCTCCAGTTCGAAGCGGCGGTCCGGGTCGTCCAGGTCGTCGCCCCACAACTCACGGAGCTGCCTCAGGCGGTAGCGCACGGTCCGCGGGTGGACTCCGAGCCGGGCGGCCACCTCGGGAGCACCACCCCGCGTCTCCAGCCAGGCCAGCAGCGTCTCGGCGAGTCGTTGGGCGTGCGCCGGGCCGCCGGCCTCGTCCAGCTGCGCCAGCCGCCGCGCCAGATCGTCGATCAGTGAATCTCCCGGAGCCGACCGATCTCCGCCGCGAGCACATGGACGACACCGTCCAGGCCATTGCCGGCCTGCTGTCCCACCAGCAGAGCGCGGACCTGATCCCACCACAACAGAGGTGAACACCGAGCCCCACCGGAATCCTTGACGTCTCACCGCTTACCGTGCACGAGTTCGTTAAGGGCGGCCGCTGTTCGCAGCGGGCTTCGACCCGGCCAACGCTGCGTGCAGACGTTCCTTCTCCACGCTGCCCGTCCCACCGTCCTCGCACGTGAGCCGAACCCTGCCGTCGCCGTCCAAGGGCAGCACGTCTTCGGGGCGGAACTCGAAGAGACGTTGACCGTCCTTCGACGGCCCACCCAACTCCGCGAGCAGCAGCACGTAGTGGCCCGGAGGCGGGAGCTGCGCCTCGGAGACCGGATACCAGGTGAGGACAGGACCGGAGGAGGGGACTCCCCCGCCGGCCGTGAGGGTGCCGTCGATATCGAAGCGGAAGGCCGAGCCCTGGGTCGTACCGTCGTCCACGCCCACGCCACCTTCCCGCACCTGCCCGTAGACGACCTGGAAGCCCGCCCGCCGGCCGTCTTGGAGGTTCTGGACGGTGGTTCGCAGGCACTGCGCCGAGGCCGCCGCAACACGGTCCCCGTGGTCTGCCGCGCCCCTGAACATCGCGGCGGCCCCTGTTGCCGTCACCAACACCACGACGGCAGCTCCCGTCACGGCTCCCAGCCTCCGGCGCACCAGCACGCGGCGAGCGCGGGCGGTGAAGTCGGCGCCGGGCGGGGCCAGGGTGTTCCCCGGCGGCTCCGCAGCGGCGGCGAGCAGGCGGTGTACGTGTTCTTCTTCGTGGTGCCGCTGATCAGTCACGGTCCGAGACCCTCTCGTAGTCGTACTCGTCGTCGTAGGACACAGCGGCGAGCAGGCCCCCTTCGCGTAGGGCTGCCAGAGCACGGGCCGCCCGACTCTTGACGGTGCCGCGTGAGCAGCCCAGTACCCCGGCGATCTCTTCCTCGCTGAGCTGATGGAAGTAGCGCAGCACGAGCACCGCGCGTTGCGCCGGCGGAAGGGCCTGCAGCACCTTGCGTACCGCCACCCCGGTCGTCGACGTGTCCTCATGACCCGGATGAGCTGCTTCCGGCAGGTGCTCGGCCGGAACCTCGGCGTGCCATTTCCGCCGACGGCCCTTGACCAGCAGCCGGACCATCGTGGTGCGCGCGTACGCTTCCGCGGCTTCCAGCCGCCCGATGCGATGCCATGCACGGTAGGTCCGCATCAGCGTCTCCTGGGCAAGGTCCTCGGCCTGCGGTCCGCCGCCCGTCAGCAGCCTGGCTGTCCGCAGTATCGAGTGGTAGCGCGCTTCCATGAACGCCGTGAATGCCGCGTCTCTGCCGTTCCGCATCCGTTGCGCATCCGTCCGCTCCTCGCCGGCCCGCCGTTCGAGCCCGTCACTCTGACAGAGGACCCGGCCGTCGAGGGAGGTTCCATGGGCGAGAGCGGGTGACCTTCCGCAGGTTCTTCGGCCGCCCCGTCGCGCGCGGCCTCGACCGACACGACGCCGCGCGCGCACGCCGACGGTCTACAGGCCACGCGGTCGATACGGCTGGTCGCGGTTCGGCCAGGTTCTCCCGGGCTCGTCGCGGCAGCTGCTGAAGCACATCAGCTCGCGGTACGGGCGGCGGTGAGACCGGAGCCGTAGGCCAGGCAGCGGCGAAAATCCCCGGGACGGCACAGCCCGCGCGCCCACGTACGCCCCGGCTGCTGCCCCGCCCGCTTCAGGCGCTCGACCTCGCGTCCCGCCCGTTCGGCTGCGCGACGCGCCTGGCTGAGAGCACGGTCGGCCGACTTCACGGCCGCCTCGGTCTCCGCCGCGGCCGTCGGGGGCGTTGCAGAGCTCGCAACAAGCAGTCGGTCAGGAACCGGTGCCGGAGGGTCGCCTGCTTCCATGCAGCCTCATACGCGCCGGGTGAGCCGCGACGCAGCTGATCGACCAGGACCCTGGCACCGGCGAGAGCCAGTGAGACGCCCTCGCCGGTCAGCGCGTCGATGTAGCCGGCGGCATCGCCCACCAGCAGGACCCGCCCTTGGACGCGCGAGCGGACCTTCTGGCGGAGGGGACCCGCACCACGCACGGCGCCGACCGCGGCCTGGCGGGGCAGAGCGGCCGCGAGCTCGGGGAAGCCGGCCAGCTGTTCGTCGAACGGCGCACGCAGTGAGGTCAGGAGCGCGACGCCCAGGAGCTCTGACCCGAGTGGGGTCACGTACGCCTCGCCGTGGGGACCCCAATGGACCTCGACGTACGAGGAAGGCGGCGCCACGGCATAATGCCGGACGGACGCCCACAAGACGTTGAACGTCCCCTACGACTGCGGACTCGCGATCGTGCGCGACGCGTCCGCGGTCCGGGCGGCGATGGGCCGGCGCGGCGACTACCTCATCCGGCACGAGCACGGCGACCCCATCGACAAGGTGCCCGAACTCTCGCGGCGCGGCAGAGCGTTCACCGTGTGGGCCGCCCTCAGGTCCCTCGGCCGATCAGGCGTCTCCGACCTCGTCGAGCGGCTGTGTCGCCACGCCTCCGCGTTCGCCGCTGGCATCGCCGAGATCGACGGCGCGACCGTTCTCAACGAGGTCGCGTTCACGCAGGTCTGCGCCGGGTTCGGCAGCGACGGACGCACCGACCGGGTACTCGCCCGGCTGCTCGACGACGGCACCGCGTGGATCAGCGGCTCCACCTGGCACGGCAGACGCGTCATGCGGATCTCGGTGAGCAACTGGTCGACCACCGACGACGATGTGGCGCGCACGCTCGACGCGATCCGGCGCGCGGCCGCAGAGGCCTGACGACAATCGGACCGCCCGTCGCGCGCCCCTGCACCAGGAGTGGCACGAGCTGGAGGACGCAGAGAGGTCCGCCGCCACTCCGAGGGCGGTGTTCGAGAAGCTCCGCAGTGCCCGGAGGTGAGCGGGGGTGACGGGCTGGTGGTCGAAGACAGCGGTGTCGTCCAAGACCCCGGGCCGGACGGAGTCCGGCTGCCCTTGGGGCCCGCTTGTTCGCGCTGCTGAGCAACCCATCGGGCCGGGGAGGACAAGGGGCCGCGATCACGAGCCGCTCGTGTACTGACCTCCGGTGGACGCCGAAGCCCGACGATCAGGGGGTTTCAATACAAGGCCCCAGGCCAGACGTCTGGAGATCACGAAGACGTGCCACCAGTGCGACCGAGGCAGAGGGCTGGGCTGTCGTCCCCTCCACTCCTGTGTTGTCCGCACCAGCGCCTCGCTGCTCGCTCTTCCGAAAAGGGCGAGCACGGCCGGCGATGGGCCGGTCGCTGAACTACTGGGCCTGGCTTACCTGTGACGAGGAGGCACCGCACCCACCTCGTCTCCGGTTCGGCCCATCACACATGGACACGGCAGCCCGTCGCCGATCACCACGCGCATGGACACGTGTACCGATCACTGGTCCCCAAGGTTGATCCCCCGACCTTCGGCCAGGAACGGCGAGTGATCTCTTCCACCTGAACCAGGTACACGCGTGTTCTGAGCAAGGCCCACTGCGTGGCGAGATGCGACGGCTCGAAGCTGTTTGGCGCTGCCGGGATGCCGTTGGCCATGAGGGCGTGCACCGCGCTCACTATGCGTGCGTCTTCCCAGATGTCGACCGTCGGTGTAATGAAGGGCACGACTGCCACTCCGGGCACTGCAAACGGCGTGACGTCCAGATAACGCATGCCGCCACTCCCGCACAGGTATCCACGTGCGCCGATGGCAGCAGCCAGGTCGGCCAGGCGCTGCGACCGCTCAGCCCGAGCTGGGAGCCGACTGCTGCGCAGGACGCGACCCTTCCACCCGAGGAGCCGGAGGAGGATCCGTGTGGACTCTTCGGTACATCTGCCGTCCTGCCGGTCCGCCTGAACTGGAGGAGCACGGACTCCAGCTCATGACGGAAGAGCGGCCAGTCGGGGCAGTCCCCGTAGTGCTGCGCGAGCAAGAGCATGACCCGCCGACGGGACCGTTCCGGGTCGACCAGCACCGCCTCCCCCCCACCACCACCACCAGGGGCGACCGGCCGCGGGGAAGGTGAGTGGGGATCGAGAGCCACTGACGCCGTGCGGGGTAGGTCGTGCTGCCCATCCTGAAAGGCGCGTAGCGGTACGGTCCGCCGCCAGGACCGGAAGACCGCCGGCGTTCCGTCGCCGTCCGGGCTATACCAGCCGACGTCGAAACCGTCGCCGTTCGTCGACTCGACGCCCATCCTCGCGTGGAGGCTCTGGTTGATCAGTGAGTGCTCGGGGCGGTAGAGCACGGCGTCGAACAGCAAGGGCGAACCCGAGTACGCGAGCCAGCGACACATGCCCACCGTCCCCTTCGATGCATCCCTCGAACCTACGCCGATGAGGACCCCCACCCCGCCGCTGCCCGGTCTGGTGGGCTTCCACCTTCACCAACGCATCGACACGGCATTTGCGGA